>NZ_CP094975.1:607500-1207500 GCF_023509015.1 Pseudomonas abieticivorans
GATCTGGACCAAACGCACGGCCATGGCCTCCGTCGCCGCCCTCAAGCGCAAACCCAAGGCCGCCCTGGCCCACCTAGCCACTACCGAGCAGGCCCAGCCATGAGCCAGACCCACGCAGCCCCCCCCTCGCCCCTGCGCCGCGCCTGGCTGAAGTGGCGGTTCCACCTGAACGCCTTGCTGATACTGGTGCCACTGGGCTTCATGCCGCAGTACTTCAAGGACGTGGCGTTTTTCCGTGGCGAAAGCGGCTTGGGCAAACACCTGGTCGGTGAGGTGCAGGTAGGGCCCTGGTCACTGACCCTGGCAGACTTTCGCAACTTGCCGCCGGAGTTCGAAGGTGACGAGGGCTACCTGACCACCTTCAAGGCAGCACTGTGCAGCGCGTGTATCGAGCCGATCAAGGCCACGTTCCTGCGCGTGGGCGAGCCCGCTAGCCTGTTGGACGCCGGAGTTGCCCTGGCAGGCTCGCCTTATGGCCAAACGGCCGAAGTGCCGATCCCGGACACCGCCAAGGCCGATGACGACTTGTGGATCACCATGGAAGGCTGGGATGGCAGCGTGCATTCGGCCCACCTGCCCTTGCGCCAGGCCGCGCCGGCCACCGCCGCATGGCTGGAGCGGATGATGCCGCGCACATCTGTAGGAGCGGATTGATCCGCGAAAATGCCGACGCCGTTCATCAGGCAGACCGCAGCGCCTACAAGCCATCGCGCCGCGGACCTGCCGCCAGGTGCCGGCCATACCAGGGCCTGCGCGGTACCCGGCCGGCCAGTTTGTCGGCTTCCTGCTCGGGGCTGAAAATCACCTGCAACGCCAGCTTCATCGTCTCGATGTCGAGCTTGCCGCCCCCGCCATTGCCCAGCCCCCACGCGCCGCAACCTTCGCGCGAAGGCCCCAGCCACGGCTCGGCCACGCACACCCAACGCCCCGGCGCAAACCAGGGAATGCCATTGACCATGCGCGGCTTCACTTCACCGGGGTGCGCCTGCTGGTGGGCCAGGTACCAGTCGTTGAGACGGTCGTCGATCCAGCCATGAAACGCCCAGAACACCGGGTTCACGTGGGACGAAAACGGGTCACCGAGAAAGTCATTGCCTTCGCCAAACCAGCGCTCGGCAAAATCGTAATTGCGCCGCGCGTACAGCATGGGGTACCCCGAATCCGGGTCACGCGCCAAGGCCGCCCAGCGCATGTGCAGCCAGTCGTGGATGCCCAGTTCAATACGCGAGCCCAGCTCACCCAGGCACAAGGTGCTGAGGTATTGCGGGTCGTGCAGTTGGGCTTCCCATAACTGGAAGTTGGCGTACAGGCCCGCGTTACTTTTGACGTAGTACAGCCATTGGCTAAAGCTGGCATCACCACTCACCTGCCAACTGGGCGGCACGCTATAGCCGCTGCGGTTTTCGACATAGTCGGCGAAGGCTTGCACACCCTGGCCAATAAACGGCCGTGGTGCCGGCATGCACGGCCAAGAGCGCAAGTCCTGGACTTTACGCACCCCGTGCAGCATGTGCCGGTGCATGAACAGAAAGTCTTCGCCGGAGCCATTGCGGTGGCGATCATGGCCTCGCGCATTGCGCTCGTTTCCCAAGGGCCCGGCTTGCCAGCCCAACGCCCTGACCATCTGCTTGCGCGACTCGTCGATGCGGTGCCAACGGTCGCGGGTGGCATGCCACAGCTGGTGGTAGTAACGCCGCTGTGGCGAGATCAGGTCCTCGTGCAGAGCCGCGACATAAGGCAGGCGCTCGCGCGCCTGAACAAACGGCCGACGGCTGGCCACAAACCGCGCCTGTGGCCCGGAGTAGCCCGGTTGGGTACCGGCCACGCAGACTCGACCACTGAGGGTTGCCCCGCCGCCACCCTCACTCCACACGCCCCAGATCTCATCCAGCACGGCTTCGCAATCGTAAGCTTGCCCATTGGGCGCCACCATCTTCCAGCGCAGGTTGGGCAAATGCTCGGCCGCCAGCGTCCCATACACCTGCAGGCCATTGTCAGCATAGGGTGGCAGGCCCAAGTAGCCGCGCACGGCGCGTGCGCCCTGCCCCACATCAAGCAGTAACTCCAGTGGCCGGGCCAATTCAGCCAATGCCGGGTGGTCGTCTACCAGGCGCCAATCCCAGATCCCGACCAGGCGCTCACCCAGCAAGGCATTGGGCAGGTCGTCGACCGGCACCGCAGGTTCATCGCTGTTCAGTTCCGCCTGCTGTGCCTGTTCCCATTTTTGCCAAGCGTAATACCCGGTCGGCAACGCTACACCTGCGGCCACCAGGCCACCCAGGATCTTTCGACGTGACACCTTCATCCACTGTACTCATGACGTGACTACTGCTGCAAAAACGAACGGTTGCGGGGGCGATTTAGAGCGTTTGTAAATTCTCTTGAACCCAGCTCGTTTCACCCAACAGGTTCGAACGGCATGGGGCCGTCGTACAGCGGGTCGAATAACGCAATGACGAAACAGCCTCCTTTATCGCGCAAGTGGCCATATGCACTGGCCCTCCTGGTTCTGCTACTGATCGTCGCCGCAACGGCGTGGTGGTACTGGGTGTACCGCGAAGCACACCCCTACAGCCGCGATATCGAACAACGTGCCAACGCACTGCAAGAGCGCATCCTGGCTTTGGATGCACACCTGGATGTGCCCTTGAACTATGGCAGCGAAGGCCGCGAACCCAACCGCGACGGCCCTACCCAATTCGACCTGGTCAAGGCCGGCAAAGGCCGCTTGAAGGGCGCATCGATTGCCATCTGGTCGTGGCCCGAATTCTGGAGCGGCCCTCACTGGCCGCACCGCCCCACGGCCGGCTTCGACGCGGCCATGGCCAACGAACTGGAAGTGCGTTACCGCATCATCACCAGCATCGCCAAGGACTTCCCCGATCAGGCCGGCATCGCCTACACCCCCGCCGACTTTCGCCGCCTGGCCAGCGAAGGCAAATTCGCCATCGTGATCAGCATGCTCAACGCCGCCCCCCTGGGCGACGATGTCGACAAACTCGACCTGTGGGCCGCACGCGGCATGCGGGTGTTCGGCCCAGGCTACGTGGGCAACAACAGTTGGGTCGACTCGGCCCGGCCGTTGCCCTTCCTCGGTGACTCGGTAGACCCACTGGGGGGCCTTTCGGACCTTGGCCGCCGCGCCGTGGCCAAACTCAACGACCTGGGCGTGCTGATCGACGTATCGCAAATGTCCAGCCAGGCACTGACCCAAGTCACCCACCTGAGCCGCGCTCCGGTCATGGCCTCGCACACCGGCGTGCAGGGCATGATGGACATCCGCCGCAACCTCAGCGACGCGGATCTGGCCAACATCAAGGCCACCAACGGCCTGGTCAACATCGTCGCCTACTCCAAATACCTCAAGCCGTTCTCACGGCCCACCATCGAGAAAATGAACGCGCTGCGCGCCCGCTACAACCTGCCCGACGTGCAAAACCAAACCCAGATGGGCACCACCACTGACCCGGTGTTCTCAATCTGGTCCGAGAAAAAATTCGGCGAATTCCTGACCCCCTTCTACGACATCCTGCGTGAAGAGCCCGAAGCCACCCTGGCCGATTACGTCGACTCCATCGACTACACCGTGAAAAAAATCGGCATCGACCACGTCGGCATCAGCTCGGACTTCAACGACGGCGGCGGCCTGATCGGCTGGCAGAACGTGGGCCAGAACCGCAACGTCACCGCTGAGCTGATGGTGCGCGGCTACTCCGACGAAGACATCGCCAAGCTCTGGGGCGGCAATTTCCTGCGCGTGTGGGAAGCCGCCCAACAGGCCGCCAAGCCGGCCCCCTCCCAAACCCCGAAAGGACAACCATGAAACGCTTGACCTCACTGCTTGCCTTAGGCTACCTCTCGCTGTCATTCGACGCCTTGGCCGCCGACCCGACCACCCCCGGCAAAGTGTTCAGCGACTGCAAGAAAGACTGCCCGGAAATGGTGGTGCTGCCCGCCGGCAGTTTCGTGATGGGCACGCCCGATGACGAAGTGGGCAAGCAGGACGACGAAGGCCCACTGCACACCGTAACCTTCGAACACCCCTTCGCCATCAGCCGCTTCCACATCACCGCCGAGCAATGGCAGCGCTATGCCAAGCAAACCCATACGGTGCTGCCCGACGGCGACCGGCGCCCCGGCCGCCAGTGCCAGAACGGCAAGCCCAGCTACCCGCAAGGCCCGCGCCAACCGGCGGTGTGCATGAACTGGGACGAGGTGCACGGCTACATCGACTGGCTGGCGAAAAAAACCGGCCAGCCGTACCGCATGCTCAGCGAATCGGAACGTGAATACGCCGCCCGCGCCGGTTCCACCGGGCCGTTCCCGTTCCCCTTCGACAAAGAGGGCGAGTACTCGATCACCCAGCACGCCAACGGCTACGGCCCCAAGGACGGCTACACCTACACCGCCCCAGTGGGCAGCTTCCCGCCCAACGCCTTTGGCGTGTACGACATGCACGGCAACGTCTACGAATGGCTGGCCGACTGCTGGCACACCGACTACGTGGGCGCGCCCACCGACGGCAGCGCCTGGACCACCGGCGGCACCTGCACCCACCGGCAGATCCGTGGCAACGACTACATCGAGCCGGCGATTTTCTCGCGCTCCGGCAACCGCAACGAGCGTGAACCGGCCGTGCGAGGCGATTGGTTGAGCTTTCGCGTGGCCCGCAACCTCAACGGTACCGACAAGGACTGAACCCTCACGGAGAACCACCATGACCGCTTTCAGCCGACGCAGCTTCGTCACCGCCGCCACCCTGGCCGGCATCGCCCCCGCCCTACCCGCCTGGGCCGCGCAGGCCGCCGCGCCTAACGGCGTAGACCCCATCTTTGGCGATGACATCATCCGCCTGGACTACAACGAAAGCTCCTATGGCCCCACTACCTCGGCGGTCAAGGCCCTGGAACTGGGCGCCCGGCAAAGTGGCCGTTATTACTACGAACAACAGGTGCGCCTGATCGAGCTATTTGCCCGGCAGAACCAGGTGCCCAGCGACCACGTGGCGGTTTTTTGTGGCTCGCGATCACCGTTGCAATACGGGCTGGCGCGCTATGCCGGCCAACGCGGCGTGGTCACCGCCGCCCCCACCTACGATTCGGTGGCCAACGGTGCCGGCGCCCTGGGGGCCGCCGTACATGAGGTAGCGCTCGACGCGCATCACGCCCACGACGTACGCGCCATGCTGGCGGCCGACGCCCAGGCCGGGGTGATGTACTTGTGCAACCCCAACAACCCGACCGGCACCCTGACCCCACGCGCCGACATCGAACACCTGGTTACCCACAAGCCTGGCGGGTGCCTGGCGATCATCGACGAAGCCTACATTCACTTCAGCGATGCCCCGCATTGCCTGGACCTGGCGGTGCGGCACGACGACGTAATGGTGCTGCGCACGTTTTCCAAGCTCTACGGCATGGCCGGCGCGCGGCTGGGCTTTGCCATCGCCAAACCCGCCCTGCTCAAAGACCTGCAACGCCTCAACGGCTACAACTTCGTCTCGGTGGCCGCAGCCCTGGGCGGCATCGCCAGCCTTGAGCAGGCAGACCTTGTGGCCGAGCGCAAAGCCACCAACCGGCGCATTCTGCACGACACCACCGAGCGCTTGCGCAAGGCTGGCTACCGCTGCACCGACGCCCAGGCCAACTGCTTCATGGTGGCCTTGGGGCGCCCGGCCGAGCCGGTCATACAGGCCCTGGCGCAACGCAAAGTGCAGGTGGGGCGCGTGTTCGACGCCTGGCCCGACTGGATGCGCGTGACCGTGGGCACGCCTTTGCAGATGCAGGCATTCCTGGAGGCATTCATGCAGGTGATGCACGGCTAAATCCCGGCGTCCCTCCTTCGTTTCAACTCTACATTCCCAGCACCACGGAAAGGCAGAGATGAATGATCGAACCCGCCTGATACCGGCCCTGGCCAGCCTCGCACCCCAGCGCCAATTCCAGGTATCGCTCACGCCGCACACCCTTGTAGTGACCGAAGCAGGCAACGCCTTGCTGGAACTGACGTTGCAGCCGGGCAGCCAACCGGACACGCTGCTGGGAGCCATTCACCCGGTGGAGGCCTGCACCGAGCAACACGCGCTGCTGGCCGCCTGTGAGGGTGCATTCAGCCACTACCCAGGCCTTCAGACGCTCACCTTCAGCGCCAAGCCTTCGCCAGCCCTGGCCAGCCTGGTGGCCAGCGGCCTGCTCAACCCGGCGGGCCCGCAGCTTTACCGCTGCACCGCCCAGGCACTGTGGCAGGCGCCCGAGCCGTGGTTGCCAAAAACATCTTTTGCCCCGCCCGCACAGCAGTACCAAGTGACCGACGGCAAGCGCCACCCCGCGCGCTCTGCCGCGCAATCGAGCGTGGTGTACCGAAGGTTCGTGCCTTGGGTGGGGCAAACCCTGACGTTCGAGCTGGCCGACGCCGACCGTGACCTGGCCCACTTCAACCGCTGGATGAATACCCCCCGCGTGGCGCACTTCTGGGAAGAGCAAGGCAGCCTGGCGCAGCATAACGCCTACCTGCAAAAACAGCTGGCCGCCCCCCACGTGCTGCCGCTGATCGGTCGTTTCGATGGCCAGGCCTTCGGTTACTTCGAGGTGTACTGGGCCAAGGAAGACCGCATCGCGCCTTTCTACGACGCCCAGGACTACGACCGCGGCCTGCACCTGCTGGTCGGGGAAGAAGCGTTCCGTGGCCAGGCCTTCTACACCGCCTGGTTCTCCTCGATGTGCCATTACCTGTTCCTGGACGACGCCCGCACCCAGCGCATCGTCTGCGAACCGCGCCACGACAACCAGCGCCAGATCGCCAACTTCGACCGTTCAGGCTTTGCCAAGCTCAAGCACTTCGACTTTCCACACAAGCGCGCCTTGCTGGTGATGCTGACGCGCGAACGCTTTTTTTCCGACCGCCTCTATCAGCCCTTGGGCAACCCAACTTTCCAGGAGTCAGCGACATGAACACGAATCTGCATGATGTCATCGGCGTGGGTTTCGGCCCCTCCAACCTTGCCCTGGCCATTGCCCTGCAAGAGCTTGCGCAAGACAGCGGCAAGGCCCTGAACGCAATCTTCCTGGACAAGCAGGAGCACTACCGCTGGCACGGCGACACGCTGTCGTCGCAAAGCGAACTGCAGATCTCCTTCCTCAAGGACCTGGTGTCGCTGCGCAACCCCACCAGCCCCTACAGCTTCGTCAACTACCTCAAACAGCACGGGCGCCTGGTGGACTTCATTAACCTGGGCACGTTTTACCCCTCGCGCCTGGAGTACAACGACTACCTGGGCTGGGTCGCCGGGCAGTTTACCGACCAGGCGTTCTATGGCGAAGAGGCCGTGCGCATCGAGCCCGAGCTGAGCAACGGCGCCATCCACCACCTAAAACTGGTTTCCCGCAGCCCGCAAGGCCAGGAGCGCGTGCGGCGAACCCGCTCGGTGGTGATCAGCACCGGCGGCACCCCACGCATTCCCGACATCTTCACCGCGCTCAAGGGCGATGGCCGGGTGTTCCACCACTCGCGCTACCTCAGCGCCATGAAAACCCTGGCCTGCACCCAAGGCAAGCCGATGCGCATCGCCATCATCGGCTCCGGGCAAAGCGCCGCCGAAGCCTTCATCGACCTGAACGACACTTTCCCGTCGGTCAAGGTCGAGATGATCCTGCGCAGCTCTGCCCTCAAGCCTGCCGACGACAGCCCTTTCGTCAACGAAATCTTCGCCCCCGACTACACCGACCTCGTGTTCCAACAGGTGCCGGCAGACCGCGAAAAACTGATCCGCGAGTACCACAACACCAACTACTCGGTGGTAGACCCCAACCTGATCGAACGCATCTACGGCATGCTCTACCGCCAGAAGATCACCCGCCAACCGCGCCATGCCGTGCTGTGTCGCCAGCAAGTGGAGGCCGCCGTGGCCACCGAACACGGCATCGAACTGACCCTGCGCGACCTGGCCACCCAACAGCAGCTGACCCACCGCTACGACGCGATCATCCTGGCCACCGGCTACGAGCGCCGCAGCCACCAGAACCTGCTGGCACCGCTGGCACCCTACCTGCAGGGCCTGGAGGTAGACCGTAACTACCGCGCCCTGGCCTCGGCCGAACTGCAGGCGCCGGTGTTCCTGCAAGGCTTCTGCGAGGCCACCCATGGGCTCAGTGACACGCTGCTGTCGGTGCTGCCGATGCGCAGCGAAGAGATCGGCCGCACGCTGTACCAGGCCTTGAACCTCACCGACAGCCACCGTGAAACCAAGGTCTGCGCCCTCGCCAGCGCCTGATGCCGAAACAAGGAACGCACCATGTCACAGCAACCTAAAAGCGCGCTGCGGGAGTTGTTCGTCCTGCTGCGCCCGTTCAAGTACACCGTGATGAGCTCCATTCTTTTGGGCGTGATCGGTGGCTTGAGCATTACCATCCTGCTGGCCACCATCAATCGCTCGCTGCACGCCCAGGCCGGCCTGGGCCAGGGCGTGGTCTGGCTGTTTGCCGGGCTGTGCGTGGTGGCGTTGGCCAGCTCGATCCTGTCCGACATCGGCACCAACCGAGTCGGCCAATACATCATCGCGGCATTGCGCAAAGAGCTGGGTGAAAAGGTATTGTCGGCGCCCATCGAGCAGATCGAACGCTACCGCAGCCATCGGCTGATCCCGGTACTGACCCATGACGTGGATACCATCAGTGACTTTGCCTTTGCCTTCGCGCCCCTGGCCATTTCGCTGACCGTAACCCTGGGTTGCCTGGGCTACCTGGCCATGCTGTCGTGGCCGATGTTCCTGCTGATGCTGGTGGCCATCGCCCTGGGCACCGGCGCCCAGTACCTCGCCCGGGCCAAGGGCATCAAGGGTTTCCTGGCCGCACGGGAGGCCGAGGACGAACTGCAAAAGCACTACAACGCTATCGCCGGCGGCGCCAAGGAACTGCGCATCCACCGGCCACGTCGCCAGCGCATGTTCAGCCGCCATATCCAAGGCACCGCCGACCGCATTCGCGACACCCAAATTCGCTCGATCAACACCTTCGTCGTCGCCAAGACATTCGGTTCCATGCTGTTTTTTGTGGTGATAGGCCTGGCCTTGGTGTTGCAATCCCTGTGGCCTGCCGCAGACGCTTCGGTGATGAGTGGCTTCGTGCTGGTGCTGCTGTACATGAAAGGGCCGCTGGAACACCTGGTGGGCACGCTGCCTATCGTCAGCCGCGCGCAGATCGCCTTCCGCCGGATCGCCGAGCTGTCCGAACAGTTTTCCTCGCCCGAGCCACACCTGCTGCTCGAAGACCGCAAGAGCCAACTGACGACCCTGCAGGCCCTGGAGCTGCGCGAGGTGCGCTACGCGTTCCCGCCCGTGCAAGGCAGTGCGCCATTTGTACTGGGCCCGGTGAACCTGCGGATCAACCAGGGCGACATCGTATTCATCGTCGGCGAGAACGGTTGTGGCAAGACCACCCTGATCAAGCTGCTGCTAGGGCTGTATGCACCGCAACAGGGCGAGATACGCATCGACGACCAGGCCATCAATGCGCAGAACCGGGATGACTATCGCCAACTCTTCACCACGATCTTCGCCGATTACTACCTGTTCGACGACCCCGCCATGGGTTCGCAACACGTGCCCGAAAGTGCCGAAACCTACCTCAAGCGCCTGGAGATAGCCCACAAGGTCAGTATCCGCGACGGCGTGTTCACCACCACCGACCTGTCCACCGGGCAACGCAAGCGCCTGGCACTGATCAATGCATGGCTGGAAGAACGCCCGGTGTTGGTGTTCGATGAGTGGGCAGCCGACCAGGACCCGACCTTCCGGCGCGTGTTCTATACCGAGTTGCTGCCAGAGCTTAAAAAACTGGGCAAGACGATCATCGTCATCAGCCATGACGACCGCTACTTCGATGCCGCCGACCAGTTGGTGCGCATGGAGGCCGGCCAGGTGCTCGTCAGCGAGCCCTGCCTGGCCTGAGCCCCAGGCGCCAGCAGCCTTGCGCTGCTGGCGTTACTTTCATACTTGGCGCTGCAACCACTGGGCGACCGCGCGATACAAGCCATCGACCCCGTCGATCACCCCGGACATCCGTAAAAAGTCGTGGGTCAAGCCTTGCTCAACCCGCAACTCGACCGCCGTACCGCCACGCTGCAAACATTGCGCATAGGCCAGGCCTTCATCGTGCAGCGGGTCGTACTGCGCCACGCTGACATAGGCGGGCGCCAACGCCCCTGCCGGCTTGGACAACAGTGGCGATACCCGCCAATCGTGCTTCTGCTCCTCGCGCTCCAGATAGTGCCGGTAGAACCAATCCATGGTTTCACTCTCCAGCAGGTAGCCCTCGCCAAACGCCTGGGCCGAACCGTAACGCACCGAGGCGTCCGCTACCGGGTAGAACAACAACTGCGCCACGGGTTTGAAGGCAGACGGTGGGTGTGGTTGTGCGGCGGCTAGCGCCAGCAAAGTCGCCAGGGTGGCCCCGGCACTGTCCCCGGCCAGCACGATGCGGTCAGCGGCCAAGCCCAAGGCCCCGGCCTGCGCCATCAAGTAATCGGCGCTGTCCTGGGCGTCGTGCAACGCCGTTGGGAAGCGATACTCGGGCGCCAGCCGATAGGCCGGCGCCAGCACTGCATGGCCGGTTGCCAGGGCCAGGCGGCGGCACACCCTGTCATGGGAGTCCAGGCTGCCCACCACGTAACCGCCACCGTGAAAATAGAGGATCACCGGGCAGCCCTCCAGGGCACTCCGGGGCGCGCGATAGAGCCTGGCCGGCAGCCGCGCACCATCGCGGGTCGGAACCTGCAACGGCGTGACCGTGATGTTCTGCGGAGGGTCGGGATCCAGTACCTGAGCGCTGAGCTCGAACTCCCGACGGGCCTGTTCGACACTCAGTTCATGCATGGGCAAAATTTTCCCGGTCGCTCGGCCAAACTCGACCAATTCCAGGAATGCAGCCAGATCAGGGTGCAACGACATATCAAATTTCCCCGAAAAAAAAGCCAGTCCAATAGCAACTGGCTTTGCGTTTACTTGAACGCGTTATTGAACCAACAGGCTGTCTGCCAGGCGGCGGCCGACGTCCTGCAAGAATTGCGGATGCTTGAGAATGCGGTAGTGGTCGGTGTCCACGCAGGTACTGGTGCAGTGGCCAGCCGCTTGCTTTTCAAACCCTTCCAGCACTGGGTTCTTCGTTGCGCAGGCCCACCAGAACGCTACCGTTGCCTGCAGGCGTGGCACCTGCAACGCCTGCAATGACAAGGTGCGCAAGCGCAGGCCAACGATAAACGCCTGGGCCAGGTCTTCGGCATCAAACCCCATTGCGGTCGCTGGCAGCGTGGCAAAATAGGCCGTCAGTTGCGCAAGCGATGGAACGTTCGGCCCATCGAGCGCCGAGGGCAACCGGACGACGCTGGCATCGGCGCCCATCACGTCAATGAACCCCGGCAATTCTTGCCGCCAGTCGAACGCCTGGGCCTGCGGCGCAGCCTGGCCTGGAATGTAGCTGTCCACCAGCGAGATGAACTCGACCGATTGCCCCTGTTGCTCAAGCTCCCTGGCCACCAGCACGGCCAGTACGCCGCCCAATGACCACCCCAGCAAACGGTAAGGGCCAAAGGGCTGCTTCTGACGAATGTACTGGGCATAGTCAATAGCCATGGCCGGCAACGATTCGTCCTGCCAGGCAGGGTCCAGCAGCATGCGGCACTGCACCCCATAAACGCTTCGCTCGCCGTCGAGCAGGCGGGCCAACGGCTCGTAGTCGAACACCGTGCCGAAACCGGCATGCAGGCAAAACAGCGGGGTTGCGCCTGCCACTTTGCGGTTGAGCAGCAACAGAGGGTCCAGGGTGCCCGCGGGCGTCTCGCTGTAGCCGGAAAGTTCGGCAATGGTCGGGCGGCTCATCAGGTCGCGCAGCTTGAGTTCGAAGCCTTCGCGTTGAAGGCTTCTGACCCGGGAAACCACCCGCAGGCTGCGCAAAGAATCCCCACCGCGCTCAAAGAAGTTATCCGTGACGCCCACCCGCTCCACGCCCAGCACATCGGCCCAGATCTGTGCCAACTGCTCCTCGAACAGGTTGCGCGGTGCCACGTAACACGCGAGCGGCTCGTTGAAGTCGGGGTCTGGCAGGGCTTTGCGGTCCAATTTGCCGTTGGGGTTAAGTGGCAGCGCTTTAAGCACCACCACCTGCGTGGGCACCATGTAGTCAGGCAGGCGGGCACGCAATGCCTCGCGCAGGGCCTCGGGGGTGTCGGGGCTGGCAAACTGGGTGGTGACGTAGCCAATCAGGCGCTTGTCATCGGCGTTCCCCATCACCACGACCACGGCCTCTCGCACGTTGTCCTGGCCGCGCAATTGCGCTTCGATTTCACCCAGTTCAATGCGGAAACCGCGAATTTTCACTTGCTGGTCCAGACGCCCCAGATAGTCGTACACGCCGTCGGCGCGACGACGCACCAGGTCACCGCTGCGGTACAGCCGGCCACCCTCGGCAAAGGGGCTTGCCACGAAGCGTTCGGCGCTCAGGCCGGGCCGCTGGTGATATCCACGGGCCAGGCCCTCGCCGCCGATGTATAGCTCACCGGCAACGCCGTCGGGTAGCCGGTTGAGGTGAGCATCCAGCACATACAGCTCACGTGCGCCCACCGCGCTGCCGATCGGCGCGATGGGCCCGCCACAATCGCCCGTGCCGTCGACTTTCCACAACAGCGGGGTTACCACGGTTTCGGTCGGGCCGTAACCATTGGTCAAGTACTGCGGCTTCAAGTGGGTCTTCACCAGTTCGAAGGTGGCCTGGGCCACCGCGTCGCCGCCAAAGCAATAGGTGTGTACCGGCGGCGGTGGGGTGTCCAGGGTAGCGGCGTATTCCGCCAACTGCTGCAAATAGGCCGGCGGGAAGCAGGCGATGGTGATGGCATGCTCATGCAATGCCTGTAGCGTTTGCTCGGCCGTCCACAATTGGCTGTCGCGCATCACCACCTGGCCACCGGCCAACAGGGTGGACAACCACCGCTCCTGGGCACCGTCGAAGGCAAACGACATGAACAGCAACTCACGGGTTTGCCCACCCATGCCATAACGCTCCACGATCGCCTGGCAGTGCATGCTCAAAGGCCCGTGGCTCACGGCAACCCCTTTGGGTTGGCCGGTGGAGCCGGAGGTGTAGATCATGTAGGCCAGGTTCTGCGCGAGTACCGGCACTTGAACGGCGCCTGCCGGGTAACCGGCAAGGTCCAGGCGGTCCAGTTCCAGGCGCGGGGAATGGGCCGTGCCCGGCAGACGGTCACTGATCGCCGAATGGGTTAGCAGCAGGGTCATGCCAGAATCGCGGATGATCCATTCCAAGCGCTCGCGCGGGTAATCGATGTCCAGCGGTACATAGGCAGCTCCCGCCTTGAGCACCGCGTAGAAGGCCACGATGGTCTCCACCGAGCGCTCCAGGGCCACGCCCACGCGGCTTTCCGGGCCAATGCCGCGCGCCAACAAGGCCTGCGCCAAGCAGTTGGCACGCGCCTCAAGTGCCGCGTAGCTCAAGCGCTGCCCGGCGCACGTCACGGCAATCGCCTGGGCCGATTGCCGGGCTTGCGTGGCGATAAGCTCGGCGACCGACACCCTTGTCGGCGTCGCTACGCCCCCCTGCGCCAAGGCCTGCCCGACCATCGGCAGGTTGCCAAGGCACGCCTGGGGATTGTCCAGGATGGCGCTTAACAGGGTTTCAAACGACTCGATGATCTGCGCCACCACCCCTTCACTGAAGCGGTTGCGCAAATAAAGGAACTCCACGCTCAGGGTTCTGCCCAGGTTGACGGCCAGGTCCATGGCGTAGTTGGTCACATCGCGGGTTTCGACGCGGCCAAAACTCAGTTCGCCGCCAACGCCCTGCGCAAGCCGGTCATCGATCGGGTAGTTTTCGAACACGATGATGCTGTCAAACAGCGGCAAGCCGCTGCGACCGCTCCAGCGTTGTATATCGGCCAGCGAGGTGTGCTCGAAATCGCGTGCTTCCAAGTTGTAGGTTTGCAGCGTTTGCAGCCATTGGGCCACGCTGGCCTGGGCAGCCGGGCTCTGGATGATTGGGATGGTATTGATGAACAACCCAAGCAGCTTGTCGGCGCCGATGACATCCGCCGGGCGCCCGGCCACGGTGGCGCCGAAGCACACACTGTCTTGCCCGGTGTAGCGTTGCAACAGCAGCAACCAAACCGCTTGGATCAGGGTGTTGGGGGTTACCCGCAGGCGTTGGGCGCAGTCCTGCAGGCCTTGGGTTTGCACCTCGTCCCATTTCAGATAAAGGGCCGCGTGGCCCGTCAGGTTTTCCTCAGGGCCAGGCAGTACGTTGGCCAGCAACGTGGCGCCACCGTCCAGGGTCAGCTTGGAACGCCAGAAGGCCTCGGCGGCGCCGCTGTCCTGGCGCTGCAGCCAATCGATGTAATCGCGATAGCGGCAGGTTTGCGGCTCGATCGCCGACCCCGAGTAGCACGCCAGCACGTCGCCGATCAGCCGCGAGGCACTCCAACCGTCCATCAGTAGGTGGTGGCTGGTCCAGATCAGGTGCTGCCGGCCCGCCAGCAGTACCAGAGTCAAGCGCATCAGCGGCGCCTGGGCCAGGTCAAAGCCGCGCCGACGATCCTCCAGCACCAGGTGCGCCAGTTCTTCGTCGGACGCGGTTCGGCCCGACCAGTCGAGCAAGCGGATGTCCAGCTCGGCCGCACGCTGCACCAACTGCACGGGCTCGCCCAAGGGCGCCTGGGTGTGAAAACTGGTACGCAGAATCGCATGCTGCTTGACCACCTGCTTCCAGGCATCGATGAAGCGATGGGCATCCAGCCCCGTGACCGGCACACTGGTCTGGTTGATATACAGGTCTGCCTGGTCGTCTTCGGCGGCATGGAACAGTATGCCCTGCTGCATGGGCGACAGCGGATAGATGTCCTCGATCTGCGCCGCCGGCACCGGCAGGCTGTCCAACTGGGCTTGGTCAAGCCCTGCCAGCGGGACGTCCGAGGGGGTAATGCCGCACGCTTCGTTGCTTGCGCAATGCTCGATCAGCGCCTTGAGCTCTGCGGCAAATTCGTCTGCCAGGCGCTGCACCGTCTCTGGCTTGAACATCTCGCGGCTAAAGCTCCAGCCCAGGCTCAGTTCGCCTCCGTAGACCCGGCCGTTGATCGACAGCCAGTTGGCCAAGGGCGCCTCGCTGCTCTGGCTGGCACCCGAGCTTTCCGACGCTGGCGCGAGGAACCCCGGTGCTTGATCGCCACCACCCTGCTCGGCAAAACTGCCATCGAACTGCCCCAGGTAGTTGAAGGTGATCCGCGGCACGGGCAACGCTGCCAGCAGCTCCCTGGACGGTGCATCGGCCAGGTAGCGCAACGCGCCGAAACCGATGCCCTTGTCCGGGATGCCGCGCAGTTGTTCCTTGATCTGCTTGATCGAGTTTGCCAGGGTTGGCGCCGGGCTGAGCTTGACCGGGAACACACTGGTGAACCAACCCACGGTACGGGTCAGGTCGATGCTGTCGAACAGGTCTTCGCGGCCATGGCCCTCCAGTTGCACCAACACCTGGTCGTGCCCTGTCCAACGGGCAATGACTCGGGCCAGTGCAGTCAGCAACAGGTCGTTGACCTGCGTGCGATAAGCCGCCGGAGCCTGTTGCAAAAGCGCTCGAGTGTCGTGGGCGCCCAACCGGGTGTGGGCCACCGCGACGTGCGCCCCGTGCAGCGAACCTTGAGGGTTGTCGCACGGCAGTCGCGCATCGCCCCCCGTCAACAGGCCCTGCCAGTAAGGCAACTCCTGGCGCAGCTTGGGGCTGTTGGCATACGCCTGCAAGTGTTCAGCCCAGGCTTGGGTGGAGCTGGTCTTGGCCGGTAGGCGGACGGCTTGCCCGGCCTGCAGTTGGCCATACGCCGTTTGCAGGTCCTCCAGTAAAATACGCCACGACACCCCGTCCACCACCAAGTGGTGAATGGCCAGCAACAGCCGCTGGCTGCCATCGGGCAAGGTGGCGAACACGGCACGCAGCAACGGCCCGTGCTCCAGGTCTAGGCTGCGCTGGGCCTCTTCGCACAGGGCCTCCAGCGCTGGCGTATCGGCCACCGCCACGCACTCGAAAAACGGCCGTTGCTGCCACGCCTGCCGTTGCTCGGCCAGCGAGCGATATCGGCCCACCCAGCGCTCGCCCGATGGCTGCGCGAAACTCAGGCGCAGGGCGTCGTGATGGCTGATCAAGGCTTGCAACGCCTGCTCAAGTGGCTGCGCCTGCAAGGCCTGGCCCGGCTTGAGCAACAACGCCTGGTTGAAGTGGTGGCGCTGTGGGTTGGGCTCGTCGAAGAAATATTGATGAATAGGTAACAGCAACGCCTGCCCGGCCACCGGCCCCTGGTCGATTTGCAAGCCGCCCAGTTCCCCCTGCTTGGCCACCGATGCCAGGCCTTGCACGGTCTGGTGCTGGAACAGCTCCTTGGGCGTGAAGCGTATACCCGCCTGCCGCGCCCGGCTGACCACCTGAATCGAGATGATCGAATCGCCGCCCAGTTCGAAGAAGTTGTCGGTCAGGCCCACGTCATCGAGCTTGAGTACATCCGCCCAGATCGCCGCGATGCGCTGCTCCAACGCCGTCCTGGGCGCCACGTAGGCTTGGCGCAGGATCGCCGAGTCTGGGGCGGGCAAGGCTTTGCGGTCCAGTTTGCCGTTAGCCGTCAGCGGCCACGCGGCCACGAACACCAGATGCGCCGGCACCATGTAGTCGGGCAGGCTAGCCTGCAAATGTTCGCGAATACCTTGGCGCAACTCGCTCTGCTGCGCGGCATCCGAAGGGCACTGCCCGTGGATGATCAGGTACGCCACCAACTGCTTGCCGCTCGGCCCATCGACGTCCAGCACCACGGCCTCGCTGACCACCGATTGCTCTTGCAGCCGAGCTTCGATCTCGCCCAGTTCGATGCGAAAGCCGCGAATTTTCACCTGGTGATCGATGCGCCCGACATATTCGATCGCGCCTTGGGCGCGATAGCGTGCCAGGTCACCGGTACGGTAGAGGCGCCCGCCGCCCTGGGCACTGCGGTCAAAGGGGTCAGGGACAAAACGCTCGGCGGTCAGGGCCGGGCGCCGGTGGTAGCCGCGGGCAAGCCCGGCCTGGCCGACATGCAGCTCGGCATGGCTGCCGGCAATCGCCAGGTTGAAGCTGGCGTCCAACAGGTACCAGGACAGATCGGGGATGACCTTGCCAATCGGGCTGACACCCTCGCGTTGCAGGTCGTTCAGGCTCAGCGGGCGATAGGTGACGTGCACCGTGGTTTCGGTAATGCCGTACATGTTGACCAATTGTGGTTGGCGATCGCCAAACCGCTCGAACCAGGGCTTCAGGCTGGCGATATCCAGCGCTTCACCGCCGAATACCACATAGCGCAGCGCCAGGGTGCCCTGGGCGTTGTCGGGCTGGCATGCGATGGGGATCAGTTGCCTGAACGCCGACGGCGTCTGGTTGAGAACCGTGACCTGCTGGCGAACCAACAGGGCATGGAAGTCCTCGGGCGAGCGCGCCACATCCTGCGGTACGATCACCGCCCTCGCCCCATGCAACAACGCACCAAACAGCTCCCATACCGAGAAGTCGAACGCGTAGGAGTGGAACACGCTCCATACGTCCTGCGCGCCGAACTGGAACCAGCCTTGCGTTGCTTGAAACAGGCGCATCACGTTGTGGTGGGGCAACAACGTGCCCTTGGGCTTGCCAGTGGACCCCGAGGTATAAATCACATAGGCCAGGTGCTCGGGCCGGGTCAGGTTGTCCAGGTTTTCTGCGCCGTGGCCCTCCAGCCCCTGGCCGGCCTCCTCAAGCAACAGGCTGTGCACCGACGACGGCAGGGGCAACTGTGAAAGCACATGAGGCTGAGTCAGCAACAGTTCGATGCCACTGTCCTGGATCATGTATGCCAGGCGGTCCCGGGGGTATTGCGGATCCAGCGGCACGTAGGCGCCACCGGCCTTCAGTATGCCCAGCAAGCCCACCACCATCTCCAGGCTGCGCTCCACCGCGATGCCCACCAGTACATCCGGGCCTACCCCCCGCTCTCGCAGTTGGCGGGCCAACTGATTGGCGCGCCGGTTAAGCTGCTCGTAAGTCAGGTGCTGCTCGTTGTACGTCACGGCAATGGCCTGTGGCGTACGCGCAGCCTGCGCCTCGATCAGTTGGTGTACGCACCCCTGCGGCGCATGACAGGTGGGCGCTGGGTTCCAATGCTGGACGAGGCGCGCATGCTCTTGTGCACTGAGCAGAGGCAACTGGGTAACCCCTTGCCGGGGCTCGCGTACGATACCGGCCAGCAGCGCCCGCCAATTGTTGGCCAGGGCCTGAATAGTCTGTGGGTCGAACAAGGCCGTTGCGTAGCTGAGCGAGGCCCCCAGGCCCTGCTCATGCTCGAAGGTGTTCAAGGTCAGGTCGAACTGCGCGGTCTGGCGGTCCCAGGATAGGTTCTGGACGGTCAGGCCCGGCAATGCGTGGCGCCCTCCCCTTGTCTCGGTCTGGTGGTTGAACATCACCTGGAACAACGGGCTGTGGCTCAAGCTGCGCTCAGGCTGCAGGGCCTCGACCAATTGCTCGAACGGCAAGTCCTGATGCGCCTGGGCCGCCAGGGCCGTCTCCCTGACCTGTTGCAGCAACTGGCTGAAGGTGGTTTGTGGATCGAACTCGGCCTTGAGCACCTGGGTGTTGACGAAGAAGCCGATCAAACCCTCGACCTGTGCCCGATTGCGGTTGGCGATGGGCACGCCGATACGGATATCGCGTTGCCCGGTGTAGCGCTGCAACAATGCCTGGAAGCTGGCCAGCAGCACCATGAATACCGTCACGTCGTGCTGCTTGGCCAGGCGCTTGAGCCCATGGGCCAGCGTGCTGTCCAGCTCGATGGCAAGGTGGGCACCGGCAAAGCTTTGCACGGCAGGCCGCGGGTAGTCGGTGGGCAGTTCCAGCACCGGCTGCTCGCCCCCCAACTGCGCGGTCCAGTAGGCCAACTGTCGCTGCTGCTCGCCGGCCTCCATCCACTGGCGCTGCCACACCGCATAGTCCGCGTACTGCACCGCCAGGGGCGGCAATTGCGCCACTTGGCCGCCGCACAGGGCGGTGTAAACCTGCTCCAGTTCGTCTACCAGAATAGGCATCGACCAACCATCGGTGACGATGTGGTGCAAGGTCAGGATCAATACATGGTCATCGACCGCCAGGCGCAACAACTTCACCCGCAACAACGGGCCCTGCTCCAGGTCGAACGGCCGCTGGGTCTCGGCTTCGATCAGCCCCTTTAGGCGGGTCTCCAGGTGGCCTTCGCCGGCTTCGAGCGGCTCGGCGTGCACGGTAAAGGCGGTGGGTGCATGGATAACCTGCACCGCCCGCCCTTGCTCGACCTGGAACGTGGTGCGCAAGGTTTCATGGCGGGCGATCAAGGCTTCGAAGCTCTTGCCCAGCGCGGCAATGTTCAACTGGCCTTGCAGCCGGAGTGCCGCCGGGATGTTGTAGGCGGCGTTATCCGGCTCCAATTGCCACAAGAACCATTGCCGGTGCTGGGCGTACGAAAGCGCCAGCGGTTGCCCGCGATCGACGGGCTCCAAAGCCGGCGCGTTGTCAGCCCGGCCCTGCCCGGCCAAGGCCGCGAAATCGGCCAGCACCGGGGTTTCGAACAACGTGCGCAACGCAAGCTCTATGTCGAGCGCCTCGCGCACGCGGGACACCACTTGGGTGGCCAGTAGCGAATGGCCACCCAACTCAAAGAAATGGTCGTGACGCCCGACCTGCTCCACGTTCAACACCTGAGCCCAGATTGCCGCGATGCGCAACTCCCATTCACCTTGCGGCGCCACGTAGCCTGCCTGCAAGCCGACCACGGGTTGGGGCAGCACCTTGCGGTCCAGCTTGCCATTGGCCGTCAGCGGCAAGGCATCGACGAACATCAGGTGCGCCGGCACCATATAGTCCGGCAGTTGCGCCCGCAAATGCTCGCGCAGGCTGCCGCGCAGGACATCCTGTTGCACGGAGTCGACCGCCTGTTCGGGATGGGCCAGCAGGTACGCGACCAATTGCTTGCCAGCCGGCCCGTCGACATCGATCACCACCGCTTTGCCGATTGCCTCATGGGCCTGCAGCTTGACCTCGATCTCGCCCAGCTCGATGCGAAAGCCTCGGATCTTCACCTGGTGGTCGATACGCCCCAGGTAGTCGATCACGCCATCGGTGCGGTAACGCGCCAGGTCACCGGTGCGGTACAGGCGGCCACCACCCTGCTCACTGGTGTCGAAGGGGTCGGGAATGAAGCGCTCCGCCGTCAAGGCCGGGCGCTGGTGGTAGCCCCGTGCAAGGCCGGCTCGGCCAACGTGCAATTCGCCCTGGCAACCCGGGGCGACAACGTTGAAGTCGCCGTCCACCAGGTACCAGGACAGGTCCGTGATCACCTCGCCAATGGGGCTCACGGCCGGCTGCGCCAGGTCAGCCTCGCTCAAGGCCCTGAAGGTCACGTGAACCGTGGTTTCGGTGATGCCGTACATGTTGATCAATTGCGGCTGCCGATCGCCAAAGCGTTCGAACCACGGTGCCAGGTTGCCAACGACCAGGGCCTCACCACCGAAGATCACGTAGCGCAAGGCCAGGGCTTGCTGCGCCTTGCCCGGATCACAGGCGATCGGGATCAGTGGGTTGAACGCCGAGGGCGTCTGGTTCAATACGGTTACCCGCTCGCGCACCAGCAAGGCATGGAACTCCTCTGGCGAGCGCGCCACATCCCGGGGCACGATCACTGCGCTGCCCCCATGCAGCAGTGCGCCAAACAACTCCCACACAGAGAAGTCGAAGGCGTAGGAGTGAAACACGCTCCACACGTCGCTCTCGTCGAACTGGAACTGGCCTTGGGTTGCCTGGAACAGGCGGATGACATTCTGATGGGGCAACAGGGTGCCCTTGGGTTTGCCGGTAGAACCGGAGGTATAGATCACGTAAGCCAGGTTGTCGGGGCGGGTCACGCTGGGCAAGTCGGAGCTGGCGTAGCCCTCGAGGCCTTGCTCAAGGTCAATGTCAACGCTTTGAACACCTTCGGCCTGTGGTAGCAATTGTCGTACGCCAGCCTGGGTCAGGATCAAGGTAATACCGCTGTCCTCCAGCATGTAGGCCAGGCGCTCTTGCGGGTACTCAGGGTCTAGCGGCACATAGGCGCCACCGGCCTTGAGAATCGCCAGCAGCCCCACCACCATCTCCAGGCCGCGTTCCACCGCCAGCCCCACCCGCACCTCCGGCCCTACGCCGCGTTCGCGCAATTTGCGGGCCAGGCGGTTGGCGTGCTGGTTGAGGGCCTGGTAAGTCATGCGCTGCTGGCCAACGATCAAGGCCACGGCCCCAGGCGCCTTGGCGGCCTGCGCCTCGATCAGTTGGTGAAGGCATGACTCGCTGGCATGGCGGGTGCTGGCGGGGTTCCACTGGGCAATGGCCTGGTGCTGGTCTTGCGGGCTGAGCATCGTCAGGTCTGCCAGGCATTGCCGTGGCGCCTGCACCAGGCTGGCCAACAGGTTGAGCCAGTGCCCGCTCAGCCGCGCAACGGTCGGGGCAGCGAACTGTGCCGAGTCGTATTCCAGCACCGCATCAATGGCCTGTGGCGCGTAGTCTACGTCAAGGGACAGGGCAAACTTTGCCTGCTGCGCACCGGTCGGTAAAAACTCGACGGCCAGGTCACCCAGGCGCAGCGCCGACGCCTCATCGCCGTCCACGCGCCAGTTGAACACCGTGTGGAACTGCGTGTTGCCCGCGGCGCCATGGCTTTGTTGGTCGAGCAACTCGATAGGCCAATCGGCATGTTCCAGCATCGCCAGCGAGTGCCGCCGCAGGGCATGTAAAAACTCAAGGCCAGACTGAGCCCCGTCCACTTGGACGCGATAGAGCTGGGTGTTGACGAAGTAGCCGACCAGTTCCTGTATTTGCCCGCGGTTGCGCGCCGCATTGGGCACCCCGATGCAAAAGTCCGGCTGGCCACTGTAGCGCGCCAGTAGCAATTGCCAGGCCCCCAGCACGAAGGCAAAGGGGGTAAGGCCCAACGCCGTGCATTGCTCATGCAACTGCGCAACCAATGCCGGTGGCAGCGAAACGCGATGAAAGGCCGCCTGCCCGCTTCCCGCCACGCCGGGGTGGTCCGTCGGCAGTGCCAGGGGCGCGATGTCACCGCGCAAGTAATCCTGCCAGTAGGCCTGCGCACGCGCATAGTCGGGGCTATCGGGGTAGATATGGCGCTGCCAGTGCGCGTAGTCGGCGTACTGCACCGGTAAGGGCGCCAACTCGCTCGTATCGCCTGTCAGGGCCTGGGCGTAGGCGCTCATCAGGTCGCGCAGCAGAATGGGGTTGGACCAGGCATCGGAAACGATGTGGTGCATGTTCAGGAACAACACATGCTCATCCGCGCCCAGGCGAAACAGCACGCACCGCAGCAGCGGTGCCTGGCTCAAGTCAAAGGCGTGCTGCGACTCTTGCCGTAGACGTTGCGCCAATCGAGCTTGGCGCTGATGCTCGGGAACCTCGCTCAGGTCTTCACAGTGCAAGGCAGGTTGCGCATCGGCGACGACCGATTGGACGGGCTTGCCGTCAACCTCCTTGAACGCCGTGCGCAGGATCTCGTGCCGGTCGATCACCTTACCCAGCGCGGCCTGTAAAGCCTGGGCCTGCAAATCGCCCTTAAGGTGCAGTGCCCGCGCCAGGTTGTAGGCGCAACTGGCAGGGTCAATCTGTTGCAACACCCAAAGGCGTTGTTGGGCGAACGAAGCCTGACACGTCAATGGCCGCCCCAGGCTGCGAATGATCGTTGGATCGTCCTTGTCGTCTGCCAGCAACAGCGCCAATAAATCATTGTCAGTCAGGGGGGTGGAAGACATCGGTAATCTGCCTCGTCTCGAGTGGCGAAGGAATGGGAACTTCACCAAGAAACGAAAGGCCAGGCGGGAAATTTAGACGCCCTGGGCAGGCGACTCGCCGGGGGCTGGCGAGTGGGCAGAGCCGCCGCGATAGGCCGCGACGTGACTGCAGGAGCGGTGCAAACCGCTCCTGCAGGTAGTGCATTGCCACGCGGGGCAACGCCTTGGTCAGAACTCGCCGCGCAGGGTCAGCATGTAGTTGCGAGGGTCGCCATAGAAGTTGCCGTTGGCGGCGCTGGACACAGTCTGATAATAGGTTTTATCGAACAGGTTGTTGGCATTGAGCGACACGGTCCAATGGTCATCCACGCGATATTTCAGCAAGGCATCCCACACCGCATAACCGCTTTGCTTGTAGTCGAAGGGGATATTGGTTTGCACCACGGTACCGTTGCCATCGACCTGCGAGGTGGTACCGCTGACGTAGGTGGCGCTCTGCAGGTCGACACCACCGCCCACGGTCCAGTCCTGCAGCACGCCCGGCAGTTGGTAGGTGGTCCACACCTTGAACTGGTGTTTGGGGGTAATAGTGCTCAAGGCCGTGCTGTCGGACTCGTTCTTGTTGTAGTTGTACACATAGCTGGACATCAGCATCCAGTCTTTCATGATCTCGCCCGAGGCTTGCAACTCGAAGCCCTTGCTGACGACCTCGCCCTGGTTGACGTAGCAGCAGCTGCCGCCGTATAGCACCGATGCCTGCGGGTAATTGGTGTCTTGCACCGCGCCATTTTTACGCTTGGTGTAGAACACGCCCAGGCTGGTGTTCAGGCGGCCATCGAACAACTCGCCCTTGATACCGACTTCGGAAGTATTGCCCACCAGCGGATCAAGCACATCGTTACTGCCGATCGGCCCTTTGAGGTAGCTTTGCTGGGGTTTGAAGATTTTCGAGTAGCTGCCATACAGCGACCACTGCTCATCAAGGTCGTAGATGGCCCCAAAGTACGGCACGAACCGCGTCGGCTCGCGCATGTCGATGTCGCTCTGCACTACCCCGGCGTTGGTGTAGGTTTGCTCGAAGTGATAACGCGCCAGGCGCCCACCCAGGATGAACTTGAAGGGGTCGGCCAGTTGCAGCGACAGCCGGGTGTACATACCGTACTGCTCTTGGGTGTTGGGGCTGTAGTCGCGCGGGGTTGCCAGGGAGATCGAGGTAGGTTTCCAGTAGCCGGGGTCGAATACGTCGATCGGCACGCCGGTACCGGTGAATACCCCAGAGCCCTGCCAGCGGCTGGTCACGCGCTGGTAGTCGCCACCCAGCACAAACTCATGCTCGCGGCCAAAGGCTTCGAATTTGCCAGAGAGGTTGCTGTCCACCAGGTCTTGCTCGGTGGAGTACACGTTATAGCTGGCGCGCCAGACCGGCCCGGCCAGGGTCACGGGGTTCACCGCGTTACCGGACACGGCTGCCAGCGCCCTGCCGGAGTCACGGGTATTGGTGTAGGAAACGTTCAGTTTCCAGTCGTTATCAAAGTAGTGGTCGACCTTGGTGAAAATCTCTTGCGAGATATTGTCCATGTAGGACCAGTTCTGGCCCAGGTTGGTGTGACGTGGCAGGCCGATATCGGCGCCGGTGGTGTAGCGCGGCAGCCCCAGCGAAGAGTTGGAGTGGGTGCTTTCATACATGCCGCCCAAGGTCAGCATGGTCTGGGGGGTCAAGTCGACTTCCACCACACCGTAAACGGTCGGCTTCTGTGTGGCCAGTTTGTCGGTGAAGTATTGGCGGTCGGTATAGGCCGTCACCAAGCGGCCGCGCACGTTGCCGCTGTCGGTCAACGGCCCGGTCAGGTCAACCTGCGAGCGATAGTTGTCCCAGGAGCCAGCCGCCGCCTCGAACTTCAATTGGAAATCGGACAGGGGGCGCTTTCGTACCAGGTTGATCACGCCGCCTGGGTCACCCACACCACCGAACAGGGCGCCCGAGCCGCGCAGTACTTCGACGTGGTCGAACTCAACCAGGTTGTACAACCGGCGCGAATAGAAGCTGGTGGCCACGGACGACAGTGCCATCGGCGCGGCGCCGTCGATCTGGATACTGTCGATGTTGAACCCACGCGAATAGAACTCGTAGGTATCACTGGTGGTTTTTTGCACCGTCACGCCCGGCGCGTACTTGAGCGCGTCCTGCAAGCTGGTGACACTGCGGTCTTCAAGCAATTGGCTGGTCAATACCGACACCGACTGCGGGGTGTCACGCAGGCTGGTTGGGGTCTTGGAGCCAACGCTCACGGCACCGGTGGTGTAGGAGCCGCTGTTCTCGGTCATCTCGCCCATGCCCTGGCTGGTGATGGCCGTGGACTGCAGCGTGATGCCGGTGTCGACGGCCGCCGCCGCCTCGAGGATGACCGTGCCGTTCTCGATGCGGAAGCTGTAGCCCGTACCGTCGAGCAGTAACTGCAGGGCCGTTTCGGACTCAAGGTTGCCGGAGACTCTGGAAGACTGGGCATTGCGGATCAGGTCGGCAGAGTAAATCACCTGCAAGCCGGTCTGCTGGCCGAACTCGCGCAGGGCGCTGTCCAGCGGCTGCTTGGGAATATCAACCTTCACAGGTTTTGCAAACGCCGTATTGCCTAACGACAGCAACGCTGCCGATAGGCAAATGATGCCTGCGCCCTTGTGCAGTGAAGTCTTCTTGCGATGCCCTTGCCGATCCCCAGATCTCATTGTGCTGCCCTGTTATTAATGGTTTGAATATGGTTGGCGTGGTGGGGGCAGGCTGAGCCTGCCCTCCTGCGATCTACGTCGCCACCTACGCCAGCGTTAAAAGGCGTAGATGAGACGTATACGCAGACATAAACCGGAATAAATCTTATTTGCAGGCGCGATAATTCACGGCTCAACCTTGGAATTCGCGCAGGCGCCGTGCTTTTTCCTCCAATTGCGCACGCTGTTCAGGTGGCAGGGCTTCCAGCTGCAGATAGGCCCGGGCGGTGGCTTCCAGTTTTTGTGCATCGGCCCCAGGTAGCTCGCCCAAGGCCTGTGCCAACCCCGCTACCGTGGGGTTGTCAAAGATGACGGCCGGGCTGATGTCGCAGCGCAGCACCTTGCGAATGCCGGCGACCAGCTTGATGGCCAGCAGCGAATGCCCGCCGGCCACGAAGAAGTCCTGGTGGATACCCAGCACCTCTTTACCGAGCAGGCGGGCCATGCGCTTGGCCAGCAGTTCTTCGAAGGCATTGCGCGGCGGGTCGCAGGGCGCGTCCTCTGCCACCGGACCTAGTAAGCCCAGTGCCCGGCGATCGACCTTGCCATTGGCCAGGCGCGGCAGTTGCGCAACGAGCTGGATACGCCGAGGCAGCAGGGCCGTCGGTAGGCGCTCGGCCAGCTCAAGGCGAATTCGCTGGATCGGCTCTGCCTCCCCAGCCTGCACCACGACGAACGCGGCAGGTTGCAAGCCGCTTTGGCCCTCATCGGCCGGCACGGCAATCACCACGACCTCCCTGACCATAGGCAGGCGCAATAGCTCGGCCTCAAGCTCACCTAACTCCACCCGAAAACCATTGAGTTTGACCTGTTGGTCCTTGCGGCCATGCAAGGTCAGAGTGCCGTCTGCGCGGTAGCGTGCCAGGTCACCGGTGCGATACAGGCGCTGCCCAGGGGCAAACGGGTGGTCGACGAATACCTGATGCTCAGTGGCTGGCTGCAGGTAGCCACGGCACACTTGCAGCCCACCAATGTACAACTCGCCCAGTACGCCCACGGGCAGCAAGCGTTGTTGCGCGTCCAGCACGTAAACCTGGTTGCCCGCCAGCACCTGCCCCAAGGGGATCACCGGCTGCTGTGCCGCCGCAGGCGTGAGGGCTTGCACCATCACGCCAACGGTGGCCTCGGTGGGCCCGTAATGGTTGAACAGCCGGCAATCGGCACGCACCTGAAAAATCCGCTGGATAAGGCTGGGCGCCGGCGGCTCGCCCCCCAGGATCAGCGTGGCCGGCAGCCGTGGGTGCTCGGCTTCCAGCAAGGCGGCCAGGTGCGAAGGCACAATCTTCAGACAGTCGATATTGGACTCGGCCAGGTAGGCCGCAAAGCGCTCGGGCACGCGCATCGTTTCTTCATCGGCCACCTGCAGGCAGGCGCCGTTGTACAAGGCGCCAAACAGCGTGGTGTTGCCAAGGTCGGCGGCCACGCCCGAGGTGAAGCCAAACTGCGCACAGCTCTCAAGCCCCAGGGCTTGGCTGGCGCCGGCCAGGTAGTTGGCCAAGTGGCGGTGCTCGATGACCACGCCCTTGGGTACGCCGGTGGAACCGGACGTGAACAGGACGTAGGCGGCTTCATGCCCCTGCAACGGATAGGCGGCCGGGTACGTGCCAGCCGCATCGCTGCCGACAAGTCCAGGGTCGAGCACCTTCAGGCCGCTAGCCAGCAGCTCGTGCGCGTTCGCCAATTGGCCGACAATCGTGGTCACCCCCGCCTGGGCAGCGACCTGCAACTGCCGCGCCACCGGCCATTGAGGGTCCAATGGCAGGTAGGTCGCGCCCAGCCACCAGGTTGCCAGAATCGACACCAGCAAATCGTTGCAACGCGGCAGCGCGATGGCCACCACCATGCCCGGCTGGATGCCCTGCTCGGCCAAATGCGCGGCCAGCGCCTGCGCCCGCTGGGCCAGTTGCCCGTAGCTCAGGCGCTGTTCAGCACAGACGATGGCGGCGACGCCCGGCGTTTGCGCCAACCACTGTTGCAGGCGTTGGGTCAGCAGTTGCGCAGGCTCGTTGGGGGCCACCGGGTTGAGCGCCAGCACGCGGGCCTGTTCGGCTTCGCCCACCAGGTTCAATTGGCCGATCGTAGTGCCCGGTTGGCTGAGCACGTGTTGCAACAGGGCAACGTATTGCTCCAGCAAACGCTCGGCACTGGCCGCGCAGTAGCAGCCGGGGAGGAAATCCAGCAACAGTGCCTGGCAAGTACCGTTTGCCGCCATGTGCACCTGCAACAGCAACTCGCTGCCCTGCAACTGCGGCGTTTGATCGATGTGCCAACCCGCCGGCGTGCCAGCCGCATCGCGCAGCGTGGCGAACGCAAACGCCGGCCGCGCGCCGCCAAGCGGTGCCGGCCAGTACTCTTGCCACACCACGTGTTGCGCTAGTACCGCGCTGAATTCGGTCGCCCAGGCGTCAAACGGTTGCGCTTCATCCACGCGCAGGTTCACCGGCAAGGCCTTTTCCAGCACACCCGCGCACGGCGCGAAGTAGTCGTAATCTTCCCGGCTGTCGTGGTGCCAGGTGCCGAGTAACGCCGATTGCCCGCTGACCCGGCTCAATAGCGCCCACCACGCAGCCTGCAACACCTGAGCCGGTGCCATCGCAAGCACCGCGGCCTTGCGCGCAAGTTCGTCCTGCAGGGCAGGCGCCAACGGTATCCGCACCCGTTCGGCACGCAGGCCTTGGGCCTCGCCCAGTCGGTAGGGCAGCGTTGCGCTGGCCGCCTGATCACCTTGCAGGTGGTTGCGCCAGTACCGGTCGGCCTCTGGGGCATCCTCGTCGAGGGCGGTTTCGGCGCGCCACTCCAGGTACTGCTCGAAACGTGGCGCATCTTCTGCCGGCTGGCTGTCGGGCACCTGATACAGCGTGGCCAGGCTATCGGCCAGCAGCGCCAGGCTAGGGCCGTCGACCAGGCCATTGGCAACGGCCAGCGTCAGGCGCCAATGCCCCTCACCCAGTGTCGACAACAGCGCGCCGGCCCATGGCCCGTGCACCATGGAAAAAGGCCGCTGCCGCCATGCCTCAAGCCGTTGCTGCGCCGCCGAGGGCGTGAGCACGGCCGCTTCAGCCTCCAGCGGTACGGGCGTTGCCTCGGCGTCCGGGCATAAACGCAAGCCATGGAACCCGGCGACCTGGCGCAAACGCGCGCTCAGCACCGGGTGCAGCCCCGGCAATGCCGCCAGCGCCCGTTGCAGGCGCGCCAGGTCCAGGCTGCCGCGAATATCCAGGACCCGTTCGCCGGTGGCTTCGCCAAAGGTGCGCGCGCCAGTCAAGGCCTGCAGCATGACCTGCTGTTGCGGGCACAGTGCAACGTTATCGACCATTAGCTCGCTCATGCGTCGACCTCCTCAGCTGGCTCGCTCACCACGGCCAGGCTCGCGCGTTCGACCATGTCGCCCATGGCCACGACAATTTTGCGTGGGCCCTCGTAGGGGTCGCGGGCATGGGCAATCAACATGTTGTCCAGCAAAATCACGTCGCCCTTGCGCCAGTCGAACCGCACCGCACATTCCTCGTACAGCTCGCCGATCAACTGCATCACCTCATCCTCGATGGGCGAGCCGTCGCCGTAGTACACATTCCGTGGCATGCGCTCGATGCCAAACAACGCCAGCAAGTCCTCGCGCACATCGGCATCCAGGCAATAGGTATGGTGCAATTGCACCTGATTGAAGAACGAACGGGCACCGGTCAGCGGATGGGTAATGATGGCCGGGCACGGGGTGCGGATCTGCAGTTCGTCGTCGGCCAGCCAGCGCAATTGAATACCAGCCGCCTGGCAGCGCGCCTCGACATCGGCGCGGTTGTCGGTCTTGAAAAAGTGCTGCCACGGCACGTCGAGCTTGCCGGTAAAGGTGCGCACGTATAGCAGGCCCTTGCGCTCGAACGTCTCGCGCAACGCCGCCGGTAGCTTGTGGTACATCTGCCGGCAGTCGACCACCGGGGTCGCCCCGCCCACCTGTGAAGGCTGCTCGCAATAGAACAGCTGCTTTCTCGGCCAGCTGTCCTGGTGCGCACTTTCGTTGTGGAACAGGATCATCTTCTTCTCAGGGTATGGCGTGGAGCGGTAGGTGTTCTGCCCGCCCTCCTTCTTCGGCAGGTCGCCGTAGTTGCCATACAGGCCAGGTTGCACGGCCTCGGCAAACGCTTCGAACGCCTGGCTGTCGGCCACCGCGAAGCCGCGGAACAAGATGCCGCCATGGCGTGCCAGCTTTTCCTCGATGTAAGGGCGGTTGTTTTCAATCCAGCCGACCACGTCCAGGCCTGGGTCGGTGGGTTCCAGCAGCAGCGGGAAATCCTGGGTGGGCACCAGCAGCGATTCGCGGGTGGCGCGCGGCGCCTCTCCCGCGGGACGGGCCTGGGCCTTCTTCAGGAATTTGTCCAGCTTGTTGGCCTTGCCGCCCGGCGCGGTTGCTGCAGGCGTAGGCGCCTGGGTGTATTGCATCGGCATGTTCATGTCTTCCAACCTCACGTTCTGGTCACATAAGATCTGTTCGAGTAGGGCCACCCAGCCCTCCACGAACCCCTGGATCTGGGCCTGGTCGAACAGCGCCGAAGCGAATTGCCATTGGCCACTCAGTTCGGCGTGCGGCGCCTGTTCAATGAACAGGGCCATGTCGAATTTCGATTGTTGCGACAGGCTTGGCAGTGGTTCCACGCTCAAGCCCTGGATGCCGGTACTGGCCACCGGCACGTTGTTCATCACGAACAGCACCTGCACCAACGGGCTGATGCCTTTGTGCCTCGGCACCTGGCTAGCCTCCACGATCATGTCGAGCGGCAGATCCTGGTGCTCGATGGCATCGAGCAGGTGGTCGCGGCCCTGCGCCAGGAACGTGGCGAAGGTGTCACCCGGTACCGACCGCGAGCGCAGCGGCAGCACGTTGACGAAGAACCCGATCAGGCCCTCGAGCTGGGCTTGCTGGCGGCCGGCATAGTCGACGCCCACCACCACGTCATGGCTGCCGGTGAGCCGGTGCAAAAAGGCCTGGAACGCCGCCAGCATGACGGTATAGAGCGTGACTTGATGGTGGGTCGCCATGCCCACCAGCGCCTGGGTGACCCCGGCAGGCAAGGTGAACGAAACGCAACCGCCGGCGTGGGACGGTTGCGCGGGCCGAGGTCTGAGAATGGGCAGTGGCAAGTGCCCGCAATAGCCGCCCAAGGTGCCTTTCCAGTACTGCGCCTGTTGCTGCAACACCCCGGCGCGCTCCAACTCCTGTTGCCACAGTGCAAAGTCGGAGTACTGCAACGGCAACGCGGGCAGTGGCGCCTGATTGCCGGCGCGCAGCCGCCCGTATACCTCGACCAGCTCGTTGGCCAACACCGCCATGGACCAGCCGTCGGAGATGATGTGGTGCATGGAGTAGAACAGCACGTGCTCCAACGGCCCCAGGCGCACCACCTGCATACGCAGCAACGGCGCCTGCTCCAGCACGAAGGGATGCGCCTCGTTGGCCAGGGCCTGTGCAGCCACCCGCGCCTCCTGCTCAGCGCGGCCGAGGCCGGACAGGTCCTCGTAGGGCAGGTCCAGGGCCAAGTGCGGGGCGATCCAGGCAATCGGCTCGCCTTCATCGTCCTGGCCGTAGGTGGTGCGCAGCACTTCGTGGCGAGCTACCAATGCTTGCAAGCTGGCGTGTAACAGGTCGATCGACAATTCGCCCCGCAGGCGCAGGGCCATGGGCATGCCGTAGGCGGCGCTGCCGGGCGCCAGTTGTTCGACCACCCACAGCCTGCGTTGCACCAGCGCCAGCGGCGCGTGGGTATTGCCTGCATGGGCACGCAATACCACGTGGTGGCCGGCCGCTGGCTGCCGATGCATCGCCAACCGCGCAACAAAGTCGGCCAGGCAAGGCTGGTCGAACAGGTCGCGCAGCTTCAACCCCGGGGCGACCTGTTGGCGTACCCGCGCGACCACCTGCGTGGCCAGCAAGGAGTGCCCGCCCAGCTCGAAGAAGTCGTCGTGCCGGCCCACGCGTTCAACCTTCAACACCTGGGCCCAGATAGCCGCCACCTGCTGCTCAAGCCCTGCGTGCGGCGCGACATAAGCCTGCAATGGCAGGCCAGCCTCAGGCTGCGGCAACGCCTTGCGGTCCAGCTTGCCATTGGCGGTCAAGGGCAGCCCGGCCACGAACAGCAGATGGGCCGGCACCATGTAATCAGCCAACGTTGCCTTGAGCGCGGTGCGCACGCTGTCGCGAACAGCCGCCTGGGCCTGTGGGGTGTGCACCACGGCAGGGTCAGCCGGCACCACGTAGCCAACCAATTGCACACCGCCAGGGCCTTCCTGCGCCAGCACGGCGGCTTCGCGCACGGCGGGTTGCTCCAGCAGGCGCGCCTCGATTTCACCCAGTTCGATGCGAAAGCCGCGCACTTTCACCTGGTGGTCGATACGCCCGCTGTACTCGATCACCCCGTCGTTGCGGCAGCGCGCCAGGTCGCCGGTGCGGTAAAGCCGGCCGCCACCTTGCTCGCGGGTGTCGAACGGGTCGGGCACAAAACGCTCGGCAGTCAGCCCCGGACGGTTGAAATAACCGCGGGCAAGGCCAGCCTGGCCCACGTGAAGCTCGCCGTGGCAGCCGGGCAGGCTCAGCTCGAACTCACTGTCCAACAAGTACCATGACAGGTCAGGGATCACCGCGCCCAATGGGCTGGTGATCGAGCGACGCAGGTCTTCGCGGCTGACCGGGCGGAACGTCACATGCACGGTGGTTTCGGTAATGCCGTACATGTTGATCAGCCGTGGGGCATGGTCGCCGAACTGGTTGAACCAGGGCGCCAGGCTGGCCACGTCCAGGGCTTCGCCGCCGAACACCACATGCCGCAGGGCCAGCACCTGGCCCGCCTTGGCCGCGGCGCAGGCGACCGGGATCAATGGCTTGAACGCCGAGGGCGTCTGGTTGAGCACGGTCACTTTCTCACGCACCAGCAGGTCGTGGAAGTCGTCGGCCGAGCGCGCCACGTCCTTGGCCACGATCACCGCGCGGGCGCCGTGCAGCAAAGCGCCAAACAGCTCCCAGACCGAAAAGTCGAAGGCATAGGAGTGGAACACCGTCCAGACATCCCGGGCGCTGAAGCCAAAGTCCGTTTGCGTGGCCTGGAACAGCCGCACCACGTTGTGATGGGCAAGCAAGGTGCCCTTGGGCTTGCCGGTGGAGCCTGAGGTATAGATCACGTAGGCAAGGTTTTGCGCCACCGCACCGCCCTGCGGGTTGGCATCGCTGTAGCCCGACCAGGCGCCCTCCCCTTCGCCCACTGCCAGGCATTGAACTGCGGGGGTTACCGGCAACTGCGGCTGCAAATGGGCTTGGGTCAGCAGCAGGGCCACGCCGCTGTCCTGCAGCATGTAAGCCAGGCGCTCGCGCGGGTATTGCGGGTCCAGGGGCAGGTACGCGCCGCCAGCCTTGAGAATCGCCAGCACACCCACCACCATCTCCAGGCTGCGCTCCACGGCAAGGCCGACCAGCACGTCCGGGCCCACCCCCACTTCGCGCAGCTTGTGCGCCAGGCGGTTGGCACGGCGGTTGAGCGCCGCGTAGCTCAACTGCTCGGTGCCAAACGTCAGGGCCGTGGCGTGCGGGGCGCGGTGCACCTGTTGCTCGATCAATTGGTGCAGGCATTGGCCCTGCGGGTAAACGGCAGGCTGCGGGTTCCACGCGGCAATGATCTGCTGCTCGTCACTGCCCAGCAGCGGTATTTGCGCAATCGGCCGTTGCGGTTCGCGGACCACGCCTTCGAGCACCTGCACCCAATGCTGGCACAGGCGCTCGATGGTGGTGGCATCGAACAGGTCGGTGGCGTAGGTGAACGCCGCCCACAGGCGGTCATCGGCCTGCACGGTGTCCAGCGTCAGGTCAAACTGCGACGTGCGTTGCACCCGTGGCCAATCCTGCACCGCCAGCCCCGGCAGATCACGGTGTGCCCCCAGGCCTTGGGCCTGGTGGTTGAACATTACCTGGAACAACGGGCTGTGGCTTTGGCTGCGCTCGGGCTGCAAGGCCTCCACCAACTGCTCGAACGGCAAGTCCTGGTGCATCTGCGCCCCCAGGGCCGCCTGCTTGACCTGCTGCAACAAGGTCGCGAAGGTGGTGTGCGGGTCGAACTCGGCCTTCATCACCTGCGTATTGACGAAGAAACCGATCAGCCGCTCGGTGGCCATTTGGGTGCGGTTGGCAATCGGCACCCCCACGCGGATGTCGGGCTGGCCACTGTAGCGCGCCAGCAAGGTTTGCAGGCTGGCCAGCAGCACCATGAACAACGTCACGTCGTGCTGTTTGGCCAGGGCCACGAGCCCGTGCATCAGTTCGGTATCCAGCACCAGGGAGTGGCGAGCACCGGCATGGCTTTGCACTGTCGGGCGCGCACGGTCGGTGGGCAGCAACAACACCGGCTGCTCGCCCCCCAGTTGCGCTTGCCAGTAGGCCAGTTGGCGTTCGCGCTCACCGGCTTCCATCCAGCGGCGCTGCCACTGCGCATAGTCCGCGTACTGCATCGCCAGGGCGGGCAGCGTTACCGGCCGGCCTTGGCGATGGCCCTCGTACAGCTCGACCAGTTCATCGACCATGATGGGTATCGACCAGCCATCGGACACGATGTGGTGCTGGGTCAGGACCAGCACGTACTCGTCATCGGCCAGTTGCATTAACCGCACACGCAAAAGCGGCCCGTGTTCCAGATCGAATGGCCGTTGGATTTCGGCCTCGACCCGTGCCTGGACCTCAGGCAACGGCAAGGCCTGCAAGGCGTCCACGGCCAGCTCGCAAGGCAGGTTGGCATGGATCACCTGAAGCGTTTGATCGCCATCCTGATAAAAGGTGGTACGCAATGGTTCGTGACGGGCCACCAGTGCGTTAAAACTGAGCTGCAGGGCCGCGACGTCCAGCGCGCCCTTGAGGTGCAGCACTGCGGGCACATGGTAGGCCGCGCTGGTGGGGTCCAACTGCCAAAGGAACCAATGACGCTGCTGGCCATAGGAGAGCGCCAAGGGCTTATCACGCGCCACCGGTTCGATGGCGCCTGCGGTGTTGCGCTGGCCTTGCCCGGCCAGCTCGACGAAATCGGCCAGCCGCGGTGCCTCGAACACGCAGCGCAAGGGCAGGTCCAGGTCCAGGGCGTGGCGAACGCGGGAAATCATTTGGGTGGCCAGCAGCGAGTGGCCGCCCAGCTCGAAGAAATGATCGGTACGCCCTACCCGGTCCAGCTTCAGCACCTGGGCCCAAATGGCCGCGACCTGTTGCTCAAGCGCACCGCGCGGTGCTTCATACGCCTGTTGCAGTTGGCTGGCATCGGCCAAGGGCAAGGCCCGGCGGTCCAGCTTGCCGTTGGGCGAAAGGGGCAGCCTGGCCAAAAACAACAGGAACGCCGGTACCATGTGCTCCGCCAGGCTGCCTTTGAGCGCGGTGCGCAGGCTGTCGCGCAGGTCGAACTGCGCCTGGGGGCTGTGCATGACAGTGGCATCGGCCGGCACCACGTAGCCCACCAATTGCATCCCGTTGGGCGTCGGCTGCGCCAACACCACGGCCTCGCGCACCAGGCCGTGTGCCAGCAGCCTGGCCTCGATTTCACCCAGCTCCACCCGAAAACCGCGCACCTTGACCTGGTGGTCGATGCGCCCGCTGTATTCGAGTACTCCGTCAGCGGTGTAACGCGCCAGGTCGCCGGTGCGGTACAAACGGCCACCGCCGGTTGCACTGCCGTCGAATGGGTCGGGGATGAAGCGCTCGGCGGTCAGCGCCGGGCGGTTGAAATAGCCCCGCGCCAGGCAACCGCTGCCGCCGATCAACAGTTCGCTCACCAAGCCCACCGGGGCCAGGGCGAAACCGCTGTCGCACAGGTAGGTGGCCCGCCCGCCAATGGCCTTGCCGATAGGCACGCTGGCCTTGGGGATCTGCGCAAGGGGTATCGATGAGCAGTCCAATACCGTGGACACCACCGTGGCCTCGGTTGGCCCGTAAGTATTGAGCAGGCGCACGTCTTTTAGGCACGAGGCAAACCAGTCGTTCAGGCCTTCCGGCGGCATGGCTTCGCCGCCCACGTGCACCTGGCGCAGCACCCCGCACGAGGTGGCCCCGCGTAGGTGCGCGGCGAACAGCCGCCAGTACGCCGTCGGCAGGTCGGCCACGGTCACGCCGTGGCTGATGATAGTGTCGGTCAGCGTTTCAATGTCCCACAGTTGCTCGCCGCGCATCACCACCTGCGCCCCCTGGCACAGCGCTGGGAACAGTTGCTCGACGAAGCCATCGAAGCTGACCGTGGCGAACTGCAATACCTTGTCGCGGGCAGACAGCCGCGAGTACTGCGCGGCCACTTGGCAGAACGCCGACAGCTCGCCGAGGGCGATGGCCACGCCCTTGGGTTTGCCGGTGGAGCCGGAGGTGTAGATCACGTAGGCCAGGTTGGCAGGCACCGTCACCGGCGTTGGGTTGGCGTCGCTGTAGTGGGCCAATTCATCGCCCGCGGTTGCCAGCAAAAGGTGACGCACACCTTCGAGCTTGGGCAGACGCGCGACTAAGTGGGGCTGGGTCAACAGCAGGCTGATCCCGCTGTCGTGCAGCATGTGGGTCAGGCGGTCCTGCGGGTAGGCCGGGTCCAGCGGAACGTAGGCCCCGCCCGCCTTGAGGATGCCCAGCAAACCGACGATCAGCTCCAGGCTGCGCTGCACCGCGATGCCCACGCGCACGTCAGGCCCCACGCCGCTTTCGCGCAATCGATGCGCCAGGCGGTTGGCCCGGCGGTTCAGTTCGCCGTAGCTCATGCACTGATCATCCAGCACCAGGGCGGTCGCCTCAGGCTGCCGCTGGGCCTGTTGTTCGATCATCTGCAGGGCGCAGGGGGCGTTTTCAACGCTTTCGGGTAGCGGGTTCCAAACCTTTGCCAGTTGCCGAGTTTGCCCGGCATCGAGCAACGGCAGTTCGGCCACCGCCGTGCTCGATTGCGTCAAGCTGCCCAATAGCGTCAGCCAGTGCCCGGCCAGGCGCTGTATGCGCTCGGCGTCGAACAGGTCCGAGGCGTAGCTGAATGAGGCCATCACGCCATCGGAACGTTCCAGGGTGTCCAGCGACAGGTCGAACTGCGTGGTCTGCTCCAGCCAATTCACTTCCTCTACATGCAGCCCCTGCACACTGTCGGCCGACACCCGCTCGCCGAAGTCCAGCAAGTGGTTGAACATCACCTGGAACAGCGGGTTGTGCCCCAACCCGCGCTCGGGCTTGAGCGCCTCCACCAGCACGTCAAAGGGGATGTCTTTGTGGGCTTGGGCCTGCAGGGTGGTTTCCTTGACCGCGGCCAGCAATTGGCCGAAGGTTTGCGCCGGGGCCACCGCCACCCTGGCGACGACGGTGTTGACGAAAAAGCCGATCAGCCCCTCCAGCTCCAGGCGGTTGCGGTTAGTGACCGGGATGCCGATGTTCAGCGTTTCGCGGCCACTGTAGCGCGACAGCAGCAGTGCAAAAGAGGCCAGGAATACGTGGAACAGCGTGGCATTGGCGCCCACTGCCAGGCGCCGCAGGTTGGCGGTGAGTTCGGCCGGCAAGCGAATGTCGATGCGGGCGCCCCGGTAGCTTTGCACCGAGGGGCGCAAGCGATCGGCGGGCAGCTCGAGCACCGAAAAATCATCCTCAAGCTGCGTTTTCCAGAACGCCAGTTGGGCTTGCAACTCGCCGCCGGCCAGGCGCTGGCGCTGCCATGCGGCGTAGTCGGCGTACTGCACCGCCAGTGCGGGGCGCTGCTGTGCCTGCCCCTGGGCGTGGTGGTTGTAACTGGCCGCCAACTCGCGGACCATCACGCTCATCGACCAGCCGTCGGAGACGATGTGGTGCAACAGCACGGCCAACAGGTGCTCGTCGGTGCCGGTCTTGAACAGGCTGACGCGCATCAGCGGCCCTTGCGCCAGGTCAAAGGGGCTACTGAACAGCGCGTCCAGTCGCTGGCCGGTTTCGCCAGGGGTACTGGCGCCAAGGTCCTGCTCGTCAATGATCAGCGACGCGGCCGGCAACACCCGCTGCCAAGGCTGTCCGTCCTGTTCATCGAATACCGTGCGCAGTGACTCATGCCGCGCCACCAGGGCATCGAATGCTGCCTGCAAGGCCGCCTTGTCCAGCTGGCCTTGCAGCTTGACCGCCAACGGCGTGTTGTAAGCAGTGCTGTGGGGGTTGAGCTTCCAAAACATCCACTGGCGATATTGCGCATGGGAAACCGGCAGTGGCTGGTGGCGGTCCACAGGTTCGATATCACCCCCCTGGGCCTGCTCCAGGCCTTGCAACGCCTGGGTGAAAGCCTGCAAATCGGGGCTGTCGAATAGCAGGCGCAGGGCCACCTCCAATTTCAACTGTTGGCGGATGCGCGATACCACCTGGGTGGCCAGCAATGAATGCCCACCCAAGGCGAAGAAGTTATCGTCCAGGCCCACTTGCCCCGCGTGCAGCACGTCAGCCCAAATGGCCGCGACCTTTACCTGCAGCGGCGTAACGGGGGCCCGGTACTCGGCCTGGGTGGCAGACGGCTGGGGCAACGCCTTGCCATCGACCTTGCCGTTGGCGGTGACGGGCAAGTGCTGCAACACGACCAGGTACTGCGGCACCAAGTGGTCGGGCAACGCGTGTTTGAGCGCGGCACGCAGGCCATCGCTGAAGCGCCGTTGGGCATCTTCATCCGGCGTCCAGCCCTCCGGCACCACATAGGCCGCCAACTGTCGGTTGTCGTCCGTGCCCACCAGGCGGACCACGACGTTGTCGACACCGGGTAATTGCCGCAGGTGGCTGTCGATTTCCGCCAATTCGACGCGATGGCCACGGATTTTGACCTGGCCGTCCATGCGCCCGGCAAACAGCAGTTGACCGTCGCGGTTGTGCCGCACCCAGTCGCCACTGCGGTACATGCGCGTGCCCTGGCCCGAGGGATCCGGCACGAAGCGTTCGGCCGTCAGCCCCGGGCGCCCCAGGTAGCCGCGCGCCAGGCCCGCGCCTGCGAGGTACAGTTCGCCTCGGGCGCAACCCGGCACCGGCTGCAGGCAGGTGTCCAGCACGCAGGCATGAATATTGTCCAGTGCACGGCCCAGCACGGGCTGGCGCTGCAAGGCATGGGTGAGCACACCCACGGTGGTTTCGGTGGGCCCGTAGTGGTTGATCACGCGCAGGCCGGGAGCCAACGTGGCTAAGCGCTCCAGCAGCGCGGGCGTGCAGGCTTCACCGCCCACGATCAGGCAGCGGCGAGGCAACGCATCGGCGCCGGCTGCCAGCATTGCCTGCAGGTGCGAGGGCACGATCTTCAATGCATCGATGGCATGCTGGCGCAAGTAGCCGGCGAACGCCTCGGCATCGAGCACCACGTCCTTGGCCAGCATGTGCAGGGTTTTGCCGGCGCACAGGGCACCGTAGAACACCGTGTGGCCCAGGTCGGCCGCCGGCGTGGTGACCATCGCCAGGGTCTGCAAAGCGTTCACGTCGATGCGCGTGGACACGCCGCGTACGTAATTGACCAGCGCCCCGTGGCTGATCGCAACCCCCTTTGGCGTACCGGTGGTGCCCGAGGTGTAAATCACGTAGGCCAGGTTGTCGGCACTAACCGGCACCCGGGGCGCAGCCGCCTCGCGGTGGTCGCCGTCCAGGTCCACCCATGCGGTGCCCGCTGGCAAGCGCAGTTGCCCGGCCCGCCCCAGCACGCGCTTGACCTGGCTGTCGGCGAGCATGAACTCTAGCCGCGCCTGGGGCTGGTCGGGATCAAGGGGCAGGTAAGCGGCGCCGGCCTTCAACACCGCCACGATGCCCACCAGCATCTCGATCGAACGGTCGGCTACCACGCCCACGCGCTCGTCGCGCTGCACGCCGGCATCGAGCAAGGCTTGGGCCAGCCCGTTGGCGCGCACCTCCAATCGTTCGTAGCTGATCTGGTCGCCAGCACTGACGGCCGCGATCTGGTGGGCATTGCCCGCTGCGGCGGTTTCGATCAAGTGGTGGATACAAGCGTTGTCCGGCGCCGTCGGCACGCGGGCTGGCACTGGCTGCTCCAGCGCCAGCTCGGCCACCGGGCCGTGGGCCACCGACACCAGCCCCTCCAGCAATTGCAGCCAGTGCTGGCCGAGCGCGTCGATGGTCGGCCGGTCGAACAGGTCCAGCGCATAGGTGAAGACCGCGTGCAGGCGCCCGCCGCTTTCATAGGTGTCCAGGGCCAGGTCCAAGCGCGCGCTGTGCTTGTCCAAGGCGAGCTTTTCCAGGGTCAGGCCGCTGCCCAGGCGGATCTGCCCGGCATCGGCGATGCTGGCCTGGTGGTTGAACAATACCTGGAACAGCGGGTTGTGACCGGCGCTGCGGTCCAGCTCCAGCGCTTCGACCAGCCGTTCGAACGGCAGGTCCTGGTGCGCCTGGGCGCCCAAGGCGGTGTGCTTGACCCGGCGCAGCAACTCGCTCACGTCGATCAACGGGTCGATCTCGGTGTGCAGCACCTGGGTATTGATGAAACAGCCGATCAGGCCTTCCACCTCGGCGCGATGACGGTTGGCCACCGGTACCCCGACCCGGATCGCGCGCTGGCCGCTGTAGCGTTGCAGCAGCAACTTGAAAGACGCCAACAACACCATGAACAAGGTCGCGCCGTGGGCCTTGGCCAATGCGCTCAGTTGCTCGGCCAAGGCCGGGGCCACCTGCACTTCAACCCTGGCACCCCGCAAGCTTTGAGTTTGGCTTCGCGGTCGGTCGAGGGGTAGCTCAAGCGGGGTATGGTCATCGCCCAACTGGTTACTCCAATAGGCCAATTGCCGCGCTTGCTCGCCGGCTTCCAGCCAGCTGCGCTGCCACAGGGCGTAGTCGCGATACTGGATGGGCAAGGCCGCCAACTCGGCTTGGGCCCCGTTGCAGGCGGCATCGTAAAGGCGGACGAACTCGTCGATCAGCACATTCAGCGACCAGCCATCGGCAACGATGTGGTGCAAGGTAAGCAACAGCACGTGCTCCTGCGCCTGCAACTTGAACAGCTGCACGCGCAGCAACGGCCCCTGCTGCAGATCGAAGGGGGCCTGGGCCTCTGCCGTGGCCAGGGCCATGACCTGCGCCTCGCGCTCGGCATCGGCCTGAGCGCTCAGGTCATGCTGCACGATGGGGACCGCCTGGGACGCCAGCACTTCTTGCAACCACTGCTCGCCGTCCAACCGCAGGCGGGTGCGCAGGCTTTCATGGCGCGCCACCAACTGGTCGAACGCAGCCTGCAAGGCATCGCCATCCAGAGCACCGTTCAGGCGCACGGCCATGGGCAAGTTATAGGCGGCACCCGCAGGGTCCAGTTGCCAGAGGAACGCCATGCGCCGCTGGGCATAGGACAGGCCGTCGCGGTCACTGCCCACGACGTTGGCAGGGATCGGAAACACGGCAAAATCGACACCTTCTTGCTGCAGCGCGGCCAGGAACACACGGCGTTTTTCAGGCGGCAGTTCGATAAAGCGGCGAGCGAGTTTCAACGAGTCTTCGGCATTCATGCGATGCGTCCTTAACGATAGGAAGCGGGACCACAGGGCCCAGTCATCCCACAAGAACGAAACAGCGAGGGGCTGATTTAGCCCGGGTGGGCGAGAAGCTTCATCGCTGGCCGGCGCAGTAAATTGCAGCGCCGACCAATCGTTTGCCTGGTATCCCCTCATTAAAAGGCGGCCCCCGCGATGCTTACCTCTCCCACCACGCAGCCCCCACCTGCCAAGCCCCCCAGCTACCGAATCTTCGATGTGCAGCTCAAGCGGCGCATTGCCGTCAGCCCCTCACTGGTGCGCCTGGTGTTTACCGGCCCCCAATTGCAAGCCATGCGCACCGTGGCCCCAGACCAACGGATAAAGCTGCTGTTTCCATCGGCCGACGGCGTGCCTGCGCAGTTGCCCCACGAGCGCAACTGGCATCAGACGCTGCGCGCCCTGCCCGCCGAACACCGCCCGCCCATGCGCACCTACACCATTCGCGCCTTGCGCTGCGATGCTTTGGAGGTGGACGTCGAATTTGTGCTGCACGGCGACACCGGGCCAGCTTCGCGCTGGGCCACCCACGCCCAACCTGGCGATCGCTTGCAGATGGTCGCCCCCTGCCGCGACCACGCCGACGATCCTGGAGGCTACGAATGGCAGCCACCGGCAGGCATTCGCCACGTTGTGCTGATTGGCGATGAAACCGCGCTGCCAGCGGTCGTCGGCATTCTGGAAGCGCTGGCGCAGGCGTCCCCCGCGCCCAACGTGCAAGCATTTATCGAAGTGCCACTGGACAGCGATCGACAGCCGCTCAACCTGCCCGAAGGGTTCCAGGTGAACTGGCTGGCACGCGATGCCTTGGGTTTGCAGCAGGGCGAAGGCATGCTCAAGGCCGCGCGCGAGTGGGCCACCTTGCCCCAACCCGAGGCGCAAACGAGCGCGCCGCTGAACGACATCGACATCGACACGCAATTAGTCTGGGAACTGGCAACGCCTCAAGACAACCGGTTCTACGCCTGGGTGGCCGGCGAGTCGGCCACGGTGATGAGCATTCGTCGCCACTTTATCAGTGAGCGCGGGCTTGATCGGCGCGCGTTGACCTTGATGGGGTATTGGCGTCATGGGCGGGTACTGGGTTAAGCCTGCCTGCGGCCTGCAACAGGCCGCAGGCGCTCAAGCCACCACGCGCAGGGCACGTTGCTCACGGCGCACATCGCGCTCAAGGTTGCCCTTGAGAATGCGCAACACCTTGGCCTGGTGTTCATGGATGAAGAAATGCCCCCCTGGCAGCATGTCCAGCGAAAAGCCAGCCTCGCCTTCCAACTGCCAGTCGATCAACTGTTGCTGGGTGGCCTTGTCATCGGCGCCGCCCAATACCCGGATCGGGCAACCCAACGGCGCCCGCGCACGGTACTGGTAACGCCCGCACAGCAAGAAATCGGCGCGCAGGATGGGCAAGGTCAGTTCCATCAACTCCTGGTTATCCAGCACCTCGGGCGGCGTGCCTTGCAGCGCACGCAGGTCGTGCTTGAGCTGGTCATCGGTTTTCGGCTCGGCAAAATCCCGATCGTAGTCTTCACGCCGCGTGGGTGCTGCCGTGCCGCTGGCAATCAACGCCACCGGTTCCGGCGCCCCCGCCTCGCGCAAGGCATGGGCCATTTCAAAGGCCAGCAAGCCGCCCAGGCTATGCCCGAACAGCGCGTAAGGCCCATTGATTTTCGGCAGCACCTCCCTGGCCAGTTGCCGCGCCAAGGCGTGCATGTCGGTTTGCAGGGCCTCACCCATGCGCGCACCACGGCCAGGCAATTCCACCGGCAGCACGCTCAGCCAATCAGGCACTGCGCGCCGCCAGCGGCTGTAGACCATGGCGCTGGCGCCCGAATAGGGCAGGCAGAACAATTGCACGTTCGCCATGGCCAGGGCCTCAGTGGTTCGCTTGCGCGGCGGTGTTGTCCATGTGCTGGCGCAGGCTCAGGGGGCGCATGTCGGTCCAGACTTCTTCGATGTAGGCCAGACACTCCTTCTTGAAGCCGCTCTTGCCCACGGTGCGCCAGCCGTTGGGTACGGCCTTGTAGTCGGGCCAGATGGAGTATTGCTCTTCGTGGTTGATCACTACCTGGAACAGGATGTCTTCGCGATCGAATACCGAGGTCATGGTGTTTCTCCGTGTGGTAAGGGTTTTTATCAAGACGAACGACGGGGTAGAAAATTAACCGCGCAGCGCCCTTTAGGAGCAGCGGTCCGGCGTCCCGGTTTATCCGCGAAAAGCCCACCGCGTTGTGCCAGGCATAGCGTGGTGCGGCCTTCGCGGATGAATCCTTCTACAAAACGCCTCAGGCGTGGGTGAGTGCCGCCTGCAACGCCCGCCCGAAAATCCCCGCCACTTCGTCGATCTGCCCGGCGGTGATGATCAACGGCGGCAGGAAGCGCACCACGCTGCTGTGGCGCCCGCCCAGCTCGATGATCAAGCCGCGCTTGAGGCATTCGCGCTGGATGCGGCTGGCCAATACCGGGTCGGCCGGTGGGTGGCCGAGCACGTCGGGCTGGCCGTTGGGGTCGACCACTTCGACGCCCAGCATCAACCCGCGGCCGCGCACGTCGCCCATCTGCCGGTGACACCGTTGCAGGCCCAGCAGGTGTTCGCGCAGGCGCTGGCCCACGGTGGCCGCGTGTTGCACCAGGTTTTCGGACTCGATGTAGCGGATCACCGCCGAGCCTGCGGCCATGGCCATCTGGTTGCCACGGAAGGTGCCGGCGTGGGCACCTGGTTGCCAGGTGTCGAGCCAGTCGCGGTACACCATCACCGCCAGCGGCAGGCTGCCGCCGATGGCTTTGGACAGCACCACCACATCGGGCACGATGCTGGCGTGTTCGAAGGCGAACAGTTTGCCGGTGCGGCCAAAGCCGGTCTGGATTTCATCGATGATCAGCGCCACGCCGGCGCGGGCGGTGATTTCCCGTACGCCGCGCAACCAGGTGTCGGCGGCCGGGATCACCCCGCCCTCGCCCTGCACCACTTCCAGAATGACCGCAGCCGGGGGCTGCACGCCGCTTTCCGGGTCATTGAGCAGGTTGTCCAGGTAGCGCAGGTTGACCTCCACGCCCATCTCGCCGCCCAGGCCGAATGGGCAACGATAGTCGTAAGGGAATGGCATGAACTGCACGCCCTGGCTCAGCAGCGAACCCAGTGGGGTCTTGGCCTTGAGGTTGCCCATCAAGCTCAGCGCGCCCTGGCTCATGCCGTGGTAGCCGCCCTGGAAGGCCAGCACGGTACTGCGCCCGGTGGCGGTACGCACCAGTTTGAGCGCCGCCTCCACCGCATCGGTGCCGGTGGGGCCGGTGAATTGGATCTTGGCCTGTTTGGCGAACGCCGGTGGCAGCACGGCGAACAGGTCTTGCACGAAACGGTCCTTGACCGGGGTGCTCAGGTCCAGGGTGTGCAGCGGCAGTTCGTCGTCGAGCACCTGGCGGATCGCATCGATCACCACCTTGTGGTTGTGACCCAGCGCCAGGGTGCCAGCCCCGGCCAGGCAGTCGATGAACACCCGCCCTTCGACGTCTTCGACATGGATGCCGCGGCCGCGCTTGAGCGCCAGGGGAATGCGCCGCGGGTAGCTGCGTGCGTTGGACTCCTGCAACTTTTGCCGGGCCAGGATCGGGTTGTCCTCGAACTGGTAGTCCTTGTCTTCGTCGTGGCGGATGCTTGGGTTTTCGGCCAACACAGTGCTCATCATCGTGCTCCTTGAAAAGAGATAAAGCCGAGGGTTTGGAAGTTCATTACAAGGCCTCCAACTGCGCCATCAGGTCGTCCAGCCGGCTGGCCTTTTGTTCGGTGAGGGCGCTGCCGCCCAGGCCTTCGATGTGTGCGGCCAGTGCCTGCACTGTGCTGCACTCGAACATCGCCCGCAGGGGCACGCTGCGCTGCAGCGCGTGCTGCACCCGCGAGGCGATCTGGGTGGCCAACAGCGAATGGCCGCCCAGGTCGAAGAAGTTGTCGGTGACGCCCACGCGCTCCACGCCCAGCACCTCGCTCCAGATGCGCGCCAGGGTGGTTTCCAGTTCGCTGCTTGGCGCCTGGTACTGCTGCGCGGCGCTAAATTCCAGGGCCGGCAGGGCCTTGCGGTCCAGCTTGCCGTTGGCGTTGAGGGGCAATTGCGCCAGTGCCTGCCAGTGGCGCGGCACCATGTACTCGGGCAAGGTTTGGCCCAGGTGACGCTTGATCGCCTCGAAGTCCGCAGGCGTGTCACTGACCACGTAACCCACCAGGTATTGGCCGGCGGCGGCGTTCTGCGCGGCCACGGCGGCGTCACGCACCTGCGGCCATTCGCGCAGGCGCGCTTCGATCTCGCCCAGCTCGATGCGGTAGCCACGGATCTTGACCTGGTGATCGACCCGGCCCACGTACTCCAGCACGCCATCGCCACGGCGCCGCGCCAGATCGCCGCTGCGGTACAGACGCTCACCGGCAGCGCCCAGGGGGTTGGGCAAGTAGCTCGCCGCCGTGCGGGCCGGGTCGCCCAGGTAACCGCGCCCGACACCGGTGCCGGCGATAAATAGTTCGGCATCGGCCAGCAACGGCACCGGTTGCAGGTCATCGCCCAGCAGGTACAGCCGGTTGTTGTCGGTGGGCGTGCCGATCGGCAGGTAGCTGCCAGTGGTGGCGGTTTCGTCGACCGGGAACAACGCCACGTCGTCGGAGCATTCGGCCGGCCCGTAGGCGTTCACCAACGTGATATGCGGGTAACGCTGCAGCCATTGACGGGCCAACGCAGGGGGCATGGCTTCGCCGGTGGGCAACAGCCAACGCAAGCTCGCCAACGGCGCGGTGGCCTCGGCCAACAAGCCTTGGATCAGTGACGGCACGCTTTCCAGCACTGTGATGCCGGTGTCGCTTACATGGCGCAGCAAGGCGGCCGGGTCATGGGCGATGGCGTCGGGAACGATCTCGACCCGCGCCCCGCACAAGGCTGCGGCGAGGAATTGCCACACCGAGATATCGAAGCTTTGCGAAGCGGTCTGGGCGATCACGCTGTGTTCGTCCAAGGCTAGGTACGGTACCTTGCTCAGCTGGTTATTGAGCATGCCGGCCTGCTGCACTGCCACGCCCTTGGGCACGCCGGTGGAGCCGGAGGTGTAGATCACGTAGGCCAGGTGCTGGCCAGTCACGCGGATGCCGGGGGCCGTGCCTGGTCCTGCGCCCTGTTGTACGTCATCCCACACCAGCAGCTCAGGCTTGCCTGTGCCACAGCCCAACTCTTGCAGCAAGTGGGTGGCCTGCTCGCGGCAAGCGGCGCTGCACACCAACACCGGCGTTGCACTGGCCTGCAGGATGGTGGCCAGGCGTTGTTGCGGGTGGGCCGGGTCCAACGGCACGTAGCCGGCGCCCGCCTTGAGGCTGCCGACGATCATGCCCAACAGCGGCAGGCCACGCTCGGCCAGCAGGGCCACCGGTTGATCGGGCTGCACGCCGGCGGCCAGCAAGGCATGGGCCAGGCGATTGGCACGCTGGTCGAGCTCGCCATAGCGCCATTGCTCGCCCTGGCAGGCAGCGGCGACGCGCTCTGGGTGGGCGGCTACCCGCGCTTCGAACAGCGGCACATAGCCCTGCTGCAAGGGGTACTCGCGAGCGCTGCGGTTGCAATCTTCCAGCAGGAACTGGCGCTCCTCTTCTGCCAACAACGGCAAAGCGTTGACCGGTTGCTCGAAGCCGTCGGCCAAGGCCAGCAGCAGGCGTTGGAAGTCACCCAGCAAGCGCTCGATGGTGGCGTGGTCAAAGAAGCGTTTGTCGTAAGACAGGTGCAGGCCCAGGTCGTCGCCTGGGTAGCAGACCACGGTAAGCGGGTAGTTGGTGTGGGTGCGGCCGGAACCGGAGCGGGCGTTCAAGCCCTCGGCGCCTTCCAGCACGGTGGCGTCCACCGGGGCGTTTTCGAACACGAACAGGCTGTCGAACAGCGGCTGGCCCTTAGGCAGTTCGCTGCATTCCTGGATGCTGACCAGCGGCAAATGCTCGTGCTCGCGCAGTTCCAGGTTGCCTTCGAACAACTGCTGCAACCACTGGCGCACGCTGGTGGTGTGCCCCACGTCTGGCAGCGACACCCGCAGCGGGATGCTGTTGATGAACAGCCCCACGCAGTGTTGCATCTGCGGCAGGCTGGCCGGGCGGCCGGCCACGGTCACGCCGAACAGCACGTCACGCTCACCGCTGTAGCGGCGCAGCACCAAGGCCCAGGCCGCCTGGGCAAACGTGTTGAGGGTCAACTGATGAGCTTGGGCCAGTTCGCGCAACCGCGCGCCCTGCTCAGGGCGCAGGCGGCTGTGCACGTCACCCACCTGCATGCCGCCGTTGTCGTGCAAGATCGGCCGGTCGCTGGGGATGAAGGTGGGACGGGCAAACCCGGCCAGCGCCTGGCGCCAGTAGTGTTGCGAGGCCTCCAGGCCCTGGTGATGCAACCAGGCAATGAACTCGCGGTAGCGTGGCGGGGTCGCCAGCTTGGCCTGCGTGCCCTGTTCCAGCGCCTTATAGATCGCCAAAAAGTCGCCCATCATGATCGACCGGCACCAGGCATCGATGAGGATGTGGTGGTTGCTCATGATGAACCAGTGTTGCTCGGGCGCCAGGCGAATCAGGCGCAGGTGCAGCGGTGGCCGCTCCAGCAGGTTGAAGCCGGCCAGGCGCTCGGTTTCCAGCAACGCTTGCAGGCGTTCTTCGTGCTGCTCGGGCGGCAGCGCGCTCCAGTCCAGGAACTCCACGCCGTCGCCGTCGCCCCGGTGAATGATCTGCAGCATCTGCTCGCCGGCACTCCAGCAGAACGACGCGCGCAGGGCTTCGTGGCGGGCCACCACGGCACGCCAGGCGCGCTCGAAACGCGGCACGTCCAGGGCGCTGTCGATGCTGTAGCGGTCTTGCATGAAGTAGATGCCGGTGCCCGGCTCCAGCAGGGTGTGCAGCAGCAGGCCCTCCTGCATCGGGGTCAGCGGGTACACGTCGTCAATGGCGCTAAATGCCAGCGGCAGGGCGTCCAGTTGCGCCTGTTCAAGCCGCGCCAGGGGGAAGTCCGACGGCGTGATGCCGCCGCTGGCCGGTTGCAGGCAGTGCTCGATCAGGGCCTGCAAGGTGCCCTGGTAGTCCTGGGCCAGGCGCTCGATGGTGGCGGCCTTGAAGCGTTTTGCGCTGAAGGTCCAGCGTAAGGTCAGCTCGCCGCCGTACACCTGGCCGTCCACGCTGAGCCAGTTAGGCAGCGCGGCATCGGCGGCGTGCTGGGCACCGCCCTGCTCCGCCAGTGGACGCAACCAGGCACCCTCGGCAAAGCCCTGGTCGAACTGGCCCAGGTAGTTGAAGGTGATGCGCGCATGCGGCAGTGCCGCCATGGCGGCGCGGTGGCCGTCGTCGGCCAGGTAACTGAGCACGCCATGGCCCAGGCCCTTGTGCGGCACGCCGCGCAATTGCTCCTTGATCGCCTTCAGGCTGTCGGCCAGGTGCTCGGCCGGGGTCAGGTGCAAGGGATAGGCACTGGTAAACCACCCCACGCTGCGGCTCAGGTCCAGGTCGTCGAACAACTCTTCGCGGCCGTGGCCTTCCAGTTGCACCAGCGCCGAGGCCTGCCCGGTCCAGGCACACAGGGTATGCGCCAGGGCGGTGAGCAGTAGGTCTTCGACCCGCGCGCGATAGGCCTGGGGCGCCTGTTGCAGCAATTGGCGGGTGGCCTCGGCGCCCAGGCTCAGGCTGATGCTGCGCGCATCGCGCTCAAGGTTGGGGGCAGCGCTGAAATCGCAGGGCAAGTCACCTTGGGCGCCGTGCAACTGCGCCTGCCACCAGCCCAGTTCTTCGCGCAGTGATTCACTGCCGGCATAGGCCTGCAGCCGCTCGGCCCAGTCGCGCACCGCGCTGGTCTTGGCCGGCAGCGTGGTCGGCTGGCCCTGTTCGAGCTGGCGATAAAGGCTGTGCAGGTCTTCCAGCAGCACGCGCCAGGACACACCGTCCACAGCCAGGTGATGGATCACCAGCAACAACCGATCCGGCGTGCCGGGCACCAGCACGGCACGCAACAGCGGGCCGTGGGTCAGGTCCAGGCTTTGCTGGGCTTGCTCGAACAGCGCCAGGCGCTCGGCCTCGGTATTTGCGCTGCGCACCCACAGCAGGGTTTGGCTGGCGCCCACCGGAAGGTATCTAGCCCCCTGGTCAAAGCTCAGGCGCAAGGCATCGTGATGGGCGACCAATGCCTGCAAGGCTTGCTCCAGCAGGTCGGCCTGCAAGGCCTGCTCGGCGCCCAGCAGCAGCGACTGGTTCCAGTGCTGCGGCGCAGGCAGGTCCTGTTCGAAGAACCAGTGCTGGATCGGCGTCAGCGCGCTGGCACCCGTCACCGGGCCCTGGTCGATGCTGTGCCGCTCGGTCAGTTGCGCGGCTGCCGCCAGGGTACGCACGCTCTGGTGCTGGAACAGGTCTTTGGCACTGAAATGGATGCCGGCCTGGCGGGCGCGGCTGACCACCTGGATCGACAGTATGGAGTCGCCGCCCAAGGCAAAGAAGTTGTCGTCGATGCCCACCTGCGCCACGCCCAATACGCCTTGCCAGACATCGGCCAGGCCTTGCTCGATGGGGTTGGTGGGGGCCTGGTAGGCCTCTTGCAACGCGCCAGGTTCCGGGGCCGGTAACGCCCGGCGGTCGAGCTTGCCGTTGGCGGTCAAGGGGAATTGTTCGAGCAAGACTAAATGCGCCGGCACCATGTGCTCCGGCAGGCCGGCGTGCAGGTGGGCCTTGAGCTGCTCGCGCAGCGTGCTTTCCGGCAGCTGATTTTCAGCCAACAGGTACGCCACCAGTTGCTTGCCGCTCGGGCCGTCCAGGGCCACCACCACGGCTTCACGCACCTGCTGATGGGCCAGCAGGCGTGCTTCGATTTCGCCCAGCTCGATGCGGAAACCCCGCACCTTGACCTGGTGATCGATACGGCCCAGGTATTCGAACAAACCGTCGGCGTTCTGCCGCACCAGGTCGCCGGTGCGGTACAGCCGCCCGCCATCGTGGCCGAAGGGATCCGCGACAAAGCGTTCGGCACTGAGCCCCGCACGGCCGTGGTACCCACGGGCCAGGCCGTAGCCGCCGATGTACAGCTCGCCCACGGCGCCTGCGGGCAATTGCGCCAGGTCCGCGTCCAGTACGTACAGCTGGCGCGCCCCCACCACGGCGCCGATGGGTACGTTCAGCGCATCACGGGCCAAGGTGTGTGGCACGGCGCAGGCCAGCGGCATGACCACGGTTTCGGTGGGGCCGTAGGCGTTGAATACCGTGTGCGGGGTAAAGGCTGCATCCAGGGCATGCAGGTGTTCCGGTGTCAGCGCCTCGCCACCGGTGATGCACAGGCGCACCGGCAGTTGCTGGTCGTGGCTGCGCAGCCACTGGGCCAACTGGCCGCCGTAGCTGGGGGTAAAACCGAGCACGTTGATCCGCTGCTCGCGGATCAGCCCGCAGATCGCCTCGGCGTCCCACTGCCCTTGCTCGCGCAACACCACCTGGGCACCAAACAGCAGCGGCACCAGCAGGCGCTCGCTGGCGGCGTCGAAATTAATCGAGTAGAAATGCAATTCACAGTCGGCCGGCGTGGTACCGAACAGCTCGCCCACGGCCTGGCAGTGCATGGCCAGCGGGCCGTGCGCTACGGTCACGCCCTTGGGCAGGCCGGTGGAGCCTGAGGTGTAGATCATGTAGGCCAGGTGCTGCGCCTGGCTGCGCGCAGCCGGGTCGCTGTCTGGGTAATTGACCAGCGCGGCCGCGTCCTGTTCCAGGCTCCACGCCTGTACGCCGGCGGGCACGGTGCCTTGGGCGAACAGTGCTTGATGGCCCAGCAGCACGCTGACGCCGCTGTCCTGGATCATGTAGCGCAAGCGCTCGTGGGGGTATTCGGGGTCCAGCGGCACGTAGGCGCCACCGGCCTTGAGCACGGCCAGCAGGCCCACCACCATATCCACCGAACGGCGCAGCGCCAGACCCACCCGCACTTCCGGGCCCACGCCCATTTCGATCATTCGGTGCGCCAGGCGGTTGGCCTGGGCGTTGAGCTGGGCATAGGTCAGCGACTGCCCGGCACAGGTCACGGCGCGGCCTTGGGGCGTGGCCTGGGCCTGGCGCTGGAACAGTGCGTGAACGGTTTGCGGCTGCGCGGGGGCGGCCTGGCCACGGCCGGCCTCGATCAGCGCCTGGCGCTCGGCCAGGCTCAACAGCGGCAGCTCGCTCAAACAGGCCTCGGGGTCTGCCAGCATGGCGCGCAACAGCTGCTGCCAGTGCTCGGCCATGGCGGCGATGCGCTCGGCGTCGAACAGGTCGGTGCTGTAGGTCAGGCAGCAACGCAGTTGGGCGTCGAAGTCGGTGACTTCCAGGTTCAGGTCGAACTTGGTCGCCTTGGCATCGTTGACCAGGTAGTCCACCTGCAGGCCACCGGCCAGTTGCCGCTGCTGCTGGAACTCCCAGCGCTGCACGTTGCACATTACCTGGAACAATGGGTTCCAGCCGGCACTGCGTTGCGGTTGCAGGGTTTCGACCAAGTGATCGAACGGTACGTCCTGATGGGACTGGCCATCGATCGCCACCTGGCGCACCTGCGCCAGCAGTTCGCTCACGCGCATCTGCCCATTGGGGCGGATGCGCAGCACCTGGGTATTGAGGAAGGCACCGATCAGGCCTTCGCTTTCCGGGCGGATGCGGTTGGCCAGTGGCACGCCAATGCGCAGGTCGTCCTGACCGCTGTAGCGGTACAGCAGCACGGCCAGGGCAGCGGTCATGGTCATGAACAGGGTCAGGCCGCGTTCGCCGTTGAAGCGGTTGACCTGGGCGGCCAAGGCTTCATCCAGCTCGAATCGATGCAGCTCGCCCTGGTGGCTTTGCACGGCCGGGCGTGGGCGGTCGCTGGGCAGCGCCAGCAGCGGTTGCTCACCACCCAGTTGCCCGCGCCAGTAGTCGAGCTGGCGCTGCATTTCGCCGCTTTCCAACCACTGGCGGTGCCAGGCGCTGTAGTCCAGGTATTGCACCGGCAGCGGCGCCAGGGGGGACTCGCGCTCGTCGACAAAGGCTTCGTACAACGCGCCCAGTTCACGGGCGAAGATGTCCATGGCCCAGCCTTCGGTGACGATGTGGTGCAGGGTGATCAGCAAGTGGTGCTCACGCTCACCGCTCTTGACCAGGCACACCCGCAGCAGCGGGCCGTGCTCCAGGTCGAACGGCGCGTGGGCCTGCTGCTCGGCCAGTTGTTCGATGCGCGCCTGGCACTGCGCCGGGCTCTGCTTGGACAGGTCCAGGCACTGCATGACCACGTCGGACTGCTGCGATACCTGTTGCCAGGCCTTGCCGTCCTGTGACGGGAAGGTGGTGCGCAGGCTTTCATGGCGATGAATCAAGGCCTGCAAGGCCCGCTCGAAGCACTCCACGTCCAGCACGCCGCGCAGGCGCGCCATGCCGCCGACGTTGTACGCCGGGCTCTGCGGATCCAGCTGCCAGAGGAACCACATGCGCTGCTGGGAATAGGACAGCGCCACGCGCTGGTTGCGGTCGACCAGGGTAATCGCGCCCTGGCTGTCGGTGTGGCCGTCGGCCTGGGCCCGGGCTACCCAGGCGGCGAAATCCACCAGCCTGCGCGACTCGAACAGGCTGCGCAGCGGCAACTCCACGGCAAACGCCTGACGGGCGCGGGACACAATACGGGTGGCCAGCAACGAATGGCCGCCCAGCTCGAAGAAGTCGTCGTCCAGGCCCACGCGAGGCAACTCCAGCACCTGCGCCCAGATCGCGGCCAGGCCCTGCTCGACCTTATCACGCGGTGCCCGGTAGCCACGCTCGGCCATCTCCGGTTGTGGCAGTGCGCGGCGGTCCAGCTTGCCAGCCGGGCCCAGTGGCAATGCCGCCAAGCGCAGGATGTGCGCCGGCACCATCGGCTCGGGCAAGGCCAGTTGCAGGGCCGTGCGAATGCGCGTGGCCAGGGCCGCCGGCGCCTCCTCGCCTTCCACCACCAGATACGCCAGCAACTGCCCGCCACCGGCGCCCTGCCCCAGGATCACCGCCGCTTGCAGTACGCCAGGTTGTTGCAGCAGGCAGTTACGGATTTCTTCCAGTTCGATGCGCACGCCGCGCAGCTTGACCTGTTCGTCCAGGCGCCCGAGGTACTCCAGGGCGCCGTCATTGCGCCAGCGCGCCAAGTCGCCACTGCGGTACAGCCGGCCACCGCCCTCGGCGGGCAGAAAACGGCTGGCGGTCAAGCCCGGCTGGCCGAGGTAGCCACGGGCCAGGCCGCTGCCGCCCAGCAGCAGTTCGCCACGGGCCCCGAGCGGTGCGAGCTGCCAGTCGCCCTCGCGGACCTCCACGGTCACGTTGCTCAGCGGCCGACCGATGGAAACGCGCGCCCCCGGCTCACCGGTACAGTGCCAATGGGTGACGTTGATCGCGCTTTCGGTCGGGCCGTAGCGGTTGTGCAGGGCCACGCCCGGCAGGCGTTCGTGCACCCGGCGGCACAGCTCGGCGGGCAGCGTTTCACCGCCGCAGAACAATAAGCGCAGGCTGTGGCACTGTTCTGCCAGCGGTTCTTCAACAAACAATTGCAGCAGCGGCGGCACGAAATGCAGCACGCTCACGCCGTGCTCGCGCACCAGCGCCACCAACCGCCGGGGGTCACGATGGTCACCCGGCCCGGCCAGTACCAGGCGGCTGCCGGCGATCAATGGCAGCAAGCACTCCCAGATCGACACGTCAAAACTCAGCGAGGCTTTTTGCAGCAACACGTCGCGGCCGTCGATGGCGTATTCGCCCAGCATCCATTGCAGGCGCTCGGCCAAGGCGCCGTGGCTCACGCCCACGCCCTTGGGTTGCCCGGTGGAGCCGGAGGTGTAGATCACATAGGCCAGGTTGTCCGGATGCAGCTCCAGCGCCGGCGGCGCATCGGCACCCGGGCCCTGGGCCACATCGTCCAGGGCCAGGGTGGCCAGGCTTGCGCCCACGCCGAAGCTGTCCAGCACCTGTTGCTGGCCGATCAGCAGGGCAATGGCGCTGTCCTGGATCATGTAGGCCAAGCGTTCGCGCGGGAAGTCCGGGTCCAGTGGCACGTACACGCCGCCGGCCTTGACGATAGCCACCAATGCCACCATCAGTTGCACCGAACGCTCGGCCAGCACGCCCACGCGCACCTCCGGGCCGATACCCTGGGCACGCAGGCGCTGAGCCAAGTGGTTGGCCTGGCGCTCCAGCTCGCCGTGGCTTAGGGTGTGCTCGCCGCACACCAGGGCGGTTTGCCCGGCGCTGGCCTGGGCCTGGTGATGAATACGCTGGGGCAGCAGCCAGGTCGGCGCCGGCTGCGGGTTCTGACCCCACTGCTGCAACGTCAGGGTATGTGCTTCGCTCAGCAGCGCCAGCTCGCCCACGGCCTGGCTCGGCTGCGCGCACAGCTGGTTCAGCAGGTGGACAAAATGCCCGGCCAGGCGCTCGACCGTCGCGGCGTCGAACAGCTCAACGGCGTAATCGAACGACAGGCGGATGCGGCCCTTTTCGTCCTGCTCGCTGTGCAGTTGCAGGTCGCACTTGGCTTCGCGGCTGTGCCAAGGCAACTCTTCGGCGAACAGCCCCGGCAGGCGACGCAGGGCACCGGTGTCGCGTTGCAGGTGGTTGAACATCACCTCGAAACCTGCGGCATCGCCCAGCGCGGCACTCACCTGCTCGTAGTCGATGCCCTGGTGGGCCTGGGCCTGCAACACGCCGGTGCGCACGGTTTGCACAAAGGCGTCGAACCCCTGGCGGCCATCGACCTGGCTGCGCAGCACTTGGGTATTGATGAAAAAGCCCAGCAAGCCGTGGCTTGCCAAGTGCTGGCGGTTGGCGCTGGGCACGCCGACGCGGATGTCGTTTTGCCCCGTGTAACGATGCAGCAGCACCTGGAACGCGGCCAGCAACAGCATGAAGGTACTGGCGCCTTGGGCGTTGCCGAGTGCTTGCAGGCGCTGGCACAGGGCCGAATCCAGGTTCAGGCTCAGACGCTGGGCGGGCGATGGCTGCGGGCTGCGCGGATAATCCAGTGGCAGCGCCAGCGGCTCGCGCTCACCGGCCAGGGTGGCGCGCCAGTAGGCCAGCGCCGGGGCCTGGTCGCTGGCGGCCAGGTCCTGTTGCAGCCAGGCCAGGTAGTCGGCGTTGCTCATGGCCAGCGGCGCCAAGGCGACGCCTTCGTCGGCGTACAGGCGGGCGAATTCATCGATCAGAATCGCGAACGACCAGCCATCGGCGATGATGTGGTGCACGGTCACCAACAACAGGTGGTCTTGCTCGCCCAAGCGTATCAGGCGCACGCGCAGCAGTGGACCGTTTTCCAGGTCGAACGGGGTTTGGGCCTCCTGCTCCTGGAGCGCCTTGGCGCGCGGCTCGGCCTGCTCGCCGCTGACGTCGTCAAACTGAAGCGGGCAATTGAGCGCGGCATCGATCGTCTGGTAGCCCAGGCCGTCCTGTTGATAGAACCGCGTGCGCAGGGCTTCGTGGCGCTCCACCAAGGCCTGGAAAGCGCGGGTCAAGGCCGGTTGATCCAATTCGCCGCGCAGGCGCAGGCCGCCGGGCACGTTGTAGGCCGGGCTGTGTGGGTTCAACTGCCAGAGAAACCACAGGCGGCTTTGCGCCGAAGTCTGGGCCAGGGGTTGGTCGCGGCGCAGTTCGACCTGTGCCGTCGGTGCATCCAGTGCCGCCACTGCGTCAGTGAAAGCCTCTAAATCCTGCGCTTCGTACAAGGTGCGCAGTTGCAGGTCGATGCCCAGTTCATCGCGCAGTTGGGCAATCATCTGGATGGCCTGGATGGAGTTGCCGCCCTGGCTGAAGAAGCTGGCGTGCGGTTGCACGGCGTCAACCTTCAGGTGCTCGCACCACAGGCGGGCAATCAATGCCGATGGCGCTTCTTGTAGAGTGGCCAGCGGGCTTGCGGCCACTGCGCCCGAGCGCCATTGCGCCACGCACGGCAGGCGGCCCTCGCGCCATTGCGCGGCACAGGCCGAGCGCTGCAACTTGCCGCTGGAGGTCTTGGGCAAGCTACCCGGCCCGATCAACGCCACCACCACCGGCGATTCGCGGTGCACCTCGGCGATGCTCGCACGTATCAGCTCGATCAGCTCGGCCAGCGGTTGCTGGTTTTGCGCACGGCGGCCCACTTCGGCGGCCACGCCAAAGGCTTCCAGCCCTTCGTGCTGCAACGCGAATACCGCCACGCGGCCCTTGCGCACGGCGCCGACGTGGGTTTCCACGGTGCGCTCGATGTCTTGCGGGTAAAGGTTTTGCCCGCGAATGATCAGCATGTCCTTGAGGCGGCCGCTGACATAGAGTTGGCCCTGATGCATGAAGCCCAGGTCACCGGTACGCAGCCAGGCCTGGCCGTCGCGCTGGATAAAAGCCTTGGCGCTGGCCTCGGGGTTGCGCCAATAGCCATGGGCAACACTGGGCCCGCTGCTGCAAATTTCGCCGACACGGTCCTCGCCCAACGGTTCGCCTGTGGTGGTATCGATGATCATCAGCGGGTGTTCGGGTTGCGGCCAACCACAGCTCATCAGCAGAGCGCCCTGGCCTGCGCCGACGTGATCGCGGGCCAGTTGGTCGGCGTCAAGTGCTAGGGCGTCGATGCCCTGCCCTGGGCGGCTGCCAGTGACGAACAGCGTGGCCTCGGCCAGGCCGTAGCTGGCCAGGTACGCAGTGGCCTTGAAGCCGCAACCGGCAAAGCGCTGGGCAAAATCCTGGAGGCTGTCTTGGCGGATCAGCTCGGAGCCGGAAAACGCCACGCGCCAGTGGCTCAGGTCCAGGCCCGCCAGTTTGCCCTCGGCAATGCGCTCGCAGCACAGGCGATAGGCGAAGTCGGGGCCGCCGCTGATGGTGCCACCAAACCGGCTGATCGCGTCCAGCCAACGCAATGGCCGCTCGAGGAAATACTGCGGCGACATCAGCACCACGCTCACGCCGCTGTAGATGCCCTGCAACAGGCCGCCGATCAGGCCCATGTCGTGGTACAGCGGCAGCCAACTGACGATCACGTCGTTCTCGCCGATGGCATAGCCTTGGCGGATCAGCCAGGCGTTGGCTTCCAGGTTGGCGTGGCTCACCTGCACGCCCTTGGGCGTTGCGGTGGAGCCGGAGGTGTACTGCAAAAAGGCGATGTCGTGAGGCGCAGGCCCATGGGTGTGCCAGGCGCTGGCCGGCTCGCCCAGTTCATCGACCGCCAGTAGGCCGGGCATCGTCACCTCGGCGCTGTCGCGCAAGGTGGGCAGCAATGGTGCCGTGGTCAAAATCACGCTGGGCTCGGCATCCTTGATGATCGACAGCAGTCGCTCCAGGTGCTGCGGGCGCATGGACTCCGGCGGGTAGGCCGGTACCGCGATCACGCCGGCATACAGGCAACCGAAGAACGCCGCCACGTAGTCGGGGCCGCTGGGCAACAGCAACAATGCCCGGTCGCCAGCGCTCGCGCGCTGCAGCATCGCCTGGGCAATGACCCGTGCCCGCGCATCCAATTGACCGTAGGTCAACACGATGCCCTCGGCGCTCTGGCCATCCAGAAACCGCAGGGCCGGCTCATCCGCCCGCGTGTTGGCCTGGCGCATCAACGCGTGAGCCAGGGAGATCGGGCGCTCGAAGGAAGTGGCCATCGCTGTATGTGTCCTCGTTTCCATGCTGGGGAGTCGGCTATCGGGGAAGGGATAACCGCTTTTTCATAGGATCGAAGACGGGTGAGGCTGGGGGAAAATTAGGCGGGGGTGGGTTGAGGTTTGGGTGGGGGTGGGGGGGCTTGAGAATCAAGTGAGGCACAGACCGGCCGCCCGCGCGGCCTATTCGCAAGCAAGCTTGCTCCCACATTTGCTGCAACATACCAATGTCTATGGGAGCGGGGTTGACTGCTTCACAGCGAGGCGAACAACGCCTCTCCATCAGAATGCGCTTGGCTCAAGACTCAAGTGAGGCACAGACCGGCCGCCCGCGCGGCCTATTCGCAAGCAAGCTTGCTCCCACATTTGCTGCAACATACCAATGTCTATGGGAGCGGGGTTGACTGCTTCACAGCGAGGCGAACAACGCCTCTCCATCAGAATGCGGCACGGTGCAACCAATGTGGGAGCAAGCTTGCTTGCGAATAGGCCGCGCGGGCGGCCGGTAGTGGCCATGATTGAATCTCAAGCCAAGCACATCTGCGCCCCCCCCAATCCCCCCCAATCCCCCCCAATCCCCCCCCCAAAAACATCACAATAAATTTAACTTTACGTGAGGACTTCGCGACGCGCGCCCACCGACACTGGCCCGACCACCGCGCAACCCGGAGACACGCCATGCAATCCAGACGCCGCTTCCTGCTCCAAGGCGCTGCCCTGGCGGCCACCGCTGCCATGGGCTGGCGCGTGCTGGCCGCCACGCCCAAGGCCACCCCCAACGCTGAAACATTCGAGGTCAGCCACACCGATGCCGAGTGGCACGGCCTGCTGTCGCCCGACCAGTACGACATCTTGCGCGACGCGGGCACCGAGCGCCCCTACAGCAGCCCCTTGAACAGCGAGCATCGCAGCGGCCGTTTCGCCTGCGCCGGTTGCCAGTTGCCGCTGTTTTCTTCCAGCACCAAGTTCGAAAGCCACACCGGTTGGCCCAGCTTTTACGCGCCATTGGCGGGTGCCGTGGTCACCAGCAAGGACACCTCGTTCGGCATGAGCCGCGACGAAGTGCATTGCCATCGCTGCGGCGGGCACCTGGGGCATGTGTTCGACGATGGCCCGGCGCCGACCGGGTTGCGCTATTGCATGAACGGGTTGGCGATGACCTTTGCCCAAGGCAGTGCCTGAGGCCTCATGCGAGATTGCTTGACGCTTAAATAAATATTTAATTTACCGCCCGCCGCGCAATCCCTACGCTGCCCACTCCATCAGGTTCACGCGAGGACCTTTCGCAAGCCGCCCCGGAGTACATCATGAGTCGCGCGCTGGTCATCGAAGATGACGAAGTCACCGCCCAGGCCATCATGGCCGAACTGACTGGCCATGGGTTTGCCGTGCAGTGGGCGGCCAATGGCCGTGATGGCCTGGCCCTGGCGATTGCCGGCGGCCACGACGCCATTACCCTTGACCGCATGCTGCCCGACTTCGACGGCCTGACCATCGTCAGCACCCTGCGCAGCCTGGGCATCCAGACCCCAGTGTTGATGATCAGTGCCCTGTCGGACGTGGACGAGCGGGTGCGCGGCCTGCGTGCAGGTGGCGACGACTACCTGACCAAACCCTTTTCCACGGTGGAGATGATCGCCCGCCTGGAAGTGCTGCTGCGCCGCCCAGGTGCCGACAGCCAGGGCCACCACTTGAGCTACGGCGACCTGAAGCTGGACCTGATCGAGCACCGCCTGACCCGCGAAGGCGAGCCCATCAGCCTGTTGCCCACCGAATTCAAGCTGCTCACCTATTTCATGCGCAACGCCGGCCAACTGGTCACCCGCACCATGCTGTTCCAAGAGGTATGGGGCTACCACTTCGACCCCGGCACCAACATCATTGACGTGCACATCGGCCGCCTGCGCAAGAAAATCGAAGGCCAGGCCTCGCCGTTCATACAAACCGTGCGCGGTTCAGGGTACGTGCTTGTCGAAACGATCTGAACACTGGCGCTCGTCCAACAGCCGCTTGATCGGCCTTTACGCCCTGTTTTTCGTGGCCTGGGGCGCAGTGTTCACCGGCGTGCTGTACTGCGAAATCTCGCGTTACCTGGGCACGGTGGCCGACCGCACGCTGATGCAGCGCGCCCACTACTACCGCAAGGTCGACGACGCACACCTGGAAAGCGAACTGGCCAGCAGCGAGGCCTATTCCATACCGGGCATCGACGCCTATGGCCTGTTCGATGCCGATGGCACCCACGTCGCCGGCGACCTGCTCAAGCTACGCGCCAGCCTGCCGGACGACGGCCGGGTGCATTACCTTGAGCGCGGCCTGCGCATCCGTACCCCCAGCGAGCACACGCGCAGCAGCCATGTATTGCTGCAACACCGCCCGGACGGGCGCATCCTGATCCTGGCCCGCGACGGCGGCTCCATTTCCGCGGTGGGCGGGATCATTGAGCAGGCGTTGTTCTGGGGCCTTTCACTCACGCTGATCCCCGGGCTGATCGGCTGGCGGCTGATGCGCCGGCAACCGCTGCGGCGGGTCAAGCGCTTGCAGCGTTGCACCGAAAGCATTGTCTCGGGCAACCTGGGCGAACGCCTGCCGCTGTCCAACCGCCGTGACGAGTTGGACATGCTGGCCAATGCGGTGAATATCATGCTCGGCCATATCGAGCAGTTGATGCATGACGTCAAGGGCGTGTGCGACGGCATCGCCCATGACCTGCGCACGCCGCTGACCCGCCTGCGCGCGCACCTTAACCAGTTGCAGCAACTGCCCATCGACGAGGCCCACGCCGTGACCGTGAACCTGGCCCTGGAGGAAAGCGAGTCGATCATGGCGCGGTTCCAGGGCCTGCTGCGTATCTCGGAACTGGAAGACACGCGCCGGCGTTCGGCCTTCCAGGCGTTCGACCCGGCACTGCTGCTGCACCAGGCCCATGAGTTCTACGAGCCGTTGGCCCAGGAGCGCGAGCAAACCTTGAGCCTGGAGTTGCCGGCGCCCCTGCCGCTGTTGAACGGCGACGTGGCGCTGTTGTTCGAAGCCCTGGTGAACCTGTTGGACAACGCGATCAAGTTCACCCCGCCAGGCGGTGCGATCCTGATGCGCGGGGTTCGGAGCGAAGGCGGCCTGGGCATCGAAATCATCGACAGCGGCCCCGGCATCCCGGAGGCGGAGCGCGACAACGTCACCCGCAGGCTGTACCGCGGCGATACCACGCGCCAGGAGCCGGGCCACGGCCTGGGCCTGTCACTGGTGGCGGCGGTGGTGCGCCTGCACGGTTTTACCCTGCAGATTCGTGGCCGCGTGCAGGGCCCAGGCACTCGGGTGTGCATCCTGTGCCCCTTGCCCACTGCCGGCATGAAAAATCACCAAGTCATTGATTAAATAAAATTTAATCTGCCTTCATTTGAGCGGCTGTTGGCCCTCGCCTAACGTGGCGAACCTTTTTGCTGACCCAAGGCCTGCTGCCAGTGAAACACCCGATTTTGCGCCTCACCTTCCTGATTGCCGCAGCCTCGACGGCAACCGCCTGGGCCACACCCATGCCGACCTTGACGCCCACCGTCAATACCGCCAGCGTGATGGTGCCCCAGGCCCCGCAACTCAGCGCCAAGGCCTGGGTACTGATGGACGCCGACAGCGGCGCGATCATCAGCAGCCAAGACCCCGACGAGCGCCTGCCACCGGCCAGCCTGACCAAGCTTATGACCGTGTACATCGCCACCCGCGATATCCAGGCCGGGCGCCTGAAGCCCACCGACATGGTCGACGTGAGCTCCAACGCCTGGTCCACCGGCGGCTCGCGGATGTTCCTGGCCGAGCACAGCCGGGTCAGCGTCGACGACTTGCTGCATGGCATCATCATCGACTCGGGCAACGACTCGGCAGTAGCCTTGGCCGAGCACATCGCCGGCAGCGAAGACGCCTTCGCCCAGATGATGAACGCCATGGCGCAAAAGCTGGGCCTTGCCAACAGCCACTTCATGAACCCCACCGGCCTGCCCGTGGACGATCACTATTCTTCGGCCCACGACATGGCGCTGCTGGCCCGGGCGATCATCCATGATGAAGCCGGCTACTACCCGCTGTATGCCAACAAGTACTTCACCTGGAACAACATTCGCCAGCCCAACCGCAACCTGCTGCTGTGGCGCGACCCCACCGTGGATGGCCTGAAAACCGGCCACACGGAAGCGGCAGGCTATTGCATGGTGTCCTCGGCGTTGCGTGACCACCAGCGCCTGATTGCCACGGTGTTCGGGTCCAACAGCATCGAAAACCGCTCCGAAGACTCGCAAAAGCTGTTGACCTACGGCTTCCGCTTCTTCGAAACCCACACCTACGAGCAAGGCGGCAAGGTGCTGGCCAATGCCCCGTTGTGGAAAGGGGCCAAAGACACCCTGGCAGTCGGCCTGCTCGACAACTTGACCCTGACATTGCCACGCAAGAGCAACCGCAACGTGCAACCGCGCGCCACGTTCAACAGCCCATTGCAGGCGCCGATTGCCGCCGGCAGCGTGGTGGGCACCTATGACCTGTACGACGGCGACCAGAAAATCGCCAGCCGCCCGTTGGTGGCGCTGGAAGATGGCAAGGAAGGCGGCCTTTTCACCCGCCTGTTCGATGATGTGCGGATGTTTTTCCACAACCTGTTCGGCGGGTAATGGGTGGGAGCCTGCCTTGCCAGCGATAGGGCCCTTGAACACGCCATCGCTGGCAAGCCATGCTGCCACAACGGCATCGACAATTCGCGGAACACTTGGGGCCACCTTGGGGTCACACCCACAGACCATCAGAAACCCAGGAGCTTTACGATGAAGATCAAATCACTCATTGCCTGCACTGCTCTGCTCGGTTGCCTGAGTGGCGCCAGCCTGGCTGCCTACGCCGAGGACAACGCCGCGCAAAGCGTGCAGATCCCGGAATCGGACAGCGGCAGCTTCAAGAAGGGCGACAAACTGCCCGATCACTTCCGCCGGCCGGACGTCGTGATGCAAGACAAGGATTGGAAAAAGGCCGGCCTGCCCGCGCCCAAGGCCCAAGCCGAATGGGTCCACATCAACGATAAATACGTGATGGTGTCGGTGGTCAATAGCGTGGTGATCGATATCGTGCCAGTAAAAAAATAGCCGGCAAAGTGGGGCATATGCCCCGGCTTTGGTGGGGGATATGCCCCGTTAGTGCGGGGTTCACGCTTGATCAGCGCTGGGTGTAAAAGCCTAAGTGCGGCTGTCATCTCCCGGTTCCGCATGATTGCCGCGATCGTCTCCGATCTGTCCGGCAGCATGCACGCCGTGGTCATCGCCCACCTCGCCATTGGCATGCACGCCATGATCGTCGCCCACCTCGCCATTGGCGTGCACACCATGATCGTCGCCGGCTTGCGCATGGTTGCCGTGGTCATCACCGGCCTCGGCATGGTTGCCTTGATGCCCGGCATCATGGCCTGCCGCGTGGTCACCGGCGTGGTCGCCGCCATGGCCGCTGCTGGCACCGCCACCGTGGCTACCACCGCCGCCACTGCCGCCACCGCCATTGCCACCACCACCGCCTGAGCCGCTACCGGCTCCGCCACCACCACTGCTACCGCCACCTCCGTGCCCGCCGCCTCCGCTGCCACTGCCTCCCCCGCCGCCGCTCCCGCCACTACCACCGCTGCCTCCATGCCCGCCACTGCCACTGCCGTCCTTGGCGTAGGCACTGGATGCGCCCGGTACACCTGCAGGAATCAATACAATGGAGGCAGACAACACCGCCCCCATCGCCACGGTCAGTAAAAGTTGTTTTGCGAACATAATCACCTCCACGTTGACGCGTTTGGTCTTGATGACCACAGGGGGTGATTGCAAGGCCAGTGCCAGTACACTGTGATGCGCGACGAAGCAGCGGCGTCTAGCTATCCGTCACCCAGAGAACGAGCCCTACGCATGCAAGCGCTGTTGAATGAGATTCTCGACGAAGTTCGCCCTTTGATCGGCCAAGGCAAAGTGGCCGACTACATCCCCGCGCTGGCCGACGTACCGGCGCAGCAACTGGGGATCGCGGTGTATGGCAATGACGGCGCCTACCATTGCGCAGGCGATGCCCACACGCCGTTTTCAGTACAGAGCATTTCCAAGGTGTTCAGCCTGGTGCAGGCCATCGGGCATTCCGGTGAAGCCATCTGGGAGCGCCTGGGCCACGAGCCGTCCGGGCAGCCATTCAACTCGCTGGTGCAACTGGAGTTCGAGCGCGGCCGCCCGCGCAACCCGTTCATCAATGCCGGTGCCCTGGTGATCTGCGACATCAACCAGTCGCGCTTTGCCGCCCCTGCGCTGTCGATGCGTGACTTCGTGCGGCGCCTGTCCGGCAACCCTCACGTGCTGGTGGAGAGCCGCGTCGCCGAGTCCGAATACCAGCACCGCGCGCGCAACGCCGCCATGGCCTACCTGATGCAGTCGTTCGGCAACTTCCACAATGAAGTCGAAGCCGTGCTGCGCAACTACTTCAGCCACTGCGCGTTGCAAATGAACTGCCTGGACCTGGCCCGGGCCTTCTGCTTCCTGGCCAACGACGGCTTCTGCAAACACAGCGGCGAACAGATCCTCACCCGCCGGCAAACCCAGCAAGTGAACTCGATCATGGCCACCAGCGGTTTGTACGACGAAGCCGGCAACTTCGCCTACCGCGTCGGCCTGCCCGGCAAGAGCGGCGTGGGCGGCGGTATCGTCGCGGTAGTGCCGGGGCAGTTCACGGTGTGCGTGTGGTCGCCGGAGCTTAATGCGGCCGGTAATTCGCTGGCGGGGATGGCGGCGTTGGAGTTGTTGAGCCAGCGGATTGGGTGGTCGGTGTTTTAAACCTGCCCTGCTCCTGAGTATTCATTCAAGAAGGCAAATCGCCAGCCGATGCATTGAGCTATCGAACCCCCGGTCCCCTGGAACAGCGCCATGTTCAACAAGCATCTGAAGCAAGAGTTGTCGGTACTTCGCGAAAAACTGTCGTCTGCCGAGCAGATTGCCCAAGGCTTGGATGATGAGATGCTGGCCATCTACCTGGACCCGCAAGGGCGTATCGAGTCGGTGAACAGCCTGTTCGAGCGGGAGATGAAATACCGCAGCGAAAACTTGTCGGGGCGCGCGTTCCTGGAACTGGCGCCCGATCATGCGAAAAACCTGGAGCCCTTTCAACGCTTGAAGGCCGCCCTGGCGCGCGGCGAGCATTTCAGTGGCACCGTGCGCGTGAGCCGGGGCGATGGGCAGGAGGCGTGGCTGCGGGCGATCCTGCACCCGGTCAAGTCCAGCGACGGGCGCTTGATGCGCTTCTCGCTGTACGCCGACGACCTGACCCGCACCATCGAAAGCTCTCGTGAGCATGAAAGCCTGATCAAGGCCTTGTTGCGTTCCACGGCCGTGATCGAATTCAGCCTGGACGGCGAGATCCTTGCCGCCAACGAGCGCTTCCTGCAGGCCACCGGCTACACCCTGGAGCAAGTGCGCGGCAAGCACCACCGGATGTTCTGCGAACCGGACACCTACAACTCCCAGGCGTACCAGGATTTCTGGAACCGCCTGCGCCGTGGCGAGTTCATTGCCGACCGCTTCAAGCGCGTCGACCGCCACGGGCACGTGGTGTGGCTGGAGGCCTCTTACAACCCGGTAATGGACGCCCATGACAAGCTCTACAAGGTGGTGAAGTTTGCCACCGTGATCACCGAGCAGGTCAACCGTGACCTGGCCGTGGCCGATGCGGCCAACATTGCCTACAGCACTTCGCAGCAAACCGACAGCACCGCGCAAAAAGGCGCGGCCGTGGTACAGCAGACAGTCCAGGTAATGCGTGAGCTGGCCGGCGGCATGCAACAGGCCGTGGCCGGTATTGAGGCACTGGACAAGCAGTCGCAGTTGATCGGCAGCATCATCAAGACCATCAGCGGCATTGCCGAACAGACCAACCTGTTGGCGCTGAACGCGGCCATCGAAGCAGCGCGCGCTGGCGAGCAGGGTCGTGGGTTTGCCGTGGTCGCCGATGAAGTCCGGCAACTGGCCTCACGTACCAGCCAGGCCACCGAAGAGATCACCAACGTGGTCAAGGAAAACCAGCAACTGGCCAGCCAGGCGGTGGGGTTGATGGACAGTGGTAAGCGCCAGGCCGACCAGGGGCTGGCCTTGGCCGGGGAAGCGGGGGCGGTGATCATCGAAATTCAGGATGAGGCCAAGCGGGTGGTGAGCGCGGTGGAGCAGTTTGCCAGCCAGTTGAGTCATTGATTGGGGGCTGCTTGCCCTCACCCCTGACCTCTCCCTCCGGCAAAGGGCTGGGGTGAGGGCAAGCAGCGCCGCAACCTTAGAACCTCCCCCCCAACGGGTACTCAACCGCCAAGCGCAGTTGATCGGCATCCAATTCCGCCTGCGCCACATTGCCCCGGTGCACCGCGTGCCTGAGGGTCACGCTCAGGTTTTTTGCCGGGCCTGACTGCACCACGTACTTGGCCTGCAGGTCGCGCTCCCAGTGTTTGCCGTCCTTGCCATACCCCAGCCAGGCGTAGCCGCCCTGCGGGTCGGCGTGGCTGCCGTCGATACCGCGGCCGCGCACGTACAGGGCGCTGAAGGTCAGGCCGGGGATATCGAAGCCGGCCATGTCCAGGTCGTAGCGAGCCTGCCACGAAGCCTCATGGGGCGCGTTGAAGTCCGATAGCGCCACGGCGTTGCCCAGGTAGATCGCACCGCGGGTCACGTAGTCGTACGGGGTGTTGCCGTCGATTTTCTGGTAACCCAGGGTCAGGCTGTGGTCCAGGTAACGGTAGGTGCCCAGCAGGCTCCATGAGGTGTTGTCGATGCTGCCCGACAAGGCCTTGCCCGTATCATCGGTACGGTACAGGTTCAGGTCCAGGCTCAGGGCTTCGCGCTTGTCCAACGCCCAGGTGTAGGCCGCGCCCACGTACTGCTGGCGCCAGGTGTCTTCATACAATGCGCTGAACAGGCTGGCGCTCAGGCCCGGCACGCCGGTGTAACGCACCCCTGCCAGGTCGAAGCTGTCGCCTTGCTTACCGTTGGAGTAATTGACCACGAAGCCCTGGTCGTGGCTGCTGGCGTTGCGGTCGGTGCTTTCGTTGAAATGCCCGCCGTAAAACACCGTGGCTGGCAGTTCGCGGCTGGTCAGCAACCAACCGGTGGCGGTTTCTGGCAGCAGGCGGCTGTCGGATGAACCGAACACCGGGGTTTTGACCCGCTGCTCGCCGTAGCGCAACTCAGTGGACGAGACACGCATCTTGACCAGCGCCCCGCCGCGGCTGAACTCATCCTTTGGGTGGCCATCGTTGTCGATGCCGATCAGCCGCGCCTTGCCGGCGCGCCCACCGCCACTGTCCAACTGGCGGCCCATATAGGCATGGGCATCGGCGCCGAAACCGACCACGCCGGTGGTGTAGCCCGAGACAAAGTCGGCCATCAGGCCATAAGCCCACTCTTCGGCCAGGTCACTGCGCTGGGCGCGAGGTTTGTAAGCGTTGCGCGCGCCATTGCTGACGGCGCCGTTGTGGTAATCGCGACGGTCGTACACGGTGCGGTTGAGCAGGCTCCACTGGCTGCCGGCAGCAAAACCTTCGGCCTTGTCTTGTTCACCGGCCATGGCCAGCAGCGAGTGGCTGCCAAGGGTCAATACCAAGCTGAGTTTTTTCACGTGTGGTTTCCTAGTGCGGCGCCCTGCCCCAGAGCCGGTCGGGGACAAGGCAGCCTGTCAGAGGTACTTGAGCCAGGTGATGTCGCGACGACGCTGCTTGAGCTCGGCAAACCAGCGCGTGGGGAAGAACAGCGCGGCGCACAGCAACACGCTCCACAGCCAGATCCCGCCCAAGCCGTCGAAACCGTAGTAGGCCCCCTGGTTGGCGCCCCAGGCGGCCATGGCCAGCAAGTACATGCCCTTGAGCACATAGAGGTGCAGCAGGTAGAAAAACATCGGGGCGCCGCCGTAGATCGCCAGCGTCGCAGCCACGCGGCTGTCTTGCAGTTTTTCAAATAGCGCCAGCAGGATCAGGCCCAGGCCGATAGTGGGCATCAGGAACATCAACGACGGCGGGTATTTCTTCGCGCTCATGAAGCTCATGAACGTGCGCAGGGCATCACCCGTCTGTACCCAGGGCTTTTCGCCGTACACGTTGAGGTAGCGGATGAACACGAACGCCACCAGCAGCCCCGCACCCACCTTGAACAACCGCGAGATACGCTCGGCGGGGGCAACGTCTTTGGCGAACCACGGGCCCATGGCCCAGCCCAGCAGGATCACGCCGATCCACGGCAGCACCGGGTAAGTGGTGCGCGCCCGGGTGAACTCAGTCAGGTCGATGAACGAGCGCTGGTGCAGGATCGACCACGGCACGAAGAACGGCGAATCGGCGGTCAGCACGATGCCATCGAACAGGTTGTGCCCGGCGATGATGACCAGGCCCAGGGCAATCAGCCAGCTGCGCTTGAAGTGCAGCAGGCCGGCCAGCACGATCATGCAGATGCCGATGCACCAGATCACCTGCAACCACAAGGTTTTGGGCGGGAACTCGGCGTTCCAGGCAAAACACACGAAGGTGATTTCCAGCAGCACCAGGAACAGCCCGCGCTTGAGCAGGAACACCGAGGTTTGGGCCTTGCTGTGCTTCTGGCTGTAGAGCCACGCCGACAACCCGGTCAGCAGAATGAACACGGGTGCACACAGGGTACTGAGCAAACGGGTGAAGAACAGGTCCGGGGTGACCGTCAGCGCATCGATCGGGTCGCTGACCTGGCGGTGCAGCAAGAAGGTTTCGCGCACGTGGTCGACCAGCATGAACAGCATGACCAAGCCGCGCAGCGCGTCGATGGCCAGCATGCGGGTGTTGGCTTTTACCGCTGAAGTGGCCAGCGAGGGCGCAATAACGCCTGGCTGGCTCGCCAATCCTGATGGAGTCATGTTCGAGTACTCACAAAGTAATGAACCAATAAGGGCAGGAAGTTAAGAAACATCTTGAAACATAGTTATGTAACATATTGAAACAAATTTGCTGATTTTATTGAGCTGACTGCTTTGCCAGACGCGCCACTTCTGAAGCGGGAAGTTGCGATGACGCCCGCGAAAGTGCCGGCGCACCCACCGTTTGATTAAACGAAAGTGTTGAATTAAAACGCTTCAACGCATACGGCTCAGCGCTGCTTGAAGCCGATTGACGCACCCCCGACTGCTCGACCGTGTGTTCGCTGCCCAGCACGTAGGTACCCTGCCATGGCAACGCAAACCGTACCTTGCCGTGAACGTCGGTCACCCCGTCGAAGGTCTTGCCCGAGGCGCTGGCCAGTACAACTGCCTGCCCGGCCAACGGCGCTTGATCAAACGTCACCTGGAACTCAGCCATGTCACCCTGCACCACGCCGGTGGGCACCAGGTCCAGGCCTGGCAAGGGCTTGACTGCCTGAAGGCGCCCCGCCCAGCGTGTTGCCGGCACCCACCAGGCCTTGACCTTGCTACCCTTGTGGGCCACTTCGAACAACGGGTAGGCCGGGTCCATCGCCACCAGTTCATCACCTGCCGCCGGCTGGCGGGCCAGCACATAGTGGTCCCGTTGCAAGGTCAGTACGAGCGGCTCGGCGCCCAGCCGAGCCTGCAAACCCTGAAAGCGGTCCAGGCCACCGGGGGTGACTTCCAACATGTTTTTTTCGTATTCACCGTAATACAACACGGTGCCCGCCGCCGCCGAAGTTTCAAACCATATTTGATGTGCTTGCACTAAGCCGCTGGCCAATAGTGCAGTCGCGGCCATTACCCAACACGTGACTGTTCGATTCATAAAGCGCTCCTTGATCTCGTTTTAGTCCTTCAAACCTCACCCACCCCGATGCACTCGCGCAGACACACGACACGCGCAGGAACACACTGGGAAGATCAATGAAAGTTTGAAGTCACGGGCATTACAGCATTCGCTTAAATCGAATCTGCTCTGTAATACGGATCGGCAACGGCGAAAAATAGGGTTTTGCGCGAGCAAACAGAGGCTTTATGCGGCCTGCGCCAGGCTGGCGCAGTGCGAGGGGCGGGTGCAGCCCATGAACCGTTGCGGTGCAGGGCCAGGAACAAGGGATCAGTGACGCAACAGCTTGCGCAGCGGCACCACCTCTTTCATCACCGGCGACTTGATGACGATGTAGCTGAAGTACTTGGCGATGCCGATGTTCTTGTCGATGATGCTCTCGATCACTTCCTGGTAATGCTGGATGCTGCGGGTCATGAAGCGCACCAGGTAGTCGTAGCCACCACTGATCAGGTGGCACTCCAGTACCTCGTCGACCTGGCGGATGTTGGCTTCGAATTTGGCGAAGTCTTCGCGCTTGTGATCGCTGAGGGTGACCTCGGTGAAGATGGTGACCGAGTCGGTGATCTTCGCCAGGTTGATGTGGGCCTTGTAGCTGGAGATGTAGCCCGCCGACTCCAGGCGCTTGACCCGTTGCAGGCAGGGGCTGGCCGACAGGCCGACAGCGTCGGCGAGGCTGACGTTGGTCATGCGGCCGTCTTTTTGCAGTTCGACCAGGATATTGATATCAATCCGATCCAGTTTGACCATGCCTTCCATTGAACGACCCTCGAATTCGCGATTTACCTGAGGATTTCTAACAAAATCAGCAACGTAAAGATAGCTGATGCTGAAAAACAAGGTCGGCCAAACTGTTGATGCAGACCTCGGCCGGGCATTCTTGCGGCGCGTGCTTGCGACCCCGGCGCAACAGGCACGAGCCCTGGGGCAACCCATCGGCTGGCACCCTGACGCTGATCGACAGGGCCTGGCCCTGGGGTATTTGCTGCTCATCCAGCCAGGCATTGACGGCGCCGGGCGCCAGCAACTCCTCGCTGGCCAGGCCCAGCCGTTCGCACAGCCCTTCCCTATCCTGCGCGTCGCGATCGCATAACACCACCAGCCGATAGAATTTGCGCAGGTACAACAAGGCGCCCGGCGCATCCTCGAACAGCGGCCAGCCCTGCACCGAGCGAGCAAAGCTCAGGCTCTCCTCCCAACTGACCCGCACGTTGAAACCTTCGGCCAGCTTGCGGTGGGCAAAGCACAGCAGTCCGGTGAAACCCAGCTCGTCGAAACGCGGGTACAGCGCCGCCAGGGCCTCATGATAAAGCGCCAGGACCGAGGCCCTGGCAGGCACGGCAGCGCTGCCCTCCAACAACCCTTGCAGGGCTGCCCATACACCACTGTCGCTGTCGATCAGCACACCGTCGCAGTCGACCAGCAAAGCACGATAATCAGTCAGGCGCATGCAGGCCTTCTCTCCATGATGAACCGCCCGGCCCGGCGCGCAAATGGCCCGGGCCGCGGCGTCGTGGGTCAGGCAATCAAGACCCGTGCCAAAGCGGCGTCGAGAATCGAAAGGGCTTCGTCGACCTGGGCCGGCGTACTGGTGAGCGGCGCCAAAAAACGCACCACGTTGCGATACACGCCGCACTTGATCACCAGCAGGCCGCCATTGCGCGCCTCGTCGATGACGCGCTGGGCCAAGTCGGCATCGGGGCTTGCGGCCGCATCGTCCTTGACCATTTCCATGGCCAGCATGAAGCCGGTGCCGCGCACGTCGCCGATGCGCGAATGGCGTGCCTGCAACTGCAACAGGCCTTGGCGCAGTTGCTCGCCCAACTGTTGGCTGCGCTCAAGCAATTGCTCTTCTTCAAAGGCATCGATCACCGCCAGGGCCGCGGCGCAGGCCAAGGCGTTGCCGCCGTAGGTGCCGCCCAGGCCGCCGGGGGTCGGTGCATCCATGATCTCGCTGCGCCCCACCACTGCCGACAAGGGCAGGCCGCCGGCCAGGCTCTTGGCCACGGTGACCAGGTCCGGGGTGATGCCGGCGTGCTGGAAGCCGAACCAGGTGCCGGTACGACCGAAGCCGGCCTGGATCTCGTCGAGGATCAGCACGATGCCGTGCTCGCTGGTGATCTGGCGCAGGGCCTGCAAGAATTCCGGCGGCGCGCTGAGGAAGCCGCCGTCACCTTGCACCGGCTCGACGATGATCGCGGCCACGCGGTCGGGGGCGATCTGGGTGGCGAACACTTCGCGCAGGGCGGCCAGGGCGTCATCGCTGCTCACGCCGCGGTACGGGTTGGGGTAAGCGGTGTGGAAGATTTCCGGGGCAAAGGGGCCGAAATTCTGCTTGTACGGCTGGCTCATGCCGGTCAGGCTGCAACCGAGCAGGGTGCGGCCATGGAAGCCACCGCGAAAGGCGATCACGCCGGGGCGGTTAGTGTGGCCGCGGGCGATCTTGATGGCGTTTTCCACTGCCTCGGCACCGGAGGTAAACAGTGCGGCTTTGTGCGGCTGGCTACCGCCGACCAATTGGCTGAGGCGCTTGGCCAGTTCGATGTAGGGTTCGTAGGCCACCACCTGGAAGCAGGCGTGGGAAACCTTGTGCAACTGCGCCTGCACCGCCGCGATCACCTTGGGGTGGCTATGCCCGATATTGAGCACGCCGATGCCACCGACAAAATCCAGGTAGCGCTTGCCATCCACGTCCCACAGCTCCGAGCCCAGGGCCCGATCGATCACCAGCGGGTGCGCGGTGAGCACGCCACGGGGCACGAACTGCTCGCGCTGCTGCATTAACCGAGGGGTTTCGTTGACCTTGCTGTTCATGCGGTTCTCCACTGTGACACCCGGTGAGCGGGTCGTGATTTCGATGCATCCCAGAGTACGGAATGCGCGAAGCCGACTTAGCCGAACTTGCTGGCGGGTTTATGCGGATCGACTGTTTTGCGGGATGCAAACGGCAGAATCGCTTGGTGGGGGTGGGCGACAATATTGAGACCGGTGTGAGCCCTGGCCGCAGACACCACCTATACACCAGGAGACCCCCATGGCCCTGCTCTACAAAGCCGACCCCCAACGCGGCCAGCTCTGGCAACAGATGTTCGCCCTGCACGCCCCCGACATCGAGTTCCGCCAGTGGCCCGACATCGGCAACCCCGCCGACATCCAGTACCTGGCCGCCTGGCAGGCGCCCGACGACCTGGCCACCCTGCTGCCCAACCTCAAGGCCCTGTTCGCCATTTCCGCAGGCGTAGACCAGTTGAATCTGCCGAGCCTGCCTGCCCACCTACCGGTGGCGCGCATGCTCGACCCCGGCATCACCCAAGGCATGTGCGAGTACGCAAGCTTTGCCGTGCTCAGCCTGCACCGCGACATGCTGCGCTACCGCCAGCAGCAACAAACCGGCACCTGGCAGGCCCACGCACTGACGCCGGCAAGCCAGCGCCGCGTGGGGATCATGGGGTTGGGGCAACAGGGCTGCGCCATCCTGGAAAGCCTCAAGCCGTTCGGCTTTCAGCTGTCTGGCTGGGCGCGCAGTGCCCATGGGTTGGCGGGGGTGCGCAGCTTCCATGGGCAAGACCAACTGCCGGCCTTCCTGGCCCAGTGCGATATCCTGATCTGCTTGCTACCGTTGACTGAGCAGACCCAAGGCATCCTTGCCCACGAGGTGTTCGCGCAGCTGCCTCGCGGCGCCGCTTTGATCAACATGGGTCGTGGCGGGCATCTGGTGGAACCGGACCTGCTGGAGGCACTGGACAGCGGCCAGCTCAGTGGCGCCGTGCTGGATGTGCTGCAGGAGGAACCGGCGAAGGGTGAACATCCATTCTGGCACCACCCACAGATTCTGCTGACACCGCACATTGCCGCCATGACCCAGCCGGAGAGTGCCTTCACCGTGTTGCTGGAGAATATCCGGCGCCACCAACGCGGTGAAACACTGCTCGGGCAGATCGACCGCCAAAGCGGTTATTGAGCCTTCAGCGCGTCGGCGATGGCTTGGCCAACGTCCTGGGTCGAGCCTTCGCCGCCCAGGTCCGGCGTGCGTGGGCCGGTGGCGATCACCTGCTCGATGGCTTGCAGGATGCCATCGTGAGCGGCGCGGTAGGCATGATCGCCATTGCCCAGGAAATCGAGCATCAAGGCACCCGACCAGATCATGGCGATCGGGTTGGCGATGTTACGCCCGAAGATATCCGGCGCCGAGCCGTGCACCGGCTCGAACAGCGACGGGAAGCGCCGCTGCGGGTCGAGGTTGGCCGACGGCGCGATACCGATGGTGCCGGCGCAGGCCGGGCCCAGGTCAGAGAGGATGTCGCCGAACAGGTTGGAGGCCACCACCACGTCGAAGCGGTCGGGCTGCAGCACGAAACGCGCGCACAGGATGTCGATGTGCTGCTTGTCCCAGGTCACGCCCGGGTAATTGGCCGCCATCGCTGCCGTGCGCTCGTCCCAATACGGCATGCTGATGGAAATACCGTTGGACTTGGTGGCCGAGGTCACGTGTTTGCGCGGTCGGGTCTGGGCCAGTTCGAAGGCGTATTTGAGGATACGGTCCACGCCACGGCGGGTGAACACCGACTCCTGCAGCACGAACTCGTGCTCGGTGCCTTCGAACATCTTGCCGCCCACCGAGGAGTACTCGCCCTCGGTGTTCTCGCGGATCACCACGAAGTCGATGTCACCCGGCTTGCGCCCGGCCAGCGGGCACGGCACGCCGGGGAACAGGCGCACCGGGCGGATGTTCACGTACTGGTCGAAGTCGCGGCGAAATTTCAGCAGCGAGCCCCACAGCGAGATGTGGTCAGGCACTTTGTCGGGCCAGCCGACGGCGCCGAAAAAGATCGCGTCGTAACCCTTCAGCTGTTCGAACCAGTCGTCGGGCATCATCTGCCCGTGTTCCAGGTAGTAATCGCAGCTGGCCCATTCAAAGGTGTCGATGCTCAGCGCCAGGTCCCATTTGCGGGCAGCCTGTTCCAGCACGCGCAGGCCTTCGGGCAGTACTTCCTGGCCGATGCCGTCACCGGCGATGGCGGCGATTTTGTAGGTTTTGCTCATGTCGTCCTCACTGCAAGAATGGGTCAAAGGCCGCCGATGTGGAACGCCTTGATCTCCAGGTATTCGTCCAGGCCGTAGCGCGAACCTTCACGGCCCAGGCCCGACTGTTTGACCCCGCCAAACGGCGCCACTTCCATGGAAATAACCCCGGTGTTCAAGGCCACCATGCCAAAGTCCAATGCCTCGCCCACGCGCCACGAGCGCTGCAGGTTCTGGGTGAAATAATAGGCGGCCAAGCCGTAGGGCGTGGCATTGGCGATGGCCAGGGCCTGGGCTTCGTCGCTGAAACGGATCAACGGCACCAGCGGGCCGAAGGTTTCTTCATGGGCACAGAGCATGTCGGTGTTGGCATCGGCCAATACCGTGGGCTCCACGAACTGATCGCTGCCTTGCGGTGCACCGCCACACAGGATACGGGCGCCTTTGCCGAGCGCATCGTCTATATGCAGGGCGACTTTCCTGACCGCCGCGCCGTTGATCAGCGGGCCCAGGGTGACGCCGTTTTCCAGGCCATTGCCGACCTTCAGCTTGGCCACCTCCTCCAGCAGGCGGGCGGCGAAACGCTCATAAATGCCGTCTTGCACCAGGATGCGATTGGCGCACACGCAGGTCTGCCCGGCGTTGCGGAATTTGCTCAGCATCAGGCCGGCCACGGCCTGTTCCAGATCGGCGTCGTCGAACACAATAAACGGCGCGTTGCCGCCCAGCTCCAGGCTCAAACGCTTGATGTGCTCGGCGCTCTGGCGCATCAGCAAACGGCCCACGGCGGTGGAACCGGTGAAAGAGATCTTGCGCACCGCCGGGTTGCCGGTCAGCTCGCCGCCAATGCCTTGGGGCATGCCGGTGAGCACGTTGAACACCCCGGCCGGAATGCCCACGCGCTCGGCCAGCACCGCCAGGGCCAAGGCCGACAGCGGCGTGAGGTCCGAGGGCTTGACCAGGATGGTGCAGCCCGCCGCCAGCGCCGGGGCGCACTTGCGGGTGATCATCGCGTTGGGGAAATTCCACGGGGTGATGGCCGCGCACACGCCGACCGGTTGCTTGAGGGTCAGCAGGCGGCGATCACCGCTGGGTGCGGGGATGGTATCGCCGTAAATACGCCGGGCCTCTTCGGCAAACCATTTGACGAAGCTGGCGCCGTAACGGATCTCGCCCTGGGATTCGCCGAGCGGCTTGCCCTGCTCCAGGGTCATGATCAGCGCCAGGTCGTCAAGGTTATCCAGGATGGCCTGGTACCAGGCCTCCAGCAACAACGCCCGCTGCGCCGCCGGGCGCTCGCGCCAGGCAGGCCAGGCGGCTTCGGCCAACTCGATGGCGCGGCGGGTTTCGTTGCCCTGCAGCGCGGGCACGCGGGCAATACAGGTGCCGGTGGCCGGGTCGATGACCTCCAGGGTGGCGCCGTCATCGGCGTCGATCCACTGGCCGCCAACATAGGCGCGTTCGACCAGCAGGCTGGGGTCTTTGAGGCGGTGCTTGAGCATGGGGAAGGTCCTGTTTGACGATAAGGACCAGTGTAAAAAGGTGCTGGCGGGGAGGATGCTGAAGATTGCGGTGGTACGGTGGGGGATGCTGGAATTTGACGGTCCGCAGCAGGGTCTGCTGCGCTGCAATCCTCGCCAGCCCCCCGTGTAGGAGCGGATTCATCCGCGAAAAGCACGCCGCGGTCTCTCAGGTAAACCGCGGCGTGCTTTTCGCGGATGAATCCGCTCCTACGGTCTGAATTGCGGCTTTCCCAGGCACGCCCGGACACCGTGACAAGCACTCCTTGCGCCCTGCCCTTTGGCCTGTGCAATTCGCAGCAGCAACCCTACTTCAGCGTGAACCCCGGCATCAGCCTGGAGGATGCCCTGACTCATTTGTCGCACTTGCTCAAATGCGCCCATGCATCGGCCTTTGAGCTGTGCGACACGCCTAACCCTGACCGCGGGTTGGTGTGGTCGACGGTGCATCACATCGATGGTGCGAAGGCATTGGTGGATGCGTTGTTGGGGGGCTCTGTGTAGGAGCGGATTTATCCGCGAAGCACACAACGCGGTGCATCAGGCCGTGCGCGGTGATCTTTTCGCGGATAAATCCGCTCCTACACGGAGATCGACAAACCCGGCCACCGTGCCTGGAGCATTGCCGAAAACCAACGTACACATCGACCAAATTACCTGTCGTTTTTACACGATAGAATCGAACTAAAACTTTCAAACCAACGCTATTTGAATATTTAAAAACTGGTATTTCTGACAGTTACCCCGGTAAAAAAAAACGCCTAGCATCAAGGTTTCCCCAAAGACCAAGGCGTCTTCCCATGAACTCTTTCGCCAAGACACTGCGTGACCAACACCGGCGCATTACCCACCCCGCCGAGCTTTACCACGACTTGCCAGCCACCCTCGCCGCGCCCTGGATCACGTCGATCGAGCATGGCGGGCTCAACCGCGCCGAACTGTTCGACCCGCTTCAGCCGGTGATCGTGCTGGTGTACAGCTACCTGAACCGCAGCGTCGGCGACCTGATCCAGATGTACTGGGGCGATAACCCGCTGGCAGTCGGCGAACTGGAGATTGGCCCGGAGCACCTCAGCAGTGAAGTGGTGCCCGTGCACGTGGCACCGTCCCCCGGCAACATCCCCGACGGCCAGTGGGAGGTGCACTACCACGTGATCCGCGTCAGCGGTAACCCGGCAGGTTCGCACCCGCTGTCGATACGCGCCAAGCGCACGGTGCCCGGCAACCCGGACCCGGAACCGGCCACCCCCTATATCAACGAAAACCTGACACCACCCGAGGGCATCCCGAGCAACCCGGACGCCAGCACCGCCCTGACCGTTGAAATACCGCGCTACCTGTACATCAGTGAAGGCGACGTCATCACCCTGCACTGGTCTGGCGTGCAGCTCAGCAAAACCGTCAGCGCCACTGAAGCCGCAACGCCCAGCCTCAAGCTGTACATCCAGGTGCCCGCCGATGTGATCGCCGACAACCCGGGCAGCAACCTGGTGGTGCGCTATGACATCCGCGACACGGTCAACAACTGGTCGCTGTTCAGCCTTGAGCGCAGGGTCAACGTGGTGCGCCCTGGGGCCTTTCCGCCACCGGTGGTGGACCAGGCGCCAGGGGACGTGCTGAACATCGATACCTTGAACGGGGCCGATGTCAGCGTGCTGGTGTTGGTGTACCCGCATTTTGAGGTGGGCACCACGTTCAGGCTGGCATGGACCGGCCAACCGATCTTTGGCCCGCCCGTGGAAGTCGAGTTTTTCAGAACGGTAACCGATCGCTATTCACCGGTTTCGGTCACCCTGAGCAACGCCGACGCCGCGCGCCTGGTGGGCACGATCGCGCAGTTGTACTACGAAGCCGAGGTCATCGAACCCGGCAACCCCTTGCCGGTACTGCGCCGCTCAGACATCCGCACCCTCACCGTCGAAGGCACCCTGGCCGAGTTGGCATTGCCCATCGTGGTGGGTGCCGTGGGCGGGGTGCTGGACCCGGACCGCATCGTTGGCAGCTCGCAGGAAGTGATCATCCAGGCCTGGAGCTTCATGGGTTTCCCGCAAACCGTCAGCGTGTTCTGGGACGGCGAAACGGCCGCCGGCAGTGGCTACTACCGGCAAGAAACCGTGACCATCGAACGCGAGGCCCAGGTGGGCCGCGATGTCAGTGTGTTTTTCGACAAGGAATTCGCAAACGTACTCAGGGGCGGCAAGCTGCAAGTGAGCTACCGCATCCAGGCGGGCGGCCAAAGCTACACCTCGCCTACCCTGGCACTGACCGTGGGCGGCATCATCAACAACCTGCCCGCGCCTACCACCGACCCCTTCTTCCCTGGCGGCGACCTGGACCTGGGGCAGGTGGGTAACTTCATCACCGTGAACATCGCCGACAACGCGTTCTTCCAGCCCGGCGACATCATCGTGCTCAACAGCACCGGCAGTGGTGGCGTGGACTACAGCAGCCAACTCCCCTACCCGGGCACCCTGAGTGCCCAACTGGGCAAAACCCCTTACCTGGACGGCAACCTCGATGGCCTGGTGGCCCTTGACTACGAAGTGCACCGCAACGGTTTGCTGGTGGGTACCTCAACCGCCCTCACCCTGGCCATCCGCCTAAGCGGCGGGCAGCCTTGGCCATTGCCCACGGTACAGGATGCTACCGGCAGCACGGTCACGGTGTTGAACCCGATCAAGCCGGGCACGGCGAATGAACCCAATACCGCCACCGTGCTGATCAACGACGCCCGAATCCTGGCCGGCGACACCGTGGCCGTGACGTGGCTGTTGCAGGGGGTCGACCAGGTGGTGCCCTGGGTACTCGCCACTGCCGGCGCGGCTCAGGTACCGGTGCCGGACTTGATCGTTACCCGCAGCATGGGCAAGACCGCTGTCGTGAACTACACGATCTACCGAGGGGTGTTCCCCGATTTGACGCTGGTGGGCACCTCGTTACCCATCGACTTGCCGGTGCTGCAGATGCCGGCAGGCGTACTGCCCACGCCGCTGTTCGAGCCATTGACGGCTGGGCGGTTGGACCTGAACCACTTCGCCGGCGATGGCGTGGTGGTGGTGCCGCCTTGGCCGCGGATTGCCGAAGGGCAAACGGTGTGGATGAGAGTGTCGGGCACCGATGACCGCAACGAGCCCTGGACCGAGGCGCTGTATGTGGGCAAGGCGGTGACGGCGGCGGAACTGAGCGCGGGGTTGCGCCGGGCGCTGCCTAGGGCGTGGTTGTTGCGGTTGCAGAATGGGTCATCGCTGGTGGTGACGATGAGTGTAGGTTTTGATAACGGTTTGAGTGAAGGAGAAGCGATTATGTTTCCTCAAGGTGATGTAGAACTGCTGCAAGTTGAACTTGAACTGATTGCACCCACTGTGGAAAACGAAGTGGATGGGCGGTTGGACCCCGAGCTTGTTCCGACAGCGGGTGTGACTGTGACAGTGCCAACTTTCAGCGGCATGGCGCCAGGGCAAAAGATCAGCGTGGACTGGACGGCTAGCGATAATGATTTTTATACCACCGCCGAGCAAGAAGTGGCCGCTGTGGCTCCGCTGAACTTCCTGATACCCAAGCGTATATCGGACTTGAGTACCGATGAGCGGGTGAGCGTTGCTTATAATGTGCGGTTGACGGCTGAGGCGATGAAGAACACTTCGCGGCCGGTGCCGTTTGAGTTGGGGAAGGCGGGGCGGCCTTCTTATCCGACGCAGCAGGATTTTGAAGACGAAGAGCCTAGAATTATAAGGCAAGATACTGATCTTGGGTTATTGACCGTGAGAGCTAATCCTGTATCAGTAGAAACAAGCATAGAGAGCAACGCACCCGAAAACTTATCACCATTCATCACAGGAAAAGCATTAAAAGCAATAAGTCCCAGCATCCTATCTTTCTTTAATGTAGACTTTAAGGATCCAGTAACCCATTTTAAAGCTGGGATTTCAGCCAACAACTATATAAGTATTCGTTCTCTAGAGGGCAATTACAAAAGCATCCCCTGGAACGGTACAGGCTGGGTAGAATTATCAGGACACGGAATGCAAAGAATTATAAGCTTCCATATAGCCAGCTACGCTGGCACCCCCGTCTACATGGATAACATAACAGTTGAATACTAAATAAATTCAAAGAACAAGCATGTCGACGCCCGATTAATTTCGGACTCGACATGCTTAAATTCACGTGTAGCCGCAAGCCAAGAAACACGCGAATCATCCGACAACCTCTGTGATAACCCCCTACAGTCAAAAAAATCAGCTATTGCACTGTTCTTTCCTCAAGGCTAATCTCCCTTCGCCGCTGCACCTCAGCGGCCAGGTTTAGTAGCCTGGGAAAATTCAGACGCTCAAGCGCCAGGACGTTTGCGGGACATTCACGCCCCGTAAAAACTGTTATGGCGGCTGTGCACAGGGCACCTCGTGTGCGCTGGGTTCCTGGATTCCCGGTCTACTAACCTGTCGTCACAGCCGCCACCCCCTCGTTTAGTAGCGAACGGTGATGGCGCCGCCAATCCAGGAGCTTCAGCATGGTCAAGCCGACCCCCGATCCGCCCAAGATCCTTCCCATCGTTACCCACCCGTACACAGGGCCGCCGAAGGCTGCAGCTACGAGGCCGCAAATATAAGGCTGGTATGAGGTCTAATTGAGTGTTCGGCTGTTAGGCCTCTCGCGAGCAAGCTCTGCTCCCACAGGTGTATGTGGGTACCACGCATTCTGGATTTATCGATAAGGATTTTGACCATGAGCGACATCAGCGAAACCACCGCCCTGCCCTTTGGCCTGTGCGATTCGCAGCAGCAACCCTACTTCAGCGTGAACCCCGGCATCAGCCTGGAGGATGCCCTGACTCATTTGTCGCACTTGCTCAAATGCGCCCATGCATCGGCCTTTGAGCTGTGCGACACGCCTAACCCTGACCGCGGGTTGGTGTGGTCGACGGTGCATCACATCGATGGTGCGAAGGCATTGGTGGATGCGTTATTGGGGGGCTCTGTGTAGGAGTGGATTTATCCGCGAAAAGCACGCCGCGGTCTCTCAGGTAAACCGCGGCGTGCTTTTCGCGGAGGAATCCGCTCCTACAGTAATGCCCCCACCAACCCGTGCAGAAATCGCTCGCAGGCCTGGAGCTGGCTCAACTCGACAAACTCGTCCGGCTTGTGCGCCTGCTCGATGGAGCCCGGGCCGCACACCACTACCGGTACGTTCAAGCGTTGGGCGAACAAACCGCCTTCGGTGCCAAACGCCACCTTGACCTGCTCGGTGCCCGGCGCTGCGAAGGCCGATAGCCAGCGCACGGCCTCTACGGTGGGTGAGGTGTCCAGGCCTGGGTAGGCGTTGATGGTTTGGATCTGGATGGCGGCCACGCCAGAGACTTTTTTCGCCTCGCGGGCGATGGCTTCGGCCTGTTCGGCCAGGTGCGCCAGCATCGCCTCGGGATCGTCCGCCGGCAGGTGGCGGATTTCGAATTCCAGGGTGCACAGGTTGGGCACGATGTTCAGCGCCTTGCCGCCGTCGATGCGGCCCACGTGCACGGTGCTGTAAGGGATGTCGTAGGCCGCGTCCTGGGCGCCTTGTTCGCGCAGCTGGTGTTGCGTGGTGCGCAGGCTGGCGATGAAATCGGTGGCCAGGTGAATGGCGTTGGCCGCCAGGGGCGCCAGCGAGGAATGCGCCTCTTGGCCGTGGCATAGGGCGCGGTACGAAGCCTTGCCCTTGTGGCCCAGGGCCAATTGCATGTTGGTAGGTTCGCCGACGATGCACAGGAACGGCCGCTGGGGCGCCAGGTGCAGCACGTCCAGCAGGCGGCGCACGCCCACGCAGCCGATTTCTTCGTCATAGCTCAGGGCCAGTTGCAGTGGGCGCTTGAGCGGTTGTTCGGCGGCGATGAGCATGGCGTCGATGGCCACGGCGATAAAGCCCTTCATGTCGCAGCTGCCGCGCCCGTAGAGCTTGCCGTCGCTGACCGTGGCCTCGAACGGTGTTTGGGTCCAGGCTTGCCCTGCCACCGGCACCACGTCGGTGTGCCCGGACAGCAGCACGCCGGGCACCTCCTTGGGCCCGACGCTGGCGAACAGGTTGGCCTTGCCGGCGCTGTCGTCGTGCACCAGGGTGCAGTCGATGCCTTTGCTCAGCAGAAGCTGCTGCACATAGTGGATCAGCTCAAGGTTGGACTTGGCCGAGGTGGTGTCGAAGCCGATCAGGCGTTTGAGGATGTCCAGGCTGCGGCTGCTCATGAGGCCTCACTGCGTAGGGCGTTGGCGGCGGCAAAGCGGCCGATGTCAAAGTCGTGGATGCGCGTGGTGGTGCTGCCGGTGCTGATCAGCTCGGCCATCACGTCGCCCACCCCCGGGCCCAGCTGGAAGCCCGCACCGCAGAAGCCAAAGGCGTAGTACAGGCCGTCGACCTGGCTGCTGGGGCCCATGATGGGCAACGAGTCGGGCGTGTAGCTTTCGATGCCGCTCCATACGCGGATGATGTTCAGCGGCGCGATGCCGGGGATCAGCCGGCGCATCTGGCTGATCTGGTTGAGGATGCTGCGCGGTTCGACGTGGGCGCGGCGGGTGTCCATGTTCGGTTTGGTGCGGTAACCGCCACCGATGACGATGTTGCCCCGGGCGATCTGGCGGAAGTAGATCACCTCTTCCGGGATTTTGGTGTACACCCCGATCACGGTTTTAAGCGCATAGGGCACCGGTTCCGTCACGGCCATTTGCGGGCCGTTCTTGTCCAGTGGCACCGGCTCGCCAAACTGCGCCGAGAGCTTGTCGCCCCAGGCGCCCGCAGTGATCAGCAGCTTGGGCGCCTTGAAGGTGCGCCCGTCCACGGTGGTGATGTGAAAGTCACCGCCGACCTTCTGTACCTCGCGTACTTCGGTTTTTTCATGCACCGTGGCCCCGGCGCGAATCGCCGCGCGGGCAAACGCCGGGGCGGCCAGGCGCGGGTTGGCGTGGCCATCGTGAGGCGCAAAGGAGCCGCCCGTGACCTCCGGGCCCAGGAACGGGAAGCGCGCGTGCAAAGCCTTGCCCGTCAGCACCTCCAAGTCCAGCTCGCTGGCCTCGGGCGCCTTGGCGTAGGCTTCAAGGTCGGCGATATGCGCCGGGTCGTAGCACACGCGCATGTGGCCGCTGGGCAAGAACTCCAGGTCGTCGTCGATCAGTTGCGGCAGGCGCTTCCACAGGTTGAACGAGCGGTTGGCCAGTTCCAACTGGCACAGGTAGCGGCCTTGGCGGCGCACGTTGCCGAAGTTCACGCCGCTGGCGTACTGGCCGATCTGGTCGCGCTCCAGGAGGATCACCGAGCGGCCGCGCTGGCGCAGGAAGAACGCAGCCGCCGCGCCCATGAAGCCACCGCCCACGATCACCACATCCGCTTGCAGCGCACTCATGATTCACTCTCCAGCAGTTGCAGGGTCAGGGGTTTGACCGGGGCCTGGCCACGCTGGCGGCCGACCGCTTGCACCGGCACGCCGGCCGCGGCGGCGATGATTTCGGCACCGGCCTGGGAGCAGTAGCGGCCCTGGCAACGGCCCATGCCGACCCGGCTGAAGGCTTTGGCGCGGTTGACTTCGCAGGCGCCCTTCTCGCGCACCACGCCACGCAACTCGCCGGCACTGATCATTTCGCAGCGGCAGACGATGGCTTCGTCCGGCAGGTTTCGCATGTTTTGCGCCGGCCACGGGAAGGCCTGGGTCAGGCCCAGGCGGAAGGTGTCCATCTGCGCCAGGGTCTTGCGCTGTTCGGCCTGCAGGGCGCCGTCGAACGGCAAGCCCAGGTCTTCGATCAGCGCCAGCGCGGCCAGGCGCCCTGCCGCTTCGGCTGCATCGGCGCCGCGAATGCGCGCGCCGTCACCGGCGGCATACACGTTGGCCAAGGAGGTGCGGCCATCACCGTCGGTGTCCAGCAGCCATTGGCTGGAGGCGCTGTCGAAGGCAAACGCACAGCCGGCCAGATCCGCCAGTTGGGTTTCCGGGCGCAGGTGATACCCCAGCGCCACGGCATCGCAATCGAGCTGCAACTCCTGCCCCTTGCTGGTGCGCACTTTCACGCCACTGACGCCGGTTTTTTCATCCCCTAGAATCTGCAACGGCTCCACGCCCAGGTGCACCGAGATGCCGGCGCGGTAAAGGCCGGCCAACAAACCCATGCCGGTGGCCAGCACGCCGGGGCGCGCCAGCAGCTTTGGGGTGGCGACGATTCGTTTGTACAACGGCGAGGTGTCGAGCACCGCCGCCACCTTGGCGCCGGCCTTGTGGTACTGGCTGGCGACCAGGTAAAGCAACGGCCCGGTGCCCATGAACACGACGTTGGCGCCGATGGACACGGCCTGGGCCTTGAGGGCGATTTGCGAGCCGCCCAGGCTGTAGGTGCCTGCCAGTTGCCAGCCCTTGACCGGCAACAGGCGGTCGGTGGCGCCGGTGCAGAGGATCAGGTGGTCGTAATCCAGCGCGCTGTGGCGGCCCTGGCTGACGCAGCTCAGTTGCTGGTCATAGAGGTTCCACACCAGCGTATCGGGGCGGTAGTCCAACTGCCCGCTCAGCCGGTCAAAGGTTTCATGCAGCGCCCGCGCCTTGCCCGCCTCGCTGCCATAGAGCTTGGCGTAGTCACGCGTGAAGCCCTCGGGCTGGCGCCGGTAGATCTGCCCGCCGTCGCGCCGCCCTTCGTCCACCAGGGTGGGGCGAATACCGGCGGCCAGCAGGGTTTGGGCGCAGCGAATGCCAGCCGGGCCCGCGCCGATGATGGTTACCCGTGCAGTGGCCATTGCGCCTCCGGTTGCGTGGTGAGGATGTCCAGGCCTTCGCGCACATCCTGGGAACAGGCGCGCAGGCGTTCGCCGCCGCGGGTCCACACCCAGCAGTCCTGGCAGGCGCCCATCAGGCAGAAGCCGGCGCGCCGGCCGGGGTCGAATTCCGAACCGCGCAGGCTGTCGCCGCTGGTCAGCAATGCAACCATCAAGGTGTCGCCTTGCAGCGCCTGCACGGGCTTGCCGTCGACGATCAGGCTCACGGTAGGCCGCTCTTGCTCGGCGAGGCGGACGAAACGGGCACTCATGCGTAGGCTCCCTGGCTGGGCAAGACAATGGCCGGCTGGGCAGCGAGCAGTTGCGGGCTGTCGAGGTGGCAGAGGATTTCACTGCCGCCATCGATCAGGCGACGGCTGGGCGCGGTGTGGTTGCACAGCCCCTCCACGCGCAACGGGCAGCGGTTGAGGAAGGTGCACAGCTCGCGCTGGTTGGCGGTGGGCGCGGTGATCGGCGGCAACTTGCAGGCCCCGGCGCTGGCTTCCAGCCAACCCTGGCGCAGCTGGGGCACCGAGTTGATCAGCAGGTTGGTGTAGGGGTGGAACGGTGCCTGGGCCAGGGCCTGGCGGCTGCCACCCTCGACGATATGGCCGCTGTACATCACCGCCACGTCGTCGCACAGCGCACGCACCGTGGAAATATCGTGGCTGATGAACAGGTACGATACGCCCAGCTCGCGGCGCAGTTCGGCCAGCAGCTCCAGGATGGCCGCGCCCACTACGGTGTCCAGCGCCGAGGTGACCTCGTCGCACAGGATCAGGTCGGGCTTGGCGGCCAGGGCCCGGGCCAGGTTGATGCGTTGTTTTTGCCCGCCGGACAGCTCGCCCGGGCGGCGCTCGGCCATGCTGCGCGGCAGCTTGACCAGGTCCAGCAACTCGTCGATCCGCTCGCGCTGCGCGGCGCCCTTGAGGTTGTGGTAGGCGCGCAATGGCCGGCCGATGATGTTGGCCACGCTGTGCATCGGGTTGAGCGCGGTGTCGGCATTCTGGAACACCATCTGGATACGGCGGAACTGGTCGGGCGTGCGCCCCGAAAGGCTGCCGGACAGCGGCTGGCCATCGAACTCCAGCGCGCCGCGGGCCGGTTGCAGCAAGCCTGCGACCACCCGGGCCAGGGTCGACTTGCCCGAGCCTGATTCGCCGATGATGCCCACCGCCTGGCCGCGGTGCACGGTCAGGTCGATGTCTTCCAGCACGCGGATCAACGGCAGGCCGTCCAGGGCCTTGGGCCCGTAGCCGGCAACCATGCCCTTGATGCTCAGCAGCGGCGCCTCGCTGCGCGCCACCTCCTCGACGCGGATTTTCGCCGCCGGGCGCGCAGCTTGCAGCAGGCTGCGGGTGTATTCGTGGTTGGGGCTTTTGAGCAGGTTGGCGGTGCCGTTGTCTTCCAGGATTTGCCCGCCATTGAGCACGATGATCTGGTCGGCCATTTGCGCCACCACCGCCAGGTCATGGCTGACATACACCGCCGTGGCGCCGCGTTCGCGCACCACCCGCTTGAAGGCACGCAGCACTTCGATCTGGGTGGTGACGTCGAGCGCCGTGGTCGGCTCGTCGAGTACCACCAGCAGCGGGTCGCTGATCAGCGCCATGGCCGCCATGATGCGTTGCAGCTGGCCACCCGACACTTGGTGCGGGTAGCGGTCACCGATGTGCTCCGGGTCTGGCAGGGCCAGGTCGCGGAACAGCCCGATGGCTTTTTCCTGCAACTGCTTGCGGTTGCCAATACCGTGGATCAGGGCGCCTTCCAGCACCTGGTCCATCAGCTTGTGCGCCGGGTTGAACGCCGCCGCGGCGCTTTGCGCGATGTACGACACGCGGTTGCCGCGCAGCTTTTGCAGCTCGCTTTCTTCCAGGGTCAGCAGGTCGACATCGCCCACCTTCACCTGGCCGCCGGCAATGCGGCAGCCGCGCCGGGCGTAGCCCAGCAGCGACAGGGCGATGGTGGTCTTGCCCGAGCCTGACTCACCGATCAGCGCCAGCACTTCGCCGCGTTCCAGGTTGAAGCTCACGCCCTTGACGATCTCGATTTCGCCGCTGTCGCCGTAGGCGTTGACCCGCAGGTCTTTGACTTGAATAAGGTGGCTCATCTAGTGCCCTCCTGCGCGGCGCTGGCGCCGTGACGAAATGCTGTCGATCAGCAGGTTGATGCCCACGGTCATGGAGCCGATGGCCAGCGCCGGGATCACCAGCGCAGGCGCCCCCTGGCTCAGGCCGCCGATGTTTTCGCGCACCAGGGAGCCCAGGTCGGCGTCCGGCGGCTGGATGCCCAGGCCCAGGAAACTCATGCCACTGAGCAGCAGCACGATGAAACCAAAGCGCAGGCCCAGGTCGGTGAGCACCGGGTTAAGCATGTTGGGCAGGATTTCCACGCAGGCGATGTACCAGCGCGGCTCACCCCGGGTACGGGCGACCTGCACGTATTCCAGCGCCTCGATGTTGGTGGCCAGGCTGCGCGAGATACGGTAGGAACCCGGCGCGTAACTGAGCACGGCGGTGGCGATCAGCAGCGGCACCGAGGCGCCGAAGGCCGAGACCACCACCAGCGCGAGCATCTTGCTGGGGATCGAGATCAGGGCATCCATGATGCGGCTGATGATGTCGTCCAGCCAACGCGGCGAGACCACCGACAGCAGCGCCAGGGAACAGCCCACGGTGCTCGACAGGATGGCCGCGATCAGCGCCAGGCCCACGGTGAAGCGTGCGCCCACCAGCACCCGGCTGAGCATGTCGCGGCCCAGGTAGTCGGTGCCCAGCGGGAACGCCGAGCCCAGGCTGTCAAAAATGTTGTCGCTGATCACTTCGCCCACGCCGTGGGGCGCCAGCCACTGGCCGAACACGGCAATCAGCAGCCAGAACACGCACATCGTGGCGCCGAACACCCCCAGCACCGACAGGCGGCGGCGAGGTTTGAACGGCTTTGCAGTGGCCAGGGGCGCGGCGTTGCCAATGACTTTGTTCATCGCTGTCTCAGCCTCGGGTTGGAAAGGATCGCGCAAACATCGGCCACCAGCACCAGCGCCAGGTAAGCGGCGCAAAACAACATGGTGCAGGCTTGTACCAAGGCCATGTCGCGGTTGGTCACCGCGTCCACCATCAGGCTAGCGATGCCGGGGTAGTTGAAAATGGTTTCGACGATCACCACGCCCCCCAGCAGGTACGACAGGCTCAGGGCCACGGCGTTGACGATGGGGCCGATGGCGTTGGGCAAGGCATGGCGCAACACGATGCGCACCGGGCTTGCGCCTTTGAGGCGGGCCATTTCGACATAGGGGCTGTCGAGCTGGTCGATCACCGCGGCGCGGGTCATGCGCGCCATCTGGGCCACGATCACGCAGCACAGGGTCATCACCGGCAAGGCATAGGCACGCAGGAACTCGAGCGGGGTGTGCACGTCGCTGGCAAACGACAGCGCCGACAGCCAGCCCAGCTTGACCGCGAAAATCAGCACCGCCAGGGTGGCTACCAGAAACTCCGGCACGGCCACCAGGGTCAGGGTGAAAAAGCTCAGCACGCTGTCCAGGCGCCCGCCGCGGCGCATGGCCGAGACGATGCCCAGGGTCAGCGCCACCGGCACCGACACCAGCGCCGTGACAGCCGCCAGCATCAGGGTGTTGGGCAAGCGCCCGGCCATCAGCTCGGTGACCGGCATGGCGTTGGACACCGACTCACCGAGGTGGCCGGTGACCAGCCCGCCCAGCCAGTGCAGGTAGCGCACCACGCCTGGCTGGTCCAGGCCCAGTTTGATGCGCAGGGCCGCCACCTGCTCGGGCGTTGCGAACTGGCCCAGGGCCTGTTGCGCAGCGTCCCCGGGCAATACGGCAGTGATGGCGAACACCACCATCGACACGATCAGCAGCGTCAGCACGCCAGCGCCGAAGCGACGTACGATCAACCAGAACATGGTGTTATGCATGGTACTTCTCCTGCAAAACGAGCCGATCGATCACGCGTCCAGCCAGACCTGTTCGGAGAACATGTAGCCCATGAAGCCGCCCAGCGGGTTGGTGCCGTAGCCCTTGATGCGCGCATCGACGCCATCGATGTTGCTGATGAACACCGGGATACCGATGCCGCAGTGGTCGTGCACCAGGGTTTGCATGTCTGCATACATCTTGCTCCGTTTGGCGTCGTCCGTCTCGCCACGGGCCAGCATCAGCAGTTGGTCGAACTGCTCGTTCTTCCAGCCCGATTCGTTCCACGGGGCGCTGGACTGGAAAAACTGCGAGAAGATGATGTCGGCATTCGGGCGCGGGTTGATGTTGCCGAAGCTGATGGGGTGTTTCATCCAGTGGTTGGACCAGTAGCCATCGGGCGGCAGGCGGTTGACCGTGAGGTTGAGCCCGGCCTGCTTGGCCGACTGTTGCAGCAGCACGGCGATGTCGACCGAACCTGTGGCGGCTGGCGAGGCGACGATCGGCATTTTCACGTCGGCCATGCCGGCCTTTTTCAGCAGGAAGCGCGCCTTGTCCGGGTCGTACGGGGTTTGCGGCAGGTCGGCGTTGAAATAACGCGAGCCTGGCGCGATCGGCTGGTCGTTGCCCACCACCGCGTAGCCGCGGAACACGGCGGATTTGACTTGTTCGCGGTCCAGCAGGTACTTCATCGCCTGGCTGAAATCGGCGTTCTGGGTGGGCATCTGGTCCTGGCGCAAGATCATGTCGGTGTAGTTGCCCGACGGCGCGTCGACCACCTTGTGCCCGGCACTGGCCGCGATACGGGTGGTGGAGCGCGGGTTGACCTCGTTGATCATGTGCACGTCGCCCGACAGCAGCGCGTTGACCCGCGACGGCTCGTCGGAAATGGCGATGAACTCGATCTCGTCCAGGTACGGCAGGCCCGGCTTCCAGTAGTTGGCGTTGCGCGCGGCCACCGAGCGCACGCCTGGGCGGAATTCCTTGACGGTGAATGGGCCGGTGCCGATGCCCAGGTTGAAGTCGGTGGTGTCCTTGGGCACGATCAGCAGGTGCGAGACGGCCAGGATCGACGGCAGCTCGGCGTTAGGCGCGGTCAACTTGATCTGCACTTCCAGGGGGCCGGTGGCCTTGATCTCGGCGAACTGCTCCATCAGCGGCATGACCTTGGAGCCGGTGGCCGGGTCCTTGTGCCGGGTCAGGGAGAACACCACGTCGTCGGCGGTCAGCGACTTGCCGTTGTGGAAGGTGATGCCACTGCGCAGGGTGATGATCCACAGGCTGGCGTCGGTGTGGTCGATTTTTTCGGCCAGCTCCAGTTGCGGCACCAGGTGCGAGTCGAAGCGGGTCAAGCCGTTGTAGAACATGAACTGGCGAGCGTAGTCGGTCGACAACGCGCCTTTAGCCGGGTCCAGGGTGTCGGCGGTGGACGAGGACATGCCCGCCACGCGGATCTTGCCGCCGCGCTTGCCCACGGTGGCCGCGCTGTTTTCGCTGTCGGCGGCAAACACCGACCCTGCCCCGCCCAGCAACCCACCGACACCGCTGGCCATTACCCCGGCCACGCCCAGCATGCGCAACGCATCGCGGCGCGACATGCCACGGTTCAAGCCTTCGAAAATGCGCATGCTGTCCTGGCCTGTGACCAGTTGAGACTCGACTTTCTTGTCTGTCATGTCTTTCTACCTGTCGATAATCGGGTTACACGAAGGGCCCGCGGTTGGCCGCGGAGTGCTTGAAACTAGTGCAAGTGGTCTTGAAGCTTGTAATAAGCGCCCACCAACGGCAGGAACCAGGGCTTGCCGAAGTGCCCGGGAATCGCTGGCCAATCCAATTCGCGCCAGGGGTTGGCGGCGCTATTGCCATCCAGCACATCGGCCATCACCCGGCCCATGTGCACCGACATCTGCACGCCGTGGCCGCTGTAGCCCATGGAGTGGAAAATGCCGTCGTGCTGCCCGGCACGCGGCAGGCGGTCGGCGGTCATGTCCACCAGCCCGCCCCAGCAGTAATCGACCTTGACGTCGGCCAGTTGCGGGAACATCTGCGCCATGCCGGCCTGCAGGATGCGACCGCTCTTGGCGTCGGAACGCAGGTTGGACATGGCAAAGCGCGCCCGGCCGCCGAACAGCAGGCGGTTGTCTGGGGTCACGCGGAAATAATTGCCGATCAGGCGGCTGGTCACATACGACCGCTGGGCCGGCAGCAAGCGCGCCAGCACGTCGGCCGGGAGCACCTGGGTGACGATGATGAAGCTGCCCACCGGTGCCATGCGGCGGCGGTACCAGTTCAGGTCGCCCACCTGCGAGGCACCGGAGGCCAGTAATACCTGCTTGGCCTGCAACGTGCCACGGGCGGTCTGCACTTGATAACCGCCGGCCTTGGCCTGCCATTTGCCAACCGCGGCGTTTTCATAAATCAGCGCGCCGTGCTTGGCGGCGGCTTCGGCCAGGCCCACGCCGAAACGCCCCACGTGCATTTGCACGCCGTTGCGTTGCAACAGGCCACCGTGAAACTGGTCGGAGTCGATTTCGCGGCGCACTTGCGTGGCGTCCAGCAGTTCAACATCGGTGTCCACTTCGCGGCGGATCAGTTCATAAGTCTTGGCCAGGCCCTCGTAATGCTGGGGCTTGGCGGCCAACTTGAGCTTGCCGTTGCGGCTGTAGTCGCAAGCGATGCCTTCGCTGTGGACGATGTCGGCGACACTGGCCACGGCGCTTTCGTAGGCCTGGTAAAACGCTCGCGCCTGTTGCGGCCCGAGCTTGGCCGACAACGCGGCATAATCCTGGGCAACCCCGGTGTTGCATTGCCCGCCATTGCGGCCCGACGCCTCGCCGATCACCCGGCCGGCTTCGAGTACCGCCACGCGCGCGCCCTTCATGGCCAGCGCGCGCGCCGCCGACAGGCCGGTGAAACCGCCACCGACGATGGCGACGTCGACCTGCCCTTCCACGGGGCCTGCCTGGCCGCCATGGAAGGCGGGCGCGGTGTCCAGCCAGTAGGATTCACTGCTCATGTTGTACTCCGTGCCGATGTCGGGCCGCGTTTTTTGGGGGGTGACGGTCAGAGACCGACCAGGCCTGGCAGGCCGCCGATGTCGCTGATGGTGTTGTACTGGTAGCTGGCGTTGGCGGCCGGCTCGTGGCCACGGGCGACGAAAGCCTTGTTCTTGATGCCCATGTCGTGGGCCGAGAACAGGTCGTAACGGAAGCTGGAAGACACGTGCAGCAGGTCTTCGGGGCCGCAACCCAAGTTGTCGAGCATGAACTCGAACGCGGCCAGGCGTGGTTTGTAGACCTTGGCCTGGTCGGCGGTGAACACTTTGTGGAACGGCACGCCCAGTTTGTCGACGTTGGACATGATCTGCGAGTCGCTGGCGTTGGAGAAAATCACCAGGGGGATTTTGTCGGCGATCTTGGCAAGGCCCGCAGTCACGTCGGCGTGTGGGCCCCAGGTCGGTACGGCGTCGTAGTACAGGCGCGCTTCTTCTTCCTTGAACAGCACGTTCCAGCGCTTGCAGGTACGCTCCAGGGCATTTTTCAGAATCACGTCGTACGGCTGCCAGTCGCCCATCACTTGGTCCAGGCGGTAGCTGGAGAAGTCCTTGACGAACTGGTCCATGCGCTCGGCCGGCACGCGGTCGGCGAACAGCTCGCGGGTCATGGTGCCCATGTGGAAGTTGGTCAGGGTGCCGTAGCAGTCGAAGGTAATGAATTTAGGGCGAAGAAAGCTCATGGTGCCGTCCTGAAAGTTCGTTGAAAGTCGGGGCGCGCAGACCCTGAATCAGTCCTGCGGTGGCTCAACCCACCACTGCGCAACAGCTTCATTACACCACTGTGAAATCAGCAGATGGCGTTTAAAGCGCTGGCTGGAAAACACAAAAAGCCGTTTTGAGGGGCCGCTTCAGCAGAGAGTGCGGGCTGCGCCAGGCCTGGGCAAGGCCCCAATTGGTGCGCTGTTTTAGCCCTTTAACGGGGCTTACAGGGGGTATTGGGGGCCTGGTCACAGCATAATCTGCCTTGAGCCCCAGAATGCAAAACGGGCGCCAGATTGCTCGGGCGCCCGTGTGGGATGAAGCGTTTCAGCTTAGTGGGCGATGTCGATCAAAACGCTCTTGAAGCGCAGGTTCGCTTCAAAGGCTTCGCGCCCCAGGTCCTTGCCGATGCCGGAGCGTTTGTAGCCGCCGGTGGGGATGATGTTGTCGTTGCTGCGCCCGTAACGGTTGACCCACACGGTGCCCACTTCAAGGCCGCGAACCATGCGCAACGCGCGGTTCAGGTCGGCAGTGTGCACGCCGGCGGCCAGGCCATAGGTGTCGTGGGCGGCCAGGGCCAGGGCCTCGGCTTCGTCATCGAAACACTGGATGGTCAGCACCGGGCCGAACACTTCTTCCAGCACCGCGGGGTTTTGGCTATTCACGCCGGCCAGCAAGGTGGGCTGGTAATAAGCGCCGCCCAGGCCCTCGAACAGCTGGCCACCGGTAATGACTTCGGCACCGGCCTGCACGCTGCGCTGCACGATGCCATCGATACGCTGGGCCTGCAGGCGGGAAATGATCGGTGGCAGAGTGCTTTCTGCTGTCCAGGTGGGGCCGGGGCGCAGGGCTTCGAAATAGCGCTTGAGGTAGGCCACGAAGGGTTCCAGGATCGAGCGCTGAATAATCAACCGCGAACCGCTCACGCATACCTGCCCGGCGTTGCCGGTGATGGCCAGGGCCACGGTATGGGCGGTGCGCTCGATGTCCGGCACGTCGGCGAAGACGATTTGCGGGCTTTTGCCGCCCAATTCCAAAGTCACCGGCTTAGGCCCGGTGAGGGCGCAGGTGGACATGATGCTGGCGCCGGTGGCGGTGGAGCCGGTGAAGGTCACCTTGCCGATGCGCGGGTGCCGGCAGATCGCGTCCCCGGTGGTGCGGCCATCGCCCTGCACCACGTTGAACATGCCGGCCGGCAAACCGGCCTGCACGGCAAGCTCGGCAAAGCGCAGGCTGGAGAACGGGGTCATCTCCGAGGGCTTAAGCACCACGGCATTTCCTGCCGCCAGGGCCGGGGCGACCTTCCAGTGGCCCATGCTGAGGGGGAAGTTCCACGGTGCGATGGCGCCGATCACGCCGTAGGGTTCGGCGATCTGCATGCCCAGGCGGTCAGTCTGGGTGGCCGCCACCTGGCCGCCGTGCTTGTCGGCCAGCTCTGCGAAAAAGCGGATGCCTTCGGCGACATAGGGGATGTCCCAGCCCACCACGTCCTTGACCGGGCGGGTGGAACCCACCGCTTCCAGCGGCGCCAGGATCTGCGCATCGGCCTCGATCAGGTCGGCCCAGCGACGCATCACGCGCGCCCGCTCACGGGGCGGGCGGCTGGCCCAATCGCTGCTGACGAAAGCTTGATGGGCATTGCTCACCACTTCGTCGACGGTGTCGGCATCGGCCAGGGGCAGCTCGGCATAAGCCTGGCCGTCGGAGGGCCGCGAGACATCGATCCGGCCCGAACTGTCGCGGTACTCGCCACCGATGAAATGCGCGCAACGCACGTTGACACTGTTGGGATCGAAGCTGTTCATCAAGCACTCCTGCAAGGAAACCGGGGCGGCCATTTGGGTGACTGCCGATGCCGTCCATCGTAGAAAAAAACCCCAAGCATTTGCTGCCGACCTTTCATGGCTTTTAAGCAGTTACTTCGGATGATGCCGTGGCCGCGTATGGATTCTGCCGAATCGCTTTCGGGGGGTTGTTCGCAGGCGTGGTTGGTGGGATACAAGGCACATCCGCCACTGTTTGTTTGCCAGGAGATACGCCATGCCCGCCCCTGCCCTCGCCGCTTCCATCCAACTGCGCCCCATGACCGCCGACGACGTAGCCCCCGCCCATGCGTTATCCGTGGCGCTGAAATGGCCACACCGGCTGGAAGACTGGGCCATGATGCAGCGCCTGAGCGAAGGCTGGGTGCTGGAGGACGCTGGCCGGGTGATCGGCAGCGCCTTTGCCTGCCCGCAAGGCGATTACGCGACCATTGGCCTGGTGATCGTCGACGACGCCTATCAAGGCCAGGGCCTGGGCCGGCGGCTGATGGACAAGGTGCTGGACGTGGCACAGCCGCGCACTGCCATCCTCAACGCGACCATCGCCGGTACGCCGTTGTACAAGAGCCAGGGTTTTGAAGAATTCGGCTTCATCTGCCAGCACCAAGGCACCGCGGTGCTGCAATCGCTGCCGGCCCTGCCCGCAGGCGAGCACGTACAGGTGCTGAGCGCCAGCGACCAGACGGCCATGCTGGCGCTGGCCAATGCGGCCAGCGGGCTGGACCGCGAGGCGGTGCTGGGCGAATTGATGGCTATTCAAGAGGCGGCCGTGGGTATCGTCAAGGACGGCGCGCTGGTGGGTTTCGGCTTGCTGCGCCCGTTTGGCCGTGGCCGCTCGATCGGGCCAGTGGTGGCGCAAACGGGGTTGCAGGCACAGCATTTGATTCAAGCATTGCTGGCGGCAGCGCCGGAGACTTTCGTGCGCATCGATGTGCCGGCCGTGACCGAGCTGGGGCCTTGGCTGGAAACCCTGGGGCTAAAGCAGGTGGACAAAGTGGCGCAGATGGCCCGCGGGCCGGCACCGCAATCGCGTGATGGCGTGTTGCAGTTTGCGCTGGTGACGCAGGCGATCGGGTAGGGCCGCGGGCCCCGCCGCTATACCCCAAACCGCGCCCGGTACTCACTGGGCGCCAACCCCGTGACTTTCTTGAACGTGGCCCGGAATGCTCCCGCATCCTGGTAGCCCACCGCCCAGGCAATACTGTCGACCGTGCCATTGGTGAACTCCAGCAACTCCCGCGCCTTGCCCACCCGCACGTGCTGGCAATACTCGGTGGGCTTCAAACCGGTGGCCGCGCGAAAGCGGCGCAGCAAGGTCCGCTCTTCCAGCAACGCACAAGCGGCCATGGCCTTGAGCGACACGTCGACCGCGCCGTTGGCTTGCAACCAATGCTGCACCTTCAACACCGCCGCGTCGCCATGATCGAGGATTGGCGCGAAATGGCTGCCGTAGTCCTGCGCACTGTCGCTGTGTTCTATCATCATGAAGCGCGCGGTGCGGCGGGCGATCCCCGGCCCCAACAGGCGGTCGATCAGGCGCAGGCCCACGTCGGCCCAGGCCATGAGGCCAGCGCTGGTGATCAGGTCGCCGTCGTCGATCAGCGGCTTGTCACCCTCCACCTGGACCAAGGGAAAACGCTGCTGCAGGCGCTCCACCTGGGTCCAGTGGGTAGTCGCGCGACGCCCGTCCAGCAGGCCGGTTTGCGCCAGCAGGAAGGCGCCCAGGCACACCGAACCCAAGGCGCTGCCTTCGGCGTGGCGCTCGCGTAGCCAGCGGCTGATGGAGGCGGCATCGCCGGCTTGCAGTTCATCGCCCAGAGACGGCGGCAGCAGCACGGCAAACAGATGCCCGCCCTCGCCGGCCAGGCTGTCGTAGATGCGTACCGGCGTGTCGCCTACTTGCCAATGGCTGACCCGCAGCACGGGCAATTGCTCGCTGGCCAGTTCGACGGCAATGCGGTTGGCCACGCCGAACAAGTCGGTCAGGCCATGCACCGCCGCCATCTGGGCACCGGGGTAAACCAGCAGGCCGATTTCGGCGACCCGGCGGTGGGCAGTCATGGGCGATTTCCTGAAGTGAAGGTGTTCAGCCTATCACCCCGCGAGCAAGGTGTCGGTGCTGACCACCGTGGCGTAGGCAAAGCCCAGCGCCGACATGAACGCGGCGTGCACGTGGGCTGCTGGCACGGTCAGGCCATTGAACTCAAGGTCCCGGGTAGCACACGCGTCGTGCACCACGGTGACTTTGTAGCTCAGGTCGGCCGCGGCGCGGGTGATGCCGTCCACGCACATGTGGCTCATGGCGCCGACGATGACCAACTCGTCGATTTGGTGATGGTCCAACAGCGCCTGCAATTCGGTTTCGCGGAACGAATTGACGAAGTGCTTGAGCACCACCGGTTCTGCACCCTGGTTCAGGACGCTGGGGTGGATGTTCGCGCCTTCGGAACCTGCGACGAAAAACGGCGCATCGGGCGCGGTGAATTCATGGCGCACGTGCACCACCAGGTCACCGGCCTGGCGGGTGGCCTGCAGCACGCGGGCCGCATTGGCGGCCGCCACTTCAATGCCGACCAGCGGCCATTTGCCGGCGGGGAAATAGTCGTTTTGCAGGTCGACGATGATCAGGGCTTGCTTGCTCATGGCGTGGTCCTCGGGGGGTACGTTGGGGTGGATTAAGTATCCACCCGGGCAACGCGCTTGAGGATTGGCCAGAACGACAATAGGCGGGGCTAAATTGACATGTGCGTCATCGATCTGCGAAACACCTAAAGAGGTCAGCCTGAACCACCGTGGCGGTCTTTTCGCGGATGAATCCGCTCCTACAGACGACCGCATACCCCTGTAGGAGCGGACTTATCCGCGAAGCACACGACGCGGTCTGTCTGAACCACCGTGGCGTACTTTTCGCGGATGAATCCGCTCCTACAGACGACCGCATACCCCTGTAGGAGCGGATTTATCCGCGAAGCACACGACGCGGTCTGTCTGAACCACCGTGGCGTACTTTTCGCGGATGAATCCGCTCCTACAGACGACCGCATACCCCTGTAGGAGCGGATTTATCCGCGAAGCACACGACGCGGTCTGTCTGAACCACCGTGGCGTACTTTTCGCGGATGAATCCGCTCCTACAGACGACCGCATACCCCTGTAGGAGCGGATTTATCCGCGAAGCACACGACGCGGTCTGTCTGAACCACCGTGGCGTACTTTTCGCGGATGAATCCGCTCCTACAGACGACCGCATCCCCCTGTAGGAGCGGATTTATCCGTGAAGCACACGACGCGGTCTGTCTGAACCACCGTGGCGTTCTTTTCGCGGATGAATCCGCTCCTACAGACGACCGCATCCCCCTGTAGGAGCGGATTTATCCGCGAAGCACACGACGCGGTCTGCCTGGACCACCGTGGCGATCCTTTCGCGGATGAATCGGGGCGTCGAGCCGCCGCTTCTACTGCAATCAGATCCCGTCGCGCGCCAGGTCCATGGCGAAGTAGGTGAAGATCAGGTCGGCGCCGGCACGCTTGATCGAGCCCAGGCTTTCGCGCACTACGCGGGCCTCGTCGATGGCGTCTACCTGGGCGGCGAATTTGATCATCGCGTATTCGCCGCTCACCTGGTAGGCGGCCAGCGGCAGGCGCGAGGCTTCGCGGATGTCGCGGATGATGTCCAGGTAGGCGCCCGCCGGCTTGACCATGATCACGTCGGCGCCTTCCTGCTCGTCCAGCAGCGATTCGCGCACCGCTTCGCGGCGGTTCATCGGGTTCATCTGGTAGCTTTTGCGGTTGCCCTTCAGCGCGCTGCCGCCGGCTTCGCGGAACGGGCCGTAGAGCGCCGAGGCGAACTTGGTCGAATAGGCCATGATCGAGGTATCGATAAAGCCTGCGGCATCGAGCGCGCTGCGAATGGCGCCGACCTGGCCATCCATCGCCGCCGACGGCGAGATGAAGTCGGCACCGGCACGGGCCGCCGCGACCGCCTGCTTGCCCAGGTTGACCAAGGTGGCGTCGTTGTCCACGTCGTGGCCGTGCAGCACGCCGCAGTGGCCGTGGCTGGTGTATTCGCAGAAGCAGGTGTCGGCCATGACCACCATCTCGGGCACGGCGTCTTTACAAATACGCGCCATGCGTGACACCAGGCCGTTTTCGTTCCAGGTGTCGCTGCCAGTGTCGTCCAGGTGGTGGGACACGCCAAAGGTCATCACCGACTTGATGCCGGCGCGGGCGTAGCGTTCGATTTCACTGGCCAGTTTGGACTCAGGGATACGCATCACGCCCGGCATGCTGGTGATGGGCACGAAGTCGTCGATTTCTTCTTCGACGAAAATCGGCAGCACCAGATCGTTGAGGGTGAATTCGGTTTCCTGGAACAAGCCGCGCAGGCTTTCGGAGCGGCGCAGGCGACGTGGGCGAACGCTGGGGAATTGGCTGGGCATCAGGGGCCTCCGATCAAATAGGCGCAGCTTATGCCTTGATGGGCCGCCAGGCCAGCCTTGATCGCCCAACAGGTTGTTGCAGGGGGCGCAACAATAGTTCGGCCAAGGGGGCGAAGCCCGTAGGCTTTTCGCGTATCGTATGCCCCGTATTTAATACATGCCTGTTGCAGGAAGCCGGTTGGAATCCGGCGCGGTCGCGCCACTGTGTTCGTCGTTTTACGGCGAAAGCCAGACCTTGCGGCAGGCCCCCTTCCCCCCTTACGGACGCGCCATCCCGGGAGCCGCTGCATGTTGATCCGCCGTCATTGCATTCGCCTGTTGTTTTGCACCCTCGCCGTTATCCTGCCCCTGAGCGAAAGCCAGGCGGCCACCCACTACCCGCTGACGGTGCAGAACTGCGGCCGCGAGGTGGTCATCCAGGCCAAGCCGCAACGCGCCGTCACCCTGGGCCAGGCCAGCACCGAGTTGCTGTTGTCGCTGGGCCTGGCGCCGCGCATGGTGGGCACCGGCGTGTGGTTCGGGCCGCTGCCGCCCGCGTTGCAGGCCGCAGGCGCCACGGTGCCGCGCCTGGCCAGCAATGCGCCAAGCTTTGAAGCGGTGGCCAAGGCCGCCCCCGACATCGTGCTGGCCCAGTACACCTACCACGTCGGCCCACAGGGCGAAGTGGCCACGCCAGAGCAGCTCGATGCCTTGGGCATCCCCTCCTACGTGTCGCCCAGCGACTGCCAGGGCAAGGGCCTGACGGCCACCTCCAACGCCGACGGTAGCCGCAGCCAGTTGTATTCCCTGGGCCTGGTGGAACAGGAAATCCATGAGCTGGCGCAGATCTTCGACGTGAAGGCTGCCGGCGATGCCCTGGTCGGGCAATTGCGCCAACGCGTCGCGCAAGCCGTCAAGACCGCCAACGCCCAGCCGCACGCGCCGTTGTCGGTGATGTATTGGTTCTCCAGCACGCGGCTGGAGGGCGACCCATGGGTGGCCGGCAAGAATGGCGCGCCTGGCTACATCAACCAGGTGCTGGGCCTGCACAACATCATCGACAGCGACGAAGAATGGCCTGGCGTGAGCTGGGAAACCATCGCTGCGCGCAACCCCGATGTGATCGTGGTGGCGCGCATGGACCGGCGCCTGTACCCCGCCGACGATGTCGAGAAAAAGCTGGCGTTCCTGCGTAGCGACCCGGTGACCCGCGAGCTCAAAGCGGTGCGCGACAACCACATCATCGTGGTGGACGCGCAGTCACTGAACCCGTCCATGAGCGTGGTCGATGCCATTGAACACATCGCCATCGGCCTGGGCACGTTCGGGAAAGCGCAGTGATTTCACGCTTCGCCGCAGAAAACGCCCGCGCCTGGCGCTGGCTGCTGGCCGTGCTGGCACTGCTGACGCTAAGCCTGTCGATCGCCTTGGCCGTGTCGCTGGGCGAAATGACCATCCCCCTCGGCGTGACGATCAAGGCGTTGCTCAATGGCCTGGGCCTGGGCGACTACCCGCTGCCGCGTATCCAGCAGGGGATCATCTGGGAGTACCGCCTGAGCCGCGCCCTGGCCGCCGCCTGCTGTGGCGCGGGCCTGGCGGTGTGCGGCGCAGTACTGCAGGCTTTGCTGCGCAACGCCCTGGCCGAGCCCTACGTGCTGGGCGTGAGTGCCGGCGCATCCACCGGCGCCGTGCTGGTGATGCTGTTGGGGCTGGGCGGCGGCCTGATCGGTATCTCGCTGGGGGCCTTCCTGGGCGCGGCGCTGGCCTGCACCTTGGTGTTGCTGCTGGCGGCGGGCATACGGGGTGGGCCGACCCAGGTGATCCTGGCTGGGGTGGCCGGCTCACAACTGTTCAACGCCCTCACCGCCTGGATCGTCTCGACGTCGGCCAACGCCGAGCAGGCCCGCAGCGTAATGTTCTGGCTACTGGGCAGCTTGGGCGGCGTGCGCTGGCCAGACGTGTACCTGCTGGCTGCAGTGGTGGCCGCAGGCTTGCTGGTGTGCCTGCTGTTTGCCCGGGCGCTGGATGCATTCGTGTTCGGCGAAGACGCTGCGCGCACGCTCGGCGTGGCCGTGGCGCCGGTGCGCCTGCTGCTGTTTGGGGTGACCGCGTTGATCACCGCGAGCATCGTCAGCGTGGTCGGTGCGGTGGGCTTTGTCGGCCTGGTGGTGCCACACATGGCGCGCTTTCTGGTGGGCCCCGGGCACGTGCGCCTGCTGCTGGCCTCAGTGCTGATCGGCGCACACTTCATGGTGTTGGCCGACATCGCCTCGCGGCTGATCGTGCCCGGCCAGGTGCTGCCCATTGGCGTGGTCACGGCCCTGGTCGGTGCCCCGGCCTTTGCCTTTTTGCTGTACCGCCGCAGGCATCACCCATGAGCCTGGTGGCCCACGATGTCGGCTGGACGGCCGGTGGCCAACTGATCCTGGATGGCGTGAGCGTGACGGTCCCAGCCCATGGCACCCTGGGCCTGATCGGCCCCAATGGCTCGGGCAAGTCATCGCTGCTGCGGTTGCTGGCAGGCCTGGGCACGCCGGATACCGGCACCGTCACCCTGGCCAATCGCCCCCTGCGCGACTGGCGCCGCCGCGACCTGGCGCGCAAGGTGGCACTGGTGGAACAGCACGCCGGCACCGAGGTCGATATCACCGTGCAGGACATCGTGCGCCTGGGCCGCACGCCCCACCGTGGCGCGCTGAGCCCTTGGAACCTGGAGGACGACCGCATCGTCGCGCAGGCCTTGGCGCAAACCGGACTGGGCGAACGCGCCTCGCGCTATTGGCGCACCTTGTCCGGTGGCGAACGCCAGCGCGTGCAGATCGCCCGCGCACTGGCCCAGTGCCCCAGCGAGTTGTTGCTGGATGAGCCGACCAACCACCTGGACATCCAGCATCAGCTTGATGTGTTGAAATTGATTCGTGGGTTGCCGTTGACCTGTGTGATGGCGATCCATGACCTGAACCTGGCGGCGCTGTTCTGCGACAGCCTGCTGGTGCTGCAAGCCGGCCGCGTGGTGGCCCGTGGCACGCCGGTCGAGGTGATCACGCCGGCCATGATCGATCAGGTATATGGGGTGCGCGCCCAGGTCCAGTTGTCGCCCCATACCGGCCGGCCCCATGTGCAGTATCTGCTGTAGCGTCTTTGGAGGTGTGCATGAAAACCATCCTGATCATCGGCATCGGTGCCGGCCACCCGGAGCACCTGACGATCCAGGCGGTGAATGCGATGAACCGCGCCCAGGTGTTTTTCCTGCTGGACAAGGGCCCGGTCAAACACGCGCTGGGCGACTTGCGTCGCGAGTTGTGCCGCCAGTATGTCCACCACGACAACTACCGCATCGTGCAAGCCCAGAGCCCGGAACGCCTGCGCGACGATGACGCGTACGCGGCCAGTGTCGCGGCATTGAACGGCGACAAGCAGGCGCTGTTCGAGCGTTTGATCGACAGCCAGATGCATGAGGATGAGTGCGGTGCGTTCCTGGTGTGGGGCGACCCGGCGCTGTACGACAGCACCTTGCGTATCTTGCAGGCGATCAAGGCCCAAGGCCGCTTGGCGTTCGAGGTGGTGGTGATCCCGGGCATCACCAGCGTGCAGGCCCTGGCGGCGGCGCACCAGGTGCCGTTGAACCGCATTGGCGAGTCGCTGCAGATCACCACGGGCAGGCGTTTGGCCCAGGGTTACCCGAGCCAGGCGGATACCGTGGTGGTGATGTTGGATGCGCAGGACACCTACCTGCGCTATGCCGCGCAGGATCTGGATATTTACTGGGGGGCGTACGTGGGCACGCCGGACGAGCTGTTGATTGCCGGCAAGCTGGCGGAGGTGGGTGAGCAGATCCGCCAGGTGCGTGAAGCGGCGCGGTTGCGGCATGGATGGATCATGGATACTTACCTGTTGCGCGCCGCGCCTACAGGTGGGTAAGCCAGTAGGAGCGGATTTATCCGCGAAAAGATCATCACGGTTTACCAGGTGCACCGCAGCGTTTGCTTCGCGGATGAATCCGCTCCTACAGGGGGTAAGCCAGTAGGAGCGGATTTATCCGCGAAAAGATCATCACGGTTTAGCAGGTGCACCGCGGCGTTTGCTTCGCGGATGAATCCGCTCCTACAGGCGGGATGCGGCGGTCTCCTTTTATGGGATCAGGCGCTGCGCGCGCAACTGCTCGAACACCTTGAAGAACGCTTCGTCGCTGGCCTGGTAATCCAGAAAACCCAGCTGGCGGCTTTTGGTCATGTCGGTGACCACTTCGATCGGCCGGCCCAAGTCAGCGATTTCGTACAGAGCCTAAGCCGTAGCCCTCCCCCTTCGGGAAAGGGCTAGGTGGGCGCCAGTTACCAGTCGTAGCTCATCTGCAGCGACGCCGTGCGCTCCTGGCCGTAGTAGCAGCCGAAGTTGTAGTTGCAGGACGAGACGTACGTGCGGTCGAACAGGTTCTGCACGTTCAGGCTGGCCTGCAAGCCCTTGAAGGCCGGGTCCAGGAAGGCCAGGTCGTAGTTCAGGGTGGCGTCATACACCACGAAGGCCGGGGTTTTGAAGGTGTTGCTGGAGTCGCCATAGCCGCGCCCGGTATAGCGTGCGCCCACGGCCGGGGTCAGGCCGGCGAGCGCACCTTCGGTCAGGTGATAGGCGACCCAAGCCCCGGCCGACCAAGGGGCCTGCTGCTCGTTGCGGTTGCCCTGATCACCGTACGTGGACTTGGTGTAGAACGAGTCCAAATAGCCCAGCGATGCCAGCAAGTCGACGTTACCGATACTGCTTTTGGCTTCCAGTTCGATACCCCGCGAACGCACTTCACCCACCTGGGCTTGATACTCGGGGTATTCCACATCGCCGGTCAGCACGTTTTTCTGCTTGATCTGGTACACCGCCGCTGTCAGCAACGTGGTGCTGTTGGGCTGATATTTCACGCCCAGTTCATACTGCTCGCCTTCCACCGGCTTGAACGCACCGCCGCCGCGTTGCGGTGCCGCGCTACCGACCGTGGGCAGGAAGGATTCGGCGTAGCTGACATACGGCGCCAGGCCGAAATCGGTGAGGTAGGTCAGGCCGATGCGCTTGGTGAATTTCTTGTCTTTTTGCTTATCTTCGGTGACGGCCAACTGGTCCTTGTTGTCCACCTCGGCCCAGTCTTCGCGGCCGCCCAGGGTCAGCACGAACTGGTTGAAGCGGATCTGGTCCTGCAGGTACAGGCCCTTTTGCTCGACGAAATTGTTCCACTTGGTGGTGAGGGTTGGCACGCCACTGGTGCGGTAGTTGGTGGGGTTGTACAGCTCGATGATTTCCGAGTTGTACAGGTTGTAGCCCTGGTAGCGACGGGTGAAGTTGCGGTAGTCGGCGCCCGTCAGCACGGTGTGCTCCAAGGCACCGGTGTTGAATTTGAACTCAAGGTTGTTATCGAAGGTGTAGGCGGTGTTGTGCTGGCGCCAGTCGACCTTGTTGCGCTTGGCGCGGGTGTCGTCGGTGGTGCCATCGGCGTTGATCACGAACGAGGTCAGGTAGAAACCGCGATAACGGTCGTTGACGTCGATGTAGCGCGCGGTCTGGCGGTATTTGACGCTGTCGTTGAAGGCATGTACCAAGTCGTAGCCGAACACCTGCTGGTCGCGGGTGTAGTCGTTCCAGCTGGAGTCGCCAAGGAATGCGTCGCGGTTAATGCGGTGGCCCTCGCTGTTGCTGTATAGCGAGCCGATCTTGGGCAACGACTGGTAGTCGGGGGTGGCCTTGTCGCGCTGGATTTGCGCATACACCGTCAGCGCAGTGGCGTCGGTGGGCGCCCAGGTCAGGCTGGGGGCCAACAGGGTGCGTGAGTCACCGGCGTGCTTGATCTGCTCGCCGCCGTCGTTGGCCACGCCCACCAGCCGGTAGCTCAAGGTGGCCGCCTCGTCGATGGGGCCGCTGAAATCAAAGGCACCGTTGACCCGGTCGAAACTGCCGACGCCGAATTTCACCTGGTGCTGCGCCACCTGGGTCGGGCGCTTGGACACCAGGTTGATCATGCCGCCGGGCTGATTTTGCCCGTACAGCACCGAGGCCGGGCCCTTGAGTACTTCGATGCGCTCCAGGGTGTAGGGGTCGATCTGCGGCGCGCCGCCCAGGCTGCCGGCGTACGGCAGGTACGCGCCGTCAAGGTACAGCAGGGTAGGCGCAAAGCCGCGGCTGGTGATTTCGTCGGCGATGGTGTTGCGGTCGGTGAAGCCGTTGACGTTGACGCCGGGGGTGTAGCGCAGGGCCTGGGTCAGGTTGCGCGCGCCCTGGTCCTTGATCTGGTCGGCGGTGACCACGTTGACCGTCTGCGGGATCTCGGTGATCGGCGTGTCGGTCTTGCTGGCCGTGGCGCTGCGGGTGGCCACGTAGCCTTTCACCGGGCCGTAGGCGTCTTCGGTGGTTTGCCCGTCGACGTTGATCGGGCCGATGTCCAGGGCTGCGCCTTCGGGCAAGGGGTACAGGCTCCAGGTGCCACCCGGGGTGGTGGTGAGGCCCAATCCGCTCCCGGCCAGCGCTTGGCGCGCGGCTTGCTCGGGGCTGAATTCACCCTGCACGGCGGCGGCACGCTTGCCCTGCAGCAGCGCCGGTGGCACCGAGAGGATGCGCCCGGTTTGCCGGGCGATGCGGCTCAGGCTATCGCCCAGGGCCGCGGCCGGCAGGTCGAAGGCCTGGGTGGCAGTGCGGGTATCGGCAGCGCTGTCGGCGTGGGCAAGCGGCATCAGGGTGGTCATGCTCACGGCGAGGGCCAGCAGACCGGGACGAATCATCAAGTGCGGCATAAAAGGATCGGGCTCGTTGTAGGTTGGCTTTCCCTGACCATGACCCGCGAGGGTGGGCAATCCCCTCATCGATCGGCTGTTTTTCTTCACCTGGGTGCATCAGGTTGACCGTGGCGTCTGGTTGGCGGATGAATCCGCTCCTACGGCGGCGTGGTCGTGTCGATCAGGGTGAGCCAGGGGCCGTACCTGCGCACGCTGATGGGAAAGGTATCGGCCAGTGATTGCAGGGTACGGGCGCTATCGTCCAGGGGGTACACGCCGTACACGCGCAGGCGCGCCGCCGCCGGGCTGACGCGCAGTATTCCCGTGCAATAGGGCCGCAGCGCCTCGATCAACTGCCCCAACGGCTCGTCGCGGATGTCGATGCGCCCGTCGCGCCAGTCGGCCTGGGTGGCCACCGAATTGGGCAACGGCCGAATCGCCTCGGCCGAGAACCACACCGCTTCGCCCGTTTCGATGCGCCGCTGCTGACCGTTGCGGGTGGTGAGTTGGACGCTGTGTTGCTGCACCGAGGCCAGGCTGCCACCATCGTCCTGGCGTACCAAAAAGCGGGTACCCAAAGCCCGCACCTCGCCTTGCTCGGTGGCGATGATGAACGGGCGCTGCGGGTCTGGCGCGACGTCCACTTGCACCTCGCCCTGCAGCAGCCGCACTTCGCGGCGCTGGCCGTTGAAACGGATATCCACTGCGCTGCGTGCGTTCAGGCTAAGGCGGCTGCCATCAGGCAGTTCGACCGTCTTACGCTCACCGGTGGCAGTGCTCAGGTCGGCCAGCAGGCCGCTGAGCGGGGTGACGCGCTCCACCAACGCGCCCCCGGTGACGCCCAGCAAGACGGCCGCCAAGCCACCACCGAGCAACGCGCGCCGCTGCGCTGAACGGGGAGCGTTGAGGGCCTGGCGGGCGGCGTTCAATTGCCCGGGGCTGCGCGCTTCAACCGCCTGCAAGTCGGCCATCGGCTGTTGCAACAGGCCGGTTACCCGTTGCCAGGCCTGGCGATGGGCCTCGCTGCTGGCCAGCCATTGGTTGAAGGCCTGCAGGTGATGTGGATCTTTTGCCTCCAGGCGCAACAGCCAGTCGATGGCTTGCAGCGTGAGTTCGTCTACACGCGGGGCGCTCATGCGTCTTGCTCCGCCACAACCAGGCAATGAATGAACGCGCGGCGCAGGTCGCGCTCCACGGTGGCCAGCGACACCCCCAGTTGTTGCGCGATGCTCGGTTGCGACAGGCCTTGCAGGCGATGCAGCACGAATGCTTGGCGCACCCGGGCTGGCAAACCGTCGAGCAACCGGTCGATGGCGTCGATGGCCTCGCGTACCAGCGCCAGGTCCTCTTCGGACGGTGCGAAGCAGTCGGGTATCAGCGCCAGTTGCGCCAGGTAATCGCGCTCTAGCCGCCGTCGCCGCCACAAATTACACAGCAGGCGCTTGGCAACGGTACCCAGGAAGGCGCGTGGCTCTTGAAGTTCGACCAGTTGCCTGGAACCCAAGGCCCTTAGAAAGGTGTCCTGGGTCAGGTCTGCGGCATCCTCGGGGCACTGCAGGCGTCGATACAACCAGGCGCGCAACCAGCGATGGTTATCGTTGTAAAGGCTGGCTACTAAGGCTTTGGTGTCGTGGGGCACGGTCGATAACCAGATACATTTGGTAATTCATCTCATTATCATCGGGCAAGGCCCCGGTTGGCAATATTCACGTTAATGGGGTTAGAAAGGTTGGAAGCTAACGATTTAGCCATTACCCTTGCCGACTTGTCTGGTGTGGGGGTTTGGGGCCGATGTCGTCTGTATTGAATGTGCTGTTGCCAATCTTTGCCTTGATCCTGGTGGGCTACCTGTGCCGGCGCACCAACCGCCTGGGGCCCACCGCTGCCTCCGAAATCAACCGCATGGTGGTGTGGCTCTGCCTGCCGGCGTTACTGTTTACCGCGACGGCCACGGCAACCTGGGAGCAGATCTGGCATCCCGGCTTTGTGCTGGCGTTCACCGGCAGCACCCTGGCGATGTTTGTGTTGACGCTGTTGCTGCGCTGGCGCAAGGCCGGGCATTTTGCCGACGCGAGCATTGATGCGTTGAGTGCCTCGTATGCCAATACCGGCTACATCGGCATTCCGTTGTGCGTGATGGTGCTGGGCAACAATGGCCTGGAACCGGCGTTGATCGCTTCGTTGCTGGTGGTGTGCGTGCTGTTCGGGTTGGCGCTGGTGTGCATCGAGATCGGCCTGCAAGCCGAGGCCCGGGTACACCGCATCGTGCTCAAGGTACTGCTGGCACTGGCGAAGAACCCGCTGGTGGTGTCGCCCGTACTGGGCGCCTTGTGGGCCTGGGGAGGCGCCCCGTTGCCGGGCGCGCTGGCGAAGTTCCTCGGGTTGCTGGGCGCGGCCACCACACCCTGCGCGCTGATTTCCCTGGGGCTGTTTTTGGCCGCCAAGCAACAGGGCCCGCGTACAGGCACTACGCTGTTGGTGCTGATCAAGCTGGTGCTGCACCCGTTGCTGACTTGGCTGTTGGTATTCCGCCTGTTCCCTTTGCCGCCGTTATGGGCCAATTCGGCGTTGTTACTCAGCGCCCTACCCACCGGCACTGGGCCATTCATGCTGGCCGAGTACTACAAGCGCGAAGCCTCGGTGGTATCGAGCACTATTCTGATTTCCACGATTGGCTCGCTGGCCACCCTGTCGCTGTGCCTGTGGTACATCAACGGCTGACCATTGATCCGCTTGCACACTGGTGGCTGGGTGGCAACCGGGGGATGTCGTTATAGAATGCCCGCTGCCACACCCGGGGGACCCCTGCATGCAGATTTGCCTAGACACCGATGACGAGTACCCGATGCCGACGCGCCTTTTGGACGACCTGCAGGCCTTGCGCGATAACGAGCGACGCCTGGCACTGGCCATCGCCGGCAGCGGGACCGGGATCTGGGACCGCAATTTCCTCACCAACGAAATCCATTATTCGGCGGGCTGGAAGGCCATCATCGGCTATGCCGAGGACGAATTGTCCAACCGCATCGAAGATGCCTACGACCGCCTGCACCCCGATGACCGCGACTACGTGCAGGCCACCATCCGCGCGCACTTCGAGCAGCGCACCGACACCTACGAGGTGGAGCACCGTATCCGCTGCAAGGACGGCAGCTACAAATGGATCTGCAGCCGGGGCAAGGTCATTGCCCGTGACGCCGATGGCCAGGCGCTGCGCATGGTTGGCACCACCACCGACATCACCACCCTGCGCGCGCTGTCCGGGCGCCTGCAGCAGACGTTGGACCTGGTCACCAACCTGACCAACGAAGTGCCGGGGCTAGTGTTCCAGTATCGCCTGCCGTTGGACGGCCAGGCGTTCTTCTCCTACGCCAGCGCCGGGGTCGAGGACATCTACGAAGTGACCGCGCAGCAGGTGGCCGAGTGCGCGCGGCTGATCGAGCAGCGCATCCACCCCGATGACCTGGCGCTATACCAGGCATCGCTGCTGCATTCGGCCCGTTGCCAGTCACCCTGGCACGTGGAGTATCGGGTGATACTGCCACGCCAGGGCCTGCGCTGGCGCCAAGGCGATGCGCGCCCGCAGCGCCTGACTGACGGCAGCACCCAATGGCACGGGTTTATCACCGACATCACCGAGCGCAAGCGTATCGAAGCCGAACTGCAGGAGTTCGCCACCATCGACTTCCTGACCCAGTTGCCTAACCGGCGGCATTTCATGCAGCAAATCGATACGCAGTTGCAGCATATCCAGCACAGCCGTGGGCGCATGTGCGCCGTGCTGATGTGCGACCTGGATCATTTCAAGCGCGTAAACGACCGGTGGGGGCATGCGGTGGGTGACCGTGCGCTGAAGCACTTCGCCGCCGTGCTGAAAACCCAGTTGCGCCACAGCGATATCGCCGGGCGCATGGGTGGCGAGGAATTTGCCGTGGTCTTGAGCGGTGCCCACGTGCTGGACGCCCTAGCCTTCGCAGAGCGGCTGCAGGCAGCCTTGCTGGCGACGCCGTTCACCGAGGCGGGGCAGGTTATCCCGCTGACCTTGAGCATCGGTGTCAGCGTCATGGGCGCGACTGACAGCAGCCCGGACCTGGCGTTGTCGCGCAGTGACCAGGCGTTGTATCGGGCCAAGGAGAATGGCCGGGATCGAATAGAAGCGTTTTGCGTGTGAGCTGGGGACCGAGGTGGCGGGTTCGCGGATGAATCCGCTCTTGTAGGAGCGGATTCATCCGCGAAAAGGCCACCGCACATCCACCAGACCAGAAAAGACAAAACCCCCACCTGCGTTAGCAGATGGGGGTTTCGGAATTTAATCTTGACGATGACCTACTCTCACATGGGGAAACCCCACACTACCATCGGCGATGCATCGTTTCACTACTGAGTTCGGGATGGGATCAGGTGGTTCCAATGCTCTATGGTCGTCAAGAAATTCTGTAGCCAGGATGCCATTGCGGGCACTCCAGCGAATCGGGTATGTGATGTTTTGTGAGTTACAAATTTTCGGATAATGCGTCTTCACAACACCGCAATCTGGTCGTTTCGACTCAAATTGCTTGGGTGTTATATGGTCAAGCCTCACGGGCAATTAGTATTGGTTAGCTCAACGCCTCACAGCGCTTACACACCCAACCTATCAACGTCGTAGTCTTCGACGGCCCTTTAGGGAACTCAAGGTTCCAGTGAGATCTCATCTTGAGGCAAGTTTCCCGCTTAGATGCTTTCAGCGGTTATCTTTCCCGAACATAGCTACCCGGCAATGCCACTGGCGTGACAACCGGAACACCAGAGGTTCGTCCACTCCGGTCCTCTCGTACTAGGAGCAGCCCCTCTCAAATCTCAAACGTCCACGGCAGATAGGGACCGAACTGTCTCACGACGTTCTAAACCCAGCTCGCGTACCACTTTAAATGGCGAACAGCCATACCCTTGGGACCGGCTTCAGCCCCAGGATGTGATGAGCCGACATCGAGGTGCCAAACACCGCCGTCGATATGAACTCTTGGGCGGTATCAGCCTGTTATCCCCGGAGTACCTTTTATCCGTTGAGCGATGGCCCTTCCATACAGAACCACCGGATCACTAAGACCTACTTTCGTACCTGCTCGACGTGTCTGTCTCGCAGTCAAGCGCGCTTTTGCCTTTATACTCTACGACCGATTTCCGACCGGTCTGAGCGCACCTTCGTACTCCTCCGTTACTCTTTAGGAGGAGACCGCCCCAGTCAAACTACCCACCATACACTGTCCTCGATCCGGATAACGGACCTGAGTTAGAACCTCAAAGTTGCCAGGGTGGTATTTCAAGGTTGGCTCCACGCGAACTGGCGTCCACGCTTCAAAGCCTCCCACCTATCCTACACAAGCAAATTCAAAGTCCAGTGCAAAGCTATAGTAAAGGTTCACGGGGTCTTTCCGTCTAGCCGCGGATACACTGCATCTTCACAGCGATTTCAATTTCACTGAGTCTCGGGTGGAGACAGCGCCGCCATCGTTACGCCATTCGTGCAGGTCGGAACTTACCCGACAAGGAATTTCGCTACCTTAGGACCGTTATAGTTACGGCCGCCGTTTACCGGGGCTTCGATCAAGAGCTTCGCGTTAGCTAACCCCATCAATTAACCTTCCGGCACCGGGCAGGCGTCACACCCTATACGTCCACTTTCGTGTTTGCAGAGTGCTGTGTTTTTAATAAACAGTCGCAGCGGCCTGGTATCTTCGACCGGCATGAGCTTACGGAGCAAGTCCTTCACCCTCACCGGCGCACCTTCTCCCGAAGTTACGGTGCCATTTTGCCTAGTTCCTTCACCCGAGTTCTCTCAAGCGCCTTGGTATTCTCTACCCAACCACCTGTGTCGGTTTGGGGTACGGTTCCTGGTTACCTGAAGCTTAGAAGCTTTTCTTGGAAGCATGGCATCAACCACTTCGTCGCCTAATGGCAACTCGTCATCAGCTCTCGGCCTTAGAATCCCGGATTTACCTAAGATTCCAGCCTACCACCTTAAACTTGGACAACCAACGCCAAGCTGGCCTAGCCTTCTCCGTCCCTCCATCGCAATAACCAGAAGTACAGGAATATTAACCTGTTTTCCATCGACTACGCTTTTCAGCCTCGCCTTAGGGACCGACTAACCCTGCGTCGATTAACGTTGCGCAGGAAACCTTGGTCTTTCGGCGTGGGTGTTTTTCACACCCATTGTCGTTACTCATGTCAGCATTCGCACTTCTGATACCTCCAGCAAGCTTCTCAACTCACCTTCACAGGCTTACAGAACGCTCCTCTACCGCATCATCCTAAGATGATACCCGTAGCTTCGGTGTATGGTTTGAGCCCCGTTACATCTTCCGCGCAGGCCGACTCGACTAGTGAGCTATTACGCTTTCTTTAAAGGGTGGCTGCTTCTAAGCCAACCTCCTAGCTGTCTAAGCCTTCCCACATCGTTTCCCACTTAACCATAACTTTGGGACCTTAGCTGACGGTCTGGGTTGTTTCCCTTTTCACGACGGACGTTAGCACCCGCCGTGTGTCTCCCATGCTCGGCACTTGTAGGTATTCGGAGTTTGCATCGGTTTGGTAAGTCGGGATGACCCCCTAGCCGAAACAGTGCTCTACCCCCTACAGTGATACATGAGGCGCTACCTAAATAGCTTTCGAGGAGAACCAGCTATCTCCGAGCTTGATTAGCCTTTCACTCCGATCCACAGGTCATCCGCTAACTTTTCAACGGTAGTCGGTTCGGTCCTCCAGTTAGTGTTACCCAACCTTCAACCTGCCCATGGATAGATCGCCCGGTTTCGGGTCTATACCCAGCGACTAAACGCGCTATTAACACTCGCTTTCGCTACGCCTCCCCTATTCGGTTAAGCTCGCCACTGAATATAAGTCGCTGACCCATTATACAAAAGGTACGCAGTCACAGAACAAAGTCTGCTCCCACTGCTTGTACGCATACGGTTTCAGGATCTATTTCACTCCCCTCTCCGGGGTTCTTTTCGCCTTTCCCTCACGGTACTAGTTCACTATCGGTCAGTCAGTAGTATTTAGCCTTGGAGGATGGTCCCCCCATATTCAGACAAAGTTTCTCGTGCTCCGTCCTACTCGATTTCATGACTAAGAGATTTTCGCGTACAGGGCTATCACCCACTATGGCCGCACTTTCCAGAGCGTTCCGCTAATCTCAAAGCCACTTAAGGGCTGGTCCCCGTTCGCTCGCCACTACTAAGGGAATCTCGGTTGATTTCTTTTCCTCAGGGTACTTAGATGTTTCAGTTCCCCTGGTTCGCCTCTTAAGCCTATGTATTCAGCTTAAGATAACCATCTTATGATGGCTGGGTTCCCCCATTCAGACATCTCCGGATCACAGTCTGTTTGCCGACTCCCCGAAGCTTTTCGCAGGCTACCACGTCTTTCATCGCCTCTGACTGCCAAGGCATCCACCGTATGCGCTTCTTCACTTGACCATATAACCCCAAGCAATCTGGTTATACTATGAAGACGACATTCGCCGAAAACTTGTAATTACTCACAAATTTTACCTTAGCCTGAATAAACACCAGTGAAAGTGCTATCCAGTCTATCTTTCTATCACATACCCAAATTTTTAAAGAACGATCTAATCAAAAGACTAGAAATCAATATTCTCAACGGAATACTCATTTCTAAGCTTTCAGAAGCAGTTTATGGTGGAGCCAAACGGGATCGAACCGTTGACCTCCTGCGTGCAAGGCAGGCGCTCTCCCAGCTGAGCTATGGCCCCATACAAAATTGGTGGGTCTGGGCAGATTCGAACTGCCGACCTCACCCTTATCAGGGGTGCGCTCTAACCAACTGAGCTACAGACCCAATTTCGAGCGCGTAACTGTTAGCGTTGAGCTATCAGCTTGGAGCTTAAAGCTGCTTCTATCGTCTTCTTCAATGAATCAAGCAATTCGTGTGGGAGCTCATGATACAGCTGATGTCGTCGATTAAGGAGGTGATCCAGCCGCAGGTTCCCCTACGGCTACCTTGTTACGACTTCACCCCAGTCATGAATCACACCGTGGTAACCGTCCTCCCGAAGGTTAGACTAGCTACTTCTGGTGCAACCCACTCCCATGGTGTGACGGGCGGTGTGTACAAGGCCCGGGAACGTATTCACCGCGACATTCTGATTCGCGATTACTAGCGATTCCGACTTCACGCAGTCGAGTTGCAGACTGCGATCCGGACTACGATCGGTTTTGTGAGATTAGCTCCGCCTCGCGGCTTGGCGACCCTCTGTACCGACCATTGTAGCACGTGTGTAGCCCAGGCCGTAAGGGCCATGATGACTTGACGTCATCCCCACCTTCCTCCGGTTTGTCACCGGCAGTCTCCTTAGAGTGCCCACCATAACGTGCTGGTAACTAAGGACAAGGGTTGCGCTCGTTACGGGACTTAACCCAACATCTCACGACACGAGCTGACGACAGCCATGCAGCACCTGTCTCAATGTTCCCGAAGGCACCAATCCATCTCTGGAAAGTTCATTGGATGTCAAGGCCTGGTAAGGTTCTTCGCGTTGCTTCGAATTAAACCACATGCTCCACCGCTTGTGCGGGCCCCCGTCAATTCATTTGAGTTTTAACCTTGCGGCCGTACTCCCCAGGCGGTCAACTTAATGCGTTAGCTGCGCCACTAAGAGCTCAAGGCTCCCAACGGCTAGTTGACATCGTTTACGGCGTGGACTACCAGGGTATCTAATCCTGTTTGCTCCCCACGCTTTCGCACCTCAGTGTCAGTATCAGTCCAGGTAGTCGCCTTCGCCACTGGTGTTCCTTCCTATATCTACGCATTTCACCGCTACACAGGAAATTCCACTACCCTCTACCATACTCTAGCTTGCCAGTTTTGGATGCAGTTCCCAGGTTGAGCCCGGGGATTTCACATTCAACTTAACAAACCACCTACGCGCGCTTTACGCCCAGTAATTCCGATTAACGCTTGCACCCTCTGTATTACCGCGGCTGCTGGCACAGAGTTAGCCGGTGCTTATTCTGGCGGTAACGTCAAAACACTAACGTATTAGGTTAATGCCCTTCCTCCCACCTTAAAGTGCTTTACAATCCGAAGACCTTCTTCACACACGCGGCATGGCTGGATCAGGCTTTCGCCCATTGTCCAATATTCCCCACTGCTGCCTCCCGTAGGAGTCTGGACCGTGTCTCAGTTCCAGTGTGACTGATCATCCTCTCAGACCAGTTACGGATCGTCGCCTTGGTGAGCCATTACCTCACCAACTAGCTAATCCGACCTAGGCTCATCTGATAGCGCAAGGCCCGAAGGTCCCCTGCTTTCTCCCGTAGGACGTATGCGGTATTAGCGTTCCTTTCGAAACGTTGTCCCCCACTACCAGGCAGATTCCTAGGCATTACTCACCCGTCCGCCGCTGAATTCAGGAGCAAGCTCCTGTCATCCGCTCGACTTGCATGTGTTAGGCCTGCCGCCAGCGTTCAATCTGAGCCATGATCAAACTCTTCAGTTCAATACTGCAATTAGGTTTTGAGAAAACCTTATAAACTTGGCTCAGCAATCGTTGGTTACATCTTTGATTTCTCGCGGAGGTAACTTGTGATGCTGATAATCTTTTTGACTATCAGTCTGAGTCACAAGCACCCACACGAATTGCTTGATTCAGTTGTTAAAGAGCGGTTGGTTGATTCTTTCGTCTCAACCGAGGCGCGCATTCTACGCTTTCCTCAGAGCCTGTCAAGCGTTTATTTTACGAAGTTTTCAGAGATTCTCTAAGAACTTCAAACACTTGGCTCGCTTCGATCTCTCGTTGCGGGAGGCGAATTCTACAGCGTTTCAATCCGCTGTCAACCACCTTTTTTCACCGCTTCCGATCTACAACATGCTCTCGGTTACAAGAGCGGCTTCCTCACTGCCTACTTCGGTTAACTCTTTGTTTCTAAAGAAGTTTTCCGTTTCGTCTGCGCCGGAAGTGGGGCGAATTATAGACAGATCCACGCACCCGTCAACCCCTAATTCAAACTATCTATCAGGAAGGTGGATACAGCCCATCCAGCACCTCTATAAAGGCGCGTTTGCGTGGGCTGTCCAGCGCTGTCCAGGCGATGCCAATGCCGGTACCGGCCATGTTCAAGGCCAACGGCCGCGTGACCACCCCGGGCGGCAGTGCCGAAGCGGCTCCCGCAGGCAGCACCCCCAGCCCCCAGCCGGCCGCCACCAACGCCAACATGGTGGTGAATTCCCCCAGCTCCCTGGCGATCTGCAAGGTCACCTTGCGCTTATGAAAGGCCACCAGCATCTGGTCATATAGGCCGGGGGCGAATTTGCGGGCCAGCACCAGCACTGCTCGCTCCGCCAGATCGCTAGGCTGCACCTGGCGCTGACTGCACAGCGGGTCATCCGCCGCCAGCGCTACCACCAGTTGCTCCTCGAATAGCCAACGGGTGTTCACGCCAGCATGGGCCAGGGGCAGGCGCACCAGGCCGAAATCCAGGGAATTGTCTTGCAACGCCCGCACCTGCAGCGGGGTTGGCATGTCCTTGAGCTCCAGGTCGATACCTGGCAAGCGTTCGCTCATGGCGCGCAGCAGGCCAGGCAGCAACCGGGACAATACCGAGGAAACGAAGGCGATGCGCAACACTCCGACGGCACCAGACGCCGAGCGCTGCACCACTTCCCTGGCTCGCTCGGCTTGGTGCAGCGTGGCCAACGCCTCAGGCAACAACAGGCCGCCCTCCTCGGTCAGCACCACTTTATGCCGGTCCCGCTCGAACAGCAGTGCACCGACATGCTCTTCCAGCACGCGGATCTGCGCACTCAAGGCCGGCTGGACGATGTGCAGGCGCGCCGCAGCCCGACCGAAGTGCAGCTCCTCGGTCAAGGTAACGAACGCGCGCAAATGCTTGAGCTCCATGCAAACACCTCCTCTGATGCGACTGGTGATCACCGAACATGATCACCAGATCACCATATACGATTGGCGCCCTAAAAGGATACGGAGTGAAGTGCTCCCATAAGAACTGACAAAGGAGACCGGCATGAGCCAGGCCCACAACCCCTTCCGCCTTGACGGGCGACGCGCATTGATCACAGGATCGGTACGCGGCATCGGCCTGGCGTTGGCCCGGGGCCTTGCCGCAGCAGGCGCCGCGGTGGTGATCAATGGCCGCGATGCCATGCGCGCTCAAGGCGTAGGCGCACAATTGCGCGATGAAGGCATAGACGCCGACAGTTGCGTATTCGATGTCAGCAACGGCGAACAGACCGCCAACGCGATCGACGCCCTGGAACAGCGCCTCGGCGCCATCGACATCCTGATCAACAACGCCGGCCTGCAACGTCGGGCACCGCTGGAATCCTTTTCCCACGAACACTGGCACGAACTAATGCGCACCAACCTGGACGGTGTATTTCACACCTCCCAGGCGGTGGCCAAACACATGATCGGGCGCAAGCACGGCAAGATCATCAATATCGGCTCGGTGCAAAGCGAATTGGCCCGCCCCTCCATTGCGCCCTACGCCGCCAGTAAAGGCGCCGTGCGCATGCTGACCCGCGGCATGTGCGCCGACTGGGCCAAACATGGCCTGCAGGTCAACTGCCTGGCCCCGGGGTACTTCCAGACCGAATTGAACCAGGCCCTGGTCGACGACCCAGAGTTCTCTAATTGGCTGTGCAACCGCACCCCGGCCGGGCGCTGGGGCAAAGTGGAAGAACTGTGCGGCGCTGCCGTGTTCCTGGCCTCCAGTGCTGCCGACTTCATCAACGGCCAAACCCTTTACGTCGATGGCGGCTTGACCAGCGTTGTCTAGCTACCGCGAATGCTCCTATATAGAAGAGGTCACGATGCCTACATCCCTACCTACCCTGTGCGGCTCGATCATGGGCCAGCCGTTTTCCCTTAGCGCCAAGATTCACAACGCCGCCTATGCGGCACTGGGCCTGGACTACACCTTTGTGTGTTTCGGCGTCGAAGACCCCGCAGGCGCCGTCGCGGCCATCCGCACCCTGGGCGTACGCGGCATGAACGTCTCGATGCCCTACAAGACTGCGGTCATGGCGCACCTGGATGCGATTGACCCTTCGGCCCAGACCATCGGCGCGGTCAATACCATCAATAACGTCGACGGCGTACTCACCGGCTACAACACCGACTACCTGGGTGCCGTGCGCGCGCTGCAGGAAGTGACCCCGCTCAAAGGCAAACGCGTGGCCGTGCTGGGTGCCGGTGGTGCCGCGCGCGCCGTGGTATTTGGCTGCAAACAGCAAGGCGCCCTGATCACAGTGTTCAATCGCAGTGCCGAGCGCGGTGAACAGCTGGCGACTGAATTTGGTACCGGTTTCAGTGGTACAGTCGAAGCGTTTCAAGCCAACGATTTCGACATCGTGATCAATGCCACCTCGGTCGGTTTTCGCCAAGCCGAAGCCAACCCGCTGGACGGCAAGCTCGCCGCACACCTGATTGTCATGGACGTGGCGTTCATTCCCGTGCGCACTGCCCTTTTGCGCCAGGCCCAGAGCCTGGGTTGCGTGACGGTGGCGGGCACGCGGATGCTGGTGCACCAGGCGTGCCGGCAGATTGAACTGTACACCGGCCATGACGCGCCCATCGATGTGATGGAACAGGCCATGCTCGACGAGATCCAACGACTCAATATCTAAAAACGCTCACGCAACAATAACAAGACGCCACTCAAGGCGCCTGGAGGTCACGAGATGAACCCTGCACACTCGGCGTCACCCGATCACCACGACACCCGCGACGAGGCCGTGGTCCGCAAGGACTTGCACCGCGCCGCCTGGGCCTGCTCCCTGGGCAGCGCCCTGGAGTACTACGACTTTGCCCTGTACACCCTGGCATCGGCGCTGATTTTCGGGCCGCTGTTCTTTCCCGAACAGACCCGCACCATGAGCCTGATCGCCAGTTTCGGCACCTACTTCCTAGGCTTTGCCGTCCGCCCCCTGGGCGGTGTGCTGTTCGGCATGATCGGCGACAGGATCGGGCGCAAGTTCGTGCTGTCGTCCACGGTACTGTTGATGGGCATTTCCAGCACCCTGATCGGCGCGCTGCCCACCTTTGCCACGGCAGGTTACCTGGCGCCGGTGCTGCTGGTGGTGTTGCGCCTGCTGCAAGGCCTGGGCGCGGGCGCCGAACAGGCCGGTGCCGCGGTAATGATGACCGAATACGCACCCAAGGGCCGGCGCGGGTTCTATGCCGCCCTGCCCTTCCTGGGCATTCAACTGGGCACTATCCTGGCGGCGCTGGTGTACTTCTTCGTGGTCAGCGGCAATGAGCACGTCACCGAGACCTGGTTGTGGCGCGTGCCGTTCTTCATCAGCGTGGTGATCGTGGCCCTGGGCTTGTACATGCGCCTCAAGCTAAAAGAGTCGCCCACCTTCATCCGCCTCAAGGCCCTGAAACAGGAGTGCCAGAACCCACTCAAAAGTGCGCTCAAGCATTCCAAACCCACCCTGTTGATCGGCATTGGCCTGCGCCTGGCCGAAAACGGCGGCTCCTCGATCTACCAGGCACTGGCCGTCAGCTACATCGTCGGCGTGGTCGGCCTGCAAGGCCCGGTGGGGGTAATGACGCTGATTTGCGCAGCCTGCGTCGGCGCCATCACCGTGCCGATTGCCGGCAAACTGAGCGACCGCTACGGTCGGGTCAAGGTGTATCGCAGCTTCGCCCTGCTGCAACTGGCACTGGCCTTCCCGGTGTGGTGGACCCTGAGCCAGGGCAACGTGGTAGCCAGTATCATCGCGATCAGCGTGGCACTGGGGATTGGTACCTGGGGCATGTTCGGCACGCAAGCTGCGCTGATGCCCGAGCTGTTCGGCTCGCGTCATCGCTATATGGGCGTGTCGATCGCGCGGGAATTGTCGGCAGTGATTGCCGGTGGCATTGCGCCAATGATTGGTGCCGGCATCATTGCCTACACCGTGGTACTGCATGAAGGGCAAGCACATCCGGGCCTGGGTGCCTGGTTGCCGATTGCCTGTTACCTGGCGCTGCTGACCGTGGCCACCGTGTACACCACGTTCAAAACCCCGGAAACCTTGAACCGGGACCTTGATGAACCGCGTGATGCAGCGGAAGTGGCCAAGGCCCTGCGCAACCAGGCGCCTGCCGCCCAAGCGATGAAGCTGGGCCGGCACGCCTGAACTGGCTTAGCTGACTTTCGCGAACGCCAGGGCTACCTGTTGCAGGTTGCCCTGGTTCAAGCCCGCCATGCACATGCGCCCACTGTTGATCAGGTACACCCCGAATTCTTCGCGCAGGCGCGTGACCTGGTCGACGCTGAAGCCGGTGTAGCTGAACATGCCTTTTTGCTGCAGGAAATGATCGAAGCTGCGCGCTGGCGCGGTTTCTTTCAATACCGCCACCAGCTGCTGGCGCATGTCCAGGATCCGCACGCGCATCGCTTCGACTTCCGCCAACCACTGGGCCTTGAGGCCCGGCTCGCCCAACACCCGGGCCACGACCGTGGCGCCATGCTTGGGTGGGCTGGAGTAGTTACGGCGCACGGTTGCCTTTAGCTGGCCCAGGATACGCTCGGCGGTCGCGGCATCGCTGCACACCACCGACAAGCCGCCGACGCGCTCGGCGTACAGCGAGAAAATCTTGGAGAACGAGTTGCTGACGATAAATGTCACGCCCGCGTCGGCCATGGCACGAATCGCATAGGCATCTTCCTGCATGCCATCACCGAAACCCTGATAGGCAATGTCCAGGAACGGGATCAGCTCACGTTGCTTGGCAACGGCGACCACCTGGTCCCACTGAGCGTTGTTCAGGTCCGCGCCCGTCGGGTTGTGGCAGCAGGGGTGCAGCAGCACGATGCTGTGCTTGGGCAGGGTATTGAGGGTGGCAAGCATGCCCTCGAAGTTGACGCCGCGCTTGGCCGACTCGAAGTACGGGTAGCTGTTGACCTTGAAGCCCGCCCCACCGAACAGTGCCAGGTGGTTTTCCCAGGTCGGATCGCTGACCCATACCTGCGAATCCGGGAAATAGCGCTTGAGGAAATCGGCACCGACTTTCAACGCGCCCGAACCGCCCACGGTCTGGATGGTGGCCACGCGACCTTCGCGCACCACGGGGTGATCTGCGCCGAACAGCAGTTCCTGAATGCCTTGGCGGTAAGCCTGCAAGCCTTCCATTGGCAAGTACACGCAAGGGCCCTGGTCGCCGGCGAGCAACTGCCGCTCGGCTTCGACGGCGGTGGCAAGGCGCGGGATGATACCGGCACCGTCGTAGTACAGACCGATGCTGAGGTTCACCTTGTCTGCACGTGGGTCCTTTTGGAAGGTTTCCATCAGCGACAGGATAGGGTCACCGGCATACGACTCTACTTGTTCGAACACTTGCACATACTCCATAGGGTGATTCAGGCCGAGTAACGGTCGGAACGGTGGTTCAAGGCGATGATCAGGTTCAGCACCACGGCGCCCAACACCGAGGCGATCAACAAGGGCAGCGTCATGAGGCTCAACGAAGTCAACAAGATGACGATGTCGACGCCCATCTGCAACCAGCCGGCCTTGATCCCGAATTTTTCCTGGATGAACAGCGCCAGGATATTGATGCCGCCCAGGCTGGCCTGATGGCGGAACAGGACAATAAATCCTACACCCAGAATGACGCAACCGATTAACGCGGCGTAGAAGGGTTGAATGCTCTGGACGTTGATCAGCAAGCCCTGGTAATCCGAGAAAAATGATACCAGGCCGACTGCGCAAAAGGTTTTCACGCAAAAGCGCCAGCCCATGCGGCGCCACGCCAGCCAATAGAACGGCAGGTTGAGCGCAAAGAACACGGCGCCGAACGGCAAGTCGTAGGCATAGTGAATCAACAGCGCGATACCGGCGGTACCTCCGGTCATGATGCCGGCCTGGCGCAGGAACAACAGGCCGAAGGCGACCAGCAAGGTGCCGATCAACAGCGCAAGGATATCTTCAAGCGCGGAGTGGCGGGTGTTGGCTCGGGTAGTCAGGGTGGTCATGCGGAACTCGAAAAGGGGTTGGATCAGCGGCATGCGCATGCAGTTACATGCACACACTGAGCATATATCGTACCAATTCAAGCAAGGTTGCGCACCACAAGCAGCACATGTGCACATATCACTCTTAATGCACCCGCTCTTGGCGCCATCCGTGCGCGCAACGCCCTTTTCATGCCTCGCAACGGTGCAGGCTGTTGGAGGCGCTTGATCAATGCGTCAGCACGCTGTTTTCCTTGATCCGCTCAAGCACCACCGCCGTCTTGATGTGGCCGATGCAATTGCTGGCAAACAGCCGGCCCATCAACTGGTTGAGGCTGGCCAGATCGGCCACCGCGGTTTTCAAGGTGTAGTCGGCATCGCCGGTGGTCTTGTAGGCGTCGATGATTGCGCTTTCCTCCACCACGATGCGCTGGAAACGCTCGGCGTGCTCGACGCCATGGCTGACCAGGCGAACCTCGATCATGGCCACCATCTCCACGTTCATCGCCTGAGGCGCCAGGCGCGCGTGATAACCGAGGATCAATTGGGCGTTTTCAAGCGCAATGCGTCGACGTGAACACTGTGAAGCAGATAGCCCGACCAAGTCGCTGAGCTCCTGGTTGGTGAGGCGGCCGTTGGCCTGCAACAAGGTCAGAATCTTCAAGTCAAAATCGTCGATCTCAGGCATTTTCATCCGTGTTCCCGTCAGGCGCTTCGCGTTTTCAGGCCCACAGACTACCAGAGCACGGCCAACAGGCACTAAGCTTGGGGTATGAACGACGAAGATTTGTCTGACGCCCACATTCTCGAATCCTGGCAGCACAACGCAATCGCTTGGGTTGGCGCCGTGCGCGGTGGCGAGATCGAAAGCCGGCGCCTGGTCACCGACCAGGCGGTGCTTGAAGCCGTGCTCGCCCTGCGCCCCGCCACCGCCCTGGACCTGGGCTGCGGCGAAGGCTGGCTGACCCGCGCCTTATGCGCCCAAGGCGTCAAAACCCTGGGCGTGGATGCCGTGCCGGCGCTGGTCCAAGCCGCACGGGCCGCGGGCCCCGGCGACTACCAGGTTGCCACCTATGAGCACATCGCCCAAGGTGCGCTGAGCGGGCAAGTGGATTGCGTGGTGTGCAACTTCTCGCTGCTGGGCGAGGATTCGGTCACCACGCTGCTGCCGGCGCTTGCCAGCCTGTTGACCCGGCAAGGCCACCTGCTGGTGCAAACCCTGCACCCTTTGATGGCCTGCGGCGAGGCGCCCTACCGCGATGGGTGGCGATCGGGCTCATGGGCCGGCTTCAATACCGACTTCAGCGACCCACCGCCTTGGTACTTCAGAACCCTGGAGAGCTGGGTCAAGTTGCTTTACGCCAGCGGCTTGGACGAGGTCTTGATTCAAGAGCCTGTGCACCCGCTCAGCCTCAAGCCTGCCTCGTTGATCCTTCAGGCGCGAGCGGCAAGGTCCTGAGCCACAATGCCACTTCGGTGCCATTGCCCGGCTCACTGCGTACCCGCGCCGTACCGTCGGCCTTCAATGCAAAACCATAAACCTGGGACAAACCAAGCCCGGTGCCCTTGCCCGCCGCCTTGGTGGTAAAAAACGGCTCGAATACCTGTGCCAGCACCGTCGCCGACATGCCAGCGCCGCTGTCGGTCACGCTCAACACCAAGTAGCGACCATCCGCCAACTGCGCATCGCCCGCCACGTCGCTCAGCCGGGTCGCGATGTGGATACGCCCAGCCCCATCGATGGCGTCACGGGAATTGACCAGCATGTTCAGCAGCGCCGCTTCCAGTTGCGTACCGTCACACAGAACCTGGCAGGGTGCCCAGGCCAGGTCGAAGTGCAGCGAGATCGACGAGCCCAACACCCGTTTGAGCACCTCGCGGTTAGCCTCGATGCGCTCGCACACCGACACTGGCTCAAGCTCCACCCCACCCTTGCGCGAATAGGCCAGCAGTTGCGCGATCAGCTTGGCGCCGTGGGCCACGGCCTGCAAACCGATGCCGGTCAACTTGCCCACCTCACCAGGACGCTCGGCGCGCAGTTGCAGCAGTTGCAAGGTGGCGGTGAGGGTCTGCAACAGGTTGTTGAAGTCGTGAATGATGCCGCTGGTCAACTGGCCGACCGCCGCGACCCGTTGGTTATGCCTGAGCGCCGAGTGCGCCTGTTCGTTATCGCCCAGCGCCTCGATCACCTTGCGCGACAGGTCACGGGCCTGTTGCTCGCGGGCAAGGCTCAAGGTGCGTAATTGCAGCAACGCCGAGGCCTGCCGGGCCAACGCCTGCAGGCCGTTGGCCTGGCTTGCGGTGAGGCTGCGCGGCACGGTGTCGATCACACAGACCGTGCCCAAGGCCTGCCCATTGGCCGCCAAAACCGGCGCGCCGGCATAGAACCGAATAAAGGGGGCGCCCAGCACCAACGGGTTGGCATTGAAGCGCGGATCAAGGGTGGCATCCTCCACCATCAGCAATGCCTCGGGCACCAGGATGGCGTGGGCACAGAAGGCCTGGTCGCGCGGGGTTTGGCGCACGTCCAGGCCCACGCAGGCCTTGAACCATTGCCGCTCGCTGTCTACCAGAGATACCAACGCAATGGGCGTGCCACACAATGTCGTGGCCAGTTCGACAATGTCGTCGAACGAGGTTTCGGGCAGGGTATCGAGGATCTGCAGGTGCTCGAGCGCTTCAATGCGCAACGCTTCTTCGGGCGGCAGCGGAACCTTGGTATGGGCCATCGGGAATTCAACCGTACTGAGCAATCGACAGGAAAGCCTATGGCGCGAATCAGAGCACAGAACCGAGTGACTCGCCACTGATCGATGCCATCAATGCGCCACGAGCGCGCGCTACACTCTGACAACCGCTTACATACCTATAGGCTGACCATGCCCGAACCACTCAAACACGGCGCCGTGCTGTTCGCCAAAGACCTGCCACGTATGGCGACATTCTATGAGCAACTGCTGTCGATGCACCTGATGTTGCGTCAGGACGACTTGATCCTGCTGGACGGTGACGATTTTCAGTTGGTGCTGCACGCCTTGCCAGCCGAAGTCGCCGCTAGCGTGCAGATCACCCTGCCGCCCCAGCGCCGCGCCAACGTGCCGACCAAGCTGGTGTACCCGGTCGCCAGCCTGAGCCAGGCGCGGGCCGACGCGCCACGTTTGGGCGGCGCGCTGGATGGCCCGGACTGCGAATGGCAAGGCCCCTACTTCCGGGCCTGCGATGGTTACGACCCGGAAGGTAACGTGCTGCAACTGCGCGAACCCGTTTAAGGCAGCTTGCGGAAAAACAGCGAGATCTGCCCCACCTCGACGCCGAACTTGCTCATGTACGAACGATTGGCCATGGTGTGATCGTCCAGTTGGTACATCCAGTCGTCCAGCGTCACGTCGTGCACCTTGCCGTCCACCGGCAAGCTCAACACGTAGCGCCAATGCAGGGTGTTGCCAGCGGTTTCGCCCAGTGCCTCGCCCACCACATCGCCTGCGGTGCCGCGCCAACGGTTCGGGCCGTCGGGGCGCAAGGTCCATTCACGGGTCTGTCGGGTGCCATCGCTGTAGGTGAAGTCCTCGTGCAGGATCAAGTTCTCACCCTCGCTGCGCCCCTGCATCACGACATGAAAGCGCTTGACCACCTCCCCGGAGCGCTTTTGGAAGATGCCCCAGGCTTCCAGGTGGCCGGTGAAAAACTGGCGAACATCCAAGGTCGGCTGCTGCGTGCGGTACTGCTGCACGTCAACCGAACTGCAACTGGCCAGGCACAGACACATCAATAGCAATAGACGCTTGAACATGGTCGAACTCCAAGGGGGCGTGCTTGTAACTCTAGACCTGTGGCCATGGCGGCTCGTTCGGTTAAAATGCACCCTTGAAAAAATTGACCCAGAGCCATGAACCCAGACGCCCTTGCCACACTTGAACACCACCTGACCGCCGCCTTGAGCCCCGCCCCCGCCGAAACCCGCCGCCTGTTCCACGGCCGTGGCCGCCGCTGGCCGGGCCTGGAGCAAGTGACCGTGGACTGGATGCAGGGCGTATTGCTGGTATCGCTGTTCAAAGAGCCGCAAACCGAGCACCTGGCAGGGCTCAAGACCTTGCTGCTGAACCTGGCCGAGTCGGCCACCTGGCACACTGCGGGTGGTCAAAGCCTGCTGTTGCAGCACCGGTACTTGCTGGAAAGCACCACCGAGCTGATCGCCGGGGTGGCGGTGGAGGATCGCGAAATCGTCGAGGGCGGCCTGCGTTACCTCGTCGATTTCGGTCGCAAGCAAAACACCGGGTTGTTTTTGGACATGCGCTACGGCCGCGACTGGGTGCGCGACAACGCGGCAGGCAAGCGGGTGCTCAACCTGTTTTCCTACACGTGCGGGTTTTCGGTGGCCGCCATTGCCGGCGGCGCCGAGCACGTGGTCAACCTGGACATGGCCCGTGCCGCACTGAGCCGTGGCCGTGACAACCACCGCCTGAACCATCACGAGTTGGACCGGGTAACCTTTCTGGGTCACGAACTGTTCAAGTCGTGGGGCAAGGTCAAAAAAACCGGTCCTTACGACCTGGTCATCATCGACCCGCCGTCATTTCAGAAAGGCAGCTTCGTACTGACCAAGGACTACCAGCGCGTACTCAGCCGCCTGCCGGAACTGTTGACCGAGCACGGTACCGTGCTGGCATGCGTGAATGATCCAGCGATTGGCCCCCACTTTTTGATCGAGGGCGTTGCCGCGGCCGCACCTGAGCTGACCTTCAAGGAGCGCCTGGCCAACCCGCCGGAGTTTGCCGACATCGATCCTGAGGGTGGGTTGAAGGCGCTGGTGTTTACGCGATAGTTTGACGAGCTTTCGCATAGCGGCAGCTGAGTGAATTGCCGATACTCGATAGCTCGTTGTAAACCACGCCCGGTGCCACTGTGCCGCTAGCCTTTGAATAACAAATTGCCCGTACTTGTTGGTTCTGAACTTTCACAGAAGGCTTTGAATGCGCTCAAGTACTCTTCGCGTGAAATATGACCGTCGCCATCGACATCTATTTCCTTGAACGCCTGCTTTGCTTGAGCCAAGTTGACAGCGGTCAAAACGGAAAACTCATGAACACTCAACTGACCATCACCATCAGTATCGATAACATCGAAAAGGTTTCGATACAATGGAACAAGGACCTTATCAAAGACTTTATTTTGTTTATGCTTTTTAAATGAAGCCCGAAATTCCTCACGTGACAACTTCGTCGCCTGAGGCGTAGCCAGATTTGACAGGTACGCTCGCCAAAGGCTCTTGAAACTTTCGATCAATGCCACAGCCTTCGATGAGTCGGGTGCCTCCTTATATTTCTCAAGATTTTTTTTAGCGACAGCAATGAAATCATCTTCAGTCACGTAGCCTTTAACAGCGGCATCCGTGCGTGTAAATATTGTATCAGCTTTGTCCGCCAGAATATCTTTGCTCATCACATCACCTCACTCAAATATTTATCAACCACCCCCTCTAAAATTAGTTAACCCTCCGCCATACCGCAATACTTGAAAATACGCACACGCCACGCCATAACTTAAATAATAAATATCAAACTTACTTACACACTATCGATGCCTGACTGATTCCCTACCCAATCAAACTCCAACTGCCGGGCCGTGCGCTCGGCCAAGGCGCGGCTGTGCAACCGCTCCACCAAGTGCAGGCTCATGTCGATGCCGGCGCTGATCCCGGCGCTGGTCAGCAGTGCGCCTTGGTCCACCCAGCGGCGACCACCGAGCACCTGCAGTTTGGGAAACATCTCACGCAACTCATCGAGGTCTTCCCAGTGGGTGGTCACGCTCAGGCCATCCAGTTTTCCTGTCTGTGCCAGCATAAAGGCACCGGTGCACACCGAGGCCACCAACCTTGAGGGGTGGATCTGCCGGCCGAGCCACTGGATCACGTCCGGCTTGCAAAGTTCTGCAGTCACCACGCCCCCCGGCACCACCAGCAGGTCCAGGGGGGGATGCCGATCGATGGCGAAATCCGCCTCCACCTTCAACCCCGCCCTCGCCCGTACGGGCGCCAAGGTGCGCCCCACGGTGACCACCGTGAACAGCGGCGCACCACTATGGCTACGCGCATGCACCCGGGCTGCGGTGGTAAACACCTCATAGGGCCCGGCGAAGTCGAGCACTTCAACGTCGTCGTAGACGTAGATTCCGATATTCAAGGTCATGGCGTGGCTCCTGTCTGGGGTGCCTGCAGATTAATCAGCCCCACACCCAACCACCACTGGCAGGAATGCCAACATGCGGTAAGATCACGCCAATGAAAAATCATCAGGTGGTGGCACTGCTCTACGATCAACTGTGCACCTTCGAATTCGGATGCGCGGCGGAGGTGTTCGCCCTCAAGCGGCCAGAACTGGGGGTGCACTGGTATGAGTTCGCCAGCGTGGCGGTGGACGAAGGGCCGATCACGGCCCTGGGTGGCATCACCCTGCTGCCCACCCCTGGCAGCGCAACCCTTGAAACCGCTGACACGATCATCATCCCTGGCTGGCGTGACATCGAGGCGCCGGTGCCGCAAAAACTGATCGAGCAATTGCAAGCCGCCCATGCTCGCGGGGCGCGCCTGTGCTCGATTTGCGCTGGGGCCTTCGTGCTGGCGGCGGCCGGATTACTCGACGGGTTGCAGGCCACCACCCACTGGCGCCATACCGAGCGCCTGGCCGCGCGCTACCCTCGCATCACGGTGCAAGCCAACGCCTTGTACGTGGATCAGGGCCAGATCATCACCGCCGCCGGCTCCGCATCGGGCCTGGACATGATGCTGCACCTGGTGCGCCGCGACCACGGTGCCCTGGTCGCCAATCGGGTGGCGCAGCGCCTGGTGATCCCCCCGCACCGGGACGGCGGCCAGGCACAGTACGCCCATCGCCAGTTGGTCAGCGCAAGCGAGGGGCCTGTCTCAGCCTTGATGGACTGGGTACGCAGCCACCTGCACCTGGCCCTGACCCTCGACGCCATGGCGCAACGCGCGGCCATGAGCACGCGCACTTTGCATCGCTGTTTCATCGACGGCACGGGTATGACACCCTATGAATGGTTGCTGGGGGAACGCGTGGCCTATGCCCGGGAGTTGCTGGAACAAGCGCAGCTGCCGCTCAGCCACGTGGTCGAGGCAGCCGGTTTTGGTTCGCACGAGTCTTTCAGGCGGCACTTCCGCCAGCGGGTCGGCTTGAGTCCAAACGCTTACCGCAAACAGTTTGTCAGGGCCTGAGGCCAGGGAGTTCGCATGCTGCAGATTTTCGGGAGAGCGTCATCGATCAACGTGCGTAAGGTACTGTGGGCCTGCGCGGAGTTGCACATCCCTTTTGAGCGCCAGGATTGGGGCAATGGCTTCAAGGCCACCGACACGCCGGAATTTCTCGCATTGAACCCCAATGCGATGGTGCCGGTGATCAAAGACGGTGATTTCATATTGTGGGAATCGAACGCCATCATTCGCTACCTGGCCAACTGCTTTGGCGGCGAACACCTGTACAGCCGCGAGCCCCGTACCCGGGCACGCATCGATCAGTGGACCGACTGGCAGGCCTCGGACTTGAACCGTGCCTGGAGTTACCCGTTCATGTCCCTGGTACGCCATTCCCCCCTGCACCAGGACGCCGAGGCACTGGCCGCTGGCGGCAAGGAGTGGACGAAGTACATGACCATCCTCGACAGCCAGTTGGCCAAGACCGGTGCCTATGTGGCCGGTGCCGACTTTAGCCTGGCCGACATACCCATCGGGCTGTCGGTGAACCGCTGGTTCGAGACACCGCTGGAGCATGCCCAATTGCCGGCGGTGCGGGCGTATTACGAGCGGTTGAGCCAGCGGGCGGGGTTTACCACCCATGGGCGCAACGGGTTGCCTTGAGCATTGCGCGGCTCTTTTCGCGGAAAAATCCGCGCCTACATTTGCTTGTAGGGGCGGATGTATCCGCGAAGCTTTACTCTCGATAAAAGGGATGCGGAATCACCCATGCGACTACGCCACATCGAAGTGATCCAGGCCCTGTTGCAAACCGGCAGCCTGGGCGCGGCCGCCGACCTGTTGCAATTGGCACCGGCTACCCTGGGGGAAATCCTGCAAGACGCCGAGCAACAATCCGGCCTGTTGCTGTTCGCCAAGGTGCGCGGGCGCCTGCAGCCGACCCGCGAAGCGCTGGAGCTCGAGGCCGCCTTCAATCAGTTGCAACTGCCACTGGAGCAGATCGCGCGGCTGGCGGGTAACCTGCGCCTGCATCGCGAACCCACCTTGCGAGTGGTCTGCACCCCTACCCTGGCCCAGCACCTGCTGCCGCAAAGCATCGCGGCCTTGCGCAAGCGCTACCAGGAAACGCCCTGCACCCTGTTCCATCAGCACACCAGCGAAATCGTGCGCAGCCTGTTGTTGGGTGAGTGCGAGTTGGGCCTGAGCCTGCATGACCCCCGACACCCCAAACTTGCCTGCACGGCCCTGGCCGACGGCAAGTTGCAACTGCTGGCCCCCAAGGGCTGGTTGGCGCCCAAGCACAAGTACATCGGCCTGCACGAGTTGGCCGGGCAAACCATGGTCGGGCTGGAAGGCCAGGACCCGCTGAGCCGCCTGCTGGAAAAGAAACTTGAAGCCCTGCACCCTGCCCCACATATCCAGACGCGGGTGCAAACCTATCAGATGATGCGCAGCATGGTCGAAGCCGGCGAAGGCCTGGCCATCGTCGACCCCTTCACCGCCATCGGGGCGCGGCTTGCGGGGCTGGACGTGTGCCCGATTTCACCCGCCGTGCCCGTGACGCTGTACGCATTGACCGCACTGGGCAGCGAACCGTCTCCCGCGCTGAAGGCGCTGCTGGAGATCGTCACCCAAAAGGCCCAGAGCCTGTTGGCCGGTTAGAAAAACAAGTACCAGAACACCGCCACCTCGGCCGTTTCCGGGTCGATGCCACGGTAACGCAGGTGGTCGATGCCCCCCAGTTCGAAGCCGTAGCGTTCGTACAGTCGGCACGCCGCCAGGTTGTTGTTCTGGGTTTCGAGCATGATGCCTGGCAGGCTTTTTTTCTGCGCCCAGAAGCGCACCACGTCGAGCAGCGCCCGCGCCACCCCACTGCGGCGCGCCGAGGCGTCCACCGCCAGTTCGTCAACATGGGCCAGGCCGTTCCAGTTGGTGCTGACCACCACGTGGCCCACCGCTCGCTCGCCCAGGTACGCCATGAACACCGCGCTGTCTGGTGCATTGCGGTAACTGCGAAACTCTTCGGGGTCGATCCCGTAGCACTTGCGGTATGGCGACACTGGGGCAAGCGCCCACTGCGCGACCTTCTTGCCGATTTGCGGCTGGCCATAAGCCTCGACCCGAAAGCCGAACTCACAGCCCAGCACGTAGGCTTCAAAACCCTCGTCCGCCACGCGGACCGCCAGGGCGGGGTTGACCGTACTCATGACTTCTCGGTCCCGGGGGCGGCTAAAAGGAAAGACATTCATAGTGTGATGCAATCGACCGTGTAGGGGCCACATTCATGTTGCAGGCCATGGACGTCGGCGACGAAGCCTGGGAAGCCCGTGTCGAAGGCGCGGGCGAACGCCAGGTAATCGATGATCGAGCGCGTGGCCTCGCTGAACTGCTCACCGGGCATGATCAAGGGGATGCCCGGCGGGTACGGCACCAGCATGACGGCAGCGATGCGCCCGGGCAGTTCGTCGATCGGCACTGCCTCGACTTCGCCGCGCACCAGCTTGTCGTAGGCATCGGCGGGCGACATGACCACCTGCGGCAACACCGTGTACATGCGCTTGAGGTGCTTGGCCGTGGCATTGCTGCGATAGCAGCCATGCAACTGGTCGCACAGATCGCGCAGGCCCATGCCGCGGTAGCGGGTCAGGTCCAGGCGGGCCACGCAGGGCAGGCAATCGAGCAACTCGACGTTGGCGTCGTAACTGCGCTTGAACTCCAGCAACTCGGTCAAAAGGGTGCTCCACTTGCCTTTGGTGATGCCCATGGAAAACAACACCAGGAAGGAATACAGCCCGGTCTTTTCCACCACCAGCCCGCGCTCCCAGAGGAACTTGCTGACCACCGCCGCAGGGATGCCCTTCTCGCTCAAGGCGCCGCCGGCGGTCAGCCCCGGCATCACCAAAGTGACCTTGATCGGGTCGAGCAACACGTAGTCATCGGCCAGGTCGCCAAAGCCGTGCCAATCGGCATTGGGCGAAAGCAACCAGTCCTCGGTGGCCACGCGCTCGATACCCTCCACCTGCGGCGGCTGCCAGATACTGAACCACCAGTCATCGGCGGCGATGTTCTGGCGCAGCTTGGCCAGGGCGCGGCGAAAGCTCAGCGCCTCGTCGAACATCTCTTGCAACAGCGAGCGCCCGGCCGGGCCCTCCATCATCGCCGAGGCCACGTCCAGCGAGGCGATAATGCTGTATTGCGGCGAGGTGGAGATGTGCATCATGAACGCTTCGTTGAAACGATCGCGGTCCAGTTGCCGCTGCCCGCCGTCCTGCACATGGATCATCGACGCCTGGCTGAAGGCGGCCAACAGCTTGTGGGTCGAGTGGGTGGTGAACACCAGCGGGCTGGTTTCGCTGCGTGAAGTGCCCATGCCGTAGCGCCCGGCGAAGAACTCGTGAAAGGCGGCATAGGCGTACCAGGCCTCGTCGAAATGCAGCACCTGGACGCTGTCGCCCAAGGTGCGCTTGATCAGCTCGGCGTTGTAGCACAAGCCGTCGTAGGTAGAGTTGGTAACCACCGCCAGTTTGACCTTCGGTGGGCGGCCCTGGGTCAACGGGCTGGCATCGATCTTGGCCTGGATCGACTCACGGCTGAATTCACTCAGGGGGATCGGGCCGATGATCCCCAGTTCATTGCGCTCGGGGTACAGGTACAACGGGATGGCGCCGGTCATGATGATCGCGTGGAGCACCGACTTGTGGCAGTTGCGGTCCACCAGCACCAGGTCACCCCGGGCGACCATGGCGTGCCAGACGATCTTGTTGGCCGTGGAGGTGCCATTGATGACAAAGAACGTGTGATCGGCACCGAAGTTGCGCGCCGCCCGCGCCTCGGCGTCTGCCAGGGGGCCGGTGTGGTCGAGCAATGAGCCCAGTTCCGGTACCGACACCGACAGGTCGGAGCGCAGGGTGTTTTCCCCAAAGAACTGATGAAACGCCTGGCCCACCGGGCTTTTGCGGTAGGCCACGCCCCCGCCATGCCCCGGCGTGTGCCAGGAATAATTGGACTGCGCGGTGTGTTGCACCAGCGCCTTGAAAAACGGCGGCAGCAGGCCGTCCAGGTAATTGCGCGCCGCCCGCGCTACCTGCCGGGCGAGGAACGGCACGGTGTCTTCGAACAGGTAGAGGATGCCGCGCAGGTGGTTGAGTTCGCTCATGGCATCGGCCGGGGCGTTTTCCAGGGTCACCTGCTCGCCCAGCGCAAAGATCGGCAGCTGCGGCGCGCGCACCCGCGCCAGGCGGATCAGCACCACCATGTTTTGCAGTAGATGGGTATTCTCGCCGGCCCCTTCGGCGGCAATCAGCATGCACGCCAAGCCGTGATGGGTGGCCGCCACTAGCCGCGCCTCGGCGTTGTCCACCGCCGGCAGGATGCTGAAGCCTTCCTGCTCAAGCTCGCGGGCAATACCGCGCACGCGCTCGCCTGCCACGGTGTCGGCCTTGATGTCACGGTGAACGATCAGTACCGGGAACTTCAGGTCTTTGTACATGGGTAGCAGCCATCCTGAGGCGGCAGACCTGATCGGCCTGTTCCCTCAGGGTAGAAGCTTGCGGGCGATGACGTAAGGCAATGGGGCCAAGCGTTGTAACAAAAAGTCGCACGAGGACAATTCGCCGGGCCGGTGCCATCAGTTTGCCGCTGCGTTTTCCGCTTCCAGCAACTGCGCCCACAGCGCCGGGGCGCCTGCGGCCTTGGCAATGATCTCCAGACGCCCGGCGTGCTCGGCCAACTCATCGTCGGTGGCGCGGATCACGATGCTGCGCGGCCGGTCGGCGGGCAGGCGGCGGATTTCGCTGCCCTGGTTGGCCGAGCCTTCGCCGGCGCCGTCACTGGAATTGCCAGCCAGCGACAGGCTGGTCTGGCCGCCGGTCATCGCCAGGTAAACGTCTGCCAGGATCTCGGAGTCGAGCAAGGCGCCGTGCAAGTCACGGCCGGAGTTGTCGACGCCATAACGCTTGCACAGGGCGTCCAGGCTGTTGCGCTGGCCTGGGTGGCGTTCGCGCGCCATCATCAGGGTGTCGAGCACCGAGCAATGCTGGGTGATATCGGCACGGTGCGCCTGGCCCATCAGCGCGAATTCGTTGTTGATGAAGCCAACGTCGAACGCCGCGTTGTGGATGATCAGCTGCGCGCCTTCGATAAAGTCGAAGAACTCGTCGGCAACTTCAGCAAAGCGCGGCTTGCCTTCCAGGAACTGGTCGGTGATGCCGTGCACGCCGATCGCGCCTTCATCGCTGCTGCGATCCGGTTGCAGGTACACGTGAAAGTTACGCCCGGTCAGGCGCCGGCCAATGAGCTCGACACAACCGATCTCGATGATGCGGTGACCATCGGTAACCGGCATACCGGTGGTTTCGGTATCGAGGACGACGAATCTCGTGGCCATGGGCAAGCACTCTCACAAATCAACAGGCGGAAACAGCCGCGTACTTTAGCACAGTCCTCGCCACGGGCTGGCGATGGCGCCTATTATCCGCCCATTGCCGTTTACCTGGAGAAAGCCCCCCATGACGATCAACCTGGACACGGTCATCGACCGCCACGCCACCGCCAGCACCAAATGGAGCCGCTACCCCGCCGACGTGCTGCCGATGTGGGTGGCCGACATGGATTTTGCCGTGGCGCCGAACATCATTCGCGCGCTGCAGCAACGCCTGGAGCACCCGCTGCTGGGCTACAGCGTGGCCCAGGACGAACTGCGCGAAACGTTGGTGGCCGAGTTGTGGCAGCAATATGCCTGGCGCATCAAGCCTGAGGACCTGGTGTTTTTACCCGGCGTGGAAGGCGGCGTGAACATGGCCCTCAACGGCCTGTTGCCGGCGGGCAGTGGCGTAGCGGTGCAAACGCCCAACTATCGGCCCCTGCTCAATGCACCAGGCCACTGGAACATGCCGCGTATCGAGTTGCCGTTCAAGGTGGATGCCAAGGGTGAATACCCCACCGATATCGCGGCGCTGAACGAGGCGCTGGGCCAGGCCGCAGCGCTGATTTTGAGCAACCCGCACAACCCGCTGGGCAAGGTGTTCGAGCGCGCTGAATTGCAGGCTATCGGCGATGCCTGCGTGGCCAATGACGCGCTGATCATCAGTGACGAAATCCACGCCAAGATTCTGTTTGATGGGCGCACGCACATCCCCATGGCCAGCTTGAGCGACGACATTGCCCAGCGCACCATCACCCTGATGTCGGCAACCAAGGCCTATAACATCGCCGGGGTGAAGACCGCGTTCGCCGTGGTGCAAAACGCGGCCCTGCGCCATCGTTTCAACACGGCCCGGTTGGGCCTGGTGGACAGCGTCAGCCCGTTTGGCCTGGTGGCCACCCAGGCGGCTTACCAAGGCAGTGCCGAGTGGCTGGCCCAGGTGATTGATTACCTGCAGGCCAACCGCGATTACCTGGCGGACTTTGTCGCCACCCGCCTGCCGGGCGTGAGCATGACCTTGCCCCAGGGCACTTACCTGGCGTGGCTGGATTGCTCGCAGTTGGGCCTGCAAGACCCGTATCGGTTCTTTTTGGACGAGGCCAAGGTGGGCTTGAGCGCGGGGCCGGATTTTGATGATCACGCCGCCAAGCAGTTCGTGCGCCTGAACTTCGGCTGCCCGCGGGCGTTGCTGGAGGAAGGTTTGGTGAGAATGGAAAAGGCCTTGCAAGGGCGCTGACCGATTCGCCTGTAGCCTCCGCGAAAAGATCGCTGCAGTTTACCTGCTGCACCGCGTTACGGCCTTCGCGGATGAATCCGCACCTACAGGGGGGTGGGGTTATCCGCGAAGGCTGCGACTGATCTAGCGCTTGGCCGCGCGGATCTCGTCGACGCCGCGGTTGGCCAACTGGTCGGCTCGCTCGTTGCCGTCGTGGCCGGTATGCCCGCGCACCCACTTCCATTTGACGGTGTGGCGGTTGACCTGCTCATCGAGCAATTGCCATAGGTCGGCGTTTTTGACCGGCTGCTTGGCGGCGGTTTTCCAGCCGCGCTTTTTCCAGTTGACCATCCACTCGTTGATGCCTTTCATCACGTATTCGGAGTCGGTCACCAGCAGCACGTCGCAGGAACGCTTGAGTTCTTCCAACCCGCGAATGGCGGCCATCAACTCCATGCGGTTATTGGTGGTTTCGCGCTCGCCGCCCCACAGTTCCTTTTCGACGCCCTTGCACACCAGCAAGGCGCCCCAGCCGCCGACACCCGGGTTGCCCTTGCAGGCGCCGTCGGTAAAGATTTCAACGCTATCGCTCATTACTCATCCATCAGTGTCAGGGTTCGCTGTTGCGTCGATTGACCTTGGCCATCGGCAGCGGAATCAGTTTGCCCATCGGTTCGCGCCGGGCCTTTTGCAGAGGCCGCAGCCCCACCACCAATTTGCGCGCTACCAATATATAAAAGCCGCCGCCAGCACTTTGCCAGCCGCCAGCCATGCGCTCCCAGCCGGCCAGACGCGCCTGCCAGCCTGGGGAGGCAAGCGGCGGACGATAGCACCCGAAGCGGCGTTTCTCCAGCGCGAAGCCCAGCAGGTTGAGCCAGTCGCCCACCCGGGAGGCGGAAAAACAGCGTGCCTTGCGCAAGGCATCGTGGGCAAACACCCGGCGCAAGCCCCAGGCGCTCCAGGGATTTATGCCAACGATCAACAAATGGCCACCGGGGCGCACCGCACTGGCGGCCTCGCGCAGCAGGCTGTGGGGCGACAGGCTGAAATCCAGGCCGTGCTGCAGCACTACCACGTCGGCGGCGTGCTCGCTCAGGGGCCAGGCCTGCTCTTCGCAGACGATTTCGACGCCCGGCAACGGCGCGCCCAGGCGTACGTTGCGCTGCACCTGCGGGGCCTGGGGCGGTGTATCGGCGCTGGGGCCGTAATGCACCAGGTAGCCGCCAAAAAAACGCCCCAGCTCATCTTCCAACAATTTTTGTTCTTCTTGCAGCAACAGCTGACCCAAAGGCCCGGCAAACCAGTCCCGCGCCAGGCTGATCAGCTCCAGCCACTCAGGGTCAGCCTGAGCAAATGCTTTGTCGGTCATTGCCGTCTCCCATCGAGAGGTTCACCAAAAGCCCCTACAGGCCCTAAGATGCACCATTATTCAATGCTAAGCGAATCGAGCCATGATACAGATCGACGCACTGCCGGCCTTCACCGATAACTACCTATGGTTGTTACAAGACACTGCAAGCAAACGCTGCGCGGTGGTCGATCCAGGTGACGCGGCGCCGGTGCTGGCGTGGTTGGCGGCGCACCCGGGCTGGCAACTGAGCGATATTCTGGTCACCCATCACCACCACGACCACGTGGGCGGCGTGGCCGAACTCAAGCAGGCCACCGGGGCCACCGTGTACGGCCCGGCCAACGAGAACATTCCGGCCCGTGACGTAGCGTTGGCCGACAACCAGCGCATCGAGGTGCTGGGGTTGGCGTTTGATGTATTCGCCGTGCCGGGCCACACCTTGGGCCATATCGCCTATTACCACGGTGACGCCAGCCCGCCGCTGTTGTTTTGCGGCGACACCTTGTTCGCCGCCGGTTGCGGGCGCCTGTTCGAGGGCACGCCTGCGCAGATGCACCATTCGCTGCAACGCCTGGCCGCGCTGCCGGACGCCACCCTGGTGTACTGCACCCACGAGTACACCTTGAGCAATCTGCGCTTCGCCGTGGCCGTGGAACCTGAGAATGACGACATCGCCCGGCGCTTTGCCGACGTCACCCGTTTGCGCGCCGAAAATCGCAGCACGTTACCCTCCAATTTGGCCCTTGAACGCCTCACCAACCCATTCTTACGCGCTGGAGAAGACACTGTTACAAAAAAAATGGACGAACGGACCGGACGGTCCAATGTCTCTGAAGTTGCTGTTTTTGCTAGCCTGCGCGCTTGGAAAGATACGTTCTAAAGAGAATCTGCTTGGTTCGAAAAATTCTGAGAGGTTGACCATTGGGAGGGCGCTTTCTAGAATCGCCCGACATTTTTGCCCGGATCACCCTCCCAGCCAATGTCGTCAACTACTCGAAAGACCTTCACTTCAGACGCATTGACGCGGTTGGCCCAGGCCATCGCGCTGACCTTGCCCGTACTCCTGGTGGGTTGCCAGACCTCGAGCCAGATCCCCGATACCGAGAGCGCTCGCGCACACAACCTCAACGCTCGGATCAAGCAAAAACCGATTTTCATCACCAGCCAGAAAGCCCAGCAGCAAGCGCCCCAGGATGTCTGGGAACGCATGCGCCAGGGCTTCCAGCTGCAAGATGGCGTGGGCGTCAACCCGCGCGTCGAACAGCAACGGCTATGGTTCGTCAGCAACCCCTCGTTTCTCGAGAACGCCAGCGACCGCGGCAGCCTGTACATGCACTACATCGTCGAGCGGCTCGAAGAGCGCAACATGCCGCTTGAGCTCGCGTTGCTGCCGGTGATTGAAAGCGCCTACAACCCCATGGCCTATTCGCGCAGCGATGCCGTGGGCCTGTGGCAGTTCATCCCCTCGACCGGGCGCTACTTCAACCTGCGCCAGACCAACGTCTACGACGGCCGTCGCGACGTGACCGCCTCCACCACCGCGGCGCTGGACTACCTGTCGCGCTTGCACGACATGTTCAACGGCGACTGGCTGCTGGCCCTGGCGGCCTATAACGCGGGCGAAGGCACGGTCAGCCGGGCCATCGAGCGCAACGAAAAACTCGGCCTGCCCACCGACTACTGGAACCTGCCACTGCCCCAGGAAACCCGTGACTACGTGCCCAAGTTGCTGGCCCTGTCGCAACTGGTCATGGCACCGGAAGCCTATGGCGTGAACCTGAGCCCCATCGCCAACCAGCCGTATTTCGAAGTGGTCGAGGTCAACCAGCCGATGGACCTGTCGCGCGTCGCGGCGCTGGTCAATATCGACGAAGACGAGCTGTTCCAGCTCAACCCAGCCTTCAAGAAACGCATGATCGTACAGGCACCGCAGCATTTGTTGCTGCCGACCGCCAAGGCGCAATTGCTGACCGCCAGCCTGTCGAAGATGAACCCCGAGGAGCTGCTGAGCCTCAAGCCCAAGGTGCCGGTGTTCGAAGGCCCGGTCGGCTCCCCCGCCCGCCAACGCAGCTATCGCGTGAAGTCCGGTGACAACCTGTCGTTGATCGCCAAGGCCAACAAGGTCAACGTCAAGGACCTGCAACGCTGGAACAAGCTCTCGGGCCAGCGCTTGAAAGTCGGCCAGACCTTGGTGATGCAGGACAACACCCGCAAGACCACCACCTTGGCCAGCAAAGGCAGCCAGCGCCTGGCAGCCAACAAGCAAACCGCCACCCGCTACAAGGTGCGCAAGGGCGATTCGCTGTATGCCGTGGCGCAGCGTTTTAACGTTGAAGTGGGCCACCTCAAGCGCTGGAACCCGCGCAGCGCGCACGCACTCAAGCCTGGGCAAACGCTGACCGTTTACGTCGACCGCTAGTCGCTCCCCAGACCGCGATATCCCGTAGGGGCGGATTTATCCGCGAATAGGCCGCCGCGGTGCATCAGGCATACTGCATCGCGGCCTTCGCAGATCGATCCGCTCCTACAGAGTGGCCGCCGCTGCCGGCCTTTTACCGGTTGGAACAAACTGTTACTGTACCGGTAATAAAGCCCAAAAAGCCGCCTGGATCGGATCTCTGACTTGATGCGTCCCCTCCTCCTTGCCATCGGCCTGGCCTTGAGCTTTTCTGCGAGCGCGACCATTACGCAAAGTCATGGTTACGCCCAGTTCGGCACCCTCAAGTACCCGGCGACCTTTACCCATTTCGATTGGGTCAACCCCGATGCCCCGAAAGGCGGCACCGTGCGGATCATGGCGTTTGGCACCTTCGACACGCTCAACCCCTACACCTTCAAAGGTTCAAGCCCGGTTACCACGCCCAACTTCCTGCAATACGGCGTGAACGAGCTGAACGAAACGTTGATGTCCGGTACCGGGCTGTACGACCCTTCCGGCGATGAAGCCACCTCCAGCTATGGCCTGATTGCCCAATCGGTGGAATACAGCGAAGACCGCAGCTGGGTGGTGTTCAACCTGCGCCCCGAAGCGCGGTTCAATGATGGCCAGCCCATTACCGCCAGCGACGTGGCATTTTCTTACCACCTGCTGCTCAAGCAGGGCCACCCGCTGTACCGCACCAACCTGCAGGAAGTGCAACGGGTGGACGTGCTCAACGCCCACCGCGTGCGTTTCGTGTTCAAGCGCAGCGGCAACCCGTTGTTGATCCTGCGCCTGGGCGAACTGCCGGTGCTGTCGCGCCATTACTGGAAAGGCCGCGACTTCCAGGCCACCACCTTCGAGCCCCCGGTGGGCAGCGGCCCTTACCGGATCACCCAGGTGCAACCGGGCCGGCGGCTGGTGTTCGAGCGGGTCAAGGACTGGTGGGGCAAGGACCTGCCGGTCAACCGTGGCAAGTACAACTATGACCGCGTGGAGGTGGAGTTCTACCGCGACGCGGACGTTGCCTTCGAAGCGTTCAAGGCCGGCGAGTTCGACCTCTATATCGAGCACCAGGCCAAGAACTGGGACAACGGCTACAACTACCCGGCGGTGCGCCGGGGCGAGGTGATCAAGGCCGAGATCAAGCACAAGATCCCGACCCAAACCCAGGGCCTGTTCATGAACACCCGCCGCGCGGCCTTGAGCGACATTCGGGTGCGCCAGGCCCTGGGCCTGCTGCTGGATTTCGAATGGACCAACAAGGCGCTGTTCAACAGCGCCTACAAGCGGGCCACCAGTTATTACCCCAACAGCGAGTTCGCCGCCAGCGGCCTGCCAGTGGGCCAGGAGTGGCTACTGTTGTCGCCCTATCGCGATCAACTGCCGGCCACGCTGTTCACCGAGCCGTTCAGCGTGCCCAGTACCGACGGCAATGGCATCCCCCGTGAAACCCTGCGCAAGGCCCTGGGCCTATTGGCCGATGCCGGCTGGACCTTCAATGGCCAACGGCTGCAGGACAAGAATGGTCGGCCGATGCGCGTGGAACTGCTGCTGGTGAACCCCAACCTGGAGCGCATCCTGCAGCCCTATGTAGAGAACCTTGAAAACATTGGTATCGATGCGCACTTGCGCACGGTCGACCGGGCCCAGTACAAACAACGGCTGGACCAGTTCGATTTCGACATGATTCTGATGACGCTCAACCAGACATTGAGCCCGGGCCTTGAGCAGTGGCAGTACTTTCATTCCAGCCAAGCCAAGGTCAAGGGCAGCAAAAACTACGCAGGCGTCGCCAACCCCTTGGTCGACCACCTGTTGGAAGACCTGCTGGCCGCGCAAACCCGCGACCAGCAGGTGGCTGCCGCACGGGCATTGGACCGCGTGCTGCTGTCGCAGTACTACATGATCCCCAACTGGTACCTGGACTATCACCGCCTGGCGTACCGCAACCGGTTCGCCTTCGTCACCACGCCGCCCTATTCGCTGGGCCTGAGCGCCTGGTGGCTCAAGCCCCTGGAGAAACACCCATGATGCCCAGGCACGCCCTGCTAATGCAGGCTTGCGGCCTTTTGCTGTCAGGATTGGCCTGTGTCGCCCACGCGGCTGGACAACACGCCGTGACCCTGTACAACGAAGCGCCCAAGTACCCGGAAAACTTCAAGCATTTCGATTACGTCAACGTCGACGCCCCCAAGGGCGGGACCTTCCGCCAGGCCGGGTTTGGTGGCTTCGACAGCCTCAGCCCCTTCATCAGCAAGGGCGTGCCCGCCGATGACATCGGCCTGATCTACGACACGCTCGCGCGCCAGAGCCTGGACGAGCCGCTGACCGAATACGGCTTGGTGGCACGCAGCATCGAAAAGGCCCCGGACAATACCTGGGTGCGCTTTTACCTGCGCCCCGAAGCGCGCTTCCATGACGGCCACCCGATCCGTGCCGAAGACGTGGTGTTCACCTTCAACACCCTGATGAAAGATGGCTCGCCGCTGTACCGCACCTACTACGCGGGCGTCGCCGAGGCGGTCGCCGAGAACCCGTTGACCGTGCTGTTCAAGTTCAAGAACGGCGAAAACCGCGAGCTGCCGCTGATCCTCGGGCAGTTGCCGGTATTGCCCAAACACTGGTGGGCCAGCCGCGATTTCACCAAGGGTAACCTGGAAATCCCGCTGGGCAGTGGCCCCTACAAGGTGGCTTCGGTGAAGGCCGGGCGCTCCATCCGCTATGAGCGGGTAAAGGACTACTGGGGCAAGGACCTGCCGGTCAACCGCGGTTTCTACAACTTCGACTACATGACCAGCGAGTACTACCGCGACAACACGGTGGCACTCGAAGCACTCAAAGCCGGCCAGTTCGACTACTGGTTGGAAATGAGCGCGAAAAACTGGGCCACCGCCTACGACACCCCCGCCGTGCGGGAAAAACGCCTGGTGCGCGAAGAGCTGCCCAACGGCAACCCCACTGGCATGCAGGGCTTTGTGTTCAACCTGCGCCGGCCGATGTTCCAGGACGTGCGCGTGCGTGAAGCACTGGGCCTGTTGCTGGACTTCGAGTGGACCAACAAGCAACTGTTCAACGGCGCCTACACGCGCACCGACAGCTTCTTCGAGAACTCGGAACTGGCCGCCAGCGGCCTGCCCAGCGCCGATGAGCTGAAATTGCTGGAACCGCTGCGCGGGCAAATCCCGGACGCGGTGTTCACCACCCCGTTCAAAAACCCGGTCACCGACGCCAGCGGCATGATCCGCGACCAGCAGCGTCGCGCCTACCAACTGTTGCAAGACGCCGGCTGGCACGTGGTCAACGATCGCATGGTCGACACCACCGGCAAACCGGTGAGCATCGAGTTCCTGCTGGCCCAGGCCGAGTTCGAGCGCGTGCTGTTGCCCTACAAGCGCAACCTGGCGGACCTGGGCATCGAACTGGTGATCCGCCGCGTCGACACCTCGCAGTACATCACCCGCCGCCGTTCGCGGGACTTCGACATGATGATCGCCAGCTTCCCGCAAACCGATTCGCCGGGTAACGAGCAACGCGAGTACTGGGAGTCGGCCAGCGCCGACCGCGCCGGCAGCCTGAACCTGATGGGCCTGAAAGACCCGGCCATCGACAGCCTGACCGAAAGCCTGATCAACGCCGACACGCGTAAAAACCTGGTCACACACACCCATGCGCTGGACCGGGTGCTGCTCAACAGCTACTTCCTGGTGCCCAACTGGCACATCAAGACCTGGCGCGTGGCGTACTGGGACCACATCGGCCACCCCGCCGTGTCGCCGCGCTACGACGTCGGCACCGCCACCTGGTGGGTCAAGCCCGACGCCAAGCCGGCCATCCCGGTCGTCGCGCCGGACGCCGCCCCTTCGAGCCCGGAGCAATAACATGCTGGCGTATATATTCAGGCGGCTATTGCTGATTGTTCCGACGCTGTTCGGCATCCTGGTGATCAATTTCCTGATCATCCAGGCCGCCCCCGGAGGCCCGGTGGAGCAAATGATCGCCAAGCTCGAAGGTTTCGAGGGCGCCACCAGCCGCATCGCCGGTGGCGGTGCCGAGGTGTCGGTGGCCGGCTCCAGCTACCGTGGCGCACAGGGCCTGGACCCGGCCCTGGTGCAGGAAATCGAGAAGATGTACGGCTTCGACAAGTCGGCACCCGAGCGCCTGTGGATCATGATCAAGAACTACGCCCACTTCGACTTCGGCGACAGTTTTTTCCGCGATGCCAAGGTCACGGACCTTATCCTGGAAAAAATGCCGGTGTCGATCTCGCTCGGGCTGTGGAGCACCCTGATCATGTACCTGGTATCGATCCCGCTGGGCATCGCCAAGGCCACGCGCCACGGCAGCCATTTCGATGTGTGGACCAGTTCGGCGATCATCGTCGGCTATGCCATCCCGGCGTTCCTGTTCGCCATTTTGCTGATCGTGGTATTCGCCGGCGGCAGCTACCTGAACTGGTTCCCGCTGCGCGGGCTCACCTCCAGCAACTTCGAGGAGTTGACCTTCGGCGGCAAGTTGCTGGACTACTTCTGGCACCTGGCGTTGCCCGTCACCGCCTTGGTGATCGGCAACTTCGCCACCATGACCTTCCTCACCAAAAACAGCTTTCTGGACGAGATTGGCAAGCAGTACGTGGTCACCGCCAAGGCCAAGGGCTTGAGCAACCACAAGGTGCTGTACGGCCATGTGTTCCGTAACGCGATGCTGCTGGTGATCGCCGGCTTCCCGTCTGCCTTCATCGGTATCTTCTTCACCGGTTCCTTGCTGGTCGAGGTGATTTTTTCCCTCGACGGCCTGGGCCTGATGAGTTTCGAGGCGGCAATCAACCGCGACTACCCGGTGGTGTTCGGCACGCTGTTCATCTTCACCTTGCTGGGCCTGCTGGTGAAACTCATCAGCGACTTGACCTACAGCCTGGTCGACCCACGGATCGACTTTGAAAGCAGGGAGCATTGAGATGACCCTATCCCCCATCAACCGCCGTCGCTTTGCCCGCTTCAAGGCCAACAAGCGCGGCTGGTGGTCGCTGTGGCTGTTCCTGGTGCTGTTCGGGCTGAGCCTGGGTGCCGAGCTGATCGCCAACGACAAGCCGCTGGCGGTGCGCTACGACGGTGAATGGTACTTCCCGGCGCTCAAGCGCTACGCGGAAACCACCTTCGGTGGCGAGTTCCCGCTAGAGGCCAATTACAAGAGCCCCTATATCCAGAAACTGCTGGCCGAGAAGGATGGCCTGACGATCTGGGCGCCCATCCCGTTCAGCTACCAGAGCATCAACTACGACCTGAAAGTACCCGCCCCCGCGCCGCCTTCGGCGCAGAACTGGCTGGGCACCGATGACCAGGGCCGCGACGTGCTGGCGAGGGTGATCTACGGCTTCCGGATTTCCGTGCTGTTCGCGCTGACCCTGACCGTGCTCAGCTCGATCATCGGGGTGATCGCCGGCGCCTTGCAGGGCTTCTATGGCGGCTGGGTCGACCTGGTAGGCCAACGCTTCCTGGAGGTGTGGTCGGGGTTGCCGGTGCTGTACCTGCTGATCATCCTGGCCAGCTTCGTGCAACCCAACTTCTGGTGGCTGCTGGGCATTATGCTGTTGTTCTCCTGGATGAGCCTGGTGGACGTGGTGCGCGCCGAGTTCCTGCGTGGGCGCAACCTGGAATACGTGCGCGCCGCCCGTGCCCTGGGCATGGAAGACGGCGCGATCATGTTCCGCCACATCCTGCCCAACGCCATGGTCTCGACCATGACCTTCATGCCCTTCATCCTCACGGGCGCGATCGGTACCCTCACCGCGCTGGACTTCCTGGGCTTCGGCCTGCCCGCCGGCTCGCCGTCGCTGGGTGAGCTGGTATCCCAGGGCAAATCCAACCTGCAGGCGCCTTGGCTTGGCATCAGCGCTTTCGCCGTGCTGGCATTGATGCTGAGTTTGCTGGTGTTTATCGGCGAGTCCGCTCGCGATGCGTTCGACCCGAGGAAATAAGATGAACCAGGACAACCTGATCGAGATTCGCGACCTGGCCGTCGAGTTCGTCAATGGCACGCAACGCCAGCGCGTGGTGGAGGGTGTGAGTTTCGACATCCGCCGCGGCGAAACCCTGGCCCTGGTGGGCGAAAGTGGTTCGGGCAAATCCGTTACCGCGCACTCCATCCTGCGCCTGCTGCCCTACCCGCTGGCCGAACACCCCAGCGGCAGCATCCGCTATGCCGGCCAGGACATGCTGCACCTGCCCGAAAAAAAGCTGCAGCAGATCCGTGGCAACCGCATCGCGATGATTTTCCAGGAGCCGATGACCTCGCTCAACCCGCTGCATAACATCGAAAAGCAGATCAACGAGGTGCTGGCCCTGCACAAGGGGCTGACCGGCAAGGCGGCCACCGACCGCACCCTGGAGTTGCTGGCACTGGTCGGCATCCCCGAGCCACGCAAGCGCCTCAAGGCCCTGCCCCACGAGCTTTCGGGCGGGCAGCGCCAACGCGTGATGATCGCCATGGCCCTGGCCAACGAGCCGGAACTGCTGATCGCCGACGAGCCGACCACGGCGCTGGACGTCACCGTGCAGCTTAAAATCCTCGAATTGCTCAAGGACCTGCAGGCCCGCCTGGGCATGTCATTACTGTTGATCAGCCACGATTTGAACCTGGTGCGAAGAATTGCGCATCGCGTATGTGTCATGCAGCGCGGTTGCATCGTCGAACAGGCAACGTGTGCAGAATTGTTTCGCGCGCCGCAACACCCTTACACCCGGGAGCTGCTTGCAGCCGAGCCCAGCGGCCGGCCCGCCGACACCATTGTCGGCCCGCCAATGCTGGAGGTCGAAGACCTGAAAGTCTGGTTCCCGATCAAAAAGGGCTTGCTGCGACGCACGGTCGATCATGTGAAAGCGGTGGACGGGATCAACTTCAGCCTGCCCCAGGGCCAAACCCTGGGCATTGTTGGCGAGAGTGGATCGGGAAAGTCCACCTTGGGCCTGGCCATCCTGCGGCTGATTGGTAGCCGCGGCGCCATACGCTTGCAGGGAAAACCGCTAGACTGCCTGACGCGGCAACAGGTACGCCCGTTGCGTCGGCAAATGCAGGTGGTCTTCCAGGACCCCTTCGGCAGCCTGAGCCCGCGCATGAGCGTGAGCCAGATCGTCGGCGAGGGCTTGCGGATTCACCAGATCGGCACGCAAGAAGAACAGCAACAGGCCATCATCGATGCGCTCAAGGAGGTAGGCCTGGATCCGGACAGCCGGCACCGCTACCCTCACGAGTTCTCTGGCGGGCAACGGCAGCGTATCGCCATTGCCCGGGCCCTGGTGCTCAAGCCTGCGTTGATCCTTTTGGACGAGCCCACTTCGGCGCTCGACCGGACGGTGCAACGCCAGGTGGTGGAGCTATTACGCTCCCTGCAACGCAAGTACAACCTGACTTATTTGTTTATCAGCCATGACCTGGCGGTAGTCAAAGCCTTGAGCCACCAATTGATGGTGATCAAGCAAGGCCAGGTGGTTGAACAAGGTGCGGCGTCGACGGTCTTCGCCGCACCGCAACACCCCTATACACAACAGCTGCTGGAAGCCGCTTTCCTGGCTCCAACAGTTGTCGATTAACCTGAAGAGGAACAACACATGGGTTTTCTCGCCGGTAAGCGCGTACTGATCGTCGGTGTCGCCAGCAAACTGTCCATCGCATCCGGCATCGCTGCCGCCATGCATCGCGAGGGTGCTGAACTTGCCTTCACTTATCAGAACGACAAGCTCAAGGGTCGTGTCGAAGAGTTCGCGGCAGGCTGGGGCTCCAATGCGGACCTGTGCTTCCCTTGCGACGTGGCCAGCGATGAAGAAATCGCCAAGGTCTTCGAACAACTGAGCAAAAAGTGGGACGGCCTGGACTGCATCGTGCACTCCGTGGGCTTCGCCCCGGGCGATCAACTGGACGGCGACTTCACCGAAGCCACCACCCGTGACGGTTTCCGCATCGCCCACGACATCAGTGCCTACAGCTTCGTGGCCCTGGCCAAGGCTGGCCGCGAAATGATGAAAGGCCGCAATGGCAGCCTGCTGACCCTGTCGTACCTGGGCGCCGAACGCACCATGCCCAACTACAACGTGATGGGCATGGCCAAGGCTTCCCTGGAAGCCGGCGTTCGCTACCTGGCCGGCTCCCTGGGCCCGGACGGCACCCGTGTCAACTGCGTATCGGCAGGCCCGATCCGCACCCTGGCAGCATCGGGCATCAAGAACTTCCGCAAGATGCTGGCAGCCAACGAAGCCCAGACCCCACTGCGTCGCAACGTGACCATCGACGAAGTCGGCAACGCCGGCGCGTTCCTGTGCTCGGACCTGGCATCGGGCATCAGCGGCGAGATCATGTACGTGGACGGTGGCTTCAACACCACGGCCATGGGCAACATCGAAGAGTAATTTCGATGGCATAAAAAAACGCCGCTCATTGAGCGGCGTTTTTTTTGCCTGTAGGTGCGGATTTATCCGCGAATAACACGCCGCAGTACATCAGTGACAGCGCGGCGGCCTTTCGCGGATAAATCCGCTCCTACAGGCGTGATCAAGGCTTAGTAGCGCTTGATGTCGGCCTTGCTTTCCAGCAGCTTGCGGTAGGCGGCAAAGTCTTCCTGGCCAGAGCGCGACGCGAGGAAGCGGCGATATTGCACTTTCTCTTCGTCGGTGGCCGCAGCCGCTTCGTTTACGCCGTTCAGGCGCAGTACCACGAAGCTGCCATCGGCCAGGCTGACGCTGGCGTAGTTCGGCTTGTCCTTGCCTTGCGGCTTGGGCATGCGGAACAGCGCTTGCAGCACCACCGGGTCGATACCGTCCTGGCCGCGTGCGACCGCTTCAGAGACCTTCCAGGCTTGACCGTCCTGGGTTGCAGCCAACGGCACCTTGCCGTCGCGCAGGCCGGCGATCAGGGCTTCGCCACGGGCCTTGGCGGCTGCAGCTGCGTGCTCCTTGGCCAGCTGCGCCTTGATCGGCGCGGCAACGGCTTCCAGTGGCAACTGCTCAGGCTTGTTGTGCTGCTTGACGCGCACCACCACGGTGGTTTCCGGGTCCAGCTCGATGGCCGAACTGTTGGCGCCTTCATCCATCACTTCAGTGCTGAACGCTGCCTGCACCACCGCACGGTTGGCGAGGATGCCATCGGCAGCGCCATCACGGCCGAACGGCTTGGAGGTCTGCACTTTCAAACCCAGGTCCTGGGCCGGTTGGGCCAGGTCCGAGGATTCGAAAGCCGAGTCTTCCAGCTTCTTGGCCGCATCCACGTACATCTGCTCGACCTGAGCAGTCTTGGCTTCGCGGATCAGCTTGTCTTTCAGGCTGGCGAACGTCGGCACCTGCGGCGCCTCGATACCGGTCAGCTTGATCAGGTGCCAGCCGAACTGGCTACGCACCGGGGCCGAAACCTGGTCCTTGTTCAGGGCAAACAGGGCCTTTTCGAATGCTGGGTCGTAGACGCCGGTGCCGGCATAACCCAGGTCGCCGCCGTTGTTGGCCGAGCCTGGATCCTGCGAGAACTCTTTAGCCAGCTTGGCGAAGTCTTCACCCTTGGCCAGGCGTGCCTGCACCTCGTCGATCTTGGCCTTGGCCTGCGCGTCGGTCATCTTGGCGTTGACTTCGATGAGGATGTGCGAGGCACGGCGCTGTTCGGCCAGGTTGGCGATTTCTTTCTGGTACGCCGCCTGCAGGTCTTCGTCCTTGACGGTGACCTTGTCGAAGAACGACGACTTCTTGAGCTCCAGGTAATCGATCACCACCTGGTCGGGGGTCAGGAATTCCTTGGCGTGCTCGTCGTAGTGCGCCTTGATTTCGTCATCGGTCACCTTGGCAGCCGACGGGTCGGCCTTGTAGGTCAGCGCGGCGAAGTCACGGGTCTGTTTTTCCAGGCGGGCGAACGCCTGCACCTGGGCGTCGGTGACGAAGCTGCTGCCCGCCACGCCGGCGCGCAGTTGGCCGATCAGCATTTCCTGGGCCAGCATCTGGCGGAACTGCAGGCGGCTGTAGCCCATCTGGCGAATGACCGCGTCAAAGCGATCGGCACTGAACTTGCCGTCTACCTGGAATTCCGGGGTTACCAGAATCAGTTGGTCGAGTGCCGCCTCAGAGAAGGAGAACTTGGCGTCCCCTGCCCCTTGCAACAGCAGCTTGCGGTCGATCAAGCCCTTGAGCGCCGACTCGCGCAGCATTTTCTCGTCGAGCATCGCCGGATCGAAATCCTTGCCCAGCTGTTGCATCAGCTGGCGACGTTGCATTTCAACGGCCTGGCCCAGTTCGGTCTGGGTAATCTCGTCACCATTGACCTTCGCAGCATCCTGCGAATGGCTGGTGGCTCTGAAAATGGCATCGAAGCCGGTCAGTGCCATCAAGGCCACGATGACACCGATGATGGTCTTGGCAATCCAGCCCTGTGAATTGTCCCTGATATTCTGCAGCATGCTTCCCCCAGAAACGGTTGTACTGATTAAGCAACCGCGGAGAGTGGGTAAAATCCGGATAGAAGAAAGGCGCATCCGGGGATGCGCCTTTCTCGTAACTGGCGGAGCGAACCCTGGCGTACCGATCGACCTTGTGTGGCCGACTGAACTGCCGCTCCGCTGCCAGCCCGGGAACGACCCCGGTCTGGGCGGGCAAAGGCCCGAAAGAAACTTAGTTTACAGCTTCTTTCAGTGCTTTACCGGCTTTGAAGCCAGGTTTTTTGGCCGCTGCGATTTCCAGCGTCTTGCCAGTCTGTGGGTTACGGCCAACGCGAGCTGGGCGATCGGTCACAGAGAACGTACCAAAACCAACCAGTACAACGGAGTCGCCGGCCTTCAGAGCGCCAGTGACGGATTCGATAACTGCGTCCAGCGCGCGACCAGCAACGGCCTTCGGGATATCAGCAGATGCAGCGATAGCATCAATCAGTTCCGACTTGTTCACTCTAAGTCCCCTTATATCTATTTTGAGTTTGTTTCTAAGTATGTGTGAAACGAATCCAGCGCCGGGAGGCAAGTGACACAATAAGTGCCGCTTTATAACAAGGGCTCTAAAAAACTGTCAAGACAAGCCCCCCGGCCAAATCTTACTAATGCGTGCTGATTCTTTCCTTCGAATCGGTGTCGCGTTTTTCGTCCTTGGCAACAATCTCGGGAGCCACATCGGGCAAGGGCTCCGGGGCGTATTGCAGCGCAATTTGCAGGACTTCGTCAATCCATTTAACCGGTTTAATCTGAAGATCCTGCTTAATATTGTCAGGAATCTCCTTCAAATCACGCACGTTCTCTTCCGGAATGATCACTGTCTTGATTCCACCGCGGTGGGCCGCCAGTAATTTCTCCTTCAGGCCGCCAATCGCCAGCACCTGACCACGCAGGGTGATCTCGCCGGTCATGGCGACATCCGCCCGTACCGGGATCTGCGTCAAGGCCGACACCAGCGCGGTGCACATGCCCACGCCAGCGCTCGGACCGTCCTTGGGCGTGGCGCCCTCGGGCATATGGATATGCGTGTCGCGCTTCTCGTGGAAGTCCAGCGGGATGCCCAGGCTCTTGGCGCGGCTGCGCACAACAGTCAGCGCAGCGGTGATGGATTCGACCATCACATCGCCCAGGGAGCCAGTCTTGATCAACTGGCCCTTGCCCGGTACCACGGCCGCTTCGATGGTCAGCAGTTCGCCACCCACCTGGGTCCAGGCAAGGCCCGTAACCTGGCCGATCTGGTCCTGCTGCTCGGCCAGGCCGTAGCGGAACTTACGCACGCCCAGGAAGTGCTCCAGGGAGTCGGAATTCACGGTCACCGAGAAATGCTTGTCGCGGGCATGCTCCTTGACCACCTTGCGGCACACCTTGGCGATCTGGCGCTCCAGGCCCCGCACACCGGCTTCGCGGGTGTAATAGCGGATAATGTCGCGAATGGCCGAGACTTCAACGGCCAACTCGCCTTTTTTCAGGCCATTGGCCGCGATCTGCTTGGGCGACAGGTACTTGGTCGCGATGTTGATCTTCTCGTCCTCGGTGTAACCCGGCAGGCGGATCACCTCCATCCGGTCCAGCAATGCCGGCGGAATGTTCATGGAGTTGGAGGTGCAGAGGAACATCACATCGGACAGGTCGTAGTCGACTTCCAGGTAGTGATCGTTGAAGTTGTGGTTCTGCTCGGGGTCGAGCACCTCCAGCAACGCCGAAGCCGGGTCGCCACGCATGTCGCTGCCCATCTTGTCGATTTCATCGAGCAGGAACAGCGGGTTGCGAACACCCACCTTTGTCATCTTTTGAATCAATCTTCCCGGCATCGAACCGATGTAAGTCCGGCGGTGGCCACGAATTTCAGCCTCGTCACGCACGCCGCCCAAGGCCATGCGCACGAACTTGCGGTTGGTGGCGTGGGCGATGGACTCGGCCAGGGAGGTTTTACCCACACCCGGCGGGCCCACCAGGCACAGCACGGGGCCGCGAATCTTTTTCACGCGCTTTTGCACGGCGAGGTACTCAAGGATGCGCTCCTTGACCTCTTCCAGGCCGTAGTGGTCGGCGTCCAGGATGTCTTCGGCACGGGCCAGGTCCAGGCGCACCTTGCTCTGGGCCTTCCACGGCACTTGCACCAGCCAATCGATGTAGGAACGCACCACGGTCGCTTCCGCCGACATCGGCGACATCTGCTTGAGCTTGTTCAGCTCGGCAGTGGCCTTGGCCAACGCGTCCTTGGGCAGGCCAGCGGCGTCGATGCGCTTTTTCAGCTCTTCGACTTCGTTATGGCCTTCGTCGCTGTCGCCGAGCTCTTTCTGAATGGCCTTCATCTGCTCATTCAGGTAGTACTCGCGCTGGCTGCGCTCCATTTGTTTTTTCACGCGGCCGCGAATGCGCTTCTCGACCTGCAGCAGGTCGATCTCGGCGTCCAGCAGGGCCAACACGTGCTCGACCCGTGCGGACAGGTCGATGATTTCGAGAATTTCCTGTTTCTGCTCGATCTTCAGCGCCATGTGCGCGGCCATGGTGTCTACCAGACGGCCAGGCTCATCGATGCTGTTGAGTGAGGACAGGACTTCGGCGGGTACTTTCTTGCCCAACTGCACGTATTGCTCGAACTGTGCCAGCAGGCTGCGCACAAACACTTCGGACTCACGGTCCGGCGCGTCGACTTCGTCGATCAGTTGCACTTCGGCACGGCAATGGCCGTCGACTTCGATGAAGCGCTCGACCGTACCGCGCTGTTCACCTTCGACCAGCACCTTGACGGTGCCATCGGGCAACTTGAGCAATTGCAATACGGTTGCAACGGTACCCACGCGATACAGGGCGTCTTCGCCTGGATCATCGTCGGCAGGGTTCTTCTGGGCCAGCAGCAGAATCTGCTTTTCGCCCGTCATCGCGGCCTCGAGGGCTTCGATAGACTTCTCGCGCCCCACGAACAGCGGGATAACCATGTGCGGATACACAACGACATCACGCAATGGCAAGAGAGGCAATTCGATGGTTGTCTTCATGATTTCGCCTCTACAACGGCACCGGGCCGTGAACAGATGGAATTGAGCTTGCGTTCAATGTGGGGGCAGCCCCACAAAAAAACAAGCTCTGCGACATGAAAAGCAAAGGGGCCCGAAGGCCCCTTCATTCAATCAAGCCGCAAAGCGACTTATGCGTCTGGCGCAGCCTTGGCAGGCGGCTCGCTGTTTTCGTAGATCAACAGCGGCTTGGACGTGCCTTCGATGACGCTCTCATCGATGACCACCTTGCTGACATCCGTTTGCGACGGAATTTCATACATGGTGTCGAGCAGTACACCTTCGAGGATGGAACGCAGGCCACGGGCACCGGTCTTGCGCTCAAGGGCGCGCTTGGCGACCGACTTGAGTGCATCGCTGCGGAACTCCAGGTCCACGCCTTCCATTTCGAACAGCTTGGCGTATTGCTTGGTCAAGGCGTTCTTGGGCTCGGTGAGGATCTGCATCAGCGCAGCCTCGTCGAGCTCGTCCAGCGTAGCCAGTACTGGCAGACGGCCGACGAACTCGGGGATCAGGCCAAACTTGACCAGGTCGTCCGGTTCGACTTCACGCAGGGATTCACCGACCTTCTTGCCTTCTTCCTTGCTGCGAACTTCGGCGTTGAAGCCGATGCCGCCGCGCGTGGAACGGTTCTGGATGACCTTTTCAAGCCCCGAGAACGCACCACCACAGATAAACAGGATGTTACGGGTGTCTACCTGCAGGAACTCCTGCTGAGGATGCTTGCGACCACCTTGCGGCGGTACCGAGGCCACGGTGCCCTCGATCAACTTCAACAGTGCCTGCTGCACGCCCTCGCCCGAAACGTCACGGGTGATGGACGGGTTGTCGGATTTGCGCGAGATCTTGTCGATTTCGTCGATGTAGACAATGCCCATCTGGGCCTTTTCCACGTCGTAATCGCACTTTTGCAGCAATTTCTGAATGATGTTCTCGACATCTTCACCGACATAACCCGCTTCTGTCAGCGTGGTGGCGTCAGCGATGGTGAAGGGAACATTGAGCAGGCGTGCCAGCGTTTCCGCGAGCAGCGTCTTGCCCGAGCCCGTCGGGCCGATCAGCAGGATGTTGCTCTTGCCGAGTTCGACGTCGTCGTTCTTCTTGTCACGTTGGTTCAGGCGCTTGTAGTGGTTGTACACCGCTACGGCCAAAACCTTTTTCGCGCGCTCCTGACCGATGACGTACTGGTCCAGGATGCCGCTGATTTCTTTAGGCGAAGGCAATTTATGCGCGCTGCTCTCGGCCTGAGCTTCCTGCACCTCCTCACGGATGATGTCGTTGCACAGGTCGACGCATTCGTCGCAGATAAAGACCGAGGGGCCGGCAATCAATTTGCGCACTTCATGCTGGCTTTTGCCACAGAAGGAGCAATAGAGCAATTTGCCGTTGTCCTCGCCGTTGCGGGTGTCAGTCATTCGTTCGATCCAAATCCGATAGGCTTGCAACACAAGATGAAGGCTATTGAGGGCTTTTTCAAGCCCACCGTGGTCGGAACTGCCGACCAAGCCTATTTTGAGCTGCTTATATTATGCGGGGCGCTTTTCGATCACTGCGTCGATCAACCCGTATTCACGCGCGGCTTCTGCGCTCATGAAGTTATCGCGGTTGGTGTCGCGCTCGATCTCTTCCAGGGTGTGCCCGCTATGCTTGGCCATCAGCGTGTTGAGACGCTCACGAATGAAGAGGATTTCCTTGGCATGGATTTCGATGTCCGACGCCTGGCCCTGGAAACCGCCCAATGGCTGGTGAATCATCACGCGTGAGTTCGGCAGGCAGTAACGCTTGCCCTCAGCACCCGCGGTCAGCAGGAAAGCACCCATGCTGCACGCCTGGCCGATACAGGTGGTCGATACGTTCGGCTTGATGAACTGCATGGTGTCGTAGATCGACATGCCAGCCGTTACCGAACCGCCCGGGGAGTTGATGTAGAGATGGATGTCCTTGTCCGGGTTTTCCGCTTCAAGGAACAGCAACTGCGCACAGATCAGGTTGGCCATGTAGTCCTCTACCGGACCTACCAGAAAGATCACTCGTTCCTTGAGAAGGCGCGAGTAGATGTCATAGGCGCGCTCGCCACGAGCAGATTGCTCGACAACCATCGGGACCAAGCCGCCAGCGGCCTGGATTTCAGAGTTCTGCTGAATATACGAATTACGGAACATGCTCTGCAGTTACTCCCAAATAGTCATGTCTTGAATACGCATAAGCCAGCGCGAGGCTGGCTTATGGGTGTATTTTCAAACGAGTGGAGCGATCAGTCGGCTTGTGCTGCTTCAGCCGGCTTGACTGCTTCTTCGTAAGAGACCGCTTTATCGGTCACCTTAGCCTTCTGCAGAACAGTATCCACAACTTGCTCTTCCAGCACAACCGAACGGACTTCGTTCAGCTGCTGGTCGTTTTTGTAGTACCAAGCCACAACCTGCTCAGGTTCCTGGTAGGCCGAGGCCATTTCCTGGATCAGCTCGCGAACGCGGGCTTCGTCTGGCTTCAGGTCGTTGGACTTGACCACTTCGGCAACGATCAGGCCCAGCACGACGCGGCGCTTGGCTTGCTCTTCGAACAGCTCGGCCGGCAGTTGGTCAGGCTTGATGTTGCCACCAAACTGCTGAACCGCTTGAACGCGCAGGCGATCCACTTCGTTGGACAGAAGGGCTTTAGGCACTTCAATCGGGTTGGTGGCCAGCAGACCGTCCATGACCTGGTTCTTGATCTTGGATTTGATCGCCTGGCGCAGTTCGCGGTCCATGTTCTTGCGAACTTCGGTGCGGAAGCCTTCCAGACCGGTTTCCTTGATGCCGAACTGAGCGAAGAAGGTTTCGTTCAGTTCTGGCAGCGCAGGCGCCGATACGCTGTTGACGGTCACGGTGAACTCGGCAACCTTGCCGGCCAGGTCCAGGTTCTGGTAATCAGCCGGGAAAGTCAGGCTCAGCACGCGCTCTTCACCGGCTTTTGCGCCGACCAGCCCGTCTTCGAAGCCCGGGATCATGCGGCCGGAACCCAGCACCAGTTGGGTGCCCTGGGCCGAACCACCGGCAAACACTTCGCCGTCGATCTTGCCGACGAAATCGATGTTCAGTTGGTCTTCGTTTTCAGCAGCACGCTCAACGGCCTCGAAACGAATGTTCTGCTTGCGCAGGATTTCCAGCATGTTGTCCAGGTCAGCATCAGCCACTTCAGCGCTCAGGCGCTCAACGGCGATGTCTTCGAAACCTGCGACGGCAAACTCCGGGAACACTTCGAAAGTAGCGACGTATTCCAGGTCCTTGCCTTTTTCGAACGTTTTAGGCTCGACGGCCGGCGCACCGGCCGGGTTCAGCTTCTGCTCGACAACGGCTTCGTAGAAAGTCGCCTGGATCAGGTCGCCCAGGGCTTCCTGACGAGCGGAATCTTCGTAACGCTGACGGATCACGCTCATAGGCACTTTACCAGGACGGAAGCCTGGAACCTTAGCGCGACGGGCAGTCTGTTGCAGACGCTTGTTGACTTCGGTTTCGATGCGCTCGGCAGGCACGCCGATGGTCATGCGGCGCTCGAGAGCGGAAGTGTTTTCAACAGAAACTTGCATGGATTTTCCTCGTTGCACAGACGTTAGCCGGCCATTTCCGACCCCAGATCAAGGGCAAGCATTCTAGTGGGTCGAACACAAGAAGTCACCCTGTGCAAGCCAGCCAGGTGCAAGTGACGGCAATTGCGCGGCAAAAGCCCGGCGAAAAGCCCTGATTTCGGGCTGCAGGCCACGGAATTCGGCACATGTGGAAATACTTCCAACTGACCGACGGAGGTCCGGGCGTTGGCGTCAAAGGTCTTGAAACCCGGCTATTGAAGGCCAAGGCTGTATATAAGGAAAGAAAATCCCCGCCGCCAGGCTATTTTTTCGCGTGAGTGACGCAAGTCATTGTTACGCAAACAGTAATACAACCTTTCACTTGCTTAGCTAGCTAGCGAACATTCCAGTTTGCTACTATCCCTTGTGTCGGGACAGTGACGTCCCAGACACCCTTATTGACCATCACCCCGCTTTTTCCCATCGCGGGGCTGGTCATTTTTTTTGGCCGTTTTACGGCATCGCCAGGGCTGGCCCCTTCACGCATCAATCTGAAATACTTTTATCACTGCCATTTTTACCGATCACTATGAAAGCCATTATCGTCGCCGCCTTCATTTGCTGTGTCGCGTTCATCCACCGGCGCGGCCGCGTACGCCACAAGTTGACTCGCCAACTGAGCGATCACTCCACCTTCCTGGCACCCGTCAACACTTTCCTCTACCTGTCCTCCCGCCTGCCCAACCAGCCCTACCTGCGCACCGAGGCATTCCCAGAACTTGCGCCCCTGCAGGCGCATTGGCAGGAGATTCGCGAAGAAGCCCGGGCCCTGCTACGTCAAGGCGCGATCAAGCGCTCGGATGACTACAACGACGTGGGCTTCAATTCGTTCTTCAAAAGTGGCTGGAAGCGCTTCTACCTCAAGTGGTACGGCGACCATCACCCCTCGGCCACGAAGCTGTGCCCACGCACCACTGAGTTGCTGGCGCAGATCGGTTCGGTGAAAGCGGCGATGTTCGCCGAGCTGCCGCCAGGCTCCAGGCTGGTGCGCCACCGCGACCCCTATGCCGGCTCGTACCGCTACCACCTGGGCCTGGACACCCCCAACGATCCCGGCTGCTACCTCAACGTGGACGGCGAGCCCTACCATTGGCGCGACGGCGAAGCGGTGATGTTCGACGAGACCTATATCCACTATGCCGAAAACACCACCGATCAGAACCGTATCATCCTGTTCTGCGACATCGAACGCCCACTCAAGTACCGCTGGGCCAGCCGCTTCAACCAATGGTTCAGCAGCAAGGTGATGGCCGCCGCGGCAGCGCCCAATTCCGAGGAAGACGCCACCGGCGGGCTGAACAAGGCCTTCGGCAAGCTGTACAAGATTCGCCTGCGCGGCAAGACCCTGAAAAAGACCCACCGCACGCGCTACTACCTGGAGCAATGGGCACTGGTGGCCTTGGTGGTGGTGATTTTCATCTGGATTTAGCGCTACCCTGAGGGCATTGACTGCCAATGCCCGAGGAACTGCACTTTAATGCCCAAGCACCTGGAAACTTCCGAGCCAGACCCACGCCACCAACAGGCGCTGGACCTCTTTCTCAGTGAACGCCCTGAACTGCGCGAAACACTCGACCATCTGAACCCCCTGGCTGCCCAGGCCGCCGGCATGACCGCCAAACAATACCGCGACGAACGCCTGCACGAAGCCTTTGAGCAGGAGGCCGAAGCGCGGGGGTTTTTCGCCTGGGAGTTGACCCTGCAATTGACCAGCGCCACGCCCGCCGATTTCCAGGCCCAGCGGCTTGAGGTGCACAAGGAAGTGGCGCAGATGGCAGGGCTGAGTTGGGGGGAGTATTGCGATCTCTATGGCATTGAGGACTGAAGCCATGCCCGCCCATTCGCTCTTTGCAACAGAGAAGCGACGGGGCTATCGCAGGCCAGATTTGCGGCGATGATAGACGCTTAGCGGTAGCAAGGGCAGCGCCTGGGCCCACCCACAATACGCTCACCACACCCTTGAACCACAGGCACAAAAAAAGCCGCACGAGGCGGCTTTTTTCGATGCTGCAAATATGGGGTGGACGATGGGGATCGAACCCACGACAACAGGAGTCACAATCCTGTGCTCTACCAACTGAGCTACGCCCACCATAGTGCGATGTTGCGATAAAAAAAGCCGCGCTGGGCGGCCTCTTTTCCTGCTCAAGCCCGAGGCTTGAACGTATTACCTGGTGCGGACGGAGAGACTCGAACTCTCACACCTTTCGGCGCTGGAACCTAAATCCAGTGTGTCTACCAATTCCACCACATCCGCGTGCAGCTTTTAAAACAAAGGCGCCAGATTGTTCATCAGGCGCCTCGGTCGAAATATGGGGTGGACGATGGGGATCGAACCCACGACAACAGGAGTCACAATCCTGTGCTCTACCAACTGAGCTACGCCCACCATATTGCGCTTGTTGCTTTACTTGTGCCGCAGCTGCCTGAAATGGCGCACCCGGCAGGACTCGAACCTGCGACCATCCGCTTAGAAGGCGGATGCTCTATCCAGCTGAGCTACGGGCGCTTATATAATCTGCATTCGGTGACGATTACAAATTTCAAGCTTGGGTCACGCCGAGTTAATCTCTAACTCTGCCTGACTTTCTTAACCAGTGCTAGGCTCTGCCCGACAAGTGCGACGAATGTTATAGACGGCCGGTAAAGTCGTCAACACCTTTCTCCAAAAAACTCATTTTATTTAAGGGGTTAGCACAATTGCCGGACCAAGCGCCTTTGCCCTCGGGCTGGGGCATGCGAGAATGCGCGCACATTTTCTTCCTTCTCGATGGTTAATCACGCGTCATGACTGCACAACTTATCGACGGCAAGGCGATCGCCGCCAACCTGCGCCAGCAGATCGCCCAACGTGTCGCCGAGCGCCACCAGCAAGGCCTGCGTACTCCTGGCCTGGCGGTGATCCTGGTGGGCAGCGATCCTGCCTCCCAGGTCTATGTCTCGCACAAGCGCAAAGACTGTGAAGAAGTGGGCTTTCTGTCCCAGGCCTACGATCTGCCCGCCGACACCACCCAGCAAGCCCTTACCGACCTGATCGATCGCCTGAACGACGATGCGAACATCGACGGCATCCTGCTGCAACTGCCTTTGCCCGAGCATCTGGACGCCTCCAAATTGCTGGAACGCATCCGCCCGGACAAGGACGTGGACGGTTTCCACCCCTACAACGTCGGCCGCCTGGCCCAGCGCATCCCGCTGCTGCGCCCGTGCACCCCGAAGGGCATCATGACCCTGCTGGAAAGCACCGGCCAGGATTTGTACGGCATGAACGCGGTGGTCGTGGGTGCTTCCAATATCGTCGGTCGGCCGATGGCCATGGAGCTGCTACTGGCTGGCTGCACCGTGACCGTCACCCACCGCTTTACCAAGGACCTGGCTGGCCACGTCGGCCGCGCCGACCTGGTAGTGGTTGCCGCGGGCAAGCCTGGTTTGGTCAAGGGTGAGTGGATCAAGGAAGGCGCCATCGTCATTGACGTGGGCATCAACCGCCAGGCCGACGGCAAGCTGGTGGGCGATGTGATCTACGAAACCGCCCTGCCCCGCGCCGGCTGGATCACCCCGGTGCCAGGCGGCGTGGGCCCGATGACCCGTGCGTGCCTGCTGGAAAACACCTTGTACGCAGCCGAAAGCCTGCACGCCTAGGCGCGGCGCCCGGGTACCCGTAGGAGCGGATTTATCCGCGAAAGCCGCACCGCGGTATGCCTGATTCAACGCGTTGGGCTTTTCGCGGATAAATCCGCTCCTACAAAGGCTCGGGTGTTTCTGTAGGAGCGGATTCATCCGCGAAAGCCGCACCGCGGTATGCCTGATTCAACGCGTTGGGCTTTTCGCGGATAAATCCGCTCCTACAAGGACTCGGGTGTTTCTGTAGGAGCGGATTCATCCGCGAAAGCCGCACTGCGGTATGCCTGATTCAACGCGCTGGGCTTTTCGCGGATACAAGGGATCGGGTGTTTCTGTAGGAGCGGATTCATCCGCGAAAGCCGCACCGCGGTATGCCTGATTCAACGCGTTGGGCCTTTCGCGGATAAATCCGCGCCTACAAGGGCTCGGGTGTTTCTGTAGGAACGGATTCATCCGCGAAAGCCGCACCGCGGTATGCCTGATTCAACGCGTTGGGCTTTTCGCGGATAAATCCGCTCCTACAAGGGCTCGGGTGTTTCTGTAGGAGCGGATTCATCCGCGAAAGCCGCACCGCGGTATGCCTGATTCAACGCGTTGGGCTTTTCGCGGATAAATCCGCGCCTACAAAGGCTCGGGTGTTTCGCGCATCCGCCCAAGACTTGAGCAACTCGTTGTAGCTGACCGTCTCACTGCCTTGTGAGGACACCGGGCCCGATTCAGAGAAGGTCATGCCTGCCGCTTCCAGTGGCGCGTAGGCTTTGAGCCTGTCCACGTATTTCTGCGTGGCAAACACTGCCGCCGGGCCCTTGGCTACGAAAAGGGCGCATTCACTGGCACCCATCACAAAGGCAGCCCTGGGCTGATCCGCAAAGCCGACAAGGGCATCCTGTTTCTGGACGAGATCGGCGACATGCCGCTGCCTACCCAGGCCCGCCTGCTGCGGGTATTGCAAGAGCGCTGCATCCATCCATTGGGCGCGGGCAACCGCTCAGCCCTGCGGTGCAAGACCTGCTGCTGCGCCACCCTTGGCCGGGCAACGTGCGGCAGATGCACAGCGTGATCCAGGTGGCCCTGGCGCTGTGTGATGGCGACCAATTGGAGGTCGGCGATTTGCCGCAGGAGTTCCTGGAGGGCCTGGCCGTGGACATGGGCGAGTTGTTGCAAGCCACCGACGGCAATATCTCGCAATTGGCAAAGCGGCTCGGGGTGAGCCGCAATACCGTGTACAAGCGCTTGCGCGAAGGCGGCCTGTAATCGCTGGCTGATCAGTCAGCCAAACGCCAGGTGGTGGTGCCCTTGCTGTCTTCCAACACCACGCCCATCGCCGTCAACTGGTCGCGAATGCGATCCGACTCGGCCCAGTCCTTGTGGGTGCGCGCAGCCAGACGCGCCTCGATCAAAGCCTCGACCTGCGCCGCGTCGATACGACCATCGGCACCGGCACGCAGGAAGTCGTCGGCATCCAGTTGCAGCACCCCCAAAAGGCCCGCCAACTCGCGCAAACGAGCAGCCAAACCAGCGGCAGCCGCAGGATCGCTTTCACGCAGGCGATTGATCTCGCGCACCAGGTCAAACAGCACGGCGCAAGCTTCTGGCGTGCCGATGTCGTCGTTCATGGCTGCGGTAAACCGCTGCACATAGTCTTCGCCACCGGCCGGCGCCACCGCAGGCAGGCCCCTGAGCGCATGGTAGAAGCGCTCCAGGGCACCCTTGGACTCGCGCAGGCTGTCTTCGGAGTAGTTGATGGAGCTGCGATAGTGGCTGGCCACCAGCAGGTAGCGCACCACCTCCGGGTGATACTTGGCCAGCACGTCGCGAATGGTGAAGAAGTTGTTCAAGGACTTGGACATCTTCTCGCCATTGATGCGGATCATGCCGCAGTGCATCCAGGCGTTGGCGTAAGGCTTGCCGGTGGCCGCCTCGCTCTGGGCGATCTCGTTCTCGTGGTGCGGGAACTCCAGGTCGTTGCCGCCGCCATGGATGTCGAAGGTCTCGCCCAGGCAGCAGGTGGACATCACCGAGCACTCGATGTGCCAGCCTGGCCGGCCGGCGCCCCACGGCGACTGCCAGCTCGGCTCGCCCGGCTTCACGCCTTTCCACAGCACGAAGTCCAGGGGGTCTTGCTTGGATTCGTCCACCTCGATACGCGCGCCAATGCGCAGGTCTTCGATCTTCTTGCGCGACAGCTTGCCGTAGCCGACGAACTTGCCGACACGGTAATACACGTCGCCATTGCCCGGCGCGTAGGCGTAGCCCTTGTCGATCAAGGTCTGGATCATGGCCAGCATGCCCGGGATATGATCAGTGGCACGCGGCTCCTGGTCTGGCTTGAGGATGTTCAGGCGTGCCTCATCCTCGTGCATCGCCTCGATCATGCGGGCGGTCAAGGCGTCGAAGCTTTCGCCGTTTTCCCGCGCGCGGTTGATGATCTTGTCGTCGATGTCGGTGATGTTGCGCACATAGGTCAGGTCATAGCCGCTATAGCGCAGCCAGCGAGTCACCAGGTCGAAGGCGACCATGCTGCGCCCGTGGCCCAGGTGGCAGAAGTCGTACACGGTCATGCCGCACACGTACATCTTGACCTTGTTGCCATCCAGCGGTTTGAAGACCTCTTTGCTCTTGGTGAGCGTGTTGTAAATATTCAGCACGACGATTCCTTAGCTCTGGCCCCACGAATCACGCAGGGTCACGGTACGGTTGAATACCGGGTGACCGGGTTTGGAGTCCTTGATGTCGGCACAGAAGTAGCCTTCACGTTCGAACTGGAAACGGTCTTCCGGTTGCGCCTGGCCCAACGACGGCTCGGCGCGACAACCTGTGAGTACTTGCAGGGAATCGGGGTTGATGTTGTCCAGGAAGGTCGCGCCTTCTTCGGCTTTTTCCGGGCTGGCGGAGCGGAACAGGCGGTCATACAAGCGCACTTCGCATTCCACGCTGGCGGCGGCCGGCACCCAGTGGATCACGCCCTTGACCTTGCGGCCCTCGGGGTTCTTGCCCAGGGTGTCGGGGTCATACGAGCACAGCAGTTCGACGATGTTGCCATCGGCGTCCTTGATGGCCTCGTCGGCGCGGATCACGTAGCTGCCGCGCAGGCGCACTTCACCGGCCGGCTCCAGGCGCTTGTAGCCTTTTGGCGGCTCTTCCATGAAGTCGTCGCGGTCGATGTAGATCTCGCGGGCGAACGGCAGCGCACGCACGCCCATGTCTTCCTTGGGGTGGCGTGGCAGTTCCAGGTTTTCGACCTGATTTTCCGGGTAGTTGGTGATGGTGACCTTCAACGGGCGCAGCACGCACATGGCGCGCGGGGCGTTGCGGTCCAGATCATCACGGATGCTGAACTCCAGCATGGCCATGTCGACCACGCCGTCGGAACGGTTGGTGCCGATCATCTCGCAGAAGTTGCGGATGGACGCGGCGGTGTAGCCGCGGCGGCGGAAGCCCTGCAGGGTGGACATGCGCGGGTCGTCCCAGCCGTGCACGTGCTTCTCGTCCACCAGTTGCTTGAGCTTGCGCTTGCTGGTCACGGTGTAGCTCAGGTTCAGGCGGCTGAACTCGTACTGGCGCGGCTTGCTCGGCACCGGCAGGTTGTCCAGGAACCACTCGTACAGCGGGCGATGGCCTTCGAACTCCAGGGTGCAGATGGAGTGGGTGATGCCTTCGATCGCGTCCGACTGGCCGTGGGTGAAGTCATAGTTGGGGTAGATGCACCAGGTGTCGCCGGTCTGGTGGTGATGGGCGTGGCGGATGCGGTACAGGATCGGGTCGCGCAGGTTCATGTTCGGCGAAGCCATGTCGATCTTGGCGCGCAGCACGCGCTCGCCGTCCTTGAACTCGCCGGCCTTCATGCGGGCGAACAGGTCCAGGCTCTCGTCTACCGAGCGCTCGCGAAACGGGCTGTTCTTGCCAGGCTCGGTGAGGTTGCCGCGGTATTCACGGGCCTGTTCCGGGGTCAGGTCGCACACGTAGGCCTTGCCGGCCTTGATCAGGTCCACGGCCCAGGCGTGCAACTGGTCGAAATATTGCGAGGCGTAGCGCACCTCGCCGGCCCACTCGAAGCCCAGCCACTTGACGTCGCTTTCGATCGCATCGATGTATTCCTGGTCTTCCTTGGCCGGGTTGGTGTCATCGAAGCGCAGATGGCAGACACCGCCCAGTTCCTTGGCCAGGCCAAAGTTCACGCAGATCGACTTGGCGTGACCGATGTGCAGGTAGCCGTTGGGCTCTGGTGGAAACCGGGTGACGATGCTGCTGTGCTTGCCCGAATCCAGGTCGGCCTGCAGGATCGGCCGCAGGAAGTTGGTCGGAACAACGGGAGCGCCTTTGCTGTTGGCGGCGGCGTTCGGAGCGGTGTCGGCAGTGGGCTTGCTCATAAGATCCTTGAAAACGTACCAATGGCCAGGGTAGGCCGACTAAATCAAAGCGCTTATCATAGCCCATGCGCTCAAGGCGCTGACAGGCCAGTCTGCCGGGTTTTGCTGGCCGCTGACAAAAAAACAGCCGTGAAATGCGTATCGTCACCTGTAAACTGCGCGTCAGGGTTATATCGACCCACCGAATTCTCTAAAAAAGAGCGACTCTAAAATGTCCAAAGTAAAACTGACTACCAACTTCGGCGACATCGTCCTGCAACTGAACGCTGAAAAAGCCCCGAAAACCGTGGCTAACTTCATCGAATACGTCAACGCCGGCCACTACGAGAACACCGTGTTCCACCGTGTGATCAGCAACTTCATGGTCCAGGGCGGCGGTTTCGAGCCAGGCATGAAAGAAAAGAAAGACAAGCGCCCAAGCATCCAGAACGAAGCTGACAACGGCCTCTCCAACACCAAGTACACCGTGGCCATGGCCCGCACCATGGAGCCGCATTCAGCTTCGGCGCAGTTTTTCATCAACGTTGCCGACAACACCTTCCTCAACCACACCGCCAAGACCACCCAGGGCTGGGGCTACGCGGTGTTTGCTGAAGTGATCGAAGGCAACGACGTGGTCGACAAGATCAAGGGCGTTTCCACCACCTCCAAGGCCGGCCACCAAGACGTGCCAGCCGACGACGTGATCATCGAGAAAGCCGAGATCATTGAGTGATACTGCTGATCTCCGATCTGCACCTGCAGGAAGAACGCCCGGACATTACCCGGGCGTTTCTGGAGTTACTCGCCGGGCGCGCGCGCTCGGCGAGCGCTCTTTACATACTGGGCGACTTCTTTGAAGCGTGGATTGGCGACGACGCCATGACGCCCTACCAGCACTCCATCTGCCAGGCGTTGCGCGAATTGAGCGACACCGGCACCCAGATTTTTCTGATGCACGGTAATCGGGACTTCCTGATTGGCCGGGCATTCTGCAAAGCTGCAGGCGCGACCTTGCTGCCTGACCCAAGCGTGGTCGAACTCAATGGCGAACCGGTGCTACTGATGCACGGCGACAGCCTGTGCACCCGCGACGAAGCCTACATGAAGCTGCGCAAGTACCTGCGCAACCCGCTCAGCCTGTGGATACTGCGCCACCTGCCCTTGGGTACCCGGCAAAAGCTCGCACGCAAATTGCGCAGCGAAAGCCGCGCGCAAACCCGCATGAAAGCCAACGACATCGTCGACGTGACCCCCGAGGAGGTGCCGCGCATCATGCAGCAGCATGGCGTGACCACCTTGGTGCACGGCCACACCCATCGCCCGGCCATTCACAAGCTGCAAGTGGGTGACAGCGCGGCGCGAAGGATCGTGCTGGGTGATTGGGACAAGCAAGGGTGGGCGTTGCAGGTGGACGAGCAAGGGTTTGCCCTGGGCGCATTCGATTTCGTGCCGCCGGGGCTGCCAGCACCTTGATGCCAGCCTGCCTGTATTGGCCGCAGCCCATGGCTGCGGCCAATACAGCCTCACACGCTCAACTCAATGCCCCGACGCCGCAGGCCCCGCCTTGGCTGCGAACGGTGGCTTGGCAAACCACACGATCACCACCAACGACAAGAACATGAAGCCCATCAGGCTGAAGTAGTCGATGGTCGATAGCATGTAGGCCTGGGAGTTGACCATCTGCTCCAACTGGCTGTAGGTCGCCCCACCGGCCCCACCCAACTGCTCGATCATGTGCCGCGAAGCAGGGTCGTACGTGGTGATGCTTTCCGTCAGGTAGGCATGGTGCTCGTTGGCCTTGCGGATCCAGATCCAGGTGGTGAGCGATGCCGCGAAGCTGCCGCCCAAGGTGCGCAAGAAGGTCGCCAGGCCCGAGCCGTCGGCGATTTGCGAGGGCGGCAGGTCCGACAGCAAAATGCTCAATGTCGGCATGAAGAACAGCGCCACGCCAACCCCCATGAACAATTGCACCAGCGCGATGTGGGAAAAGTCCACCTGGGTGGTAAACCCGGCACGCATGAAGCAACTCGCGCCAATGGCCAGGAACGCCAGCCCTGCCAGGATGCGCAGGTCGAACTTGTTTGCGTACCGGCCCACGAACGGCGACATCAACACCGGCAGGATGCCCAGCGGTGCCGTGGCCAGCCCCGCCCAAGTGGCGGTGTAGCCCAACTGTGTCTGCAGCCACTGAGGCAGGATCAGGTTGATGCCGAAAAAGCCGGCATAGCCCAACACCAGCACAATGGTGCCGATCCGAAAGTTACGGTAGGCAAACAGCCGCAGGTTAACCACCGGGTGCTCGTCGGTCATTTCCCAAATGATGAACGCCGCCAGCGCAACGGCCGAGATTACCGAGCCAATGACGATGAAATTGGACTCGAACCAATCCAGGTCATTGCCCTTGTCGAGCACGATCTGCAGGGCCCCTACGCCGATGATTAGCGTGATCAGGCCGATGTAGTCCATGGGCTGTCGGCTGGTGACCACGGGGCGCTCAGCCATCTGCGAGCGCACCACCAGGCAGGCGAAGATACCAATCGGCACGTTGATGAAAAAGATCCACGGCCAACTGTAACTGTCGGTGATCCAGCCACCCAGAATGGGCCCGGCAATGGGCGCCACCACCGTGACCATCGCCAGCAACGCCAATGCCATCCCCCGTTTCGCCGGGGGGTACACCGCAATCAACAAGGTTTGGGTCATGGGGTACAGCGGGCCGGCCACCATGCCTTGCAACACGCGAAAGCCCACCAGCTCTGGCATCGAGGTCGATATGCCGCACAGGAAGGACGCCAGCACGAACAGGATGGTGGCCCACAAAAACAGCTTCACCTCACCGAAACGCCGGCTCAGCCAGCCGGTCAGCGGCAAGGCAATGGCGTTGCTGACGGCGAACGAGGTGATCACCCAGGTGCCTTGCTCGGAACTGACCCCCAGGTTGCCGGAAATCGTCGGCAGCGCCACGTTGGCAATAGTGGTGTCGAGCACTTGCATGAAGGTTGCCAGCGACAGGCCGATGGTGGTCAGCAGCAGGCTGGGCGGCTTGAAGGATGCTTCGGACATCGCGAATCCCTTGTAAAACGTAGCCCCGACCCCGGCCGGCCGTGGCCAGGGTCAGTGGATTGGCGAATCAGCGCTGGGCAGTCTTGCCTACGCCTGCGCTGTTGTCGTGGATCAGGCGGGCGATCATCTGATCGGCCTCACCCAACTGACGGTCGTAGATCTGCGTGCTGAACGAGGCTTTTTGCGGCGGCTGTTGCGCCAGCACCGGGCCGCTCTGGTCATGCAGGTCCACGTCCACCACGGTCGACAGGCCGATGCGCAGCGGGTGCTTGGCCAACTCGTCGGCATTCACATGGATGCGCACTGGCACCCGCTGCACGATCTTGATCCAGTTGCCAGTGGCGTTCTGTGCCGGCAGCAGGGCGAAGGCGCTGCCGGTACCGGCACCCAGGCTGTCGATGGTGCCGCTGTACTTCACGTCGCCACCGTACAGGTCGACGGTGATGTCCACCGGCTGGCCGATGCGCACGTGACGCAGTTGGGTCTCCTTGAAGTTGGCGTCGATCCATACCTGATCCAGCGGGATCACCGCCATGGTCGCGGTGCCCGGCTGGATACGCTGGCCCAATTGCACGGTGCGCTTGGCCACGTAGCCGGTCACCGGCGCGATCAGCGTGGTGCGGGCATTGGCCAGGTAAGCCTGGCGCAGGTTGGCAGCGGCGGCCATTACGTCGGGGTGCGAGGAAACCTGGGTGTCATCGACCAACGCACTGCTGCTCTTGAGCTGCTGCTGGGCGTTGTTCAGGGCGCTTTGCGCCGAGCTCAGGTCGTCACGGGCGTGGGACAGCTCTTCCTGGGAAATTGCCCCACCGGCCGCCAGGTTGCGACGACGGTTGAAGTTGTCCTGGGCCTTTTGCACGTCGGATTGGCGCGCGGCCACCTGGGCCTTGGCGGCGTCGGCGTTGCTGTACAGCCCGCGCACCTGGCGCACGGCCTTGGCCAGGTTGGCCTCGGCGCTTTGCAGGTTGACCTGGGCATCAGCCGGGTCGAACTCCAGCAGCACCTGGCCTTCGTGCACCAGGTCGCCGTCGTCGGCGCCAATGCTGGTGACGGTGCCGGTGATCAGCGGGGTGATTTCCACCACGTTGCCATTCACGTAGGCGTCATCGGTGCTTTCGTTCCAACGGCCGTACATTTCGTACCAGCCCCACACGCCGACACCGCCGAGAATGACGAGGATCAGCAGCAGGAACAGCATGACTTTGCGCTTGCGCGGGTTGCCGTTGTCGCCCGAGCCCTGGGCTTGGTCTGGAGCAGTGTTTTGGGTGGCAGTGGCCATGGCAGTTACCTTGAATTATTCAGTCTGTGTTGCGTGTGCGGGGGCCGGTGCTGCCAGGGCGACGCTTTCGCCCTGATAACCGCCACCCAGCGCCTGCATCAATTGGATCGACAAGTCGATCTGTTCGGCATTCAGGCTGGCGACCTGGCGCTGTGCCTGCAGCAATTGCTGTTCAACCGTCAGCACATCGACGTAGTTGCCGATGCCTGAGCCAAACCGCTGCGCCACGGTGTCGTAGGATTGCTGGGCGACATCGGCGGCGCGTTTCTTGGCGACGATTTGCCGGCCAATGGCGTGCAACTGGTCGACGGTGTCAGCCACGTCGCCCAATGCCTTGACCAGGCTTTTGTTGTACTGCGCCACGGCCAGGTCATAGTCGGCGTCGCGGGCGTCGAGGTTGGCGCGCAGGCGGCCACCGTCGAAAATCGGCAAGGAAATGGTCGGCGCCACGCTGAAGAAGCGGCTGGCAGAGCCGAACATCGCATCACCCAGCAAGGATTCGGCACCGGCGGAGGCGCTCAAGTTCAGGTTGGGATAAAAGCGCGTCTTGCTGGCGACGATGTCCTTGCTCGCCGCCTCCACCCGCCAACGTGCGGCAATCAGGTCTGGGCGACGGCCCAGCAATTCGGCGGGCAGGCTGGACGGCAGGGCCACGGCGCTGGGTTGCAGCACGTTGGGGCGGGCGATTTCCTGGCCACGGTCCGGGCCCTTGCCCAGCAACACGGCCAAGGCGATTTTCGCGCTGTTGACTTGTTTCTCGGCATTGATGGCCTGCTCTTCCGAGCTGTCGGCCAGGCTTTCGGTCTGCTGGTATTGGTAGTCGCTGTCGATGCCGGCTTTCAGGCGACGCTGGCCCAGGTCGAGCATCTGGTGCGTGCGCTTGAGGTCGTCCTTGGCCAGGTCCAGTTCGATGTGCGCCTGGCCCAGATTGCTGTAGGCGCGGGCGACATCGGCGGCCAGGGTGAGCGCAGCGGCCTGGCGGTCGATCTCGGCGGCACGGGCCTGGCCCAACGCGGCCTCCCAGTTGGCACGCTGGCCGCCCCACAGGTCGAAGTTGTAATTGAAGGCCACATCCAGGGTGCGCACGGTGGCGTAGGCGTCGCCTTGGCCCAGCGGGTCCTGGTCACGGGCCAGGCGCGAACGGCTGACGCTGCCCTGGGCATCCAGGGTAGGCATGCGCTCGGCGTCGGCGGCATAGGCGGCGGCGGTTGCCTGGTGCGACCGCGCGGCGGCGATCTGCATGTCCGGGCTGTCGCGCAGGGCTTCCTGGATCAGGCCGTTGAGTTGCGGGTCGCCCAGGCTGGTCCACCAATCGGCTTTGGGCCAGGCGGCCGGGGACAATTTCACGCCACTGAGCGACTCGCCGGCCGCCAGGCTCTTGGCCTCCAGGGCAGCGCCATCGGTGTGCAGGCCGTGGTAGCTGGCACAGCCGGCCATGGACATGGCCAGAAACACCAGGCTGAAGCGATTACGCCAAGACTTACTGCTCATTCTTTTCACCTACCCGCAGGCGCGTCAGGGAGTCCCCGGCGGCCAGCAACACTTTGGTTAAAATTCGTTCCAGATCCGCCAACTCGGTGCTGTCCAGCACACCGACCAACTCATTCATCGCCTCGGCGCCGATATGCGGCAACTGATCGGCCAAGCGCTGGCCATCTTCGGTCAATTCCAGCCGCACCTGCCGCCGATCCCCTTCGCTGCGCCGGCGTACGATCAGCTCTTTTTGCTCAAGGCGATCAAGCATCCTGGTCATCGAACCGCTGTCCAGCGACAAGTGGCGGCACAGCTCGGCAGGCGTATCCACGCCAAACTGCTGGATGATGATCAACACCTTGAACTGCGCCGACGTCACCGCGAACGGCACCAGATGGGTGTCCAGGATGCGGTCCTTGAGGGAACTCGCGCGCCCCAGCAGGATGCCGATGGTGCAGCTTTGAAAGTTTTCCGGGGTGAAGTGCTTCATTCGAGATAGCTGCCTAGGCAGTGAGGTAACATAATGTTACTGCTTAGGCAGCGAATGTCAAACGAATAGTTAGGTAGCTCATTATTAGGACGACAAAAGGCCGCCAAGGTTTAGGGCAGCCGTCAGATTTTTTTCAAGTCGGGGTGTTTAGAAGGAAGGTACACCGCTATGGAAGCGGAACTCGCTGTCCGGGCTGTCGATCAACTCGGCTTCGGCGGCGCGCACCTTTTCGATCACCTTGGCGATGTCGGCTGCATCACCGTACTGGTAGGCCAGCTTCAGGTAGCCCTGATAGTGCCGCGCCTCGCTCATCAGCAAGCCGGTGTAGAACTTGCCCAGCTCTTCGTCCAGGTGCGGCACCAGCGCCTCGAAACGCTCGCAGCTACGGGCTTCGATGAAGGCACCGACCACCAGCGTGTCGACCAGCTTGACCGGCTCGTGGGTCCGTACCACCTTGCGCAGGCCCGACGCGTAGCGCCCGGCCGACAGCGGGCGCAGTTCGATCTTGCGGCGCTTCATCAAGCGCATGACTTGCTCGTGGTGCACCAGTTCTTCGCGGGCCAGGCGCGACATCATGTTGATCAGGTCAACGTGGGTGCAGTACTTGGCGATCAGGCTGAGGGCGGTGCTGGCGGCCTTGAACTCGCAGTTCTTGTGGTCGATGAGCATGGTTTCCTGGTCGGCAAGCGCCGCTTGCACCCACGTCTGCGGCGTCCTGCAACCGAGGAACTCATGGATTTCGGACAACATGCTCAACTCCTGAAGGGGGGCAAAAACGGGCGATTATACTGACGTCACGGCGCACTGCCAGCCGCTATGCTTGATCTGAGTGAAACCGACCAAGGAGCGCCACACCATGCAAGCCATCCGCAGCATACTCGTGGTACTGGACCCAGGCCATGCGCACAGCCAGGCCCTGACCCGCGCCAAGCTGATCGCCGGCGTCACCCAAGCGCACTTGCACCTGCTGCTGTGCGACCAGCAGCAAGACCACAGCGCCCTGCTCAGCTTGCTGAAAAGCCAACTGCATGACGACGGCTTCAGCGCGTCGGCCGAGCAGGCCTGGCACGAAAGCCTGCATGAAACCATTATCGGTGTGCAGCAGGCCGAAGGCTGCGAGCTGGTGATCAAGCAGCACGTTGCCGACAGCGCCCTGAAAAGGCTCTTGCTGACCCCCGATGACTGGAAGCTGTTGCGCCAATGCCCCTGCGCGGTGCTGATGGTGAAAAGCGAGCGCCCCTGGACCCACGGCGTGGTGCTGGCGGCGGTGGACGTGGGCAATAGTGACGGCGAACACCGCCACCTGCACGCGACCATCGTCGATCATGGCTATCAAATCGCCAACCTGGCCAAGGGCCAACTGCACGTGATTGCCGCGCACCCCTCGCCCATGCTGTCGGCCAAAGACCCGGTGTTCCAGCTCAAGGAAACCATCGAGGCGCGCTACCGCGAGCAGTGCCTGGCGTTCCAGACCGAGTACGACATCAGCGACGACCGGCTGCACATTGCCGAGGGGCCGGCGGATGTGCTGATCCCGTTCACGGCGCAAAAGCTCAACGCCGTGAGTGACGGTGATCGGCACGGTGGCGCGCACCGGGGTTTCCGGAGCACTGATCGGCAACACGGCGGAGGTGGTGCTGGATAAGTTGGAGGGGGATGTGCTGGTGCTCAAGACGGACGAGATCGTCGCGCATTTGACGGAGCTTGCCCGTTAGCCACCACGCCGCGGTTTGCCTGATAACCCTGCAGGAGCGGATTTATCCGCGAAATGGTCGACGTAATATCGCCCGCCTAGCGCGGCGTGTCCTTGGCGGACGACTCCGCGCCTACGGGAAGGTCCAAGGCGGTCTTGAGGAACGAAGGCGCGATATACCGCTCGTAATGCGCCTCTGACAAGATGAAGAATTCCCGATCAATGGCATCGCGCAATTCGGGCAATTCCCAATCCCTGAACTCCGGCAGGAGTACCATGCCGTAGGCCTCCAGGTTGTTGATCACCCGGGCGCCGCGGGCGATCAGCTGATAGGCCCAGCAATACTCGGACTGGTGCGGCACGAAGCGAATCTTGCGTTGTTCCAGCTGCTGGCGCAGTTTGCCAGGGTCGAAGATTTCAAGCTTGGCCACCATCACCTGAACCAGCAACTGTTCAAGGCGCAACCAAACGGCAGTTTTTGCGTCTTCGTCGTAGCCGTTCCAATTGATCACCTCGTGGTGGAAGCGCTTGCAACCGCGGCACACAAGATCCCCGTAAACCGTGGAGCACAGGCCAACGCAAGGGGTTTTGATCGACTGGTTGGACATGGCTACTCAACGCACTGCAAGGGCAAACAAGGGGCCATGTTAGCCCTTTGTCTAACGAGGGTCACCCCAGAATGAGTAGGGCTTAACTTACCTTTCTTGTTTTTTTACCGTAGAATCACGCTGCCTTTTTAGGCACCAATGTCCGTTAGAAGCTGTTTTCAAAGCGTCACGAGCACAGTTATCCGAAAGAACGGCGTTGGCGCAGGTATTTTCAGGCAAAAATACCTGGCGCCAGCCCTCATCAGCTCCCCGTTCTGGAGGCGTAAAACTTTGAAAGCAGCTTCTGTAAGGAATTTCCGAAACCCTGGCTAGACGGCTCAAAAAGCCGCGCAGCGCATGGGAGCGGGAGTTTACTGGATGAGCGTCCCGGACAGGGACCACTGATGAGGGTAATAACTGTGCTTGAAGCCTACCGCAAACACATCGAAGAGCGTGCCGCCCTGGGTATCGTGCCCCAGCCGCTTAACGCCGAACAAACAGCTGGCTTGGTCGAGCTGTTGAAGAATCCCCCCGCTGGCGAAGAAGCCGTCCTTGTCGACCTGATCACCAACCGCATACCACCAGGCGTGGACGAAGCGGCCTACGTGAAAGCCGGTTTCCTGTCGGCCATCGCCAAAGGCGAAGCCACTTCCCCCCTGATCGACAAGAAGCGTGCCGTCGAGCTGCTGGGCACCATGCAGGGCGGCTACAACATCGCCACCATGATCGAGCTGCTGGACAGCGCGGAGCTTGCCGCGGTTGCCGCCGAGCAACTCAAGCACACCCTGCTGATGTTCGACGCCTTCCACGACGTCGCCGAAAAAGCCAAGAACGGCAACCAGCACGCCCAAGGCGTATTGCAGTCCTGGGCCGATGGCGAGTGGTTCAAGAAGCGCCCTACCCTGGCCGACAAGATCAGCCTGCGTGTGTTCAAGGTCACCGGCGAAACCAACACCGACGACCTGTCCCCGGCCCCAGACGCCTGGTCGCGTCCGGACATCCCGCTGCACGCCCTGGCCATGCTGAAAATGGCTCGCGACGGCATCGTGCCTGACGTGCAAGGCCAGATCGGCCCAATGAAGCAAATCGCCCAGATGTACGGCGATGGCTTCCCGGTCGCCTACGTTGGCGACGTGGTGGGTACCGGTTCGTCGCGTAAGTCGGCGACCAACTCGGTACTGTGGTTCTTCGGTACCGACATCCCCTACGTGCCGAACAAGCGCGCCGGTGGTTTCTGCTTCGGTACCAAGATCGCCCCGATCTTCTACAACACCATGGAAGACGCCGGCGCCCTGCCGATCGAATTCGATGTGTCGAACATCAACATGGGCGACGTGATCGACCTGTACCCGCACGCTGGCAAAGTCTGCAAGCACGGTACCGACGAAGTCATCACCACCTTTGAAATGAAAACCCCGGTGTTGTTGGACGAAGTCCGCGCTGGTGGCCGTATCCCGCTGATCGTTGGCCGTGGCCTGACCGAAAAAGCGCGCGCCGAGCTGGGCCTGGGCCCAACCGACCTGTTCAAGCTGCCGGAAGCGCCGGTCGACACTGGCAAGGGCTACACCCTGGCACAGAAGATGGTCGGCAAGGCCTGCGGCCTGCCAGTAGACAAGGGCGTGCGCCCTGGCACCTACTGCGAACCAAAAATGACCACCGTGGGTTCGCAAGACACCACCGGCCCCATGACCCGCGACGAACTGAAAGACCTGGCATGCCTGGGCTTCTCCGCTGACCTGGTGATGCAGTCGTTCTGCCACACCGCGGCCTATCCGAAGCCGATCGACGTGACCACCCACCACACCCTGCCGGATTTCATCCGCACCCGTGGTGGCGTGTCGCTGCGCCCAGGCGACGGCATCATCCACAGCTGGCTGAACCGCATGCTGCTGCCGGACACTGTCGGCACCGGTGGTGACTCGCACACCCGCTTCCCGATCGGCATCTCCTTCCCGGCCGGTTCCGGCCTGGTGGCCTTCGCCGCTGCCACTGGCGTGATGCCACTGGACATGCCGGAGTCGGTACTGGTGCGCTTCAAGGGCAAGCTCAACCCAGGCATCACCCTGCGTGACCTGGTACACGCCATCCCTTACTACGGCATCAAGAACGGCCTGCTGACCGTCGAGAAGAAAGGCAAGATCAACGCCTTCTCGGGTCGTATCCTGGAAATCGAAGGCCTGGACGACCTGACCGTCGAGCAAGCGTTCGAACTGTCCGACGCCTCCGCCGAGCGTTCCGCTGCTGGTTGCACCATCAAGCTGCCGGAAAAAGCCATCGCCGAGTACCTGACGTCGAACATCACCCTGCTGCGCTGGATGATCAGCGAAGGCTACGGCGATGCGCGTACCATGGAACGTCGTGCACAGGCCATGGAAGCGTGGCTGGCCAAGCCGGACCTGCTCAGCGCCGACGCCGACGCCGAATACGCCGAAGTGATCGAGATCGACCTGGCCGACATCAAGGAGCCAGTGCTCTGCGCCCCTAACGACCCGGACGACGCTCGCCTGCTGTCCAGCGTTCAAGGCCAGAAGATCGACGAAGTGTTCATCGGTTCGTGCATGACCAACATCGGTCACTTCCGCGCTGCCGGTAAACTGCTGGACAAGGTCAAAGGCCAGCTGCCAACCCGTTTGTGGCTGTCGCCGCCGACCAAGATGGACGCCCACCAACTGACCGAGGAAGGCTACTACGGCATCTACGGCAAGGCTGGCGCGCGCATGGAAATGCCGGGCTGCTCGCTGTGCATGGGTAACCAGGCACGGGTAGAGCCGAACTCGACGGTCGTGTCGACTTCGACCCGTAACTTCCCGAACCGCTTGGGCGATGGCGCCAACGTGTTCCTGGCCTCCGCCGAATTGGCCGCCGTTGCCTCGATCCTGGGCAAGCTGCCAACCGTGGAAGAGTACATGGAATACGCTGCCAGCATCGACAGCATGGCGGCCGACGTTTACCGCTACCTGAGCTTCGACCAGATCGCCGAATTCCGCGAGGCTGCTGCCAACGCGAACATTCCGGTGGTTCAGGCTTAAAGCTGACCGGCAATAAAAAAACCCCGTCCTGGTGACGGGGTTTTTTATTGCCTACGCAAAACCTGCGGTCGACCGCTACAAAGTGATCGGCCTACGCCCGGCAAACGAATGGGCCAAGGTGCCGCCGTCCACCAATTCAAGCTCGCCACCCAACGGCACGCCATGGGCGATGCGCGAGGCCACCAGGCCCTTGGCCTGCAGCAATTGGGCGATGTAGTGGGCGGTGGCTTCGCCTTCCACGGTAGGGTTGGTGGCCAGGATCACTTCGGTAAAACTGCCCTGCTCGTCGATACGCGTCATCAACTGCGGGATGCCGATCGCCTCGGGGCCTAGCCCATCGAGTGGCGACAGGTGCCCCTTGAGCACGAAGTAGCGACCACGGTAGCCGGTTTGCTCGACCGCATACACGTCCATCGGCCCCTCCACCACGCACAGCAGGGTGTCGTCGCGGCGATGGTCGGCGCATTGCGGGCATAGTTCTTCTTCGGTCAGGGTGCGGCACAGGCGGCAATGGCCCACGCCGTCCATGGCCTGGCTCAGGGCCAAGGCCAGGCGCGAACCGCCGCTGCGGTCACGCTCCAGCAATTGCAGGGCCATGCGCTGGGCGGTTTTCTGACCGACGCCAGGCAAGATGCGCAGGCTATCAATCAGTTGGCGAATCAGAGGGCTGAAGCTCATGGTAAAAAGCCTGACATGACAACGAGACGCGGTTTATACCCGCGCCCCGGTTTGACGTCAATTCACGCGTCGGCGACCTTGACCACCAGCTTGCCGAAGTTGCGACCCTCCAGCAGGCCGATAAAGGCTTCAGGAGCATTTTCCAAGCCCTCGACCACGTCCTCGCGGAACTTGATCTTGCCGTCACGCACCCACGGCACCATGGCCGCGAAGAACTCGGCATGGCGGTCGCCGTAGTCGTCGAACACGATAAAGCCCTGCATGCGGATGCGCTTGGTAAGCAAGGTGCGCGGCAGCAGCGAAAAGCGGTCGGGGCCTTCGGGCAACGCCGTGGCATTGTACTGGGCGATCAACCCGCACACCGGGATCCTCGCCTTGGGGTTGAGCAAGGGCAATACGGCGTCGAACACCTTGCCTCCGACGTTCTCGAAATACACATCGATACCTTGGGGGCAGGCCTGGGCCAACTGCTGGGCAAAGTCGTCTGCCTTGTGGTCGATGCAGGCATCGAAACCCAGCTCGTCGACCACATAGCGGCACTTGTCGGCGCCACCGGCCACGCCTACCACGCGCAAGCCCTGCAACTTGGCCACCTGCCCCACTACCGAGCCCACGGCACCGGAGGCTGCGGCCACCACCAGGGTTTCACCGGCCTTGGGCTGACCGATGTGGGTCAGGCCCATGTAGGCGGTCATACCCGGCATGCCCAGCACACCCAACGCCAGCGACGGGCTGGGAATGCCGGCCGGCAGCGGCATCAGGCCTGCGCCATCGCTGATGCTATGGCTTTGCCAGCCCGTGGAGCCCACTACCAGGTCGCCCTGTTGGAACTTGGGATGGCGGCTTTGCTGGACGACGCTGACGGCGCCGCCGGTCATGACGGCATCGATTTCCACGGGCGCAGCGTAAGACGGCGCGTCACTCATGCGCCCGCGCATGTAGGGGTCCAGGGACAGGTACAGGGTGCGCAGCAATACCTGCCCTTCTTCCAAGTCTGGCAGCGCGACGCGCTCCAGGCGAAAGTTTTCAGGGCTGGGCGCGCCAGTGGGGCGCGATACCAGCACGATGCGCTGGTTGAGGGTCAGATCCTGGGACATGCTCGGGGCTCCTGGGCAGTGGGTTATGTAGAGCTGACAGCAGTTGGGCTGGGGCGTTCAGGTGGGACCGTGGGTTCGCGGATGAACCGGGGCGCCGGACCGCCGCCTCCACAAGAATGAGGCTGATGGTTGAGCAACCAAAAAAAATGCCAGGCACAAGGCCTGGCATTTCTCAATCGTGCACGTTCAGCTTAGAACGGCATCTTCATGCCCGGCGGCAGTTGCATGCCGGCGGTCATGCTGCCCATTTTTTCCTGGCTGTTGGCTTCGATCTTGCGCACGGCGTCGTTGACCGCGGCGGCGATCAGGTCTTCCAGCACGTCTTTGTCTTCCTGCATCAGGCTTTCGTCCAGGGTCACGCGCTTGACGTCGTGACGGCCGGTCATCACCAGCGTGACCAAGCCACCGCCGGATTGGCCGGTGACTTCGGCATTGGCCAGTTCTTCCTGGGCCTTGGCCATTTTCTCTTGCATCTGCTGCGCCTGCTTCATCAGGCCGGCCATGCCACCTTTCATCATGGGGATCACCTCAACGGTTGATTGGACGGGTAGCGACGCGGGCCCGGTGGCCCCCGTTGCTTCAGTTATCAGGTTACGTGCTTTGGCTGACCAAAGCGTCGACAGGTTCAATTGTATCGTCGCGAATGATTGCGCCAAATTGTTGCATCATTTGCTGGATGAACGGATCGGCATGAATCGACGCCTCGGCCTCGCTCTGGCGTTGCACGCGCCGGCGCCCTGCGGCCTGGGCAGGGGTTTCCTGCTCTGGGCGGATCAGCTCGATGGTCAGGCTCAGGTTACGCCCGTGGTATTGGTTAAGCGCATCGTTCAGCCGGCGTTGCTGGGTGGCATTGAACAGTGCGCTGTGACCTGGGTCCAGGTGCAACAGCCAATGGTCGCCATCCACCGCGATCAGGCTGCAGTTGGCGGCGATGCTGCCCGTCATGCCGGAGATCGGCAGCTTGGGGAACAACTCCAGCCACTGCAGGGCAAGACCGGTGGCCGGCTGCGAAGCGGGTTCGGGCTCAGGCTGCGCCACCGGCTCGGGCACGCTTTCGCTGGCCAGTTCGTCCAGGTAGCTGTAGGCGCCGGTGTCCAAATCCGGTTCGTAATAGTCCTCGTCCAACGGCGGCTCGTCATCACGATCCATGCCCGCCGGGCTGTACTCGCTCGGCGCGGCCTCTTCAGGCTGCGGCGCATCCAGCACCACGCTATCTGGCACCGGGGTCGGCATCGGCGTGAGCGCCGGCTGCTCGGCCACGGTTTCCAGCACCGGCTCTTCCACCGGCATGGGCTGGGCGTCGGGCTCAGGCTCAGGCTCAGGCGCCTGCTCAGGCACGACGAGCTCGATGGCCGGCGCAGGCGTAGGTTCGTTCCACGGCAAGTCGACCACCTCGGCCACTGGCGCAGGCGCGGGAACGGCAGCCGGGGCAGGTTCAGCCATCACGGGTGCAGGTGCCACAACCGGCGCAGGTGCAGGTGCGGCGATTACCGGCACTGCCTGGGCAGGGCCAGCCACGGTGTGGGCGGAGTCAGCTGTGGCCTGGCTGATCCCCGAGGGCTTTAGAGTTTGCCTCGGCGCCTCGCCGGTGTCCGCAGGGCGGAACGCCAGCATGCGCAACAGCACCATCTCGAATCCGCTACGCGGGTCGGGTGCCAAGGGCAGGTCGCGACGGCCGATCAGGCCCATCTGGTAATAAAACTGCACGTCTTCGGCCGGCAGCGCCTGGGCTACCGCCAGCACGCGATCACGGTCGCCTTGGCCGTTGTCCACCGCTTCCGGCAAGGCCTGGGCCACTGCCACGCGGTGTAATACGTTGAGCATCTCGGCCAGCACGCCGCTCCAGTCCGGGCCTTGTTCGGCCAGGTGCCGCACGGCTTCGAGCAAGCCGCGGGCGTCGCCTTCCAGCAACGCCTGCAACACGCCATACACTTGGCCGTGGTCCAGGGTGCCGAGCATCGCCCGCACATCGGCCGCCAGCACCTTGCCCTCGCCAAAGGCGATGGCCTGGTCGGTCAGGCTCATGGCGTCACGCATCGAGCCATCGGCGGCGCGGCCCAACAGCCACAGGGCATCGTCTTCGAACGGTACGTTTTCCACACCCAGCACATGGCTCAAGTGTTCGACCACCCGCTCGGGGGTCATGTTCTTCAGCGAAAACTGCAAGCAACGCGACAGGATGGTCGCCGGCAATTTTTGCGGATCAGTGGTCGCCAGGATGAACTTGACGTAGGGTGGTGGCTCTTCCAGGGTCTTGAGCAAGGCGTTGAACGAGTGGCTCGAGAGCATGTGCACTTCGTCGATCAGGTAGACCTTGAAGCGGCCACGGCTTGGCGCGTACTGCACGTTGTCGAGCAGCTCGCGGGTGTCCTCGACCTTGGTGCGGCTTGCGGCGTCGATCTCGATCAGGTCGACAAAACGGCCCTCGTCGATCTCGCGGCACACCGAACACTCGCCGCACGGCGTGGAGGTAATGCCGGTTTCGCAGTTCACGCACTTGGCGATGATGCGCGCGATAGTAGTCTTGCCCACCCCCCGGGTACCGGTAAAAAGGTAGGCATGGTGCAGGCGCTGATTGTCCAGGGCATTGATCAGAGCCTTGAGCACATGGGTCTGGCCAACCATTTCGCGGAACGAGCGGGGGCGCCATTTACGTGCAAGAACCTGATAACTCATCGAAAACCGTCGCAACTAGATAGCGGAAGACCGCTAATCGTAGCGGAGCAGGGGCAAAATTGCATCCGATGCCCGCGTCTATTATGGCTAAGCTTGCACCTTGTAAAACTTTTGCCGGCACGGAGAGCCCGATGCGCCTAGTGTTGAGCGCTGCTGTAGCCCTGTTACCCGGCCTTGGCCTGGGCGCCGAAGCACCTCTGCGGTTTTCCATCGCCGACAGTTGGACCATGCCGCTGGTGCACATCGAGGACAACCAGCCCACCCAGGGCATTCTCTATGACATGATCCAGAGCCTGGCGCGCCAGGTCGGCTCGCCCGTCGAATTCCACGTCATCGCCCGCCTGCGCTTGCAGGCCGCCATGGAGCGCGGTGACGTGGATGTGCGCTGCTATGCGGCGCAGTCCTGGCTGCCGGGGCTTTCGGGCGATTACATCTGGAGCCTGCCGTTGATCACCCAGCGCGACTACCTGGTGGCCAGGGCCGATAACACCACCCCGGTCGACCCCGCTACGCTGGCCCCGCAGAACATCGGCGCCGTGTTGGGCTACAGCTACCCCACGTTGCAGGGGCAGTTCGACAAGGGCCAACTGCTGCGCGACGATGCCCGCAGCCAATACCAGGTACTGGAAAAGCTTCGCGCCGGTCGTTACCGGTACGCCATCAGCAGCCAGTTTTCGCTGAACTGGTTCAACCAGCAGCAACCGCCTGGCCAACAGTTGCACAGCGTGGCCTTCCTGGAAGAGCAGCGCCTGGGCTGTTACGTGCGCAACGACCCCAAGGTGCCGGTGCAACGCATTTTACGCACCCTGCTGCGGATGAAGATGAGCGGGGAGATCGACCAGATCATCGCCCATTACACGTCTGCGACCGAACCACCGCCGCCTTAAAATTTTGATAACGGTAATATTTAATTCACGCTTGATACAGCCGCGAACTATCATATGAAATAATTTGTTACACCGGAGACAGGCACCATGCCTGAGATCATCAGTTGTTCACTCGATACATGGAACGTACCCGCCAGCCTTGCACAACAGGCCAGCGTGATGGATGCACTGGAAGCCGGGCAGGTCGTGCTGTTTCCCAACTTGCCATTTGCCCTCAGCGACAGCGAACGCCAATTGTGCGAGTCGCAGATCGTGGGGGCCAGCAAGAACATCAGCCTGACCCCTGCCACCGGCGCCCTCAAGGGCTGCAAGGCCAGCGAGGCAGAGATCGCCCAACTGCAGGCGATGATGATGCGCTTCGCCAACTCGGCGAGAAATCTCGTTGGGCACGTACTTGCGCCGTATGCCCAAGGCGTACAGCAAGCGCGCACCAGCTTCCGCCCGGTGGAAATCGCCGGCCGCCAGACCTCCTGGCGCAAGGACGACACGCGCCTGCATGTGGATAACTTTCCCTCCTCACCCACCCAGGGCAAGCGCATCCTGCGGGTGTTCAGCAACGTCAACCCAGCCGGCCAGCCGCGTAAATGGCGCTTGGGCGAACCTTTCGAACAGGTGGCGCGACAGTACCTGGGCAAACTGCCAAAGCCGGTGTGGGGCAGCCGCCGGGTGCTCAACGCCCTGGGCATCACCAAAAGCCCGCGCAGCAGCTACGACCACTACATGATGCACCTGCACGACCACATGAAGGGCGACCTGGCCTACCAGGCCCGCGTCGGCCAGCAGCTGTGGGAATTGCCGGCAGGCTCCACCTGGATGGTGTTTACCGATCAGGTATCACACGCGGCCATCAGCGGGCAGTTTGCCTTGGAGCAGACGTTCCTGCTGCCAGTGAACTGCATGCAACACGCCGAACGCGCGCCACTGCGGGTGCTGGAGCGGATGATGGGGCAGGCGTTGGTTTGACGCCCGCTGGCGCCCCGGTTGATCCGCGAAAAGATCGCCGCGTTGTATCAGACAAGCTGCGGCGAGGCCTTCGCGGATTAATCCGCTCCTACAGGGGAACGCAATTAATCTGTAGGAGCGGATTTATCCGCGAAAAGATCGCCGCGTTGTATCAGACAAGCTGCGGCGAGGCCTTCGCGGATTAATCCGCTCCTACAGGGGAACGCAATTACTCTGTAGGAGCGGATTTATCCGCGAAAAGATCGCCGCGTTGTGTCAGGCATACTTCGGTGAGGCCTTCGCGGATTAATCCGCTCCTACAGGGGAACGCAATTAATCTGTAGGAGCGGATTTATCCGCGAAAAGATCGCCGCGTTGTATCAGACAAGCTGCGGCGAGGCCTTCGCGGATTAATCCGCTCCTACAGGGGAACGCAATTAATCTGTAGGAGCGGATTTATCCGCGAAAAGATCGCCGCGTTGTATCAGACAAGCTGCGGCGAGGCCTTCGCGGATGAACCGGTGCGCCGGACCGCCGACCCTACAGGCCTGCGCCGGCCGTCCGATAGCGCTCCAGCAGCACGCTGTTAAGCTCGCTGAACCCGCCATCATCAGTTGCCAGCAAACCGTTGTAAATCACCCGGCTGAGGATCGATTGCGGCAGCCGGTAATTGCGCCGGTAGCGCGCCACCTCCCAGCCGTTGGCCTGGGCTTTTTCCATGTAGCGTTCAACGCTGCCCACCACCGTGCGCGCCGCGTGGCTTTTCGATACCCCGCTGCGCACCTGGTAGGCGGCTGCATCCTTGGCCGAACGCCAGAGAAAATTGCACACCTGGGCCACCGAGTAATGCTCCAGCGCTTTGGCCAATACCGCACGGGTCTTGTCGCCCGGTGAATAGCCCATGGCGTATTCGCCCAGCACCGCCTCCAGAAACGCCAGGCATTCCACGCACGCCAACTCCTGGCAACACTCGGCGATATCCGCCATGTGCCCCTCGGCAAAGGTGGCGCCGCTTACCCGCGCATCCAACTGCTCGTACACCCCGGCAAACGGCGCGTCGTAGCGCACCGTCGGCGCCCAGTGCACACGCTCGAAATCGAACGTGGCCCCGCCATCGCGCTGCAGCGTGATGGCCTCCAGTGGTGATTGCGGACCGACTGCAATCACACCGGCCTTCCACAGTTCATCGATCAAGGCCAGGTCGAAGGTACGCGAGGGCGACAACAACTCCCGCCCCGCACCGGCATAGGCCCGTATGGCGGTCAGCTGCTCGAAGCCTGCAAACTTGAACAAGGCCAGCAGCAACAGGCAATGACGCGCGCTCAACTCCTCTACCGAATCTGCGGCCGCCATGGCGCGCTCATAGCCCTCCTGCAGCAGTCGTTGCTTGGTCCCGTCGGCGTCTTTGCGCGCCGTCACCATGCAGGTATCACACACAAAGGCGCGCGCCGCATGCCCGGCAACGAAATCCGTCCGGGAAGCGAATTGCACCGGCGCCACACATCGCGAACAGTCGAGCCCTCTGGACCACACGCGAGCATGCTGGCGCACTACCTGGCGAAGCTGCGCCTGCGTCAGGCCGGCATCACTGCAGATCGAAACCATCTTCTCCACGAAACGGCCCTCTTCATCAGCACGCCAGTAGCGCAGGCACAGGGCTTGGGTGGCGGGGTCCGCGTCGAGAAATTCGAGAGTAAGGCCTGGCAGTTCGATCATTCCAATTCGTCCCAAGGGTGATGACGTAGGAATGTAAAGAACGAAAGAAGGGGGATATAGAGGCTGTTTCTGATACGGCCGAGTGAATCGTCTGACATGACGGCCAGCCGCAGATACGCGGCTGGCCGGTACTGCGGTTCAGTCCGCCTGCTGTTGCGCCCGGGCCGCGATCTCTTCGGAGGCCGCCACGTAATCGGCCTGGAACGCTGGCGACTCAATCCACGCCAGCGCCGTGGCTTCATCAGCCTCGGTGGACCACTGACGGTACTCGATCAACGCCGCGAGGATGAAATCCATGGTGCCCTCCTCGCCCTCCTGCTCGAACACCACCTCCATCAGCGGGTCTTCCAGGAAGGCTGCGCACAGGGCTTTCTGGCTGATTTTTTCGGCATCGCTCATTTTTTTGAACAGCTCGGTAAGGTCCACCGATTCGAAGTCGATGCGGCTGTCGTTCGGGTCCAGCTCCACCGGAGCGCTGTTGCGCTGGGTACGGTTCTGCTTGGCCTTGGCCTTGGCGCGGGTAGCGCGTTTTTGCTGTTTGTTGGCGGAGGCCATGGGGGTTTCCGTAATTCGTGAAGGGCGCTGGGCCGAGGGCCCGCTAAACGAGGCATGATAAACCGAGCGAATGGATAATCGAAGGTCTGGGAATGCCAGACACGACGAAATCACTCTGAATCACCTTGAGGTGAAGAGTGGAGATAGCCAATACGAGGAATACTGCAGTAATGGAGGCAACCCCACCAGCCACACCCCGGCACACAATGTTCCCGCTGTGGCTGCTGCCTTCCGGCTCTGACCAGGTTAACGGGTAATCGTTGCGGGGGGACCGATGGGGTCACCATAACAACACTCGCCTGGCAGCGAGCGGGGCCATTGTACCGGTCTGGCGCGAAGATACAACCTTTGGTTGCAGGAAAAAAATTTGAGGGGGTTCAAGGGGTTGGGAGTGGGTGGGTTGGCTTGGGATTTGGGTGTGGCGTAGATGGGCTTGGCTTGGGATTCAATGGTTGCTGAGACCGGCCGCAGCGGCCTATCGCAAGCAAGCTTGCTCCCACATTGGCTGCAACGTGCCGCATTCTGATGGAGAGGCGTTGCCTGCCTGTACAGCAAGTAAATTTTCTGTGCCTTTAAAAGCGCTCAACGCCGCTCCCACAGACATAGGTACGTTGCAAAAAATGTGGGAGCAAGCTTGCTTGCGAATAGGCCGCGCGGGCGGCCGGTATATGCATCACTTGAATCCCAAGCCAAGCCTATCGCCCGTCCGTCCGCCCCCCCTCTCAAACCTGCAACACCTCATCCGCCCTGCCCCCCGCCTCCTGAATCACCAAGTGAATAAAGTGCAACTTGGCAATCACCGCCTGGGGCAGCACAAACGGGTAAAAGTCTGGCTGGCCCATGCTGCGTGACAGCTCATTGAGCATGCCGGCCAGTTCGATCCAGGCGTTGACGAAGGCCAGGAACGCCGGGCCGCTTTCGTGTTCGGGGTCGTACAAGGTAGTGAGGGGGAACGGCTGGTAGTCCAGGTCCATTTGCCGGGCGCTCATGCCAAAGCCCAGGGCCGTGTCCACGGCGTCCATCATGTGCAGGTAGTGGGCCCAGGTTTCGGCCCAGTCTTCCCAAGGGTGCATGGTGGCGTAGGCGCTGACGTGGGTTTGCTGCCAGTCCAGCGGGGCGCCCTGTTGGTAGTGGCGCTCCAGGGCGTCGGCGTAGCTTTGGCTTTCGTCGCCGAACAGCGCGCGGCATTCGCCCAGCCAGTGGCTGTCGGCCACCAGGCGATCCCAGTAGTAATGCCCGACTTCGTGGCGAAAATGGCCCAGCAGCGTGCGATAAGGTTCGCGCATCTGCACGCGGATGCGCTCGCGATGCGCATCGTCTGCCTCCTTGATGTCCAGGGTGATCAGGCCATTGGCGTGGCCGGTCATGGGCAGGTTGCCTTCAAGGTCGATGCCGATGAAATCGAAGGCCAGCCCCTCGGCCTGGTCTTCCACTTTGGCCACCACCGGCAGGCCAAGGTTGAGCAACTGCGCGACCAGGCGGCGCTTGGCGATCTCGACCTTGCGCCAACGCTCGGGGTTTTCCGGCACCGACAGGTCGGGAATGGTGCGGTTCAGGCTGCACGACACGCAAAAATCGCCAGGCGTATCCGCTGCCAGCAGCCAGTTGCAGGCCGCCGGCGTGTCGAGGTTGGCGCAGCGGCGAAACAGCCCCGCCTCGGGGTTGGCGTCCAGTTGCCAGGTGCCTTGTTGCGGCCCGGCCTGCAGTGACGACAGCTGGCTGCCCTGCGGCCAGTAGCCCAACGCCGCCGAGCAGGCCAGGCACTGGCTGTTGCGAAAGAACACCGACTGGCCGCACTGGCACTGCCACACCTTGCTGTGGCGCGCTTCGTTGCCAACAAACGGCGCAGCAATGCGGGTGCTCAACTGCTGGAAAAATTCAAACATGGCGATCTTCCTGTGGCCTTGCGTTTTGAAAGGGCTGCGCGTGCTTACAACGGTGTGCTGCTGACGACCCGCAACGCCAGGCCCTCATATGGGTCCAGGCTGATGGTGAACTCGCCATTCTCGCTCAGGTCGCCCTCGACCCGTTCGTTGATGATGTCCACCACTGGCCCCGGCGCGATGTCTGGCAGATGCAGGGTTTCTACCAGCGCGGTGTTACTGAAGTTCAAGGCCGTGATTTGCGTCCCCTTGCCGGCGGGCAATTCGTGCACCAGCACCAGCAAGCCTGGGTGTTGCACGTCCGCAATCAGGATCTGCCGGCTGGCCGCGATATCGTAGGCACGGCGCACCGCGAGGATCTTCTTCAGTTGCGAGGCAAACGAGTCGGGGTTCAGCAATTGCTCGCTCAGGCTGCCATACAGCGTCTTCGGCCGCGGCATGCCGCCTGCGGACAACTCGCACGTCGGGTCCAGGTCGACCAAGTCATAGGCGCCGCGATGAATCCAGCGCGTGTCGCCGTCCTGCATCAGGTGCGCCACCTGCTCGGCGGGCAGCGGCAAGGCGCCGACCAAATCCCAGCCAGACAGCGCGAACACCCCGGGCTGCATGGCGTTGTACATCACCAGCAGAATATGGATGTGCTGGATCTGCCGCACGTCGGCCTCGGTGATGGCGTCCAGGTCGCGAATACCCAAGGCGGCGGTGATGATGCTGGCCGTGGTGCACGACACGCCGTTGGTCACGAACTTCAGGTTGTAGGGCGCGTGCTCGCCGGCCAGGCGCTCGTACATCTCTTCGCGGATGTGCTCGCGCAGGATGTTGCCGGGGAAGGTCTGGCCCATGTACAGGTAATTATCGTGGGCGTGCAACGTCCAGAAGTGCACCAGTTCCAGGGTCAGCTCGTCATGGTTTTGCAGGGCATGGATCAGAGAGGCCGGGTCGATGCCAAAGGCGTGCACCTGGCGCAGCATCAGCCGCAGGAATTCGGTGTTACCGGTCAACAGCGCGTGCTGGTAGGCCGGGCGGGTAATGAAGTCGTAGGACAGGTCGGCGCCGCCCTTGGACATGGCGGCGATGTCGTCGATGGTCAGGTTGAGCTCCTGGAAACTGAAGCCCCCGGCCTTGCGGATCGCCCCGCCGAGCAATTGGTTGCCGTTGACCGACAGCGGGTGGCTCTCGGACCAGGCATTGCCTTCGGCACGGCGCTCCACGCCCAGAAAACCGTTGGCGTCCAGGCGCAGGATGCGCGCGCCCATGATATCGATCGCGTGCAGGGCATCGCCGATGATCATCTGTTGCGCGGCAAAGGTTGGGTCCAACCAATTGAGCGACGGTTGGCCTTCCTTGAAGTAGTGCAGGTACACCCAGCGCCGCGCCTTGCCGTCGACGCCGACCACCACTGGGGTGACGCTCCAGTCGGTTTCCTTGACGCCGGGCTCGAAGAAGATCACCCGCTGTAGTTGACCCACGATGTAGTGCTTGGCCTTGAGCAGGTCGACCGTGTCAGGCAGCAGGTTGACTGCATCGCGGCCCTTGGGCACCTCGGGCAACAGGGGCCAGTCTTCTTCCTTGATCTCGACCATGTGATACAGGCCGGGATAGTCCTCGTAGGCCATCTCGGCCAAGCGAAAGTCCGCGCCCTTGCCCGTGTGGGACGGAATGGTGTCGTCGATGACCACGGCGTTGTGCGCCGCGGCGACCCGGCTGAGCATGAGCATTTCTGCTTCGCTGCCCAAGGAGGGGTCGATGTCGAAGCTCATGCGGTCGAAGTTGCCGTCCACGCTGGGCGTGCGTTTGCGCCCTTGCAGGCCACCGGAGAGTTTCAGCGGGCCGTTGTGGATGCCCTGGATGCCGACTTCGGACAGTGCGTGCCAGAGCTTTTCATCGCCCAGGGCTTCGAGCACCGAGCCGCCTTCGCGGGTGATGATCGAGGCGGGATAGGCCGTGAACCACACCGAGGCAATGGCCGTGGCGTCCCGAGGGCGAGCTTCGGCGAAGGGCCGCTGCCAGAGCCGCGCCTGGCCGGAGTAGGTTTTGGCGCGCTGCTTGGCGGCGTTGAGCATCGACTGGTCGACCAGCCACTGGATGTAGTCCTTGTCCGGTGTTGTCATGTGCCAAGATCCCCCGTGGTTTTTCGCATGTCCTTATGAGTACACGGCACGGGGTTCGTTGCATCGACATCATGACAGCCCCTGGAGCGGCGTCAGGCGTGGATGCCGTGGCCTGCCAGGAAATCGATGAACGCGTCCTCGTCCAGCACTTTCAAACCCAGCTCGTTGGCCTTGGTCAACTTGGAGCCTGCACCCGGCCCCGCCACCACGCAGTAGGTCTTGGCCGACACGGAACCGGCCACTTTCGCCCCCAGCCCTTCGAGCTTGTCCTTGGCGATGTCGCGGCTCATGCGCTCCAGGGAGCCGGTCAGCACCCATGTCTGGCCCGCCAGTGGCAAGCCTTCCACCCGCTTCTTTTCGCAGGCCCAGTGCATGCCGAAGTCTTTCAGCTGCTGCTCGACGGCCTTGGCCCGCGCGGCGTTCTCGGGCACCTTGAAGTATTCGCGCACCGCCTCCGCCTGCTTGGTAGTCAATGCCTGGCGCAGGTCGATGCCATCGGCGGCGATAATTTTGTCCAGGCTGTCGAGCTTGCTCACCAGCTTCTCGGCGCCCGTGGGCCCCACGGAGCTGATGTCCAGCTTGGCGATCATGCCGGCCAGGGTGGTGCTGGCGGCGTATTCGGGGTGCACGTCGCCCTGGTCTTGCAGGTCCAGGCCGCGCTCCAGCAGTTGCTGGATCACGGTGCGGTTGTGCGCATCCTCGAAAAAGCTGTGGATCTCGAACGCCACTTCCAGGCCGACATCCGGCAGGTAGGTGAGCACCTGGGGCAAGGCCACCATGATGCGTGCAAGCGAGCCCAGGGAGCGCGCCAGCACCTTGGCCGTCTCTTCGCCCACGTCCGGGATGCCCAGAGCATAGATGAAGCGTGCCAGGCTGGGGCGCTTGCTGTCGGCAATGGCCTGCAGCAGGTTTTCGGTGGACAGCTTGGCAAAGCCTTCCAGGTCGACGATGTCGTCGAACTTCAAGGTGTACAGGTCGGCCGGCGATGCCACCAGGCCTTCGTCCACCAGTTGCTCGACGCTTTTCTCGCCCAGGCCTTCGATGTCCATGGCGCGGCGTGAAACGAAGTGGATGATCGCCTGCTTGAGCTGTGCACCGCAGGCCAGGCGGCCGACACAGCGGTACACCGCGCCTTCGCTGACGGTTTCCTTGCCCTTGCTGCGCTTGACCAACTGGGTGCGCTCCACGTGGGAGCCGCACACTGGGCAGCTTTCGGGAATGTGCACGGGGCGGGCGTTTTCCGGGCGGCGTTCGAGCACCACTTGCATCACCTGGGGGATCACGTCACCGGCGCGGCGGATGATCACCGAGTCGCCGATCATCAGGCCCAGGCGCGCCACTTCGTCCATGTTGTGCAAGGTGGCATTGGCCACGGTCACGCCCGCCACCTTGACCGGCTTCAAGCGCGCCACGGGCGTTACCGCGCCGGTACGGCCCACCTGGAACTCGACGTCCAACAGCTCGGTCATTTCTTCCATGGCCGGGAATTTGTGGGCGATGGCCCAGCGCGGCTCACGCGCGCGAAAGCCCAGCTCACGCTGGGAAGCCAGGCTGTTGACCTTGAATACCACGCCGTCGATCTCGTACGGCAGGTCATTACGCCGCGCACCGATGTCGTGGTAGTAATCCAGGCACTCGCCGATGTTCTTCGCCAGTTTCAACTCGCGGCTGATGGGCATGCCCCAGGTCTTGAGCTTTTCCAGGTTGCCGATGTGGGTGTCGGCGATGTTTTCCGAGACCTGGCCCAGGCCATAGCAGCAAAATTCCAGCGGGCGGCTGGCGGTGATTTTCGAGTCCAGCTGGCGCAGGCTGCCGGCGGCGGCGTTGCGCGGGTTGGCGAAGGTCTTGGCGCCCTGCTCCATCTGCGTGGCGTTGAGCTTCTCGAAACCGGCCTTGGACATGAACACTTCGCCGCGCACTTCCAGGGTGGCAGGCCAGCCGCTGCCGTGCAGCTTGAGCGGGATGTTGCGGATGGTGCGCACGTTGACGCTGATGTCTTCGCCGGTGGTGCCGTCGCCACGGGTAGCGCCGCGCACCAGTTGGCCGTCCTGGTACAGCAAACTCACGGCCAGGCCGTCGAGCTTAGGCTCGCAGCTGTAGTGCACCTCGGCGCCGCCGCCGAACAGATCGCCCACCGGCAGGTCCAGACCTTCGGTGACGCGGCGATCGAACTCGTGCATGTCCGCCTCCTCGAAGGCGTTGCCCAGGCTGAGCATTGGCACTTCATGGCGCACCTGGCTGAAGGCACCCAAGGCGACGTTGCCGACGCGCTGGGTGGGCGAGTCAGGTGTCACCAGCTCCGGGTGCTCGGCTTCCAGGGCCTTGAGCTCGCGGAACAGGCGGTCGTATTCGGCATCCGGGATGCTCGGCTCGTCGAGTACGTGATAGCGGTAGTTGTGCAGATCCAGTTCGGCGCGAAGTTCGAGGATCCGTTGGGCGGCATTCATGGCGGGTGTTCTCTATTCAATGCAAAAGAGCAGCCTGGGCTGCTCTTCTGTGTTTATCCGGTGGGTCGGCGGGGAGCTTTTCGCGGATAAATCCGCCCCTACAGGTATTCGCGATAGTAGGAGCGGATTGATCGGCGAACCGGCCGACGCCGATCAGCGCTTCTGGGTCAGTGCCCGGCGCTCGAATTCAACGATACGCTGGCGGTAATGCTCAATGGTTTGCGCGGTCAGTACGCTGCGCTGGTCATCCTTGAGCTCGCCATCGAGCTCCTGGGACAGCTTGCGCGCCGCCGCCACCATGATGTCGAACGCCTGTTTGGGGTGGCGCGGGCCCGGCAGGCCGAGGAAGAAGCTGACCGCACGGGTGCTGAAGTGGTCAATGTCGTCCAGGTCGAAAATGCCAGGCTTCACGGCGTTGGCCATGGAGAACAGTACTTCGCCGTTGCCAGCCATGCTTTCGTGACGGTGGAAGATGTCCATCTCGCCAAAACGCAGGCCGCTTTCCAAAATGTTCTGCAACAGTGCCGGGCCCTTGAAGCCGCCTTCGTGGCGCGAGATCACGCTAATCACCAACACTTCTTCCACCGGTGGCAACTCTTCGGCGGGCGCTGCGGTGCCGGCCGAATTGAAGGACGGTGCCTTGGCGTCGTCGGCAAAATCGTCATCGCGGCCCGTGAACAGGCTCGGCTCGTCCAGGTCGAGCTTGAGGTTCATGTCGCCCTTGCTCGGCTCCGCGTGCTTGTCTTTCTTGCCGCGCTTGGGCTCGCGGGCAGGCGCGCTCATCGACGGCAAGTCGTGTTCGTCAAGCTTGGGCTCCACGTGGTCGTCCAGCACCCGCGATGGGCCAAGCACTTCGGCGCCTGGCTCTTCATCCGGCAGGTTGGACAGGCTGCGGTCGAGCCTGAATTTCAATTTTCCCTTGCCGCCGCGCATGCGGCGCCAGCCATCGAAAAGAATACCGGCAATGACAATGATGCCGATGACGATCAGCCACTCGCGCAGACCGATTTCCATTTAATCCTGTGCCTCTATAAAAAATGCTGAAAAATAAAGGGTTTAAACCCCTTTAAAACGTGGCGCCAACTCTATGTTCTGACAGGCGTTTTACCCACGCATACGTAATATGACATTAAGCTAGCACGACCAAAGATAACTTTACACCGTCTGTCGCAATGGCCTGCGTCAATTCTGTCTTTGCCTGGGCAAGTTACCCCCCCTCAGGCATCAACCATTGCCATCGCCTCCTCCACGTCTACCGCTACCAGGCGTGAACAACCAGGCTCGTGCATGGTCACCCCCATCAGCTGATCGGCCATTTCCATGGCGATCTTGTTGTGGGTGATGTAGATAAATTGAACCGTTTGGGACATTTCCTTCACCAGCCGTGCGTAGCGTCCAACGTTAGCGTCATCCAGTGGCGCGTCAACTTCGTCGAGCATGCAGAACGGCGCCGGATTCAGTTGAAAGATGGAAAAAACCAAGGCCAAGGCGGTCAGGGCTTTCTCTCCACCGGAGAGCAAATGAATGGTGCTGTTCTTCTTGCCAGGCGGTCGCGCCATGATCGTTACCCCTGTATCGAGTAAATCTTCGCCCGTCAGTTCCAAGTAGGCGCTGCCGCCACCGAAAACTTTTGGAAAAAGTGCCTGGATTCCGGCATTTATCTGATCAAAGGTGTCTTTGAAACGGTTTCGCGTTTCTTTGTCGATCTTGCGGATGACGTTTTCCAGCGTGTCCAGGGCCTCCACCAGGTCATCATTTTGCGCGTCCAGGTAACGCTTGCGCTCGGACTGCTGCTGATATTCGTCGATGGCGGCCAGGTTGATCGCACCCAGGCGCTGAATGCGCGCGTTGATGCGTTCCAATTCTTCCTCGGCTTCTTTCTCGTTGGCCAGGGCATCGAGGGTGGCAAGCACGCCGTGCAAGTCGTAGCCGTCTTCGTGCAATTGCTCCTGCAAGGCGGTGCGGCGCACGCTCAGGGCTTGCCACTCCATGCGGTGCTGCTCCAACTGGCCACGAATCAGCATCGATTGCTGCTCGGCCTGGGTGCGGCGCTTTTCCGCCTCGCGCAACTCGCTGTCGGCGTCTTCCAGCGCCGCCTTGGCCAGCCGCATTTCCTCGTCCACGGCCATGCGCCGTTCCAGCAACTCTTCAAGCTTGAGGCGCAGCTCTTCCAGCGGCGCCTCGCCCTCTTCAAGGTTGAGCGACAACTGCTCGCGCTTCTCGCTCAGGCGCTCGGCCTGCATTTCCAGGCGCTCCAGCGCCTGGCGGGTGGAATCGTGCTGGGCGCGCAAGGAGCCCAGGCGCACGGCCAGTTGGTGGGCGTGGTCTTTATGCTGGCGGGCGTCCTGGCGCACTTGGTCCAGGCGCTCGCGCAAGCTGTCGCGCTGGGCCATGAGCAGCTCGCGCTGCTCGTTGTCGATGGCCATGGCGTCCAGGGCGTCCTGCAGTTGCAGGCGCGATTCGCCGAGCTCTTCGTGCTCCAGCGCGCGCTGCTCACCCAGTTCGGCCAGCTCTTCGTCCAGGCGCCGGCGGCGCAGGGTCAGTTGCTCGACCTTGGCCTTGCCCGCCGACAGCTGGGCCTTGAGCTCGCCCTGCTGGCGGGCCTCTTCCTGCAACTGGCGGCGCAGCTGTTCGCGGTGCTCTTCTTGCTGCTGTTGCTGCTCGCGCAGGTGCTGCAGTTGCTCCTCAAGGGTGGCCAGCGCGGCTTCGCGCTCATCACGCTCAAGGTTGAGGTTTTCCAGTTCCAGGGCGCGGGCCAGCACGCCGCTCTGCGCATCGCTGGCGCGGCTCACACGCAAAAAGTGCCGGCCCACCCAGTAGCCGTCCCGGCTGATCAGGCTTTCGCCGGCGGCCAGCAGGTGGCGGCCGGCCAGGGCGGCGTCCAGGGTTTCCACTGGCTTGACCTGCCCCAGCCACGGCGACATGTCCACCGGGCTGTCGACCTTGTCCAGCAGGCTGCCGGCGATGCGCGTGCCGTCTGCCGAGGGGTTGAGCAGGCGCAGTTCGCCTTGCTCGAAGCCTTGCAGGTCAAGGCCATTGAAATCGTCCACCAGCACCGCTTGCAGGTCGGCGCCCAGCACGGTTTCTACCGCCAGTTCCCAGCCCGCTTCCACGCGCAAGCCTTCGGCCAGGCGCGGGCGTTGTTCCAGCTGCTGGTCACGCAGCCATTGGGCAGTGCCGGTGCCGGGGTCCAGCGCGGCTTGCTGCAAGGCCTCCAGGGACGCCAGCCGACCGTTGAGCCGCTGCAGTTCGCCCTGGGCCTGTTGCTGGCCGGTGGTGGCCTGTTGCAGGTGCTGGCGCACCTGCTCCAGGCCTTCGATCAGTTGTTCTTCGCCAAGCTGCAACTCTTCGATCAGCAGGTCGCTGCCGGCCAGTTGCTCGCTCAATTCCAGAATCGCCGCGTCTTCCGGGTCGGCGGCCAGCAGGGCGAGTTCTTCGGCCTGGCGGCGTTGGCGCTCGGCCAGGCGCTCCAGGCTGGTTTCCAGCTGCTGGATGCGCGACTGCTGCACTTCGGCCTGGCGCCGCGGCTCGGCGGAGCGCTGGTTAAAGGTGTCCCACTGCTCTTGCCAGCCGTGCATGGTGCTTTCGGATTCTTCCAGGGCGGCGGCGGCTTCTTCGGCGGCGGCGCTGGTCATTTCCTGCTCGGGCGCCAGCATTTGCAGCTCTTCGCCCAGGGTGGCCAGCAAGGTGCGGTCCAGCCCCAGGTGCGATTCGGTTTCCAGGCGCGAGCGCTCGGCTTCGGCCAGGTCTTCCTGCAACTGGCGCAAACGCTGCTGGCCGTGCTGGATGCTTTGCTCGTTGCGGGCGATGTCGCCACCCACCGAATAGAAGCGCCCCTGCACCAGGTTGAACCGCTCGGACAGGTCATGGTGGCCGTCACGCAGGCGCTCGATGCTGGCATCGGCGTTGCGCTGGTCGGCCACCAGGGCTTCGAAACTGACTTCCTGGTTGCCGATGACCGCTTCGCGCTGGGCCACCTGCTCATTCAGGGCCTGCCAGCGCAGGGCAGACAATTGCGCCTTGAGCTGGCGCTCCTCGCCTTTGTATTCCTGGTATTTCTCGGCAGCCTGGGCTTGGCGGTGCAGGCGTTCGAGCTGGCGCTCCAGCTCCTCGCGCAAGTCGGTCAGGCGCTCCAGGTTCTCGTGGGTGCGGCGGATGCGCGTCTCGGTCTCGCGGCGGCGCTCCTTGTACTTGGAGATGCCTGCCGCCTCTTCGATGAAATTGCGCAAATCCTCGGGTTTGGCCTCGATCAACTTGCTGATCATGCCCTGCTCGATGATCGAGTAGCTGCGCGGGCCCAGGCCGGTGCCCAGGAAGATATCGGTGATGTCGCGCCGACGGCACTTGGTGCCGTTCAGGTAATAAGTGTTCTGGCTGTCGCGGGTCACCTTGCGGCGGATGGAAATTTCAGCGTAGGCGGCGTACTCGCCCACCAGCGTGCTGTCGGCGTTGTCGAACACCAGTTCGATGCTCGCCTGGCTCACCGGCTTGCGGCTGGTGGAGCCGTTGAAGATGACGTCGGTCATCGACTCGCCGCGCAGGTTCTTGGCCGAGCTTTCGCCCATCACCCAGCGCACGGCGTCGATGATGTTGGACTTGCCGCAGCCATTGGGCCCCACCACTGCCGCCATGTTGCTGGGGAAGTTCACCGTGGTGGGGTCGACGAAGGACTTGAACCCCGCCAGCTTAATGCACTTGAGCCGCACGTCAGCGCGCCTTCAGGGCCGCGACGACCAGCTCGCAGCTGCGCTGGCAGTACGCAGTCAGTACCAGGCGCACTTGCGCCAGGTCGCGCGCAACCACCGCCGCCAGCAGCTCGTCGAAGTGCGCCAGGTATTCGTCCATCGACGCCTTGCGCAGCTCCAGCGCCAGGTAGTAGTTGCGGCTCATGGCCGGCTGCAGGTTTTCCACGGTTTCCTGCAGGTACGGGTTATGGGCGAACGGGAACGCGGCGCGCATCACGTTGAAGCTGTCGTCGACGAAGGCGTTGATGTCCTGGCGCTGCAGGCTGACCTTGAGGCGTTGCTGGATGACCAGGAACGGGGCCAGGTCTGCCTGGACCTTCCAGCGTTCGGCCACGGCGTTGCCCAGCAATATGTACATCTCGCTCATCAGGGTGCACAGGCTTTGCACGTTGTGCTCGTCGAGCACGGTCACCTGGGCACCACGGCGCGGCAGGATGACGATCAGGTGCCGACGTTCAAGGATCAGCAAGGCCTCGCGCACCGAACCTCGGCTGACGTTCAGGGACTGGGTGACCTTCAGTTCCTGAATGCGCTCACCGGGTTTGAGCTCGCCGCGGATGATGCGGTCGGCGAGGTAATGGGCAATTTGCTCGGAGAGGCTGTCCGGCGCCTTGAACGTCATGGTTGTCCTTCGAAATCTTGGGGCTATGCAAGCGGCGCAGTGTAGCGCAATTGCCCCCGCGCCGCGCAGAGGGGCACATGGCGTTTTGGCATGAAATAAGCAAATAAATCCGCAGGTTGCATTTCTGGAGGCCCGTGGCGGCCCTTTAGCGGATAAATCCGCTCCTACAAAGGGCGTCACGCGCACCAGAATAACGCACGTTCTTTTTCCTGACTTTAAAGTCAGAAATCGGTTGACCGAAAAGTCAGACCTGTCTAAATTCAGAGCACTGTCGGTTAACAATAATAAATGTCAGCGAGGCCTTCCGTGATCCAGTTTCTACTCAATCGGGAATTGCGCAGTGAGCATGCCCTGGACCCGAACCTGACCGTGCTGCAGTACCTGCGCGAGCACCTGGGCAAGCCCGGCACCAAGGAAGGCTGCGCCAGCGGCGACTGCGGCGCCTGCACCGTGGTGGTGGGCGAATTGCAGACCGATGCAAACGGTCACGACAGCCTGCGCTACCGCAGCCTGAACTCCTGCCTCACGTTTGTCTCCTCGCTGCACGGCAAACAGTTGATCAGCGTTGAAGACCTCAAGCACAAGGGCCAGTTGCACAGCGTGCAGCAGGCCATGGTCGACTGCCACGGTTCGCAGTGCGGCTTCTGCACCCCAGGTTTTGTGATGTCGTTGTTCGCCCTGCAAAAAAACAGCGCTGACGCCGACGTGCACCAAGCCCAGGAAGCATTGGCCGGCAACCTGTGCCGCTGCACCGGCTACCGCCCGATCCTGGCCGCCGCCGAGCAGTCCTGCTGCCAGGCTACGCGCGCCCCCGACCAGTTCGACAGCGCCCAGGCCGACACCATTGCCCAGCTCAAGGCCATCGCGCCCAGTGAAACCGGCGAACTGAACAGTGGCGACAAGCGCTGCCTGGTGCCGCTGACCATCGGCGACCTGGCCGACCTGTACGGCTCGCACCCCGAAGCCCGGCTGCTGGCCGGCGGCACCGACCTGGCCCTGGAAGTGACGCAGTTCCACCGTACCCTGCCGGTCATGATCTACGTGGGCAACGTGGCCGAACTCAAGCGCATCGAGCACTTGGACGACCATATCGAGATTGGCGCCGCCACCCCGCTCACCGATTGCTACGGCGCGCTGAGCGCCGAGTACCCAGACTTCGGCGAGCTGTTGCACCGCTTCGCCAGCCTGCAGATCCGCAACCAGGGCACCCTGGGCGGCAACATCGGCAACGCCTCGCCCATCGGCGACTCGCCGCCCCTGCTGATCGCCCTGGGCGCGCAGATCGTGCTGCGCAAAGGCGACAGCACGCGCACCCTGGCCCTGGAAGACTATTTCATCGACTACCGCATCACCGCCCGCCAGGAAAGTGAGTTCATCGAGAAGGTCATCGTGCCGCGCGCAAGCGCCAAACGGGCGTTCCGCGCCTACAAGGTGTCCAAGCGCCTGGACGACGACATCTCGGCGGTGTGCGCAGCTTTCAGCCTGCAAGTGGAGCAAGGGCTGATCACCGACGCCCGCGCGGCCTTCGGTGGCATGGCCGCCATCCCCAAGCGGGCCAAGGCCTGCGAAGCGGCGCTGGTCGGCAAGGCGTGGAACAACGCCACCCTGGAGGCCGCCTGCGCCGCCCTGGCCGACGATTTCAGCCCGCTCTCGGATTTCCGTGCCAGCAAGGAATACCGCTTGCTGAGCGCGCAGAACCTGCTGCGCAAATACTTCATCGAACTGCAAACGCCGCACATCGAGACTCGGGTGACCGCTTATGTCTAACCATCACAAAGTCGAGAGAACCCAGGCCCAATTGGCCGAGCTGTTCAGCCAGGGCCTGACCACCGGCGTAGGCCGCAGCGTCAAGCACGACAGCGCCGACAAGCATGTGTCGGGTGAGGCGCAGTACATCGATGACCGGCTGGAATTCCCCAACCAGTTGCACGTGTATGCGCGCATGTCCGACCGCGCCCACGCGCGCATCGTCAAGGTCGACGTGTCGCCCTGCTACGCCTTTCCCGGCGTGCGCATTGCCATCACCCACGAAGACATTCCGGGCCTCAAAGACATCGGCCCGTTGATGCCGGGTGACCCGCTGCTGGCCATCGACCTGGTCGAGTTCGTCGGCCAACCGGTGATCGCCGTCGCCGCCCGCGACCATGAAACCGCGCGCATGGCCGCCATGGCCGCGATCATCGAATACGAAGACCTGGTGCCGGTGCTCGACGTGGTCGAGGCTTACCGCAACCAGCATTTCGTGCTCGACAGCCACACCCACAAACGCGGCGACTCCAATGCCGCGCTGGCAACTGCGCCGCACCGCATCCAGGGCACCTTGCACATCGGTGGCCAGGAGCACTTCTACCTGGAAACCCAGATCTCCTCGGTAATGCCTACCGAAGACGGCGGCATGATCGTGTACTGCTCCACCCAAAACCCCACCGAAGTGCAGAAGCTGGTGGCCGAGGTGCTGGACGTATCGATGAACAAGATCGTGGTCGACATGCGCCGCATGGGTGGCGGCTTTGGCGGCAAGGAAACCCAGGCCGCCAGCCCCGCTTGCCTGTGCGCGGTGGTGGCGCGCCTCACCGGCCAGCCGACCAAGATGCGCCTGCCACGGGTGGAGGACATGTCCATGACCGGCAAGCGCCACCCGTTCTACGTCGAATATGACGCAGGCTTCGACGACAACGGACGGCTACACGGCATCAACATGGAACTGGCCGGCAACTGCGGCTACTCGCCCGACCTGTCGGCGTCCATCGTCGACCGGGCGATGTTCCACGCCGACAACTCCTACTACCTGGGCGAGGCCACCATCAACGGCCACCGCTGCAAGACCAACACCGCCTCCAACACCGCCTACCGCGGCTTCGGCGGCCCGCAAGGCATGGTCGCCATCGAAGAAGTGATGGACGCCATCGCCCGGCACCTGGTGCTCGACCCGCTGGCTGTGCGCAAGGCCAACTACTACGGCAAGACCGAGCGCAACGTCACCCACTACTACCAGACCGTCGAGCACAACATGCTCGAAGAGATGACCGCCGAGCTTGAGGCCAGCAGCGAATACGCCGAGCGCCGCGAATCGATCCGCCGCTTCAATGCCCACAGCCCGGTGCTGAAAAAAGGCCTGGCGCTGACGCCGGTGAAGTTCGGCATTTCCTTTACCGCCAGCTTCCTCAACCAGGCCGGCGCCCTGATTCACATCTACACCGACGGCAGCATCCACCTCAACCACGGCGGCACCGAGATGGGCCAGGGCCTGAACACCAAAGTTGCCCAAGTTGTAGCCGAAGTGTTCCAGGTGGACATCGACCGCGTGCAAATCACCGCGACCAACACCGACAAGGTGCCCAACACCTCGCCGACCGCCGCCTCCAGCGGTGCCGACCTGAACGGCAAGGCGGCGCAAAACGCCGCCGAGATCATCAAGCAACGCCTGGTGGAGTTTGCCGCGCGCAAGTACCAGGTCACCGAAGAGGACGTCGAATTTCGCAACGGCCACGTGCGCATTCGCGAGCTGATTTTGCCGTTCCCCGACCTGATCGTGCAGGCGTGGATGGGCCAGGTGTCGCTGTCCAGCACCGGCTACTACAAAACCCCGAAGATCTACTACGACCGCAGCCAGGCCCGTGGTCGGCCGTTCTACTACTTCGCCTTTGGCGCGGCCTGCGCCGAGGTGATCGTCGACACCCTGACCGGCGAGTACAAGATGCTGCGCACCGACATCCTGCACGACGTGGGCGCCTCGCTGAACCCGGCCATCGACATCGGCCAGGTAGAAGGCGGCTATATCCAGGGCATGGGCTGGCTGACCACCGAGGAGTTGGTGTGGAACGCCAAGGGCAAGCTGGTGACCAATGGCCCGGCCAGCTACAAGATCCCGGCCGTGGCCGACATGCCCATGGACCTGCCGGGTGAAACTGGTGGAGAACCGCAAGAACCCCGAGGACACGGTGTTCCATTCCAAGGCCGTGGGCGAGCCGCCGTTCATGCTGGGTATCGCCGCATGGTGCGCGATCAAGGATGCGGTGGCGAGCATTGCCGACTACCGGGTGCAGCCGCAGGTCGATGCCCCGGCCACCCCTGAGCGGGTGCTGTGGGGGTGCGAGCAGATGCGCAAGGCCGCTACCCTCACCCCAGCTCTCTCCCAAGGGGAGAGGGAGCTTGTGGGTGGCGTCTAAACTTTTCGAGTACACCCTCACCCTACCCCCTCTCCCCCAGGAGAGGGCTGGGGTGAGGGCCAGCGTCACCGGAGGCCCAAATGAATAACTGGATCAGCGCCCTCGCCGACCTGCAGGCACAAGGCGAACCCTGTGTACTGGTGACCATCATCGAGGAAAAGGGCAGCACGCCGCGCAACGCCGGCTCCAAAATGGTGGTCAGCGCCACGCACCTGTACGACACCATCGGCGGTGGCCACCTGGAATACAAGGCCATGCACATCGCCCGCCAGATGCTCGAAAGCGGCAAACAGGATACCCACCTTGAGCGCTTCAGCCTGGGCGCCAGCCTGGGCCAGTGCTGCGGCGGGGTGACCGTGTTGCTGTTTGAACCCATGGGCCAGGTGCAGGCGCAGATCGCCGTGTTCGGCGCCGGCCACGTCGGCCGTGCGCTGGTGCCGCTGCTGGCCAGTTTGCCGTGCCGGGTGCGCTGGATCGACTCGCGCGAGCAGGAGTTTCCCGAACACATCCCCCACGGCGTGCGTAAAATCGTCAACGAAGAACCGCTGGATGAAGTCGATGAGTTGCCCAAAGGCAGCTACTGCATCGTCATGACCCACAACCACGCCCTGGACCTCGAACTGACCGCCGCTATCCTCAAGCGCAACGATTTCACCTGGTTCGGCCTGATCGGCTCGAAAACCAAGCGGGTCAAGTTCGAGCACCGCTTGCGCGATCGCGGTTTTGACCCGGCCATCGTGCAGCGCATGCGCTGCCCCATGGGCCTGGCCGAGGTCAAAGGCAAACTGCCGATAGAAATCGCCGTGTCGGTTGCCGCCGAAATCATCGCCACCTACAACGTCAACTTCGGCCAGGGCACTGCCAGCGCCGAACCGATCGCCCAACTGCTGCCGCCCTCGCGACGCAGCCAAGCCTGAGAAACGAGACTTTTATGAGCCTGACCCGCAAAGCCTACCGCGCCGCCATCCTGCACAGCCTGGGTGACCCCGCCGAAGTCGGCGTTGAAAACTCCTACCAATACTTCGCCGACGGCTTGTTGGTGGTGGATAACGGCAAGATCAGCGCCGTGGGCCCGGCCGAGCAGTTGCTGCCCACCCTGCCGGCTGATATCGACGTCAGCCATTACCCGGATGCGCTGATCACCCCCGGCTTTATCGACACCCACATCCACCTGCCACAAACCGGCATGGTCGGCTCCTACGGCGAGCAATTGCTGGACTGGCTGAACACCTACACCTTCCCTTGCGAGCGCCAGTTCGCCGACAAGGCCCACGCCGACGAGGTGTCGGGCATCTTCATCAAGGAACTGCTGCGCAACGGCACCACCACCGCGCTGGTATTTGGCAGCGTGCACCCGGAGTCAGTGAACGCATTTTTTGAAGCGGCGCAAAAGCTTGACCTGCGCATGATCGCCGGCAAGGTGATGATGGACCGCAACGCCCCGGACTACCTGACCGACACCGCTCAAACCAGCTACAGCCAAAGCAAGGCGCTGATCGAACGCTGGCACGGCAAGGGCCGCCTGCACTACGCGGTGACGCCACGCTTCGCCCCCACCAGCACGCCGGAGCAACTGGCGCTGGCCGGGCAACTGCTGGGTGAATACCCGGACCTGTACATGCAAACCCACATCAGCGAGAACCTCAAGGAGGTGGAGTGGGTGAAGGCGCTGTTCCCCGAGCGCAAGGGCTACCTGGACGTGTACGACCACTTCAAGCTGCTGGGCGAGCGTTCGGTGTTTGCCCACGGCGTGCACCTGTGCGACGACGAATGCGCGCGCCTGGCCGAAACCGGCTCGGCCATCGCCTTCTGCCCCACCTCGAACTTCTTCCTGGGCAGCGGCCTGTTCAACCTGCCGATGGCCGAGAAGCACAAGGTCAACGTGGGCTTGGGCACGGACATCGGCGGCGGCACCAGTTTCTCACTGCTGCAAACCCTGAACGAAGCCTACAAGGTGATGCAGCTGCAGGGCGCGCGCCTGAGCCCGTTCAAGTCGCTGTACCTGGCCACCCTGGGCGGCGCCCGGGCCCTGCGCCTGGAAGACAAGGTGGGCACGCTGCAACCGGGCAGTGACGCAGACTTCCTGGTGCTCGATTACAACGCCACGCCACTGCTGTCGTACCGCATCAAGCAGTCACGCAGCATTGAGGAGACATTGTTCGTGTTGACCACGCTGGGGGATGACCGCACCGTGCAGCAGACCTATGCCGCCGGCCAACGGGTGCACGAGCGCGATTGACGGTCGCCCTGCAGGAGCGGATTCATCCGCGAAAAGGCCGCTGCGGTTTGTCTGGAAGATCACCGGCGCTTTCTTCGCGGACAAATGCGCTCCTACAGGTTTATGCGGTGCCTTTGTGAACCGGTTTACGGGTTTGCAGCAAGTGTGAAAACACCGCGTGCAGGTCGTCCGAGGCGCTCTCTTCGTCCAGGTTCAGCTTGCTGTCGATGTGGTCCATGTGGTGCATCATCAGGCCCACCGCCAGGTGTGCGTCTCGCGCCTCGATGGCGTCGATCAGTTGGGTGTGCTCATCGTAGGAGCAGTGCGAGCGGTTGCCCGTTTCGTACTGGGCGATGATCAGCGAGGTTTGCGAAACCAGGCTGCGCTGGAAGCTGATCAACGGCGCGTTCTTCGCCGCCTCGGCCAGCTTGAGGTGAAACTCCCCCGACAACCGGATGCCGGCGCCGCGATCACCGCGCGAGAAGCTGTCGCGTTCGTCCAGCACCATCTGCCGCAACTCGGTCAATTGCTCGGCCGTGGCGTGCTCCACCGCAAGCTCGGTAATCGCGCGCTCGACCATGCGCCGGGCGAAAAACACCTGGCGGGCTTCCTCGACACTGGGGCTGGCGACCACTGCGCCGCGATTGGGCCGCAGCAACACCACGCCTTCATGGGCCAGGCGCGACAGCGCACGGCGAATGATGGTGCGGCTGACGCCAAAGATCTCGCCCAGGGCTTCCTCACTCAACTTGGTACCCGGCGCCAGGCGCTGTTCGAGGATGGCCTCGAAGATATGTGCGTAGACAATATCGTCCTGGGTGCCGACACGCCCGGCCTTGGCCAGTCGCGATTGTTTCTTGAGGGGTTGCAGCTGTTCGTTCATGGGTTCTCGGGGGCGATGGTTCCGGCGTTTTGGCCATTGTACACAGGGGCATGGCCTTGTGACAGGTCAGGTACCGCACTGGCTTGGGCGTTGATGCGACAACGTTATGCCCTAATCATGGAATATTCTGCGCACAAAACCAAAAACATTATTTGCATTATTTGTATACAAAAGGATAATCCACCACGAGCGACTTCCTGACCGCAGGGTCAACAAAACAATTCTGTCGCCTGTGCCACCCTTTACCTGCCTCACGGAACCGTGACGTGAATACGCGCATGGGCCCGGAAAACAACAAAAGCCTTGAGGAGTAACTCGCTGTGGAAAGCAATAAATCCGAAGCCCCTACGCTGGATCTCGCCCCGCCGTCGCGCAACAGTTGGCTGGAGCGGATTTTCAAACTCAAGTTACACGGCACCACCGTCAGAACTGAAATGATCGCCGGGCTGACCACCTTCATCACCATGGCGTACATCATTTTCGTCAACCCCAACATCATGGCCGACGCTGGCATCGACCACGGCGCCGCCTTCGTCGCTACCTGCATCGCAGCAGCTCTGGGTTGCCTGCTGATGGGCCTGTACGCCAACTGGCCGGTGGGCCTGGCACCGGGCATGGGCCTGAACGCCTTCTTCACCTATACGGTAGTGGGCACCATGGGCTATTCCTGGCAGACCGCGCTGGGGGCCGTCTTTATCTCCGGCGTGCTGTTCATGATCCTGACCCTGTCACGGGTGCGCGAGTGGCTGCTCAACAGCATCCCCACCAGCTTGCGCCACGCCATGGGCGCGGGCGTGGGGCTGTTTTTGGGGGTGATCGGGTTGAAAACCAGCGGCATCATCGTCGCCAGCCCCGCCACCCTGATCAAGCTGGGTTCGCTGCATGAAGCCGGGCCCCTGCTCAGCGCGCTGTGCTTCCTGATGATCGCCGTGCTCAGCTACCGCCGGGTGTTCGGCGCGATCCTGATCAGCATCGTCACTGTCACCCTGATCGGCTGGGGCCTGGGCATCGTGCAGTACGGCGGGGTGTTCTCGCTGCCACCGAGCCTGGCGCCGACCTGGCTTGCGATGGACATCAAAGGCGTGTTCAACGTCAGCATGATCAGCGTGGTGCTGGCCTTTCTGTTCGTGCACATGTTCGACACCGCCGGCACCCTGATGGGCGTGGCGCAACGCGCCAACCTGGTGAACCCCGACGGGCGCATCGAAAACCTGTCCCGGGCACTCAAGGCCGACAGCGCTTCGAGCGTGTTTGGCGCCATGGTCGGCGTGCCGCCGGTGACCAGCTACGTGGAAAGTGCTGCGGGCGTGGCCGCCGGCGGTCGCACCGGACTGACCGCCGTGGTAGTGGGCCTGCTGTTCATCGCCGCGATGTTCTTTGCACCGCTGGCGGGCATGATTCCGGCTTATGCTACAGCCGGCGCGTTGATCTACGTGGCCATGCTGATGATGAGCGGCATGGCCCACATCAACTGGGATGAAGCCACCGACAGCATTCCGGCGATCGTCACGGCGATTATGATGCCGCTAACCTTCTCGGTCGCCGACGGCATCGCCCTGGGCTTTATCACCTACGTGGCGCTCAAGGCCGGCACCGGCAAGTTCAAGGACATTTCCATCAGCCTGTGGGTGCTCTGCGCGATTTTCATCGCCAAGTTCATCTTCCTGTAAGCTTTAGCAACAGAAACAAACAGGCCTCACCTTCGGGTGGGGCTTTTGCACATAAGGAGAAAAGCAATGAGTGTGGAAACCTGGTTGTTGTTCAGTGCCGCGGCATTGGTGGTGATCCTGATCCCCGGCCCCTTGTCGTTGTTGATGATCGGCAACAGCCTGAATTACGGCCTGCGCCGCTCCTACCCGGCGTTCCTGGGCGGGGTGAGCGCCTCGATCTGCTTGCTCAGCGCCTCGGCCTTGGGCCTGGGCGCGTTGCTGCTGGCCAGCGAGCAAGTGTTTAACGGCTTGAAAATCGTCGGGGCGTTTTACCTGTTCTACCTCGCCTGGCAGAGCTGGCAGCAATCCCGGCAACCGGCCACGGCGGCCCAAGTGCCTGACTCGCTGCCAGTACCGCGTTTCCGCGCGCTGTTCTGGCGCGCCTTTGCACTGGGCGCCAGCAACCCGAAGGACATCCTGTTCTTCGCCGCGTTCCTGCCACAGTTCCTCAGCGCCGAGCGGCCTTTGGCCGGGCAGTTGATCGTGATGATTTTGACTTGGGCGGTGCTCGACTTGCTGTGCAAGCTGGCGTACGGGCTGGGTGCCCATGGCGCGGCGCGCTACTTGCGCAGCGGCCGCGGGCAGAGCTGGTTCAATCGGGTGAGTGCAGCGTTGTTTGGTGGCGCAGGAGCAGTATCGTTGTTGAGCCGTAGCTGAATCCCCCCCTCTGCCTGAGGGAGAGGGGGCCGATCGAGTTGCCAATGCGATCTGCTTTTAGCGCCCTCTCCCCACGGGCGGTCAACGTTTTATTGCTGAATAAACCTGCCCGCCACCAACCCCACGAATTGCTGTGGCGTCATCTTCTGCCCGTTGAAGTCAACCACGCCGTTGGCGTAATGCAGGTCGGACACCACGTTATCGCCGTCCACCTTGCCCCACTGGAAGGTCACCGCCATGCCACTGACCAGGTCACTGGCATTTTTTGCCTGGGCGTCAATCGCCGCGGGGTCGGTCTGACCCTGCAGTTGCGCCTGCACGCGGCCGATGTCGTTGATCATCGCCTTGGACAGCAGCACCTTGGCATCGACCACACTCACCGCATCCAGGCCCAGCCCCGGCGCTGCTTTGCCCTGCGTGCTCGGGTTGGCCAAGTCGACGGCCACGCTCGCATGGCTTTCGCCGTTGGCGGTCTTGAGTGACAACTTTTCCAGTTCCACGTGCGGCTTGCCATCCAGCAACGCGGACAAGGCAGTGTTCAGTTGGGCCTTGTCTTGCTCGGTCAGGTGCAACTCCAAGGGTTCGCCGTTCATCATGGCCACTTGCTGTTGGGGCACCACGCGGGTCTGGTACAGCTCGTTGAGGCGCTTGCTGGCGGCGATGTCGAAACGATCGACCTTGAACGCCAACTGGCCAGTGCCGATGTCTTTGCCACCGACCTGCAACTGGCCCAGATCATAATTGACCTGTGCCGCCAGCTTGCCTTCCACCTCTTGCAACAGGCTAGTGCCAGTGGTGTCCTTGAGCATGATCAGTGGCTTGCCGGGCACCTGGAACGAGGCAGTACCGGCCTTCACGTCGGTATGGCCCAGGTAGAAACCAGAGGTGCCACGGGTGCCGCCGCTGTTGATTTCCACCTTGTGAAACTCGGACTGCAGCACGCCTTCGGGCGTTTGCGTGTCGACGGCCAGGCTATCGATCACCGCGTTCATTTCATATTTTTCGGTGTCTGCCGTGGCGGAGAGGTTAACGCTCAAACCCTGGACCTTGAACGTGCGACCCGGCGCATCGAGTTTCAACGGCGCCACCTGCATATGGCTTTCGCTGCTGCGGTCATACTGCAAGGTCACCTGGCCCTTCAACGGCACGTTGCCATTATTCTGGGCAAAGAAAGGTTGCGACACGGGGGTGTTTTGCAAGCTGATGTTGCTGACCGCCATCACTGGCACCCAGCGCAGGGTGATCAACCGTGACAACGGTAGCGGGCCATGCTCGATATGGTCGGTGAAGTCCAGGGGCACCGGGGCATCGCCGGTACCGAATTCACGCCCTTGCACGGTCAGGCGGTAGTGGGCCTCGCTGCTGAACAGGTGGCGGTCCAACGACACCAACTCCAGGCTGACCTGCGCCTTGCCATCAGGCCCCGGCGTCTGGGCCTGCAACTGCTGGTTGGCCTGGGCGATGGCGGCCTGCAACGTGCCTTCCAGGCGCGTGCCCGTGTACCAGGCACCGGCCGTGGCCACGGCGCCCACCACCACTACAGCGGCTAAAACGAACTTTGCTGCTTTGCTCATAGGTATGCTCGACGAGATCCATTCACCGAGCACTTTCGCCTAAAGCTGCCGTTTGCGCCAGCCAAATACCGTTGCTGCAAAGGCGGCGCAACCTGCGAGCGTGCCTATCAAGGTTGGCGGGGCACATCGGGCATGCGCATGAAACGCAGGTCCACGCTGCGGCCCAAATCACGCACGGCTCCAAAAAGCACCACCACGCTGGCCTCCCGATGGGCCCGGCCCCAAACCTGGGCGTTGATCATGGCCTTGCGTTCGACTTTGCGCACTGCGCCGGCCAGATCCCTGGCAACGAGCAAGGACGTACCCGAGCCCCAGACGGAGGAACGCATGAATATCACGTACAAGTTGGTCGAGCAGGGATGGCGAACCACCAGCTCGCCGGAATAGGCGGTGGGCGTACTGAAAAAACCACCCCGCGCCAGCACTTCGTAGCCGTTGACCTGCAACATTTGCGCAGCAGTTCGCATCGACCCGGAGGCCGGCATCACCCCCAACTGGCCGAACACCAGCGGCGCCTCCTGTTCGCTCAGCACATTGACCTGCGCCATGTGGTTGATGCGCTCCGGGACCGACACCGGCAGCATGCCCAGTGGATCGGCCACCCGCGGGTTGGCAATGGGCGCGCCACGGCCCCAGCAATCGAGCACGCGGTTGACGTCAGCCATTTGCGAGGTCAACCCCACGCCGTGCAGCACCGCCTGCTCGCGGGCTTCTCGCAACAGGTTTTGTGCCACCCATTCGCGGCTGCCACTGAGCATTTGCGGAAATGGCTCGGCGATCGACTCGCTCATTGGCCGGCTAAACGCCGGGCCCACATACTGCCATTGCCCACCCACGTATCGCGCTAGCTGGGGCGGGTTGGCCGTTATGTCGGCCAAGGATTGGACCGGGGTCACCGGCGCACCCCGGAAAGCCACGTGGGGGTTGGTGGCATTGGCAAAGTCGGAGGCCACCTCGTACCACCCCCCTTGCAGTTCGATCAGCGGGGCACCCACACCGTTCACGCGGTGCACCGCAGGCCCGGCCACAGAACCTGCGGGTACCGCACTGGCCTGGGAGGGTATCAAGGTCAGCTCCCCGATGCGCTGCCAGGCCTTCCATTGGGCCGCTGGCGGCAAAGGCGGGAGCAGGCCGTCGAGAATGAAACGCTCGCTATTGAACGCGGCGTATTCAATACCAGCGATGTTTTTCAACGCCCAGGAAGGCGTTACCCCATGTATCTCAAGGTACAGGGCCAATTGCTGGAGTGCTGCGTCACGCTGCTCGGGCAGGAACCGAAATTGGCTGGCGTAATGCGCCCATTGCTGCTCGGTAAATGCCGGATAACGCCTGCGCAGCATCGCCATCGGGTCGTCCAGCACTTGCCCACGCCCAAGGAACTGCCTGGCCCAGGCTGGCAACGCCCGGTGCTTGCGCAAGTGCTCCAGCAAGGCCTGCTCGATATCGAACACGCGGTTGAACTGGAACTTCGCCCACAGGGCCTCCAGCTGATGCTGCGTGCAGCCGCGCAAGTGCACCGGCAGGCTGTACAACGAAACCCCGTCGCCCAAAGGCGTGCGCGCAAAGAACGCCCGCAATTGATCGTCGCTCATGTGCGCGAACGCTCTGTGCAACAGGTCGGCCGGCTTGTCATCTGCACCGCCAACCGTGCCGGTATTGCGCACGACGCGCCATTGCCCGACGGCGTTGAGGTGCACCGGCGCCCCCTCGGTGCCGCGCCTGCGGTTGACTACACGCAGGTTTGCATACGCACTGTTGGCGCTATGGCGTACCTGGAACAGCTTGCCGTTCTCCAACTCGATGAAATAGTCAGGGTAGCCGTTCTCGCGCACCGGCGAGCGCCAGGTGCCAGCGTATTTACCCTCGCTCACGCGCTGCAACCCCTTGGGCCGTGAACTCAAGGCCAGGCTTGGGTCAATCTCGAACTTGGCGGGTGGCCTGGCCAGCCGCGCCACCCCACTGGCCTTGTTCACCACCGCCACCAGATCGCTCGCCGCGCCCGCCACGTTCAGCAAGGCAAGCAGCGAATGGCCCAGCGCACCGTCGTAGTCACCTTCGCTCACCGACTTCAACGCACACAGGCTGTCTTTGATCGCAAACAGCGAGCCCGCCACCAACGCAGCGGGCGGGAATGGCAATGTGGCAATGATCACGATCACCTCGGCCACCATAAAAAAATGGTCGATGGTCTGGCGAACGCGTTCCCAGCGCTGGTCATAAACGTCATTGACCTCATCGACCAGGCGTTGCAGGGCGATGTCGTGAATGGCCAGACGGTCTAACCAGGGCATCGGCGCCAGTGGCCCCTCGGCGCGGTCTTCACGCACGGCATTCAAGCGATAAGCCATCCAGCGGCCAAGCTTTGCGCGCATGCGGTCCTTGTAGTAGTCCAGCAAGCCTGGGATTTTCAGATCGCGAGCAAAATCCGCGTAGTCGCGCCACAGCACGCCATCCGGCGCCTGAGGCGTATAGATCAAGGCTTGCAGTTTGCCTGCCGAACTGTGACGCCCCACGACGTACACGCCCTCTACGCGCTCAGTACTACCCAAGGCCTTATGGAGGTCGCGCAGTGCATCGGGTACCAACGTTTTAATCCAAGGGTGCTCACCTTCGTTCAGTACTGCCTCCAGGCGAAACTGCAAGGGCGCGAACATCAACCGCGAGCGATCACCGCCCTTGTGCAGCGTTGCCAGCATCCGTTCCAGCTGCTGGTATTGACGCGCATCCAGTTCACCTTTCAAGTGCCCCTGCACGGCGGCATGGCTCATTTGCAGGCGTGTCAGCTCCAGGTAAGCCGTGCGCCGCCAAGCAAGGCCGGGGCTGCCCGGGGCCAGCAAGGTTTGCTCGATGTACTCGGCAAAACGCGCGGCGATGCCCTTGCGCAGTACGCCCCCTACACGTTCTGGTTGCAGGCCGCCAAGGTCCACGCCCGGCGGGCCCGTGACACTCATCAACCCGGCCGGCACATTGCCCGTCAGGTTGAGATGCGCGGGGTAACCATCGCGCATCAGCTGGCTGAACGTGAAAGGCTGGCCATCCAGCGTGACGATAACCTGGCCAGGGTTGACCTGGCCCTGTGCATCGCCCAGCAAGCGGTTGAGGCTGACGGTCGCCGTGTGCTGCAAAAAATCGTCGAAACGCTGCAGGCGCACGTCGGTGCGTTGCTCCAAGCATTGGCGTGCGCCCTGTACTTTGCGTTTCCAGCAATACCAATTGACGGCATTGCGCCAGGCTTGCACCCAAGTGCCAGGCGGATATGGCGCTGGCATTGGCTTCCATTTGCCGGGCCAACTGGTGCTCCGCCAACTGCTGCAGCGCCACGCTTAAACCTGGCTGCGCCTTCAGGCTGATCAGGCGCGGGTAGCCCTCGGGTTTTTCGGCGATGCGCGCCAATTCGTCGGCCAGTGCCTGACGCTGGTTTTCGGCGGTGCCGGTCAGCAGGTACTCAGCCATAACGGGGTTCGCGCTCCAACCGGCAACCTCGAAGTGCAAGGCATGCAGGCCGGCACAATGCTGCCACTGCAAGGCGCGTGGTGCGTCGGGCGTATACAGCAGCAACTGGTCGAAATGCCCATTGCTGTCCTGCCGGCCCAACGCCAGCATGCCTCCCAGGTCCGCACCGTTGGCCTGCAGGGTAAACACCTGCAGGCTGGGCAAGTCGTCTAGCACCAGGGGCATGGCCTGGTTTTCCATTTGCTGGAATTGGGTGTCCGACAGTTGGCCACTGAGGCTTCCAGCAAAGGCCGACAAGGCCCACTGCGCCTTGGCCAGGCGCAGCATGGGCGCCAGCAGCGCGGTGCTCAGGGCCTGTTGGCGCACGGCCACGAATGCCAACCGCAACGGCCGCCCCAGCAACGCCTGGGCCGCCGATTGCAGAGGCAGCCCGGTGTACGTTTCCCCTTGGTAAGTCAGCGCGCTGTGCAGCAAAAAGTCTGAGCCTTGCACCTCATCCCCCGCTGGCAGGCCATTAAGCGCCAGCTCGCTGAAGCTGCTACGCGTGCTGAAGTGCGCCGCCATGCCGGGCAGCGCACGGCGCGTTTCGAACAGCAAGTCGCCAGGGTCCAGCGCTACCCCGCACAACTGTTTGAGCCAAGCGCCAGCCGTGCTTTGCACATAGTGCTCAAGGCTGGCGCCCTCGCCCAACTCACCGGCCAAGTCAATCTGCGCCTGATGCCAGGCTGCCAGCCGCGCCTCATAACGCGACAGGTTTTGTGCACTGGCGGTACGCAACCAAGCGGGCAAGGCCTTGAAGGCCTCACGGGCATCGCGCAAGCGGTTTCGATAAGCTGCAAGGCTTTGCAGCGGCTGCACGAAAGCTGACGCGAGCGCCTCCTTCAGTGCTTGCAGTGTATCGGCCGCTTCAGCCACAGGCGCACCAAGCACATGCAGTACATCCTGCCGTTGGCGCTGGCGAGCGCTGGCGAACAGGTAGGCAGGCAGCCCCTCGGCAATAGGCACCATTGACCAGCGGCAAGTCGCCCCGGCGACATAGTCGGCCTGATGGGCCAACGCCATGCCCTCCATCAGCAACGACCAACTGGGTTCATCCGCCAGGGCCTGGCCCAAGTGCACCGCCAGGCTCTCGCGCACACGGGCAAGCCCTGTTCCCGGCATGTGGATCAAGGCCAAGGCTGGCGGCGCGCCCTCGTCATCCACCGACATGGCTTGGGCCGCCAGCACAAATGCCCCGGGCACTGGCCAAGAGGGCCCCGCGTTGATACTCAGGTGCAGGGCGCTGGCCACCGCGTCAGGCTGGGTAAGCAAGGCCCGCTCAACCTCGCCCAACTGGCCTTCTTGATTGGCTGCATCGGCCCACAAGGCCTGCCACAGGCACTCACCTACCCGCTGCGCCAAGCTTGCGCCTTGGGTGTCGGGCAGCTCCCAGCCCTGATCAAGCTGGCGCAGATAGTCGTCGGCCGACCGGCCTTCGGCGTGCAGCCGTTCCAAGCCTGCCGCTTCGCCCAGTGACTCGATAAGCCCAGTCAGCGTGGCGATAGGGTTGTGCAGTGTTGAAAAAGTCATGGTTGGCGCTCCTGGAAAGAAGCCCCTATTGAACTGCGCGGCCGTTGGACCTTGGCGTTACATAAATCAATACAATCAGGCATAAAAAAGCCCGCAGTGTGGGCGGGCAAGAGGTACCAACGAAGCGCATTGCTCGGTGAACTAGCTACCGCGATAAGTCGAGTAGCTGTAAGGCGATATCAACAGCGGGACATGGTAATGGTCCTGCTCGGCGCTGATGCCGAAGCGCAGTACCACCACGTCCAGAAAGGCTTGGTCCGGCAGGGCCACGCCACGGGCGCGGTAGTAGTCGCCTGCGGCGAACTGCAACTGGTACACGCCGCTGCGGTAATCATCACCCTGCAGCAACGGGGCGTCGCAGCGGCCGTCGCTGTTGGTCAGGGCACTGGCGACCAATTCCAGTTGCTGGCCTTCAACACGGTAAAGCTCGACCTGGATCGAGCTGCCGGGGCAGCCATGGGCGGCATCCAGAACATGCGTAGTCAAACGTCCCATTGCGTGTACGACCTCTTCTAAGACTGGAGTGAGTGCCCGCGCACCCTATTGGAGCAGCGCCGGTGCAGGCTTGCGGATTATTAAGACATTTTCGATTAAAATTGTACACAATAATTCGTGCAAATTTTTCAAGCGCCTTTACGGCTTCTATAAATACGCCAAAATCCCTGCAAAGCAAGCCATTCATGCCCTAGAAGGGCATTACCTGACCAAATGGGCAAGTTTTTTGCAAGCACATTGCTAGACGCTCGCCGGGCAGAAATGCAAAAAAACAGGCTTACAATACGTGGATAAAGTTGTATACAATCACTCCATCGCCGGGACGCCAACCCACCTCGAGCCGTCCCGTACCCAAATCCCGCGAAGAAGGAAGAGTGCAGTGAGCGCTGATTACCCACGCGACCTGATCGGTTACGGCAACAACCCACCCCATCCACAATGGCCGGGGAACGCGCGCATTGCCCTGTCCTTCGTGCTCAACTATGAGGAAGGTGGCGAACGCAACATCCTGCACGGCGACAAAGAGTCCGAAGCCTTCCTCTCCGAGATGGTCGCCGCCCAGCCCCTGCAGGGCGAGCGCAACATGAGCATGGAGTCGCTGTACGAATACGGCAGCCGCGCCGGCGTGTGGCGCATCCTCAAGCTGTTCAAGGAATTCGACATTCCATTGACCATCTTCGCCGTGGCCATGGCCGCCCAACGCCACCCGGACGTGATCCGCGCCATGGTTGCCGCCGGCCACGAGATCTGCAGCCACGGCTATCGCTGGATCGACTACCAGTACATGGATGAGAACCAGGAACGCGAGCACATGCTCGAAGCCATTCGCATCCTCACCGAAGTCAGCGGCGAACGCCCGCTGGGCTGGTACACCGGCCGCACCGGGCCGAACACTCGCCGCCTGGTGATGGAAGAAGGTGGCTTTCTATATGACTCCGACACCTACGACGACGACCTGCCCTACTGGGAAAACAACAACCCCACCGGCAAGGCGCACCTGGTGATCCCCTATACCCTGGACACCAACGACATGCGCTTCACCCAGGTGCAGGGCTTCAACCATGGCGATGACTTCTACCAGTATTTGAAAGACGCCTTCGACGTGCTGTACGCCGAAGGGGCCGAGGCGCCGAAGATGCTCTCCATTGGCCTGCACTGCCGCCTGATCGGCCGCCCTGCCCGCCTGGCCGCGCTGAAGAAATTCCTCGAGTACGCCAAGGGCCACGAACAGGTCTGGTTCACCCGTCGCGTCGATATTGCCCGCCACTGGCACACGGTTCATCCTTTCCAGGCCGGAGACGCGAAATGACCGCTTTCAAAACCCTGAAGCCCTCGACCCTGAGCCGCGACGCCTTCGTCGCCGCCTTCGCCGACATCTACGAACACTCGCCATGGGTGGCCGAACGGGCCTTCGACCTGGGCCAGCTCCAAGAGCTGGACACCATCGAAAACCTGCACCAACGCATGAGCGATATCCTGTTGAGCGCTGATCATGACCGCCAATTGGCCTTGATCAACGCCCACCCGGACCTGGCCGGCAAAGCTGCCGTCCAGGGCCAACTGACCGAAGCCAGCACCCATGAACAAGCCGGCGCCGGTATTCACCAATGCACGGCCGAAGAGTTCAAACGCTTCACGGAACTCAACGACGCCTACAAGGCCAAGTTCCAGTTCCCCTTCATCATGGCGGTAAAAGGCAGCAACCGGCATCAGATCCTCGCCGCGTTCGAAGTACGCATCCATAACTCGGCCGAGGCCGAGTTCAAGGAGGCACTGGCGCAGATCAACCTGATCGCCCTGTTCCGATTACTGACCCTTTAGCACGCTTGGCCCGAGTGCACTCATGAACGCCGATCGCACCCAGGGCCCTGCACGCTCTCCCAGCCACTCATTCAAGGCAGACAAGAAAAAATGAAAGCATACGCCGTACCCTTCGAGAAATTCGTCAACCTGGCCGACGCGCGCCTGGGCACCAAAGCCGTCTCCGTGACCGACGATTGGTTCGCCGACGTGAACCGCCTGTTCCAGCCCACCCCTGCGGTGTGGAAGGAAGGCGTGTTCGACGACAACGGCAAGTGGATGGACGGCTGGGAATCGCGCCGCAAGCGTTTCGAAGGCTACGACAGCGCGGTGATCCGCCTGGGCGTACCGGGCTCGATCAAGGGCGTGGACATCGACACCTCGTTCTTCACCGGCAACTTTCCGCCGTCGGCGTCGCTGCAAGCCTGCTTCGTGGCTGAAGGCGACCCCACCGAGCACACCCAGTGGGTTGAAGTGCTGTCGGCCGTGGAGCTGCAAGGCAACAGCCACCACTACCACGAAATCAACAACGACCAGGCCTTCAGCCACCTGCGTTTCAACATCTACCCCGATGGCGGCGTGGCGCGCCTGCGCGTGTACGGCGTGCCATTCCGCGACTGGTCGGCTACCGGTGACAACGAGCAAGTGGACCTGGCCTCGGCCCTGAACGGCGGCCGCGCGCTGGCCTGCTCCGACGAGCACTTTGGGCGCATGAGCAACATCCTCAACCCAGGCCGTGGCATCAACATGGGCGACGGCTGGGAAACCGCACGCCGCCGCACGCCTGGCAATGACTGGGTGATCGTCGCCCTGGGCCATGCCGGTACCGTGGAACAAGTGGTGGTCGACACCCTGCACTTCAAGGGCAACTACCCGGACAGCTGCTCGATCCAGGGCGCGTTCGTGAAGGGCGGCACCGACAGCCAGGTCGAAACCCAAAGCCTGTTCTGGCGTGAGCTGCTGCCTAGCCAGAAACTGGAAATGCACCAGGAACACAGCTTCAAGGAACAGATCAAGGACCTGGGCCCGATTACCCACATCCGTCTGAACGTGTTCCCGGACGGTGGCGTGAGCCGCCTGCGCGTACTGGGCAAAGTGGCCAAGTAAGCGGCGCCCTTGTGGGAGCATGGCTTGCCAGCGAGGACGGTCTCAAGATCGCCATCGCTGGCAAGCCAAGCTCACACAGTGCAACACCCCATACCGTGATTTGAATTCAAGAACAGAAGAACCCACATGCGCACACTAGTGATCGAGCCCCTGACAAAAGAAGCCTTCGCCCCCTTCGGTGACGTGATCGAAACTGACGGCAGCGACCACTTCATGATCAACAACGGCTCGACCATGCGTTTCCATCGGCTGGCCGACGTAGAAACGGCCACCCCCGAGGACAAGGCGATCATCAGCATCTTCCGCGCCGACGCGCAGGACATGCCGCTGACCGTTCGCATGCTGGAGCGCCACCCGCTGGGCAGCCAGGCTTTCATCCCGCTGCTCGGCAACCCCTTTCTGATCGTGGTCGCGCCACTTGGCGATGCACCTGTATCAGGGCTGGTCCGTGCCTTCGTTACCAACGGCAGGCAGGGCATCAATTACCATCGCGGCGTTTGGCACCACCCGGTGCTGACGATCGAAAAGCGGGATGACTTCCTGGTGGTTGATCGCAGTGGCACAGGCAATAACTGCGATGAGCATTTTTTCAATGAGGACGAATTGTTGATCCTCGCCCCCCACCTATAAGAGAAGGGCCTGGCGTCGCGCATTGATGCCAGGCGAGAGGTAAAGACTGTGGAAGCACATCTGATCGAGTGGCTGAACCTGTGCGTGCGCTGGCTGCACATGATTGTCGGGATTGCCTGGATTGGCGCATCCTTCTATTTCGTCTGGCTGGAGAACAACCTTAACCGGGCCAACCCGCGTGATGGCCTGAGCGGCGATCTCTGGGCGATCCACGGTGGCGGTATCTACCACCTGGAAAAATACAAACTGGCCCCACCGACCATGCCGGACAACCTGCATTGGTTCAAATGGGAAGCCTACTGGACCTGGATGTCGGGCGTCGCGCTGTTGTGCGTGGTGTTCTACTCCAACCCTACCCTGTATTTGCTAGCCCCCGGCAGCACCTTGAGCGGCGCCGAAGGCATCGCCATTGGTGTCGGTGCCCTGGTGGCAAGCTGGTTCATCTACGACTTTTTGTGCGACTCGCCCCTGGGCAAGCGCCCGGGCCTGTTGGGCCTGGTGCTGTTCGTGCTGGTGATCGGTGCCTGCTATGGCTTCAGCCAGGTGTTCAGCGGCCGTGGTGCGTACCTGCACACCGGCGCCATCATCGGCACCATCATGGTGGGCAACGTGTTCCGCATCATCATGCCCGCCCAGCGTGCACTGGTGGCGGCCATCGCCGAGAACCGCACCCCCGACCCAGCCCTGCCGGCCAAGGGCCTGCTGCGTTCGCGGCATAACAACTACTTCACCTTGCCCGTGCTGTTCATCATGATCAGCAACCACTTCCCCAGCACCTACGGCAGCCACTACAACTGGCTGATCCTGGCCGGGATCGCGGTGTCGGCGGTGTTGGTGCGGCACTACTTCAACACCCGCCACAACAGCAACAAGTACGCCTGGGCCCTGCCCGCCGGCGCCTTGGGCATGATTTGCCTGGCCTACGTGACCGGCCCTGCGCAAATGGCGCCAGCCTCAAACGTTGCCACCGCGCCGGCAAAGATCCAGTACCAGCCCTTGCCGGAAACCGCCCAGGGCGGCGTGCGTCATGATCAGCAACCGGTAGCACCCGCCGCGCCAGCCGAAGAACCTGAGCCTGCCCAGGCCAGTAATTCCGGCAGCAGCGATGCGGATTTCAACAAGATCCACAGCGTGATCCAGGAACGCTGCGCGGTGTGCCACTCGGCCAAGCCGACCAGCCCGCTGTTCAGCACTGCACCTGCCGGGATCATGTTCGACACCCCGCAACAGATCCAGCAATTGGCCCCGCGTATCCAGGCACAAGCCGTCGCCAGCCAGATCATGCCGCTGGGCAACATCACCCAGATGACCCAGGAAGAACGCAACATGATCGGCCAGTGGATTGCCAACGGAGCCCAGACGAACTGAAACCACCCTTGTAGGAGCAAGGCTTGCCCGCGATAGCGATCAAAAGAACGCCATCGCAGGCAAGCCTTGCTCCCACAACAGCCGTTCAAGGCAGCAATGGATTCAAACCTGAAACACAGCTCCACAATAAAAACAAAATCCGAGGTGTTGCATGTCCGAGTCACGCCCTGCGCGCATTCCACCCGCGCCACCACGACAGCCCCTGCCCCTGTTGCAACTGATTCTGGTTGGTTTGCAACACGTACTGCTGATGTATGGAGGCGCCATCGCGGTGCCGCTGATCGTCGGACAAGCCGCCGGCCTCTCCCGTGAAGACATCGCCTTTTTGATCAATGCCGACCTGTTGGTGGCCGGTGTTGCCACCGTCGTCCAGTCCATGGGCATCGGCGCCGTCGGCATTCGCATGCCGGTGATGATGGGCGCCAGTTTTGCCGCCGTCGGCAGCATGGTCGCCATGGCCGGCATGGACGGTGTCGGCCTGCCCGGCATCTTCGGCGCCACCATCGCCGCCGGTTTCTTTGGCATGCTGATGGCCCCGTTCATGTCCAAGATCGTGCGCTTCTTTCCGCCCTTGGTCACCGGCACCGTGATCACCTCCATCGGCCTGTCGCTGTTCCCGGTGGCGGTGAACTGGGCCGGTGGCGGCAGCGGCCCGCAGTTCGGCTCGCCGATTTATCTGATGGTCGCAGCCCTGGTGCTGGGGGTCATCCTGTTGATCCACCGCTTCATGCAGGGCTTCTGGGTGAACATCTCGGTGCTGATCGGCATGGGCCTGGGTTATGTGCTGTGCGGCCTGCTGGGCATGGTCGACCTCAGCGGCATGGCCGCCGCCCCGTGGCTGCAAGTGGTCACACCGCTGCACTTCGGCATGCCGACCTTCAGCCTGGCGCCGGTGCTGTCGATGTGCCTGGTGGTGGTGATCATCTTCGTCGAGTCCACCGGCATGTTCCTGGCCCTGGGCACCATCACTGACCGCGAAGTGACCCCGGGCATGTTGCGCCGCGGCTTGCTGTGCGACGCCGGCGCCTCGTTCGTGGCCGGCTTTTTCAACACCTTCACCCACTCCTCCTTTGCCCAGAACATCGGCCTGGTGCAGATGACCGGGGTGCGCTGCCGTTCGGTGACCATGGTGGCGGGCGCGTTTCTGATTGCCCTGAGCCTGTTGCCCAAGGCCGCGTTCCTGGTGGCCTCCATCCCGCCTGCGGTCTTGGGCGGCGCGGCCATCGCCATGTTCGGCATGGTCGCCGCCACCGGTATCAAGATCCTCCAGGAGGCCGACATCGGCGACCGCCGCAACCAACTGCTGGTGGCGGTGAGCATCGGCATGGGCCTGATCCCGGTCGTTCGTCCGGAATTTTTCGCCCACTTGCCAGCCTGGATGGGCCCCATTACCCACAGCGGCATCGCCATGGCCACCCTCAGCGCAATGTTGTTGAACCTGTTGTTCAACATACTGGGCGGGGCTGGCCGGGCCCACATGGGCGAGGCCGCGCATCCGCACTGAGTGTTGGCACTCGGCGAAAAGCTGACCGAGTGCCCCACTTTTGCCAGCCATGCGCCATCACAGAGCACTTGAGCCGCGCCGCGCAAGCCAGTACCCTGCGCGGCCGCGAAAACGGATGGGGTAAAACCCGCCTGACAAAGCTGATCGGTCGGCCAGAACCTTCAAACACCTGTTTTACCTGCAAGCGCTAACGTCACGTTTCAATTCCCACCGTTTTTTTCAACGGTCGGGAAGGATTTGTGCGGCCGACTGCGGGCTTTGGCAAGGCTCTTGCTAATGGACTTGTATCGTTCAAAAAACTGACCGATCAGACGATTTTTAATGCAGCAAAAAGGCGCCATTACAGAGCGCCACCAAAAAAAAACTAGAACCATCCACCCCTGGGAGCAACCGATCAATGAAGCGTACTTTTTCGAGCCTGATGATGGCCGGCAGTCTGATGGCAGGCGGTATGGCCGCCAACACCGCCATGGCCGACGACCTGATTCAATGGCAAAGCAACAGCCTGACCTACCTGTATGGCCAGAACTTCAAGGTCAACCCGGAAAATCAGCAAACCATCACGTTCGAACACGCCGATGGTTGGAAGTACGGTGACAACTTCCTGTTTGTCGACAACATCTTCTACAACGGTAAAAAAGACTCCGGCGTGGGCAACAACACCCTGTACGGCGAGTTCAGCCCGCGCTTGTCGGCGAGCAAGATCTTCGGCCAGAAGATCGGTTTTGGCCCGGTCAAGGACGTGCTGCTGGCCATGACCTACGAGTTTGGCGAAGGTGACGTGGAGTCCTACCTGATCGGCCCGGGCTTTGACCTGGACATCCCCGGCTTCGACTACTTCCAGTTGAACTTCTACGACCGCATCGTGGACGGCGACCGCGCCGGCAACAACGTCTGGCAGATCACCCCGGTGTGGTCGTACACCATCCCCGTCGGCAAGTCCGACATCCTGATCGATGGCTACATGGACTGGGTGGTGGGCAGCGATTCGAACAAGAATGGCGACTACCACAACAACCTGCACTTCAACCCACAGGTCAAGTACGACTTGGGCAAGGCGTTGAACTGGTCCGAGAAGCAAGTGTACGTGGGCTTTGAATACGACTACTGGCGCGACAAGTACGGTATCCAGGATACCCACGCGTTCGAAACCACGCAGAACACTGCAAGCTTCCTGCTCAAAGTGTTCTTCTAAGCCCTACCTTCGCCGGGGCGGTCAGCCAAACGCCCGCCCCAGGCGCAGCAAGCCCTCATCGATCTGTTCAAGCGACGGCGCGGCGAACGACAGCCGGATACTGCTGGCATCGGCCTCTTGCGCGTAGAACGCACTGCCCGGCACGAACAATACATTCTGCTTGATCGCCCGCTGCAATAGCGTGGCGGCGTCGACGCCATGGCGGCAGCGCCCCCAGATGAACATGCCGCCGGCCGGTGGCGACACCTCCAGCACCTCTTGCAAACCCGACAGCCCCTCAAGCATGCGTTGGCATTTTGCCCCGTAGCCTTGCGCCAAGCCAGGCAATGCCCGTTCCAGTGCGCCCTCCTGCAAGTACAACGCGCCAATGCGCTGCGCCCAGGGCGAGGTGCATAGATCCACGGTCTGCTTGGCGATCACGCAGCGCGTGAACACCGCTGGCGGCGCGATCAGCCAGCCGATGCGCAAGCCCGGCGCCACCACCTTGGACAGGCTCGACAAGTGCACCACCCGCCCCCGCGCGCCCTCCACCTGCTCACTCAATGCCAACAAGGACGGCAGCTCGCTGCCCGCAAAGCGCAGCGCGCCGTAGGGGTCGTCCTCGATGATCAGAAAGTCATGCCGGGCCGCCAGCGCCAGCAAGGCCAGGCGGCGCTCCAGGCTCAGGCAGGCACCGGTGGGGTTGGCAAAGGTGGGCACGCAGTACAGTAGCCGGATAGCGCCGTGCGGCAGACCCGCCAAGCGTTCGGCCAGGGCGTCGGTGTCCAGCCCCTGCGCGTCGGTGGCGGCACTGTGCACCTGCATGCCGGCCAGGCGCAGGGCCTGCAAGGCTGCAGGGTAAGTGGGGCGCTCCACCAGCACCTGATCGCCTGGGCTGAGCAACACCTTGATCAGTAAATCGAGACCCTGTTGCGAACCCGTGGTCACCAGCAGGTCGGCAACGTCAACCTGCGCCCCGCGCCGCGCCATCAACGCCGTCAATTGCTCACGCAGCAGCGGCAGGCCTTCGGTGGCGGCGTATTGCAGGCAGTCGACCGGCGATTCGCGCAGCGCTCGATCGGCCGCCAGTTGCAAGTTGGCCTGGTCAAAAAAACCCGTCGCCGGGTAGCCGCCGGCAAAGGAAATCATCCCCGGCTGCGCCAGGTACTTGAACAGCTCGCGAATGGCCGAACCGGTCGGCGCTTGGAAGGCAGGAGCAAAGCGGTAGGTGGGGGTCAGGTCGTTCACGGCGCGGCTCGCTCAGGGCTGATAGGCGAGTATCGAACCTTAGGCGTTAAAGCGGCAAACGACCATTGCTCAAGACGTCATTCCTTCAGCGCTTGACCAAGCCCCAGGCCTTGCCCAGCACCGACACCACCGCCAGCACCAAAGCACCGGCCACCACGCCGATCAGGCCATTGAGCAGCGCCACGGTGAGGCCACCGCCCAAGCCTGCGCCCACCGCTTGCACCCAGTGATGCACCGGGACGATGCCGTGCACCAGGATGCCGCCACCGACCAGAAACATGGCGGCTGTACCGATCACCGAGAGGCTTTTCATCATGTAGGGCGCGGCGCGCAGGATCGCCCGGCCAGTGCCCTGGGCCACGCTTGAGGCCTTCTGGCTGAGCCACAGGCCCAGGTCGTCAAGCTTGACGATGCCGGCTACCAAACCGTACACGCCGACGGTCATGACGATGGCAATGCCGCTCATCACGATGATCTGCTGGGTCAGGGGCGAGTCGGCGACGATGCCCAGGGTGATGGCGATGATTTCTGCCGAGAGGATGAAATCGGTGCGCACCGCGCCCTTGATCTTGTCTTTCTCGAAGGCCACCAGGTCGACCGTCTCGTCGGCCGCCGCTTTACTTAATTGAGCGTGCTCGGCAGCGGCGTCACCTTTACCGTGCAGCAATGGGTGGGCGATTTTTTCAAAGCCCTCGAAGCACAAATAGGCACCGCCCACCATCAGCAATGGGGTCACTGCCCAAGGCGCGAATGCGCTGATGGCCAAGGCCGCCGGCACCAGGATCAGCTTGTTCACGAACGAGCCCTTGGCCACCGCCCACACCACGGGCAACTCGCGGTCGGCGCGCACACCGGTGACCTGCTGGGCATTGAGTGCCAAGTCATCGCCCAGCACGCCGGCGGTCTTCTTCGCGGCGACCTTGGTCATCAGCGCGACGTCGTCCAGCACTGCGGCGATGTCGTCCAGCAAGACCAACAAACTGCCCCCTGCCATGTGCAACTCCTTATCATCCAATCCAATGGTCGGAGCATAGCGTGCCTCGCCGCCCAAGTGGCAATCTTGAGCCGCGCGCAACCCCGGTGCTACCATGCGCCTCCGCCCGAGCAGGCAAGGAACGACCCGGTTTATGAGCACCATCCGCGAGCGCAACAAAGAGTTGATCCTTCGCGCGGCCAGCGAAGAATTCGCCGACAAGGGTTTTGCCGCCAGCAAGACCAGCGACATCGCGGCCAAGGCCGGCCTGCCCAAGCCCAACGTGTACTACTACTTCAAGTCCAAGGAAAACCTGTACCGCGAGGTGCTCGAAAGCATCATCGAGCCGATCCTGCAGGCGTCCACGCCGTTCAATGCCGATCGCGACCCATTCGAGGTGTTAAGCGGCTATATCCGCTCCAAGATCCATATCTCCCGCGACCTGCCCTTCGCCTCCAAGGTGTTCGCCAGCGAGATCATGCACGGCGCCCCGCACCTGAGCCCCGACCAGGTGGAACAGCTTAACGTGCAGGCCAAGCACAACATCGAATGCATCCAGACCTGGATCGACCGCGGCCAGATCGCCAACGTCGACGCCCACCACCTGATGTTCAGCATCTGGGCCGCGACCCAGACCTACGCCGACTTCGACTGGCAGATCTCGGTGGTCACCGGCAAGGCCAAGCTGGACGAGACGGACTACGAGGCGGCAGCGCAGACGATCATCCGGTTGGTGCTCAAGGGTTGTACGCCGGACGCCTAGCCCTATGAAACGTGTGAACACGATCCTCGCCTGAGCGGCTATCGCTGTGGGAGCGGATTTATCCGCTCCCACAGGCGCATCGTGTCAGGCACTCACGCCAGCATCCGCCAGCAACCCCAACCCCTCGATCGCACTGATCGCGCATTGCTCGTCGATGTCCGACGTGTCGCCGCTGATGCCGATCGCGCCGATCACCACCCCCGCTTCATTGCGAATCAGCACACCACCCGGTGCCGGCACCACCGCGCCCTGCCCCAAGGTATTTAGCGCTGCGAAGAACGCCGGGCGGTTCTGTGCGTCCAGCGCCAGCAGGCGCGAGCCTTTGCCCAAGGCGATGGCGCCCCATGCCTTGCCGATCGCCACCTGTGGGCGCAGCAGGCTGGCGCCGTCCTCGCGTTGCAGGGCAATCAGGTGCCCACCGTTGTCCAGCACCGCCACGGTCAGCGGTGCGGCGGCGATCTTGCGCCCTGCCGCCAGTGCCCGGCTGACCAGGCTGACAGCGTCCTTCAAGGCCAATGTGTTCATGGGTAAATCCTCTTGAGTGTGAGAACGGTTGAAAATTCGACTGGACAAATAGATCACAAAACGAAGTATTATTGTATACAACATTTTCAAACAGCTGATTGAGAGTCGATTTAACGGTGCCCAACGAAAAGTCTACCGACTGACGAAAAGGGTTTGACCTGGCTCATCGACCCTGAATAAACTCGGCTGAAAAGCCACTTGTATACAATTACAAAACGAAAGAGGCACAAAACCATGAGCAAAATGAGAGCAATCGATGCAGCCGTTCTGGTGATGCGCCGCGAAGGTGTCGACGTCGCCTTTGGCATCCCCGGCGCCGCCATCAACCCCTTGTATTCGGCCATGAAAAAAGTCGGCGGCATCGATCACGTGCTCGCTCGTCACGTTGAAGGTGCCTCGCACATGGCCGAGGGCTACACCCGCACCAAAGCCGGCAACATCGGCGTGTGCATCGGCACTTCGGGCCCAGCGGGCACCGACATGGTCACCGGCCTCTACAGCGCCTCGGCCGACTCCATCCCGATCCTTTGCATCACCGGCCAAGCGCCACGTGCCCGCATGCACAAGGAAGACTTCCAGGCCGTGGACATCACCAGCATCGTCAAGCCGGTCACTAAGTGGGCCACCACGGTGCTCGAGCCTGGCCAGGTGCCCTACGCCTTCCAGAAAGCCTTCTATGAAATGCGCTCCGGCCGCCCAGGCCCGGTGCTGATCGACCTGCCGTTCGACGTGCAGATGGCCGAGATCGAATTCGACATCGACGCCTACGAACCGCTGCCAGTACACCGCCCTGCCGCCAGCCGCACCCAGGTGGAAAAAGCCCTGGCCCTGCTCGACCAGGCTGAGCGCCCACTGCTGGTAGCCGGTGGTGGCGTGATCAATGCCGACGCCAGCGACAAGTTGGTGGAGTTCGCCGAGTTGACCGGTATTCCGGTCGTGCCCACCCTGATGGGCTGGGGCACCATCCCGGACGATCACCCGCTGATGGTGGGCATGGTCGGCCTGCAAACTTCGCATCGTTATGGCAACGCCACGATGCTCAAGTCTGACGTGGTACTGGGCCTGGGCAACCGCTGGGCCAACCGCCACACCGGCTCCGTGGACGTGTACACCGAAGGCCGGCGCTTCATCCACGTGGACATCGAGCCGACCCAGATCGGCCGGGTGTTCACCCCGGACCTGGGCATCGTGTCCGATGCTGGCCTGGCCCTGGACCGCTTCCTGGAAGTGGCCCGCGAATGGAAAGCCGCCGGCAAGCTGAAGGACCGCAGTGCCTGGCTCGCCGACTGCCAACAGCGCAAGGCCAGCCTGCAGCGCAAGACCCATTTCGACAATGTGCCGGTCAAGCCGCAGCGCGTGTACCAAGAGATGAACCAGGTGTTCGGCAAAGACACCTGCTACGTCAGCACCATCGGCCTGTCGCAAATCGCCGGCGCGCAGTTCCTGCACGTGTACAAGCCGCGCCACTGGATCAACTGTGGCCAGGCAGGCCCGCTGGGCTGGACCATTCCTGCGGCATTGGGCGTGGTCAAGGCTGACCCATCGCGCAAGGTGGTGGCCTTGTCGGGCGACTACGACTTCCAGTTCATGATCGAAGAACTGGCCGTGGGCGCGCAGTTCCACCTGCCGTACATCCACGTGGTGGTGAACAACTCCTACCTGGGGCTGATCCGCCAGGCGCAGCGCGGCTTTGAAATGGACTACTGCGTGCAGTTGGCCTTTGAAAACCTCAACGCGCCGGAACTCAACGGCTATGGCGTAGACCACGTCGCCGTGGCCCAGGGCCTGGGATGCAAGGCACTGCGCGTGTTCGAACCGGCACAGATCCAGCCGGCGCTGCGCAAGGCCCAGGCACTGATGGACGAGTTCAAGGTACCGGTGGTGGTGGAGATCATCCTGGAGCGCGTGACCAATATTTCCATGGGCACCGAGATCAACGCGGTCAACGAGTTCGAAGACCTGGCGTTGGTGGGCAATGACGCGCCGACGGCGATTTCGCTGTTGGACTAAAGCCCCCTCACCCCAGCCCTCACCCTCAAGGAGAGGGAGCTAAACGAGGTGCCCTCTCCTTTTGGGGAGGGCCCACTAGATGCAGGAGTTTTTATGCCACGTTTTGCCGCCAACCTGTCCATGCTGTTCACCGAACAGGACTTCCTGGCCCGCTTCAAGGCTGCTGCCGACGCGGGTTTCAGTGGGGTCGAGTACCTGTTCCCCTACGACTTCAGCTCGGCCGAGATCAAATCGCACCTGGAGGCCAACGGCCTGACCCAGGTGCTGTTCAACCTGCCGGCCGGTGACTGGGCCCAGGGTGAGCGCGGGATCGCCTGCCACCCCGACCGCGTCGAGGAGTTCCGTGCCGGCGTGGACCTGGCCATCGCCTACGCCCAAGTGCTGGGCAATACCCAGATCAACTGCCTGGCCGGCATCCGCCCCCAGGGGCTGGACTGCGCCACCGTGGAAAACACCTTCGTCGGCAACCTCAAGTACGCCGCCGAAAAGCTTGAGGCCGCTGGCATCAAGCTGGTCATGGAAATGATCAACACCCGTGACATCCCGGGCTTTTACCTGAACACCACGCGCCAGGCGCTGGCCATTCAGGAAAAGGTCGGCAGCGCCAACCTGTACCTGCAATACGACATCTACCACATGCAAATCATGGAAGGCGACCTGGCCCGCAGCCTGTCCGCGCACCTGCCGCTGATCAACCATGTGCAACTGGCCGACAACCCTGGCCGCAACGAGCCGGGAACGGGCGAGATCAACTACCGCTTTTTGTTCGAGCACCTGGACAAGATCGGCTATCAGGGCTGGGTCGGTTGCGAGTACAAGCCGCTGACCACCACCGAAGCCGGCCTCGGCTGGTTGAAATCGCACAACGCCATTTGACCGAGCCGGAATGAATCCGCCCCCACCCACTGTGTAGGAGCGGATTTATCCGCGAACCGGCCCCCACAACAAAAATTGGAGTAACCCCATCATGGCTAAAATCGGATTTATCGGCACCGGCATCATGGGCCACCCCATGGCTCAGAACCTGCAGAAAGCCGGCCACAGCCTGTTCCTGTCGGCCCACCACGACGCTGCCCCCGTCGGACCTGATCGCCGCCGGCGCGGTGGCCCTGGCCAACCCGAAGGAAGTGGCCCAGGAAGCCGAATTCATCATCATCATGGTGCCCGATACCCCGCAGGTGGACGACGTGCTGTTTCGCGCCGACGGCATCGCCGACGGCCTGAGCCCGAACAAGATCGTGATCGACATGAGCTCGATCTCGCCTACCGCCACCAAGGCGTTTGCCGCCAAGGTCAATGCCAAGGGCGCGCAGTACCTGGACGCACCCGTGTCGGGCGGCGAAGTCGGCGCCAAGGCCGCGACCCTGAGCATCATGATCGGCGGCGACGCCGACGCGTTCGAACGCGCCTTGCCGTTGTTCCAGAGCATGGGCAAGAACATCACCTTGGTGGGCGGCAATGGCGACGGCCAGACGGCCAAGGTGGCCAACCAGATCATCGTCGCGCTGAACATCCAGGCCGTGGCCGAAGCGTTGCTGTTCGCCGCCAAGAACGGCGCAGACCCCGCCAAGGTGCGTGAAGCGCTGATGGGCGGCTTTGCCTCCTCCAAAATCCTGGAAGTGCACGGCGATCGCATGATCAAGGGCACCTTCGAGCCGGGCTTCCGCATCAGCCTGCACCAGAAGGACCTGAACCTGGCCCTGCAAGGCGCCAAGGAGCTGTCGATCAACCTGCCCAACACCGCCAACGCACAACAGGTGTTCAGCACCTGCGCGGCCATCGGTGGCAGCAATTGGGACCACTCGGCACTGATCAAGGGCCTGGAACACATGGCCAACTTCTCGATCCGCGACAAGTAACCCTCAGTCCCCTGTAGGCGCGGCGGTCCGGCGCTCCTACAGGGGGGAGGTGCGTGATTTAACAATAATAATTAGACGGGAGCCTGCCATGTCGGTCGATCCGCAACTCTTCCTGCGCGAGCTGTTCGCCACGGCCATCGCCGCCGCCCATCCGCATCAAGTCCTGGAAAACCACCTGCCTGCCGACCGCACCGGCCGGGTCATCGTGATAGGTGCCGGTAAAGCCGCAGCCGCCATGGCCGAAGTGGTCGAGCGCTGCTGGCAAGGTGACGTGTCGGGCCTGGTCGTGACCCGTTATGGCCACGGCGCCCGCTGCGAAAAAATCGAGGTGGTCGAGGCCGCTCACCCGGTGCCCGATGCCGCCGGCCTGGCCGTGGCCAAACGGGTGCTGGCGATGGTCAGCAACCTGAGCGAAAGCGACCGGGTGATCTTTTTGCTGTCTGGCGGTGGCTCGGCGCTGCTGGCGCTGCCGGCCGCGGGCATTACCCTGGCCGACAAACAAGCCATCAACAAAGCCCTGCTCAAATCCGGCGCCACCATTGGCGAGATGAACTGCGTGCGCAAGCACCTCTCGGCGATCAAGGGCGGCCGCCTGGCCAAGGCCTGCTGGCCGGCCACCGTGAACACCTATGCGATTTCCGATGTGCCGGGGGACCTGGCCACGGTCATCGCCTCCGGCCCCACCGTGGCCGACCCGAGCACCTCGGCGCAGGCCTTGCAGATCTTGCAGCGCTACAGCATCGAAGTGCCGCAAGCGGTGCGCGACTGGCTGCACAACCCCGCGTCCGAAACCGTCAAGGAAGGCGACGCTTGCCTTGCCCGCAGCCACTTCCAGCTGATCGCCAAACCTCAACAATCGTTGGAAGCGGCTGCGGTGAAAGCTCGCCAGGCCGGGTTCAGCCCGTTGATCCTGGGCGACCTGGAGGGCGAGTCTCGCGAGGTGGCCAAGGTGCATGCCGGCATCGCCCGCCAAGTGCTGCTGCACGGCCAACCACTGGCCGCGCCCTGCGTGATTCTTTCGGGCGGTGAAACCACGGTCACCGTGCGCGGCAACGGCCGTGGCGGGCGCAACGCCGAGTTCTTGCTCAGCCTGACCGAGAGCCTCAAAGGCCTGCCGGGGGTGTATGCGCTGGCCGGTGACACCGACGGCATCGACGGCTCGGAAGACAACGCCGGCGCCCTCATGACCCCCGACAGTTATGCCCGCGCCGCCCAACTGGGCTTGAGCGCCAGCGACGAGTTGGACAACAACAACGGCTACGGCTACTTCGCCGCCCTCGATGCGCTGATCGTCACCGAACCCACCCGCACCAACGTCAACGACTTTCGCGCCATTTTGATCCTTGAGAAACCTGCCCAATGACCCCGGATAAAAAAGTCAAAATCCTCGCCACCCTCGGCCCGGCCATCAAGGGCATCGACGACATTCGCCAACTGGTGGAAGCCGGCGTGAACATTTTCCGGCTGAACTTCAGCCACGGCGAGCACAGCGACCACGCCCTGCGCCTGCAATGGATTCGCGACGTCGAAGCGCAACTCAACACGCCCCTGGGCGTGCTCATGGACCTGCAAGGGCCCAAGCTGCGGGTAGGCCGTTTTGCCGCTGGCAAGGTGCAGCTGCACCGCGGCCAGGTCCTGCGCCTGGACCTGGACGACACCCCGGGCGACACGCGCCGGGTGAACCTGCCGCACCCGGAAATCATCGCCGCGCTAGAGCCGGGCATGGACCTGTTGCTGGACGACGGCAAGCTGCGCCTGCGGGTGACCGGCAAGCATGCCGACGCCATCGACACCGAAGTGCTCAACGGCGGCGAGTTGTCTGACCGCAAGGGTGTGAACGTGCCCCAGGCGGTGCTGGAACTGAGCCCACTGACCGCCAAGGACCGCCGCGACCTGAGCTTCGGCCTGGAGTTGGGCGTGGACTGGGTGGCGCTGTCGTTCGTGCAGCGCCCGCAAGACATCCGCGAAGCCCGCGAGCTGATCGGTGACCGTGCCTTCTTGATGGCCAAGATCGAGAAACCCTCGGCCGTGACCCAATTGCGCGAAATCGCCGAGCTGAGCGACGCGATCATGGTCGCCCGTGGTGACCTGGGCGTAGAGGTGCCTGCCGAGAGCGTGCCGCAAATCCAGAAGAACATCATCAACGTGTGCCGCCAACTGGGCAAACCGGTGGTAGTGGCCACGCAGATGCTCGAATCGATGCGCTTCTCGCCTGCACCGACCCGCGCTGAAGTCACCGACGTGGCCAACGCCGTGGCCGAGGGCGCCGACGCGGTGATGCTGTCGGCCGAAACCGCTTCCGGCGACTACCCGCTGGAAGCCGTGCAGATGATGAGCAAGATCATCCGCCAGGTCGAAAGCGGCCCGGACTACCAGGCCCAATTGGACGTCGGCCGGCCCCAGGCCGAAGCCACGGTGTCGGACGCCATCAGCTGCGCGATCCGTCGCATCAGCGGCATTTTGCCGGTGGCGGTGCTGGTCAACTACAGCGAGTCGGGGGCCTCGACCTTGCGCGCCGCGCGCGAGCGGCCACGGGTGCCAATCCTCAACCTGACCCCCAACCTGCAAACCGCCCGCCGGCTGTCGGTGGCCTGGGGCGTGCATTCGGTGGTCAATGATCGCCTGCGCCAGGTCGACGAAGTGTGCTCCACGGCCCTGGAGATCGCCCAGGCCCAAGGCATGGCCAGCCGGGGCGACACCTTGGTGATTACCGCAGGCGTGCCGTTCGGGCAGCCGGGGTCGACCAATTCGTTGCGCATCGAAACCTTGATCTGAGCTCATGAAACCGGCACAACCTTATTGCCCGGACTGGGCCACCGCGCTGCTCAATGGCTTCAGCCAGGTGCTGTTGCAGCGCAACCCGCTGTGCGGGGTGCTCTGCCTGCTGGCAATTCTGTACGCCGCCCCCGACCTGCTCGGTGGTGCCCTGCTGGGCGCCGTGGGCGGGTTGTTGACGGCGCAGCGGCGTGGCTATTTGCGCGCCCATCGCCAAGCTGGCCTGTACAGCTACAACGGGGTACTGATCGGCTTGTTGCTGAGCGCGCAACTGCCCTGGTCGGCGCTGCTGCCATTGCTCATTTTGAGCGCCAGTGGCCTGAGCGCCATGCTGGTCGAGCAATGGTTGCTGCGCAGGCCCCTGCTGCCCGCCTACACCAGCCCCTTCGTGCTGCTCGGCTGGCTGGTATTGAGCCTGGGCCAGCCAGCCCCGCCGCCGCCTGTGGCCGCCCATTTCAGCCCCAGTGATGTGTTTAACGCATTGGGGCAAATCTTCGTGTTGAACAGCCCCATCGCCGGCGCGCTGATCGCCCTGGGCGTGTTGATTGCCGATCGCCGCGCCGCGTGCTGGGCGCTGGCGGGCTCGGCCTTGGGGCTGGGCGTTGCCTGGTTGCTGGGCCAACCTGCAATCAGCGGACTGTACGGCTTCAACCCGGCGTTGGCGGCACTGGCGTTCAGCAGCGGGCGCTGGCAACCCTTGCTGGCCATCAGCCTGGCCGTTGCCGTGCAGCAAGGCTTCGAGCATTTCCAACTGCCCATGCTGACCGCCCCCTTCATTTTCGCCTGTTGGTTGGTCAAGGCCGGCACCCACCTGTACAAACCCGCCACCAGCCAAACCTTGCGCAGTGACAGCCCAACCCCCTAGGCTCAGAGGTTCAAAACCTCAGAAGACCTTCCATGCCTTTGCGCCAACGGCTCTACACCATCATCTTTGAAAGCGACACGCCGGCCGGCCGGCGTTTCGACACCACGTTGCTGTGGATCATCCTGGCAAGCCTGGTCATCGTGGTGATCGACAGCATCGAAGGCGTGCACCAACAGTACGCCGACCTGTTTGCCAACATCGAATGGGGGCTGACCGGGATCTTCACGGTGGAATACTTGCTGCGCCTGTACTGCTCGCCACGCCCCCTGCGCTATGCGTTCAGCTTCTACGGGTTGGTGGACCTGCTGGCCATCGTGCCGGGCATCCTGGCGATCTACTACAGCGACGCCCAGTACCTGATGATCGTGCGGGTAATCCGCATGCTGCGCATCTTCCGCGTACTCAAGCTTGGGCCTTACCTCAAACAGGCCAACTACCTGATGGCCGCGTTGCGCGGCAGCAAGCAGAAAATCATCGTGTTCCTGATGAGCGTCTCTACCCTGGTCACGGTGTTCGGCACCCTGATGTACGTGGTCGAGGGCCCGGAGCACGGCTTTACCAGCATCCCCATGGGCATCTACTGGGCCATCGTCACCCTGACCACCGTGGGCTTTGGCGACATCGTGCCCAAGACCCCGCTGGGCCAGGTCATTTCGTCGCTGGTGATGATCACCGGCTATTCGATCATCGCCGTGCCCACCGGTATTTTCACCGCCGAGTTGGCCAATGCCATGCGCGGCGAGCAGTTGGATCACGACTGCCCGGTGTGCCGCAAGAACAGCCACGAACACGGCGCCGCGTTCTGCTCGCGCTGCGGCAACGCGCTGTTTCGCAAAATTGAATAAGCCCCAAGCATTTCGATCTTTCAGCCTGGCAGGCTGGCCCGCTATAGTCGCGGGCAAAATGCCGCTATCACAATCAACAAGGAATGCCACGTGAAGAAAATCCTCAGTGCCTCGCTGCTGGCAGCGGGCCTGGCCATGGCCAGTTTCGCCCAGGCCGCGCCCGTTACCCTGCTCAACGTTTCCTACGACGTGATGCGCGACTTCTACAAGGACTACAACGCGGCGTTCCAAAAGCACTGGCAGGCCGAGCACAATGAGCCGATCAACCTGCAAATGTCCTTCGGCGGTTCCAGCAAACAGGCACGCTCGGTGATCGATGGCCTGCCGGCCGACGTGATCACCATGAACATGGCCACCGACATCAACGCCCTGGCCGACAACGGCAAGCTGGTGCCGGACGATTGGGTGACCCGCCTGCCCAACCACAGTGCGCCCTTTACCTCGGCCACCGTGTTCATCGTGCGCAAGGGCAACCCCAAGCAACTCAAGGACTGGCCCGACCTGCTCAAGGACGGCGTGCAAGTGATCGTGCCCAACCCAAAAACCTCGGGCAACGGCCGCTACACCTACCTCTCGGCCTGGGGCTATGTACTGAAAAATGGCGGTGACGACGCCAAGGCCAAGGCCTTCGTCGGCAAGCTGTTCAAACAGGCGCCGGTGCTCGATACCGGTGGCCGTGGCGCCACCACCACCTTCATGACCAACCAGATCGGCGACGTGCTGATCACCTTCGAGAACGAAGCGGAAATGATCGCCCGCGAGTTCGGCCGCGATCAGTTCGAAGTGGTTTACCCAAGCGTCAGCGCCGAAGCCGAACCGCCGGTAAGCGTGGTGGACAAAGTGGTCGACAAGAAAGGCACCCGCGCCGCTGCCGAAGAATACCTGAAGTACCTGTGGTCACCCGAAGGCCAGGAAATTGCCGCTGCCAACTACCTGCGCCCACGCGACCCCGCCGTGCTGGCCAAGTACACCGACCGCTTCCCGAAAGTGGACTTCCTGTCGGTGGAAAAAACCTTTGGTGACTGGAAGACCGTGCAGAAGACCCACTTTGGCGACGGCGGGATTTTCGACCAGATTTACACCCAATAAACCGGTAGGAGCGGCGGACCGGCGCCCCCGGTTCATCCGCGAAAGCCACACCACAGAGCATCAGACACACCGCGCCGCTTTCTTCGCGGATAAATCCGCTCCTACAGTCCAGTGGTGTTACCTCACATCGGCGGCTTGACTCCGTTCTCCCCCGCCGAAATGAACTTCGCCGTGTAGGTACCATCGCTTTCCTTGGGTGCGAACAGCACCACCTTCACCCCAGGCTTGAGCAAGCTGCGGTCGCCCGGTACCAGGTTGACGATGGGCACGTCGTCCGGCACCAGGATCTTCTTCTCGCCGCCCTTGTACTTCACGGTAATGGTACGGCCGTTACTCTCCACCAGGTCGCCGACGCTGCCATTGGTCATGGTGCTGTCCTTGGTCAGGTCGAAGGCACGGTGACCGTCGCCGGTGCCAGCCATGGCCGGCGGGAACACGTGCACCTCCAGGGCCTTGAGCGTGCCATCGGGCTGCGGCACGGCGGCCGAGCCGATGTAGCTACCAGGCTTGATGTCCGAGACCTGGGCCAGGGTCACGCCACGCACCTGGGTGTCGGCATTGAGGTGCACGGTCACGTCCTCGCCCTTGCTGGTGTGCACTTGCAGGGTGTCGCCGGCAATGGCCGTAATCGCGCCACGCACCCCTACCGGCTTGGCGTCGTCGGCTTGGGCGCTGGTGAAGGTCATCAACGCGCTCACGGCAATCGCCGAAGCCAGCACGGTGCTTTTGAATAGCTTGCCTGTCATACGGTTCATCCTTTGCAGTTCATGAGGGTCGGTTCAAATACCGCTGAACCAGTTGTAGCCTTGATCTTCCCAATAGCCGCCAGGGTAGTCGTTGGTCACGATGATCGCGGCGATGTGCTTGGGGTTCTTGAAACCCAGCTTGGTGGGCACCCGCACCCGCAGCGGGTAGCCGTAGTCGGGGGGCAGCGCGACCTTGCCGAAATCCAGCGCCAGCAGGGTTTGCGGGTGCAGGGCGGTGGGCATGTCCAGGCTTGAGTAGTAACGGTCAGCGCATTTGAAGGCGACGTATTTAGCCGTGAGATCGGCGCCGATGTGTTCCAGGAACGTGCGCAGCGGCACCCCGCCCCACTGGCCGATGGCGCTCCAGCCCTCGATGCAGATCAACCGGGTAATGTCGTTGCGCTGGGGCAATTGGCGCAGCTTGTCCAGGGTCCAGGGTTGCTTGTCACGCACCAGGCCCGAGACCTCGAAGCGGTAATCGTCCAGGTCGATGTCGGGCACGTTGTATTCGGGGTAGAAGGCGTTGAAGGGGAACGGCTGGGTCACCTGCGCTTCGCTGTAGGTCGGCGCCAGGCGCTGGCCGCTGAACAGCCAGGCCTGGACCTTGTCGTTCCAACGCGACATGGCCCACAGCACTTTGTCGACTTGGTCGCCGTCCTGCAGGTTACAGCCGCTGAGCATCGACAGCGCGCCCAAAGTCAGCCCCGAGCGCAGCACCAGGCGGCGTTGCAGGTTGACCAGTTCGGTCTGCTGGGCCGGCTCCAACTTCAGGCGCGGTTTGCGCGAAGTCATGGCTTGCCTCCGGCGATCATCGGCCACAAGGTGCGCGGTACCAGCAGCACCAACGCCAGGTGGATCACCACGAACAGGCCGATGCCGGCCATGGCGGCGAAGTGCACGTAGCGGGCGACGTCAAAGCCGCCCAGCAGGTCGGCCAGCCAGTACAGCTGAATGGGTTTCCAGATGGCCAGGCCCGAGAGCACCACGGCCACGCCCAACAGCAGCACCAGCCAATACAACAGGCGCTGCACCGCGTTATAGCGGCCCGCCTGATGGGGCAATTTAAAGTGCAACGCCTGGGCCAGGTCGGTCCTGACCGCCTTTGCCGATACACGCCCAAAGGCCTTGGCGAAGTGCCCGCTGCACAGCCCATACACCCCATAGGCCAGGCCGTTGACCACCAGCAGCCACATCACTGCCAAATGCCAGGCGATCGAGCCACCGAGCCAACCACCCAAGGTGGCCCACAGGGGGAACTTGAAGGCCAACAGCGGCGAGGCGTTGTAGATACCCCAGCCGCTGAGGAACATGCAGGGCATGCCGCAGGCGTTGATCCAGTGGGTGACGCGTACCGGCAAGGGGTGAACGCTCATGGCGCGAATCTTTGCATGGGTAGTGAGCTATCAACTCTACCACCGCTTGCCCGCAAGCGCCTCAGGCGATCGCCGCTTCCTCGGTCATCAGCGTGACCCCGCCGTCCACGATCACTTCCAGTTGGTGAGCCTTGCCCCAGCGGAACAATTGCGCCAGCAAGGTCGCGTTGATCTCGCCGAACAGGTAGATCGAATCCACCGGCTGCTCAAGGATCCACTGGCCCAGCGCCGTGGTTTCCAGCGACTGCTGGAAATCGTAGCTGAACTCCGGCTCCTGGAACCTGGGCTTGACCGCGATCACCGCACTGGCCAAAGGCGCCGGGCCCTTGCTCGGCAAACCCACCTCGACGTGGGCCAGGGGCAACTGGCCGATGCGCCAGTCCTTGAGCAACTGCACCAGGCGCACCTTGGCCCGTTGCAGGCGCATGTCCAAACGCTCCTCCACGGGGATTTCCAGGCGTTGGTTGAGCACCAGCCAGACCGTCTTGCGCCGCGGGGTCTTGAACAAGACCTCAGCCTTGACCTTGGCTGCGCGCACTGCCAGGGCAACCACCAGCAACAGCGGCGTGGCCAGCGCCTGGATCGAATCGCCCAGGCTGGTTTGCACCATCAGCGCCAAGGCCGCCAAGCCTAGCCACAGGTAGTCCACGCGCTTCCAGGCCACTTCGCCCCAACGCGCCAGGCCGATGCAGGCCCAGCAGAACAAGCAGTAGAGGAACACCGCCAGCAGCACCAGCCAGCGCACGTCCTGGGCCAGCGTGGCAAGGCTCAGGGTGGCTGGGGTCAGGGCGAGGGTAAGTGCCACCAGCAAGGCCAGCGAGACCAGGGTGGGTAACAGATAGGGTTTGTTGAAAAACTGCTTCATGAACATTCAGCCAAATAAACCGGGGGCGTTTGGCTTATCGGCTGAAGGTGTTGATTCTTGATGGAAGACTGCTACCCCCTCACCCCTGCCCTCTCCCTTAAGGAGAGGGTTGGGGTGAGGGGGCTGTCAATGAGCCCTAGCCAATTGCCTCAAACAACCCCGCCGCGCCCATCCCGCCGCCCACGCACATGCTCACCACGCCATAGCGCAGTTGACGCCGCTGCAGCTCGCGCACCAGGTGCCCGACTTGCCGGGAACCGGTCATGCCGAAGGGGTGGCCGATGGAAATCGAGCCGCCGTTGACGTTGTACTTGGCGTTGTCGATTTCCAGGCGGTCGCGGCAGTACAGGCACTGCGAGGCGAAGGCTTCGTTAAGCTCCCACAGGTCGACATCGGCCTGCTTCACCGAGGCCAGCTTGAGCAGCTTGGGCACCGCGAACACCGGGCCGATGCCCATCTCGTCGGGCTCGCAGCCGGCCACGGTAAAGCCGCGGAAAAACGCCTTGGGCTTGAGCCCCAGGGCCAGGGCTTTTTCCAGGCTCATCACCAGGGTCATCGATGCCCCGTCGGACAGTTGCGAAGCGTTGCCAGCCGTCACCGAGCCGTCTTCGCTAAAGGCAGGCTTGAGGCTCGCCAGGCTTTCCAACGTGGTGTCGGGGCGGTTGCAATCGTCACGATCCACCACCCCGTCCTTCCAGGACTGCTCGCCAGTGGCTTTGTCCTCGACCAGGTAGCGGGTGGCCAGCGGGGCGATTTCGTCGTCGAACAAACCGTCGGCCTGTGCCTGGGCGGTGCGCTGCTGGCTTTGCAGGGCATAGCTGTCCTGCGCTTGGCGGCTGATGTTATAGCGCCGGGCGACCACTTCGGCGGTCTGGCCCATGGGCATGTAGATGCCGGGCGAGATGTCCATCAGCGCCGGGTTCACCAGGTTTTCCTGGTTGCGGCTCTTGGCCGTGAGGCTGACCGACTCCACGCCCCCGGCGACGATGATGTCACTGAAGCCCGAAGCGATCTGGTTGGCGGCGATGGCGATGGCCTGCAGGCCCGAGGAGCAGAAGCGGTTGAGGGTCATGCCGGCGGTGCCGGTGCCCAGCTTGGACAACACCGCGACATTGCGGCCGATATTGAAGCCCTGAGCGCCTTCGTTGGAGGCCGCGCCCACGATGCAGTCCTCGACGCTGGCCGGGTCGATGCCATTGCGCGTGAGCAACGCATTCACGCAATGGGCCGCCATGTCATCGGGCCGGGTCTGGTTGAACTTGCCGCGAAAGGATTTGGCCAGGCCAGTCCGCATGCTGTCGACGATCACCACTTCACGCATGGCACACCTCATTGTTCGTTGTTGTAGGAGTCAAGGTTGCGCCCAGCATAGGCCCGCACCTCGCCCCTCGCGACGATCATCGAAACGCTGTATGGAGGCCTATTTGGATTTCTTGTCCTTCTTGAACGCTGCTTCCAGGGCATCGCACAAAGTGCGCAGCACCTTGACCCGCGCAAAGCGCTTGTCATTGGCCTCGATCAGGGTCCAGGGCGCGATCTCGGTGCTGGTACGGTCGACCATGTCGCCCACGGCATCGCGGTACAAGCCCCACTTCTCGCGGTTGCGCCAGTCGTCCTCGGTGATCTTGAAGCGCTTGAAGGGGATTTTCTCGCGGGCCTCGAAGCGCTCCAACTGGGTTTTCTTGTCTATCGACAACCAGAACTTGACCACCACCACGCCGGCATCGTGCAGTTGCTCCTCGTAGTCGTTGATCTCGCCATAGGCACGCATCCAGTCGGCCTGGCTGCAAAAGCCTTCGACCCGCTCCACCAAGACCCGGCCGTACCAGGAACGGTCGAATATGGTGAACTTGCCGCGTGCCGGGATCTGCCGCCAGAAGCGCCACAGGTAGGGCTGCGCCAACTCGTCCTGTGTGGGCGCGGCAATCGGCACGATGTTGTATTGGCGCGGGTCCAGCGCTGCCGCCACCCGGCGAATGGCGCCGCCCTTGCCTGCCGCATCGTTGCCTTCGAACACCGCCACCAGGGCATGGCCGCGCATGCGTTTGTCGCGAAACAACATGGCCAGGCGGGCCTGCTCGGCAATCAGCTGTTCATTGTATTCGTCCTTACTCAGGTGCTGGCTCAAGTCCAGGCTGTCGAGCAGGCTACGCTGGTCCAGCGACTCACCCAACGGCGCGATGCTTTGGTGCAGCGGTTCGATCGGCGTCTTCAGCGCGGCCTGCAAGCCTTCCAGCAGGATCTTGCCCACGGCCAGGCTGCGGTAGTGCGGGTCGACGCCTTCGATCACATGCCAAGGGGCGTATTCGCGGCTGGTACGGCGCAGCACGCGCTCGCCAAAACGCACGAAGCGGTCGTAGGTTCGCGACTGCTGCCAGTCCAGCGGGCTGATGCGCCAGCTGTGCAGCGGGTCGTCCTTGAGCGCCTTGAGCCGTGCCTTCATCTGCTGCTTGGACAGGTGAAACCAGAACTTGAAGATCAGCGCACCTTCATCGCAGAGCATCTGCTCCAGGCGCTCGGCGCCGTTGATGGCCTGGTCGAGCACCGCATCCTTGAACCGACCGCTCACCCGGCCCTGGATCATCTGGCTGTACCAATTGCCGAAGAACACACCCATCTTGCCCTTGGCCGGCAACTGTCGCCAGTAACGCCAGGCCGGCGGGTGGGCCAGTTCTTCATCGGTTTGCTGGTCGAACGTGCGCACCTCGATCAGGCGCGGGTCCATCCATTCGTTGAGCAGCTTGACGGTCTCGCCCTTGCCGGCGCCTTCGATGCCATTGATCAGCACGATCACCGGAAAGCGCGCCTGCTGCTTGAGTTCGTACTGAGCCTCCAGCAATGCCTCGCGCAGCGCCGGGACTTCGGCGTCATAGGTGTCCTTGTCGATGGCGTGACCAATTTCGGCAGACTCAAACATGCGCGGCTCCTGTTCCGTGAAGTACAACTCTAGCGGAACATCGGACTGGCAATCTGGCAAAATGTGCCGCTCGATACCCGCCGCCACCTGAGTTGAGCATGACCACCGCCGCTACCCACGCCCAGATCGACTGGGATGAACAAGGCCGACCGCACTCGCGGGCCTACGCCGACGTGTACTTTTCCCTGGAGTCGGGGCTGGCGGAAACCCGTCACGTGTTCATGCTGCAAAATCGCCTGGAGGAACGCTTCACGGCGCTGCAGGCGGGCGAGCGGCTGGTGATCGGCGAGACCGGCTTTGGCACCGGCCTGAACTTTTTATGTGCCTGGCAGCTCTTCGAACAATGCGCCGACCCAAAAGCGCGGCTGCATTTCATCAGCGTCGAGAAATACCCGCTGACCCGCGCCGACCTGACCCGCGCCCTGCACCTGTGGCCCGAACTGCGCAGCCAAGCCGATGCCTTGCTGGCGCAGTACGTGGCAGTGCACCAGGGCTTCCAGCGCCTGGTGTTCGAAAGCGGCCGGGTGACCCTGACACTGCTGATCGGCGATGCGCTGGAGCAATTGCCCTTGCTGGACGGCACGGTGGATGCCTGGTTCCTGGACGGTTTTGCACCGGCAAAAAACCCCGAGATGTGGACCCCCGAATTGTTCGCCGAGCTGGCGCGGTTGTCCCGGCCTGGCACCAGCATTGGCACCTTCACCAGTACCGGCTGGGTACGCCGCAGCCTCAAGGCCGCCGGGTTCAAGATGAAGCGCGTGCCGGGCATCGGGCATAAATGGGAAGTGCTGCGGGGCGAGTTTCAAGGCTGGCCCCATGAGCTGCCCGCCCCTGCGCCGGCCAAGCCCTGGTTCGCCCGCCCGGCCTTGCCCGCCGGCGAGCGCCGGGCACTGGTGATCGGCGCCGGGCTTGCCGGCTGCGCAACGGCGGCCAGCCTCGCTGCCCGTGGCTGGCAAGTCAGCCTGCTGGAGCGCCATGGCGACGTGGCACAGGAGGCTTCGGGCAACCCGCAGGGCGTGCTGTACCTCAAGCTCTCGGCCCATGGCACGGCCCTCTCGCAATTGATCCTCAGCGGTTTCGGCTACACCCGCAGGCTGCTTGAACAGTTGCAGCGGGGCCGCGACTGGGACGACTGCGGCGTGCTGCAACTGGGCTTCGACGCCAAGGAAGGCGAGCGCCAGGCGCAACTGGCCGCCGCCTTCGACCCGCAATTGTTGCACCTGCTGGACCGCCCGGGCGCCGAAGCGTTGGCGGGTATCAGCTTGCCCAGCGGCGGGCTGTTCTACCCCGAAGGGGGCTGGGTGCACCCACCCGCGCTCTGCCAGAAACAGGCAGGTGGCACGGGGATTTCGCTGCAGCCCCACCACAATGTCCTCGACCTGCGTCGGGCCAATGGCCAATGGCAGGCCTGGGACGGTGATCGGCTATTGGCCCAAGCCCCGGTCGCCGTGCTGTGCGGGGCGGCCGAGGTCAAGGCCTTCGCTGCCAGCGCCGACTTGCCGCTCAAGCGTATCCGCGGGCAGATCACCCGGCTGGCGCAAACTGCCGCCAGCGCGCAGCTGGCGACCGTGGTGTGCGCCGAAGGCTACGTGGCCCCGGCGCGGCTGGGCGAACACACCCTGGGCGCCAGCTTCGACTTCAACAACGATGACCTGACCCCCACCGTGGCCGAACACCAGGGCAACCTGCAAATGCTCGACGAGATCTCCCGGGATTTGGCCGAACGCCTGGGGCCGCTGTCGGCCGAACAGGCGCAGGGCCGCGCGGCGTTTCGCTGCACCAGCCCGGATTACTTGCCCATCGTCGGCCCCCTGGCCGATCGCGAGGCGTTCAACGCCACCTATGCGGTACTGGGCAAAGACGCCCGCCAGGTGCCCGACCTGCCCTGCCCCTGGCTGGATGGTTTGTACGTCAACAGCGGCCATGGCTCGCGGGGGCTGATTACCGCGCCGCTGTCGGGGGAACTGATCGCCGCCTGGCTGGATGACGAGCCCTTGCCCTTGCCCCGCGACGTGGCCCAGGCTTGCCACCCGAACCGGTTCGCGGTGCGGGCTTTGGTGAGGGGGAAGCTGTAGGCTGTGAGCTGCAAGCTTCAAGGAACCTGTGATGCTATCCATCGAAAACCTGTTCAAGACCTACCCCACCCCACAAGGCCCGCTGCCGGTGCTGCAAGGCATCGACCTGACCTTGGAACGCGGGGCCAGCCTGGCCTTGATGGGCGAGTCAGGCAGCGGCAAGAGCACCTTGCTGCACCTGGTGGCGGGGCTGGACCGGGTCGACAGCGGGCGCATCCAGGTCGCCGGGCACGCGCTGGAATCGATGACCGAAAGCCAGTTGGCCGAATGGCGACGCACCGGGATCGGGCTGATCTTCCAGCAGTTCAACCTGATTGGCAGCTTGTCTGTCGCCGATAACCTAGCCTTCCAGGCGCGCCTGGCCGGGCGTTTCGACCCACGTTGGCAGGCCGAATTGGTGGAGCGCCTGGGCCTGGGCGCCTTGCTCGGCCGCTACCCCGAACAACTCTCCGGCGGCCAGCAGCAGCGGGTGGCCCTGGGCCGGGCGCTGGCCTCCAGGCCCGCCCTGCTGCTGGCCGACGAGCCCACCGGCAACCTGGATGAAAACACCAGCGAAGAGGTGCTCGGCCTGATGCTCGAACTGCTTGAAGACAGCGCTGCCACCCTGCTGATGGTCACCCACAGCCAGAAGATTGCCGCCCGCTTGCAACGTCAGGTGGTGCTGCACCTGGGCCGCCTCAAGTGAAAGTGCTGTACTGGACCTTGCGCGCGCTGCTCAGCCATTGGCGCAAGCATCCAGTGCAGTTCTTCAGTGTGTTCGCCGGGCTGTGGCTGGCCACTGCCCTGTTGATCGGCGTGCAGGCGCTGAACGGCCAGGCCCGGCAAAGTTACGCCCAGGCCAGCCAACTGATCGGCGGCCAACCCCAGGCCCGGCTGGTATTACGCCAAGGCGGGCGCTTCACCCAGCAAGCCTTTGTTGACCTGCGCTTGGCCGGCGTGCCGGTGTCACCGGTGTTGCAGGGCCGCATTAGCGTCAACGGCCAATCCCTGCAGGTGTTGGGCATCGAGCCGCTGACCTTGCCCCACGACACCTCCCTGGCCGGCGAGGTACCAGACGGCGAGGGCCTGGGCCGGTTTATCGGCGACCCCGGGCAAACCTGGGCCGCGCCGCAAACCCTGCGCAGCCTGGCGGCCCACGACGGTGACCAGCCCCAGGCTGAAGGCGGCCAGCGCCTGCCACCCCTGCTGACCAAGCAGGACATGGCCCCCGGGCTGTTGCTGATGGACATCGACCGCGCACAGGCACTGCTTCTGGCCCACGGGCAAATCAGCAGCCTGTTGCTACCGGCACATTCCGATCGCCCCCTGCCCGCGCCGTGGAGCGAGCAGCTGCAACGCGAGCAGCAAGACGCCAGCGCCGATATCAATCGCCTGACCGACAGCTTTCACCTGAACCTACAGGCCCTGGGCCTGCTGGCCTTTGCCGTGGGCCTGGTGATTGCCCACGCAGCCATCGGCCTGGCCCTGGAACAACGCCGGCCGCTGTTGCGCACTTTGCGCGCCTGCGGCGTCAGTGCACGGGTGTTGGTGACGGTGCTGGGCCTGGAGCTGCTGGCGCTGGCCCTGCTGGGCGGGGTCGTGGGCGTGGTCAGCGGTTATGGCCTGGCCGCGGCCCTGCTGCCTGACGTCGCCGCCAGCCTGCGCGGGCTGTACGGCGCCGAGGTGGCCACGCAGCTCACCCTGAGCCCGGCGTGGTGGTTGCAAGCCCTGGGGCTGAGCCTGGGCGGTGCACTGCTCGCCGGGGGCAACAGCCTGTGGCGCGCCGCCCGACTGCCGCTGCTGGCGCTGGCCGACAACGAAGCCTGGCTGCGCAGCCACGGCCATTGGCTGCGCAACCAGGCCTGGATCGCCGCAGGCGCTGCCACATTGGCCCTGGCCGCCGCCCTGTGGGGCGACAGCTTGGCCACAGGCTTTGCCCTGATGGGCTGCGTGTTGCTGGCCGGTGCACTGGGGCTACCGGTGCTGCTCAATGGCCTGCTCAAACTGTTGGCCTTGCACGTGCGCTCGGTACTGGGCCAGTGGTTTGTCGCTGACTGCCGCCAGCAATTGCCGGCCCTGAGCCTGGCCCTAATGGCGCTGTTGCTGGCCATGGCCGCGAACATCGGCGCCGGCAGCATGACCGAAGGCTTCCGGCACACGTTCGCCAGTTGGCTGGAACAACGCCTGGCCGCCGAACTCTACGTGCGCCCGCAAAACCCCGAGCAAACCGCAGCCCTGCAAACCTGGCTGCAGGCCCAACCGCAGATCAGCGCGGTGCTGCCCCGGCGTGACCTGGAACTGCGCCTGCAAGGCTGGCCGAGCGAACTCAACGCGGTGGTCGATGACCCCTTGTATCGCCAGCACTGGCCATTGCTGGCCAGCGCGCCGGGCAACCCCTGGGACCAACTGTTTGCTGGCGACAGCCTGATGCTCAGCGAGCAACTGGCACGCAAGCTCAAGGTGGGCCTGGGCGACCACCTGGTGCTGCCCAGCGAAACGGGCACCTGGGCGCCGCGCATCGTCGCGTTGTATGCCGACTACGGCAACCCGAAGGGCCAAGTGCTGGTGGCAGCCACGCAATTGCTGCGACATTGGCCTAACCAGGCCCCCAGCCGGTTCGCCGTGCGCACCGATGCGGCCAACGTGGCAGCGCTCAAAGGCCAGTTGCAAGCCACCTTTGGCCTGGACGACACCCACCTGATCGATCAAGGGCAATTGAAAGGCTGGGCGCTGCAGGTGTTCGAGCGCACCTTCAGCGCCACCACGGCCCTGGACAGCCTGACCCTGGGCGTGGCGGCCGTGGCGCTGTTCATCGGCCTGCTGACCCAAAGCCAAAGCCGCCTTGGCCAACTGGCCCCGCTCTGGGCGCTGGGCGTGGGCAGGCGGCAACTGATCGCCCTGGCCTTGGCGCAAACCTGGTTGTTGAGCCTGCTGACGTTATTACTGGCCGTACCGCTGGGCATCCTCCTGGCGTGGTGCCTGGTGGCCGTGGTCAATGTGCAGGCCTTTGGTTGGCGCCTGCCCTTGCAAGTATTTCCTGCGCAATTACTGCGCCTGTTGGGCTGGGCGATGCTGGCCACCGCCCTGGCGTCGGCCTGGCCGTTGCTCAAGCTGCTCGGCAGCCGCCCGGCCGACCTCCTACGGGTATTTGCCGATGAACGCTAACACCTGGGTAATCATTGCCCTGGCCCTGCTCGCCGGCTGTGATGCCAACGATGCGCCGGCGCCTGGCTATGCCGGGCTCAATCAAAACGCCCAAGGCTTTGCCCAAGTCACCCCGGGGCGCACATTCGTGTTCCCCCAGGACCACGGCGCCCATCCGGACTACCGCATCGAATGGTGGTACGTGACCGCCAACCTCAAGGCCGATGACGGCCAGGCGTTCGGTGTGCAATGGACACTGTTTCGCAACGCCCTGGCGCCCGGCGCCGAAGCGTCAGGCTGGAGCCACCGCAGCCTGTGGCTGGGCCACGCCGCGCTGACCACTGCCAGCCAGCACTTCGTCGCCCAGGCCCTGGCCCGTGGCGGCATCGGCCAGGCCGGCGTGAACCCAAGCCCGTTCAAGGCGTGGATCGACGATTGGCAAATGCAGAGCCTGGCCAGCCCCGGGCAGGATCCTGCCGGCAACCTGCTGCTCTCGGCGCGAGGCGACGACTTCAGTTACCGCTTGCACCTGAGCACCGCCCAGGCGCCGGTGTTGCAGGGCCAGCAAGGGTACAGCCAGAAATCCGACCAAGGCCAGGCGTCTTACTACTACAGCCAACCCTTCTACCAGGCCAGTGGCGAGGTCAGCAGCGGCGGCAAGACCTGGCACGTCACTGGCCACGCCTGGCTGGATCGCGAATGGAGCAGCCAGCCGCTGGCGGCGCAGCAAACCGGGTGGGACTGGTTCTCGCTGCACCTGGCCGATGGTCAGCAAGTGATGCTATACCGCCTGCGCTACGCCAACGGCACGCAGCACTTGAGCGGTAACTGGATCAGTGCAGATGGGCGCAACCAGTCGCTGGGCAGCGAAGCCATTACCCTGACGCCCACTGCCTCACACCGTGTACAGGGGCGTTCGGTGCCGGTTCGCTGGCAGGTGCAAGTACCCAGTAAAGGCCTGGATGTGACCTTGCAGGCGCTTAACCCCAATGCCTGGATGAATGTGAGCCCGCCGTACTGGGAAGGGCCAGTCCAGCTCAATGGCAGCACCCGGGGCGAAGGCTACCTGGAAATGACCGGTTACTGACGGGGCGCAGCGTTGAAAAACCCCATCAGGGCCAACTGCACCACGGCGGCGGTCTTATTGGTGACCCCAAGTTTGGCGATGGCACTGGCAATGTGAAAATTGACAGTGCGGGGGGTCAGGTGCAACGCCAGGCCCACTTCCTCGGCCGTTTGCCCCTGGCCGCTCAAATACAGTACCTCGATTTCGCGCTCAGACAACAAGCGCACGCGCGAACTGCGGCTGCGCATCAGCGCAAACTTCTGCAAAAAACCAGGCAGTTCCCGATTGTGCAAGTAATTGGCCAGCCACATCAGGTGCCCGGCCTTGTCCAGCAACTCCCCTTCCTCCACCGCTGGGCTGTTGCGGACCATGCTGAACATGCTGGTAACGCCTGAATGTTCCTGGACCCCTTGGGATATGCCGTGGCGCATGCCCTGTTCAATGATTCGGGCCCGCACCTGCGGAGCATCGGTATACAGCTCGTCGGACCAACGCAACGGCAGAATGGACTGTCGACAGTGTTGATAAACGGCATCGACCAAATGGGACCGTTCCATTTGATAATAGTCATTCCACGTGGCGGTATAGTTATTGCGCGAAAATATCTTTACACCGTACCTTGGCGTGTCGATTATTATTCGAAAAGAATACAACTCAAAGCCTAACTCTTCGACCACCTTTAACAACGACTGATAGAAAGACTGCTCTTCAGAGTCCGATTCAAGCCTTTCCCTGACTTGACTTATCCACCTCAGCATCCGTAACTCCCTTATGAACCAACGTACTGTCTTGAAGCATCTCATGAGTATCGATTGAATATTTAAAATCATATCGCTGTCGCTGGCAAACAACTAATTAAACCCTTCTTATTTCGTGCAACATTTTTTTCAAACGCCTATGACTGCTTTCCCGAGCGCGCCTGCTGCTGACGGCGCGCGGCGTAGGGGAGGCCTGCTTATAACCGATCGTTCTAAAACTCCTGAGATTCTCACCGGTCAGTTTCTGGGTACGGGGCACGTGCCCCCCTATCTCCCCAACGGAAACCCGGTAAGGACTTATGTGCGGATTAGCTGGTGAATTGCGTTTTGATCGTCAACCTGCGGACCTTGCGGCCGTAGAACGGATCACCCATCATTTGGCCCCTCGTGGCCCGGACGCCTGGGGCTTCCATAGCCAAGGGCCGGTCGCCTTGGGCCACCGCCGGCTGAAAATCATGGACCTGTCGGACGGCTCCGCCCAACCGATGGTCGACAGCGCTTTGGGCCTGTCCCTGGCATTCAACGGCGCCATCTACAATTTCCCCGAATTGCGCGCAGAGCTCGAAGGCCTGGGCTACGGCTTCTATTCGGGCGGCGACACTGAGGTGTTGCTCAAGGGCTACCACGCCTGGGGGGCGGACCTGCTGCCCAAGCTCAATGGCATGTTCGCCTTCGCCATCTGGGAACGCGACGCGCAACGCCTGTTCATTGCCCGCGACCGCCTTGGCGTAAAGCCCCTGTACCTGTCGCGCACCGGTGAACGGCTGCGCTTTGCCTCGGCGCTGCCGGCCCTGCTCAAGGGCGGCGATATCAGCCCCCTCCTGGACCCGGTGGCACTGAACCACTACCTGAACTTCCACGCCGTGGTACCTGCGCCACGCACCCTGCTCGCTGGCATTGAAAAGCTGCCACCGGCCAGTTGGATGCGCATCGATGCCGATGGCAAGACCGAACAGAAAACCTGGTGGACATTGCCGTACGGCCCCCATGCCGACGAAGCCAACCTGACCCTGGAAGACTGGCGCGACCGGGTGCTGGACAGCACCCGCGAAGCCGTGGCCATACGCCAACGGGCAGCGGTGGACGTCGGTGTGCTGTTGTCGGGCGGCGTCGATTCCAGCCTGCTGGTAGGCCTGTTGCGCGAAGCTGGGGTCGAGAACCTCTCGACTTTTTCCATCGGCTTTCAGGACGCCGGTGGCGAGCGCGGCGACGAGTTCCAGTATTCGGACCTGATTGCCAAGCACTACGGCACCGAGCATCACCAGTTGCGCATCGATGAACGCGAGATCATCGAGCAACTGCCTGCGGCGTTCCGCGCCATGAGCGAGCCGATGGTCAGCCATGACTGCATCGCCTTTTACCTGCTGTCGCGTGAAGTGGCCAAGCACTGCAAGGTGGTGCAGAGCGGCCAGGGTGCCGACGAGTTGTTTGCCGGTTACCACTGGTACCCGCAGGTGGACGGTGCCAGCGATCCCTATGCTGCCTACCGCGAGGCGTTTTTTGACCGCAGCTATGCCGACTATGCCGATACGGTGCAGCCCAAATGGCGCACGCCCAATGATGCGGCCGGTGATTTTGTCCGTGATCATTTCGCCATGGCCGGCGCCGACGCCGCCGTGGACAAGGCCCTGCGCCTGGACAGCACGGTGATGCTGGTGGACGACCCGGTCAAGCGGGTCGACAACATGACCATGGCCTGGGGGTTGGAGGCACGCACGCCGTTCCTGGACTACCGCCTGGTGGAACTGTCGGCGCGGGTGCCGGCCAAGTTCAAGCTGCCCGATGGCGGCAAGCAAGTGCTCAAGGAAGCCGCGCGCCTGGTCATCCCCAGCGAGGTGATCGATCGCAAGAAAGGCTACTTCCCGGTGCCCGGCCTCAAGCACTTGCAAGGCGACACCTTGAACTGGGTGCGCGACCTGCTGCTGGACCCAAGCCAGGACCGCGGCCTGTTCAACCCCGCCCAACTCGACCGCCTGCTGAGCGACCCGCAAGGCCAACTCACACCTCTGCGTGGTTCCAAACTCTGGCAATTGGCCGCGCTGAACCTGTGGCTCAGCGAACAAGGAATCTGATCGATGAAAGCTCATGCCACGGCCTACAGCCAACGCTTGCTGCGCGGCCAGTCGCCCTCCTACGAACGCCTGCAGGCGCGCTTTGCCGAGGACGGTGAAACGCCGGACGCGCAACCTCGCGCGCTGCATTGCGGTTGGGGCCGGTTGCTGATCGGGCACACCTGGCCCAACCCGGCCCAACTCGCCGAGGAGTTGCTCAACGAGCAGCAAGGCGAGCGCGACATTGCCCTGTACGTGGCCGCACCGCAGCAAGTGCTGGCCCACGCACCTCAGCAATTGTTCCTGGACCCCTCCGACACGCTGCGCCTGTGGTTCAGTGACTATCGCCCCGCACAACGGGTGTTTCGCGGCTTTCGCATTCGCCGCGCGCAAACCGAAGGCGACTGGGAAGCCATCAATCAGTTGTACCTCAAGCGTCGCATGCTACCCATCGACCCGGGCCTGTTGACCCCTCGCCACCAAGGCGGGCCGGTGTACTGGCTGGCCGAGGACGAAGACAGCGGCAAAGTGATCGGCAGCGTGATGGGCTTGAACCATCACAAGGCCTTTCGCGACCCGGAGAACGGCAGCAGCCTCTGGTGCCTGGCCGTAGACCCCCGTTGCACCCGCCCAGGCGTGGGTGAGGTATTGGTGCGCCACTTGGTGGAACACTTCATGAGCCGCGGTTTGAGTTACCTGGACCTGTCGGTGCTGCACGACAATCGCCTGGCGAAAAACCTCTACGCCAAGCTGGGCTTTCGCAACCTGCCGACGTTTGCCATCAAGCGCAAGAACGGCATCAATCAACCGCTGTTCCTGGGTCCCGGCCCGCAAGCCGAACTCAACCCGTACGCGCGGATCATTGTCGATGAAGCCTATCGTCGTGGCATTGAAGTACAGGTCGACGACGCCGATGCCGGGTTGTTTACCTTGAGCCATGGCAACCGCCGGGTCCGTTGTCGCGAATCGCTGTGCGACCTGACCAGTTCAATCAGCATGACCCTGTGCCAAGACAAAAGCCTGACCCACAAGGTGCTCAAGGCCGCCGGCTTGAAATTGCCGGCGCAACAACTGGCCGGCAGCGCTGACGACAACCAGGATTTTCTGGACGAGCACGGGCGTGTCGTGGTCAAGCCGCTGGACGGCGAACAGGGCCAGGGCGTCGCCGTGGACCTGTCGACCTTGGAGGAGGTGCAACAGGCCATCGAGCACGCCCACGCGTTCGACAGCCGGGTGCTGCTGGAAAGCTTCCACGAGGGCCACGACCTGCGCATCGTGGTCATCGGCTTTGAAGTGGTGGCGGCGGCCATCCGCTGGCCAGCGCAGATCACCGGCGATGGGCAGCATTCCATCGGCGCGCTGATCGAGGCACAAAGCCGCCGTCGCCAGGCCGCAACCGGCGGTGAAAGCCGCATCCCGCTGGACGCCGAAACCCAGCGCACGCTGCACGCCGCCGGCGTCGACTACGACACCGTGCTGCCCGCAGGCCAAGTGCTCGCGGTGCGCAAAGCCGCCAACCTGCACACCGGCGGGCACTTGGAAGACGTGACCGCCATCCTCCATCCCACCTTGGTGGACGCCGCTCAACGCGCGGCCCGGGCACTGGACATCCCGGTAGTGGGCCTGGACCTGATGGTGCCGGCGGCCGACCAGCCGGAGTACGTGTTCATCGAAGCCAACGAGCGCGTGGGCCTGGCCAACCACGAACCGCAACCCACGGCCGAACGCTTTGTGGACCTGTTGTTTCCGCATACCCAGGTCATCAGTTAAAGCCGTCTGTACCGCTGCGGTTTACCCAATGAACCGCAGCGTTCTTTTCGCCGATTAATCCGCGCCTACGCCGCCCTCTACCCATCCTTCAGGAGATTCCATGACTTCCCGAATTCCCGAACCGGATATCCACTACCTGCAAAAGGTACTGCTGGAGATGCTCGCCATCCCCAGCCCCACCGGTTTTACCGATACCATCGTGCGCTACGTCGCCGAGCGCCTGGAAGAGCTGGGCATTCCATTCGAACTGACCCGGCGTGGCACCATCCGCGCCACGCTCAAGGGCCAGAAAAACTCACCCGACCGCGCGGTATCGGCGCACCTGGACACCATCGGCGCCAGCGTGCGCGCCTTCCAGGACAACGGCCGGCTGTCGTTGGCGCCCGTGGGCTGCTGGTCCAGCCGCTTTGCCGAAGGCAGCCGCGTCAGCGTGTTCACCGACACCGGGGTGATCCGCGGCAGCGTGTTGCCACTGATGGCCTCTGGGCATGCCTTCAACACCGCCGTCGACCAGATGCCCGTCAGTTGGGACCACGTGGAGCTGCGCCTGGACGCCTATTGCAGCACCCGCGCCGACTGCGAATCGCTGGGCATCAACGTCGGTGACTTCGTCGCCTTCGACCCACTGCCCGAGTTCACCGAAAGCGGCCACATCAGTGCCCGCCACCTGGACGACAAGGCGGGCGTCGCGGCCTTGCTGGCCTCGCTCAAGGCCATTGTTGAAAGCGGCCAGACCCCGGCCATCGACTGCCACCCACTGTTTACCATCACCGAGGAAACCGGTTCCGGCGCAGCGGCCGCCTTGCCTTGGGACGTCAGTGAATTCGTCGGCATCGACATCGCGCCGGTCGCGCCCGGGCAGCACTCCAACGAGCACACCGTCAGCGTGGCCATGCAGGATTCGGGCGGCCCCTATGACTATCACCTGTCGCGGCACCTGCTGCGCCTGGGCCAAGAGCACGAGCTGCCGCTGCGCCGCGACCTGTTTCGCTATTACTTCAGCGACGCCCACTCGGCCGTGACCGCAGGCCACGACATCCGCACCGCCCTGCTGGCGTTCGGTTGCGACGCCACCCACGGCTACGAGCGCACGCACATCGACAGCCTCAGTGCCTTGAGCAAGATCCTGGTGGCCTACCTGCTAAGCCCACCGGTATTTGCCAGCGATGCCCAGCCGGCCAACGGCTCGCTGGAGCGCTTCAGCCATCAACTGGAACATGATGCGCAGATGGAGAGTGATACCCGAGTGCCAGCGGTTGACAGCTTGGTGGGTAACAAGAGTTAGGCCCCCACCGTACTTTTCGCGGATCAACCCGCTCTTAGGTGTAGGAGCAAGCGGATTGATCCGCGAAGGCCACGCCGCAGTACTCCTGACCCAACGCGGTGTGCTTTTCTCGGATCAATCCGCGCCTACAGGCAGACAGACGCAGCAGTCACCTTCGTGTAGCATTTGCCTACACTTTGCGAGAACCCCATGCTGATTCCTTACGACCAACTGGAAGCCGACACCCTTACCCGCCTGATCGAAGACTTCGTTACCCGCGACGGCACCGACAACGGCGATGAAACACCGCTGGACACGCGCGTATTGCGCGTACGGCACGCCCTGACCAAACTGCAGGCGTTCATTGTGTTCGACCCGGACAGCCAACAATGCCAGCTGATGCTCAAGCACGATATTCCCAAGGCGCTGTTCGACTGATGGCTCAGCGCGCCTTCCCCTGGGCGACCAGTTGCGCAACGATGCGCCGGTAGACTTCGGAACGGTGGATCTCGATGTTCTTTGGCGCCTGCACCCCGAAGCGCACTTGGCCGCCGCGCACTTCCAGCACTTTTACCCAGATATTGTCACCAATGGAGATGGCTTCGCCTACGTCACGTGTCAGTACTAGCATTTCACAATCCTTTTGAAGGTGGCTGTTTTTAAAGACTGCCCCTTCGAATGGACGGCATCAATGCATACAAATCAAATTAGTCCCGGCCTACAACATTTCAAGAATGAACCTACAGATATTTCTGAGTTTATAACTTAAGCGTGTATGAAGTTGCATCCTTTTGAACTAAGCGGAATGCAACTTCGGGCCCCACAGGATAATGCTGGCGCCCACCACGCACAGCAGTGCGCCGAGCCAATCGCTGCCCATGGGCCGGACTTTTTCCACCACGGCCAGCCACACCAGGGACGTCACGATGTAAATCCCGCCGTAAGCGGCATAAGCGCGGCCGGCGTAGGCGGCTTCCACCCGGGTCAACAGCAACCCGAACAGGGTCAGGCTGACCAGCGCGGGGGGGATCCACCAAGCACTCTTGCCCAGGCGCAGCCAGAGGTAAAAGCCGTAGCAACCGGCAATCTCGAAGATCGCCGCGAGAAAAAACCACAGGTAATTGAGCACGTCTGATCTCGCTGTCATCCATCAACGGAATCGGCCCGGGGGCGTGCCCGGGCCGTTGTCCGCTCAAGAATACCGCAAGTGGCGCTTCAGCCCTGGTTTTGCCGGGCCTTGGCGCGCATTTTCTCGGCCATTGCGGCCATTTCGTTGTACAGCAACTGCGGGTTCTGTTGCTTGAGGGCCCACGCCTGGCGCCCCTGCTCGTGGGGCAAAATCATGAACTCGCCCGCCGCCACTTTCTGGTAAATATAGTCGGCGATGTCGGTGGCGCTGATCGGCGAGCTTTCCAGCAATTTGCCCACTTGGGCTTTCATGGCCGGTGTAGGACCGCGAAACGAGTCCAACAGGTTGGTCTGGAAAAACGACGGGCACACCACATGCACGCCAATTTCTTCCTGGCCCAATTCCACCAGCAGGCTTTCGGACAATGCCACCACGCCGGCCTTGGCGACGTTGTAGTTGCTCATGGCCGGCCCTTGCATCAGCGCAGCCATGGAGGCGATGTTGATGATCTTGCCTTTGCTTTTTTCCAGCAGCGGCAAGAACGCCTTGCACCCCTTGACCACGCCCATCAGGTTGATCGCGATCTGCCAGTCCCAGTCTTCGAGTTGCAACTCGCTGAAAAAACCGCCCGAGGCGACCCCGGCGTTGTTGACGATGACGTCGATGCCACCGAGTTTTTCCTCGCAGGCCTGGGCAAGCGCGGTGAGCTGACTGTAGTCACGCACGTCGCAGCGTTGCACGAAGCCATCTGCGCCCGCCTCTCGCACCAGCTTGAGGGTTTCCTGAAGCCCTGGCTCGTTAACGTCCGACAGCGCCAACTGCCAGCCTTCACGCGCCCAGCGCAGGGCGATTTCGCGACCCAGGCCTGAACCTGCGCCAGTGATCATGATGCGATTTTGCATAGGGAATGCCTTGTAGTTCCTTGAGTGGTATGGCGAGTCTAGCGAAGGAAGCCTCTGCGCCCACGTACCATTAGCGCCCTGAATGGGCAAGGCAAACCGCCACGGGTGCTTGAATAAAGTTTTTCAAAAAAATACTGACTTTTTTCACATCGCCAGAGTCCGACTTATTAAGCGGTCAAGACTTCCTGACTGGCGAGCACTAACTAAGTCCAAACAAGGAAAACGCCATGGGCACCATACTTATCATCATTCTGATACTGCTGCTGGTCGGTGGTTTACCCGTGTTCCCTCACTCCAGAAGTTGGGGTTACGGCCCGTCGGGGATTATTGGGGTCGTGTTGGTCGTCCTGCTGATTTTGGTATTGCTGGGCAGAATATAGCGCTAACGTTGCGCCATAAAAAAAGGCAGCCTGCGGGCTGCCTTTTTTATGCTCATTGAAACTTAGTGGGAGACCGCCCCACTGGCCCCCAGGCCGGTTTGCGAACGCACGAATTGCGGGAAGAACAATGCCCGTTCTTCGACGGCCGAAGGCGACTTGTCGGTAATCGAGAAGAACCAGATACCGACGAAGGCAATGGCGATGGAGAACAGCGCCGGGTATTCGTAGGGGAAGATCGCCTTCTCATGGCCCAGGATCTGTACCCAGATGGTCGGGCCCAGGATCATCAGGCCCACGGCGCTGATCAAGCCCATCCAGCCACCGACCATGGCGCCGCGAGTGGTGAGTTTTTTCCAGTACATGGAAAGCAGCAGCACCGGGAAGTTGCAGCTGGCGGCGATGGAGAATGCCAGGCCCACCATGAAGGCGATGTTCTGGTTCTCGAACAGGACGCCCAGGCCGATGGCCAACACCGCCAAGGCGATGGTGGTGATCTTCGACACGCGGATCTCGTCTTTCTCGACCACGCGGCCCTTGCGGATCACGCTGGCGTACAGGTCATGGGACACCGCCGAGGCACCGGCCAGGGTCAAGCCGGCCACTACCGCGAGGATGGTGGCAAAGGCCACGGCCGAAATGAAGCCCAGGAAGATACTGCCACCCACCGCGTCGGCCAAGTGCACCGCCGCCATGTTGTTACCGCCCAGCAAGGCGCCCGCGGCATCCTTGAACGCCGGGTTGGTGCTGACCAGCAAGATCGCGCCGAAGCCGATGATGAAGGTCAGGATGTAGAAGTAGCCGATGAAGCCGGTGGCGTACAACACGCTTTTACGCGCTTCCTTGGCGTCGCTCACGGTGAAGAAGCGCATCAGGATATGCGGCAGGCCAGCGGTACCGAACATCAGCGCCAGGCCCAGGGAGAATGCCGAGATCGGGTCTTTGACCAAACCGCCCGGGCTCATGATCGCCTCACCTTTGGGGTGAACCTTGATGGCCTCGGAAAACAGCGTGTTGAAGTCGAAGTTGACGTGTTTCATCACCATGAAGGCCATGAAAGAAGCGCCGGAAAGCAGCAGCACGGCCTTGATGATCTGCACCCAAGTGGTTGCCAGCATGCCGCCGAACAGTACGTACAGGCACATCAGGATACCGACCAGCACCACGGCCACGTGGTAGTCCAGGCCGAACAGCAGCTGGATCAGCTTGCCAGCGCCGACCATTTGCGCGATCAGGTAGAAGGCCACCACCACCAGCGAACCGCAGGCCGACAGGGTACGGATCTCGGTCTGCTTGAGGCGGTAGGAGGCAACGTCGGCAAACGTGTACTTGCCCAGGTTGCGCAAGCGCTCGGCGATCAGGAACAGAATGATCGGCCAGCCTACCAGGAAGCCGATCGAGTAGATCAGGCCGTCGTAGCCGGAGGTGAATACAAGGGCGGAAATACCCAGGAAAGACGCAGCCGACATGTAGTCGCCGGCAATCGCCAGGCCATTTTGAAAGCCGGTGATGCGCCCGCCCGCCGCGTAGTAGTCGGCGGCCGATTTGTTGCGCTTGGACGCCCAGTAAGTGATGCACAAGGTGGCACCGACAAACACCACGAACATGATGATGGCCGGGATATTGAGGGGTTGTTTCTGAACGGCGCCGGTGATCGCGTCGGCGGCGAACAACGCCGGTGCGAAGGCCGCCAGGCCAAGAGTTGCCAATAGGCGCCGGATCATTGCTGTGCCTCCTTGAGGATCGCGTTGTTCAGGTCATCGAACTCTCCGTTGGCGCGGCGTACATAAATGGCCGTCAACACGAAAGCCGAGAGAATCAGGCCAACACCGATCGGAATACCCCAGGTGATGGAAGACTCCGGGCTGAGTTTGGCACCGAGAACATGCGGTCCGTAGGCGATCAACAAGATAAAGGCTGCATAGAGCCCAAGCATGATCGCCGAGAGTATCCAGGCGAACTTTTCCCTTTTTTGCACCAGCTCCTTGAAACGCGGGCTGTTTTGAATCGTGAGGTAAATGCTGTCGTTCATTATTTTTGTCCTAGCAGCACAGAGGGGGTGGAACGTATTCCACTTTATGCCGAGGAAAAACCCGTTCCAGACGACCTTAGTATTAGATCGACATGACGGAAACGCCAGTTTTGATAGTTGCTTAGCCACCTATATAAATTTCAGGCCCGCTATTACGCTGTAGGAGCGGATTTATCCGCGAAAAATACGCCGCGGTGTGTCAGCGACACGGCGGCGTATTTTTCGCGGATAAATCCGCTCCTACAGGGCGGGGGGTTAGCTGATGGTTATTTAGCGGTCCATTGCGCAACGCGATCCGGGTGTTTGGCTACCCAATCCTTGGCGGCGGCTTCAGGCTTGGCGCCATCTTGAATTGCCAGCATGACCTCGCCAATCTCATCCTTGGAGTTCCACTGAAACTTTTTGAGGAAGGTGGCCACTTCCGGCGCCTTTTTCTCAAGGCCCAGGCTGCCGATGCTGTTGACGGTTTCAGCAGCACCGTAAACGCCTTTAGGGTCATCCAGGAAGCGCAACTTCCACTTGGCAAACATCCAGTGCGGTACCCAACCGGTGACCGCGATCGATTCGTTCTTGCCTTCGGCGCGGGTCAACTCGGCGATCATCCCGGCGCCGGAACTGGCCTGCAGTTTGTAATTGCTCAGGCCGTAATCCTTGATCGCCTGGTCAGTCTTGAGCATCACGCCTGAACCTGCGTCGATGCCGACAATTTTGTTATTGAAACTGGTATCGGTCTTGAGGTCTTCAATGCTCTTGGCCTTGACGTACTCGGGTACGATCAGGCCAATTTTGGCGTCCTTGAAGTTAGGCCCGAAGTCGACCACCTTGTCCTTGTTCTTGGCCCAGTATTCGCCGTGGGTTACCGGCAGCCAGGCCGAGAGCATGGCGTCCAGTTTGCCGGTGGCCACGCCCTGCCACATGATCCCGGTGGCGACCGCTTGCAACTTGACGTCGTAACCGAGTTTCTGGCGGATCACTTCGGCCGCGACGTTCGTGGTGGCCACGCTATCGGACCAGCCATCGACGTAGCCGATGCTCAATTCAGGCTTGCTTGCGGCGCTGGCCAGGGTGGAACTGATTGCAAGTACCAGAGCGGCGCCCGCTCCCAGGATCTTTCGCATAGTCATCCTACTTCCCCAAAAGGCTGCGCTCGACGACTGTCGAGCATCGTCACGTGTTTTATTGGTGCACGGCGCCTTGAATGCACGCAGGTGCAGGTTGATCATCGGCTCCGGCGGCGGGGGGTCCTGCTCTGCCAGCGACCTTCACCCCGCGATAAACGACATCACTACGCCAGCAGGCGCAATCAGCAACCGCCACGCATGAAATCCGCCCGAACTTTGCATGGCAAGGCTCAAGGGGCAGGCAAATGCAGGTAAGATGCCGGCCTTTGTTCCATGACGAAATGATCATGCCTTCGACTGCCCGCTTCCCCGTTCTGCCTTATCTGTTCGCCTGCGTGATTGGCCTGCTGGCCTTGAGCGGGGTGTGGTACGACCTGGGCAAGCCGGTGGTGCTGCCGGATGCGGCGAGCGCATCGCACAAGCTGCAGTGCGCGTCCTACACGCCGTTTGACAAAGACCAGTCGCCGTTCGACCAGCCGTTCACCATTCGCCCGGCGCGCATCGACGCCGATCTGAAATTACTGGCCACGCGCTTCCAGTGCATTCGCACTTATTCCATGACAGGCCTGGAAGACGTGCCCGCGCTGGCGCGTAAATACGGCCTGAAAGTGATGCTCGGCGCCTGGGTCAACGGCAACCCGGTGGACACCGCCAAGGAAGTCGACGCGCTGATCGCCTCGGCCAACGCCAACGCCGACGTGGTGACCTCAGTGATCGTCGGCAATGAAACCCTGTTGCGCAAAGAGGTCACCGGCAAGCAACTGGCCACGCTGATCCACCGGGTCAAGCAGTCGGTCAAACAACCGGTGACCTACGCCGATGTCTGGGAGTTCTGGCTGCAGTACCCTGAAGTGGCACCTGAGGTGGACTTCATCACCATCCACCTGCTGCCCTACTGGGAAGACCAACCGCTGGACATCGACGATGCGCTGACCCATGTGCGCGACGTACGCGAAGCCTTTGCCCAGCGCTTTGCGCCCAAGGAAATCGTGATCGGCGAAACCGGCTGGCCCAGCGAAGGCCGCCAGCGCGAAACCGCACTGCCGAGCCGCGTCAATGAAGCGCGGTTCATCCGCAGTTTCGTTGCCCAGGCCGAACACAATGGCTGGCATTACAACTTGATCGAAGCGTTCGACCAGCCATGGAAGCGTGCCAGCGAAGGCGCGGTGGGCGGTTATTGGGGGCTGTTCGATGCCGACCGCCAGGACAAGGGCGTGCTCGAAGGCCCGGTATCCAACCTGCCCTACTGGCCGCAATGGCTGGCGGTGGGCGCAGTGATCTTCTTGCTAACCCTGGCCCTGGCCGGCCGTGTGCAGGGGCGCCGCGCCGCGCTGACCCTGCCGCTGCTGGCGGCCCTGGGCGCTGGCAGCATTGGCGTGTGGGGCGAGATGGCGCGCATCAATAGCCGGTTTGCCGAGGAATGGATCTGGGCGGCGCTGTTGGTGGGGCTGAACCTGATCGTGCTGGCCCATGCGGCGCTGCGCCTGAGCGCCAGCGGCGGTTGGCGCCAGCGCCTGTCAGCGTGGCTGGAGCAACGCGGCAGCTGGTGGCTGAGCGCCGCAGGTTTCGCTGCGGCGGTGATGATGCTGGGCCTGGTGTTCGACCCGCGCTACCGCAGCTTCCCCAGCGCCTCCCTGGTACTGCCGGCGCTGGTGTACCTGCTGCGCCCGGTGCCGGTACGCCGCGCCGAAGTGACACTGCTGGCCGCGATCGTGGGCTTCGGCATCCCCTTGCAACTGCTGCGCGAAGGCCTGCAAAACCAGCAGGCCTGGGGCTGGGCACTGGTGAGCCTGATGATGGTGCTGGCGCTGTGGCGGGCCATCCGCACGGATCGCAGAACACCGCTTCGCGGATAAATCCGCGCCTACCGGACCAGACGCAAGCCTGCGATCACCACCGCGAACACCCCCAGGCTTGCGCTGTACAGGACCAGCGCCGGCACGCCGATCACCAGTGCCAGTGCCGCCAACCACCAGCCAAAGCAACCGCGCACGAAAAAAGCGACCACCGAACTGGTCAACGCGGCAAAGGCGATGTAGCGAAAATGGATCAGCCAGCCCAACCCCGAACGCAGCTGGCATTCCCAGCGGCTGGCCTCGTCGCTGCACAGCCCCACCCATTTGGCGTCCTCCATCAGCCCGTAGCGCAGGCTATAGCTGGCCAACAAGGACAGGGCCAGCAAAACCAACAGCAAAACCAGTGATGTGCGGCGCGACATGAACAGCTCCAATAGGCGAAAACGGCGCCCAGCATAATCTGCCCCATAAGGTATGCAAGGCAAAACAGCACAACTCGTCTACTTTCAGGATGGGGGGCGGTGTATCGTTTGCGCGTAACGCATTTGATGCACTAAAAACTCGTTGACTTGGCAACTTGCCACCAGCGTGGTGGTCAGAGCCTGCGTACCTCAAATCAGACTTTTCCTTTTAGGGCTAAAGCCATGCTCCGAATTTTGCGCTTCGCTGCCGTGCTGGGTGGCCTCATTTTGAGTGCGTCCGCGCTGGCGAAGGATATTGACGCCGCCAGCTACGGCTACCCACTGACCAATCCGTTCGAGGCGACGATTGCCACGACCCCGCCCGAACTGCGCCCGGACCTGCCGGACGACCAGGATATTGACCAGTCCGATTACACCCTGAACCTGCGTCCGGAGCGTGAATTCACCCTGCCCGATAACTTTTGGGCCGTGAAAAAGCTGCGCTATCGCCTGGCCAAGCAGGACCACCCCGCGCCGTTGATCTTCATCATCGCCGGTACCGGCGCGCCCTATACCAGTACCTTCAACGAGTTTTTGAAAAAGCTCTACTACAAGGCCGGCTATAACGTGGTGCAACTGTCGTCGCCCACCAGCTTCGACTTCATGAGCGCCGCGTCGCGCTTTGCCACCCCGGGCGTGAGCAAGGAAGACGCCGAGGACCTGTACCGGGTCATGCAGGCCGTACGCGCCCAGCACCCCAAGCTTGCGGTCACCGATTTCTACCTGACCGGCTACAGCCTGGGCGCCCTGGATGCGGCCTTCGTCAGCCACCTGGACGAAACCCGGCGCAGCTTCAACTTCAAGAAAGTGCTGCTGATCAATCCGCCGGTCAACCTTTACACCTCCATCAGTAACCTGGACAAGCTGGTCCAGACCCAGGTCAAGGGCATCAACAACAGCACCACGTTCTATGAACTGGTACTGGCCAAGCTGACCCGCTACTTCCAGCAAAAAGGCTACATCGACCTCAACGACGCATTGCTGTATGACTTCCAGCAGTCGCGCCAGCACCTGTCCAACGAACAGATGGCCATGCTGATCGGTACCTCGTTCCGCTTCAGTTCCGCCGACATCGCCTTTACCTCGGACTTGATCAACCGCCGCGGCCTGATCACCCCACCCAAGTTCCCGATCACCGAAGGCACCAGCCTCACGCCGTTCCTCAAGCGCGCGCTGCAGTGCGACTTTGACTGCTACCTGACCGACCAGGTGATCCCGATGTGGCGCGCCCGCACCGACGGCAGCAGCCTGTTGCAACTGGTGGACCAGGTGAGCCTGTACGCGCTCAAGGACTACCTGCACGACAATCCGAAGATCGCCGTGATGCACAACGCCGACGACGTGATCCTGGGCCCCGGCGACCTGGGCTTCCTGCGCAAGACCTTTGGCGAGCGCTTGACCGTTTACCCACACGGTGGCCATTGCGGCAACCTCAACTACCGCGTCAACACCGACGCCATGCTGGAGTTCTTCCGTGGCTAAACACTACCTTCTACTCGCAGCCCTGCTCTGCGCCGGCGTTGCCCACGCGGACGACACCCCGGCCACCAAGGTAGACCCGGACGGCTTCACCGAGCCGCTCAAGCAATTGAAGTTCAACCCCGGGCTTGACCAGCGCGAGTTTGAGCGCTCGACCCTGACCGCGCTGGCCGTGTACGACCCGCTGGAAAACATGAACCGGCGCATCTACCACTTCAACTACCGGTTCGATGAGTGGGTGTTCTTGCCGGTGGTCAATGGCTACCGCTACATCACGCCGAGCTTTTTGCGCACCGGGGTCAGCAACTTCTTCAACAACCTGGGCGACGTGCCTAACCTGTTGAACAGCTTGCTGCAGCTCAAGGGCAAGCGCTCGCTGGACATCACCGGGCGCTTGCTGCTCAACACCACCGTGGGCATTGCCGGCCTCTGGGACCCGGCTACCATGATGGGCCTGCAACGCCAGAGCGAAGACTTCGGCCAGACCTTGGGCTTCTACGGCGTGCCAAGTGGCGCCTACCTGGTGTTGCCGTTCCTTGGCCCTTCGAACCTGCGCGATGCTGGCGGGTTGCTGTTCGACTACGGCGCGGAAAGCCAGATCAACTTCCTGAACGTGTCCCAGGAAAGCAGCCGCCACCCGGAAATCTGGGCGTTGCGTTTCGTCGATAAACGCTACCAGACCAGCTTCCGCTACGGGCAGATGAACTCGCCGTTCGAGTATGAAAAGGTCCGCTACGTGTACACCGAGGCGCGCAAGCTGCAGATCGCCGAGTAACCTCTGCGCGAGAGGCTCTGGCGGTCCCCACCCCCCGTAGGAGCGGATTTATCCGCGAATGGGCCGCCGCGGTCATTCTGTTAAAACGCGGCGTTGCTTTCGCGGATGAATCCGCTCCCACAGGGGGATCGCAATCAATCTGTAGGAGCGGATTTATCCGCGAAGGTCGCACCGCGCACGACCAGAGACACCGCAGCGATCTTTTCGCGGATAAATCCGCTCCTACAGGGGAGGGGCCACCCCCAGGAACCGGCGCAGTTCGGCCTGCTTGGCCATGGCATCGCGCCGCCCCAGTTCGATCAACTCGCTGCAATACCCCGCCTCGAACAACAAATAACTCAGCACCCCCGCCCCGCTGGTCTTGGTCGCCCCCGGCCCGCGTAAAAACAGGCGTAAGGCGGCGGGCAGCTCGCGGCGGTGGCGCGAGGCGATTTCATCCAGGGGCTGGCTGGGCGCGATTACCAGCACCTCCACCGGCGACAAACCCAGGCCATGGGCCGGCGACTGTTCGGGCAGCAATTGGCTGAGCTGATTAAGCCGTTGCAGCAATTCGATGTCGTCTTCCAGGCTGTCGATGAAGGTGCTGTTGAGCATGTGCCCGCCGATCTGCGCCAGGCTCGGTTGCTGGCCACTGAACACTCGCTCGCTGGAATCAGGCGCCCCCGGCCCGCGCGGGTTGCCGCTCACCCCCACCACCAGCACCCGGTTCGCACCCAGGTGCAACGCCGGGCTGATGGGCGCCGATTGGCGCACCGCACCGTCACCGAAATACTCCGCGCCGATGCGTACCGGCGCAAACAGCAAGGGGATCGCCGAACTGGCCAATAAGTGCTCCACGGTGAGCGCCGCCGGCACGCCCACCCGTCGGTGGCGCAGCCAGGGCTGGATCGCGCCCGCACCCTGGTAGAAGGTGACCGCCTGGCTGGACTCGTAACCGAACGCGGTCACCGCGACGGCGCGCAAGTGCTGCTGGGCGAGGGCCTGATCGATGCCACGCAGGTCCAGGTGGGTGTCCAGCAGTTCGCGCAACGGCGAGCTGTCGAGCAGCGCCACCGGCAGGTGCCGGCCCAGCCCGAGCAGGCTGTGGCCGACGAAGCGACTGGCCTGGCGGATTACCCCGGGCCAGTCGCTGCGCAGCACACGGTGGCTTTGGAACGCTTGCCAGAAGGCCGTCAGGCGGTGGATGGCGTCGCCAAAGTGCATCGCGCCGCTGGCCAGGGTCACGGCATTGATGGCCCCGGCCGAGGTGCCGACGATCACCGGGAACGGGTTGGCCGCACCCGCTGGCAACAGGTCGGCAATGCCGGCCAGCACGCCAACTTGATAGGCGGCACGGGCGCCGCCGCCAGAAAGGATCAGCCCGGTTACCGGTGCGTTCATAGGCCTCCTGGCCTGCTTATTTACGTCGCTTCTTGGGGTACAGCCGCGGCGCGCCGGGGGGGCGCGACTTGAACCGGCGGTGGGTCCACAGGTATTGCGAGGGGCATTCGCGGATGGCCGCCTCAACCCGTTGGTTGATGCGCAGGCAATCGGCCGCCTCGTTTTCGCCCGGAAAGTCTTCCAACGGCGGGTGGATCACCAAACGATAGCCGCTGCCGTCGGCCAGGCGTTGCTGGGTGAACGGAATCACCCGCGCCTTGCCCAGGGCGGCGAACTTGCTGGTGGCCGTGACCGTGGCCGCCTCGATGCCGAACAGCGGCACGAACACGCTTTGCTTGGCGCCATAGTCCTGATCTGGCGCGTACCAAATCGCCCGCCCCTTGCGCAACAGCTTGAGCATGCCGCGCACGTCTTCGCGTTCCACCGCCAGGGAGTCGAGGTTATGCCGCTCGCGCCCCTGGCGCTGGACGAAATCGAACAGCGGGTTGTCGTGCTCGCGGTACATGCCATCGATGGTATGGCGCTGGCCCAGCAAGGCGGCGCCGATTTCCAGAGTGGTGAAGTGGAAAGCCATCAAGATGGCCCCCTGGCCATCACGTTGCGCGGCCTGCAGGTGCTCCAGCCCTTCGATGTGCGCAAGGCGCGCCAGGCGGGCCTTTGGCCACCACCAACTCATGGCCATTTCAAAGAAAGCGATGCCGGTGGAGGCGAAATTTTCCTTGAGCAAACGGCGCCTTTCGACGAGTGGTAATTGGGGGAAACACAACTCCAGATTGCGCTCGGCGATCATCCGCCGCTCGCCGGCCACCTGGTACATGCCCAGGCCCAGCAGCCGGCCGATCACCAGCAGCACGCGGTATGGCAGCTGGACCACCAGCCACAGCAACCCCAGCCCCAGCAGCAGTGGCCAGAAACGCGGGTGCAGAAAAGAACGTTTGAAACGCGGGCGATCCATTACAGATTCCGGACAGACAACAAGGCCGCGCATTCTACATCGGTTCAGCCGGCTTGCGACTCGTCGGCGTTCTCGTTATAAGTCTCGGCACTTTTCGTTACAAGGCGCTCTTTGCCGATCATGAGCCAGAATGAACCGCAAGACCCGGAAAACGTGTTCCAGCTCAAGGGCAGCATGCTCGCCATTACCGTGCTGGAGCTGGCCCATAACAACCTGGAAGGCCTGGATCGCCAGTTGGCAGCCAAGGTGGCCCAGGCGCCGAATTTTTTCAGCAACACGCCGCTGGTACTGGCCCTGGACAAGCTGCCGGCCAACCAGGGCGCCGTCGACCTGCCCGGCTTGATGCGCGTGTGCCGCCAGCACGGCTTGCGCACCCTGGCCATCCGCGCCAGCCGCATCGAGGACATCGCTGCGGCCATCGCCATCGACCTGCCGGTGCTGCCACCGTCGGGTGCGCGTGAACGGCCACTGGAGCCCGAGCCACCCAAGGTGCCGGAAAAACCCCCGGAACCGTTGGTCAAGCCGACCAAAATCATCACCACGCCCGTGCGCAGCGGCATGCAGGTGTATGCGCCGGGTGGCGACCTGGTGGTATTGGCCACGGTCAGTTCCGGTGCGGAACTTCTGGCCGATGGCAACATCCATGTCTATGGTCCCATGCGGGGGCGCGCGTTGGCGGGCATCAAGGGCGACACCCGCGCGCGAATTTTCTGCCAGCAGATGGGCGCCGAGCTGCTGTCCATCGCCGGCCAGTACAAGGTCTCGGAAGACCTGCGCCGCGATCCGCTGTGGGGCGCCTCGGTTCAAGTCAGCTTGTCTGGTGATGTGTTGAACATCACCCGTCTTTAACGGATACTGCCGCCATTTTCCACGCAACTTTTAAACTTGGTGGCGTTTGGCCTTTAGTTGGGCCGTAGCCGACTGCAGTTGTTTACAAGTCATGCTTTTTTTCAGGGACTAGCAATCCTTTTTCACTAGGGGTCAAACACCTTGTCCAAGATTCTCGTGGTTACATCCGGCAAGGGTGGTGTGGGTAAGACCACCACCAGCGCCGCTATCGGTACCGGTCTGGCCCTGCGCGGCCACAAGACAGTCATCGTCGACTTCGACGTCGGCCTGCGTAACCTCGACCTGATCATGGGCTGCGAACGCCGCGTGGTGTACGACTTCGTCAACGTGGTCAACGGCGAAGCCAACCTGCAGCAAGCCCTGATCAAGGACAAGCGCCTGGAAAACCTGTACGTGTTGGCCGCCAGCCAAACCCGTGACAAGGACGCGCTGACCAAGGAAGGCGTGGAGAAGGTCCTGATGGAACTCAAGGAAACCTTCGAATTCGTGGTTTGCGATTCGCCCGCAGGCATCGAGACCGGCGCCCACCTGGCCATGTATTTTGCCGACGAAGCCATCGTGGTGACCAACCCCGAAGTGTCTTCGGTACGTGACTCGGACCGCATGCTGGGCCTGTTGGCCAGTAAATCGCGCCGCGCCGAACGCAACGAAGACCCGATCAAGGAACACTTGCTGCTGACCCGCTACAACCCCGAGCGCGTGAGCAAGGGCGAGATGCTGGGCGTGGAAGACGTCAAGGAAATCCTCTCGGTGACCCTGCTGGGCGTGATCCCGGAATCCCAAGCGGTGCTCAAGGCATCCAACCAGGGCGTGCCGGTGATCCTGGACGACCAGAGCGACGCAGGCCAGGCCTACAGCGACGCCGTCGATCGCCTGCTGGGCAAAAGCGTGGAACACCGTTTCCTCGCCATGCAAAAGAAAGGATTCTTTGAGCGGCTCTTTGGAGGCAACTGATGAGCATTTTTGACTTCTTTCGTACCAAAAAGGTCAATACCGCGTCGGTGGCGAAAGAGCGTCTGCAGATCATCGTGGCGCACGAGCGTGGCCAACGCAGCACCCCGGACTACTTGCCGGCCTTGCAGAAAGAGTTGGTCGAGGTCATCCGCAAGTACGTCAACATTGGCTCCGATGATGTGCAGGTCGCTCTGGAAAACCAGGGCAGCTGTTCGATTCTGGAACTCAATATCACCCTGCCCGATCGTTAATCGATTGCGGTAGTGCCGCGGCGGCTCACGGGCTCCTGATCATTCGGGCGCCGGTGAGCCGCCGTTGGCGTTTTCACGAGAAGCACTTCAATGCCGTTGTCGAACATCCGCATCATTCACCAGGACGCCGCCGTACTGGTGATCGACAAGCCGACCCTGCTGTTGTCCGTGCCGGGGCGCGCCGATGACAACAAGGACTGCCTGATCACCCGCCTGCAGGAAAACGGCTACCCCGAGGCGCGCATCGTGCACCGCCTGGACTGGGAAACCTCGGGGATCATTTTGCTGGCCCGCGATGCCGACAGCCATCGCGAACTGTCCCGTCAGTTTCATGACCGCGAAACCGAAAAAGCCTACACCGCTCTGTGCTGGGGCCAGCCGGAGTTGGACAGTGGCAGCATCGACCTGCCGCTGCGCTACGATCCGCCGACCAAGCCGCGCCACGTGGTGGACCATGAACAGGGCAAACACGCCCTGACCTTCTGGCGCATCCTGGAACGCAATGGCAACCACTGCCGCGTGGAGCTGACGCCCATCACCGGCCGCTCGCACCAGTTGCGCGTGCACATGCTGAGCATCGGCCACCCGCTGCTGGGCGACGGCCTGTACGCCCACCCCGAGGCCCTGGCGGCCTACCCGCGGCTGTGCCTGCACGCCAGCATGCTGGGTTTTACCCACCCGGTTACCGGGCAGCGGTTGCGCTTCGAGTGCCCGGCGCCGTTTTGATTTTGCGGTGACTGCTGCCCAGGCACGCCTGGTCCCACAATGGCGTTGTAGGACCAGGCGTGCCTGGGAAACAGGCGACACAAAAATACGGTAAACTCGCGCCACTGCTGTCTGGAGCCACTTATGCGCGAAGCTTTGAACCAGGGCCTGATCGATTTCCTCAAGGCCTCCCCCACCCCATTCCACGCCACTGCCGCCCTGGCACAACGCCTGGAGGCTGCCGGTTACCAGCGCCTCGACGAACGTGACAGCTGGGCCACGGTGGCAGGCGGGCGTTATTACCTCACCCGTAACGACTCCTCCATCATCGCCTTTAAACTGGGCAAGCACTCGCCATTGATCGGCGGCATCCGCATGGTCGGCGCCCACACCGACAGCCCTTGCCTGCGGGTCAAGCCCCAGCCTGAGCTTCAGCGCCAAGGCTTCTGGCAATTGGGCGTGGAAGTCTACGGCGGCGCCTTGTTGGCGCCCTGGTTCGACCGCGACCTGTCCCTTGCCGGCCGCGTGACCTTCCGCCGTGACGGCAAGGTCGAGAGCCAACTGATCGACTTCAAGCTGCCGATCGCGGTCATCCCCAACCTGGCCATCCACCTCAATCGCGAGGCCAACCAGGGCTGGGCGATCAATGCCCAGACCGAACTGCCGCCGATCCTGGCCCAGGTTGCCGGTGACGAGCGCGTCGACTTCCGCGCCCTGCTCACCGAGCAACTGGCCCGCGAGCACGGCCTGAACGCCGACGTGGTGCTGGACTACGAGTTGAGTTTCTACGACACCCAAAGCGCAGCGGTGGTGGGCCTGCACGGCGAGTTCATCGCCGGCGCGCGCCTGGACAACCTGCTGTCGTGCTACGCCGCCCTGCAAGCGCTGCTCAACGCCGACAGCGACGAAACCTGCCTGTTCGTCGCCAACGACCATGAAGAGGTCGGCTCCTGTTCGGCCTGCGGCGCCGACGGCCCGATGCTGGAGCAAACCCTGCGCCGCGTGCTGCCGGAAGGTGACGATTTCGTGCGCACCATCCAGCGCTCCCTGCTGGTGTCGGCCGACAACGCCCACGGCGTACACCCCAACTACGCCGACAAGCACGACGCCAACCACGGCCCCAAGCTCAACGCCGGCCCGGTGATCAAGGTCAACAGCAACCAGCGCTACGCCACCAACAGCGAAACCGCTGGCTTCTTCCGCCACCTGTGCATGGCCGAGGAAGTGCCGGTGCAAAGCTTCGTGGTGCGCAGCGACATGGGCTGCGGCAGCACCATCGGCCCGATCACCGCCAGCCACCTGGGCGTGCGCACCGTGGACATCGGTTTGCCGACGTTCGCCATGCATTCGATCCGCGAGCTGTGCGGCAGCCAAGACCTGGGGCACCTTGTGAAAGTCCTCGACGCGTTCTACCGCAGCGTCGAAATGCCTTGATGGCCGCGTGACCGGGCTGTAGGAGCGGATTCATCCGCGAAAAGATCACCACGGTTAGCCAGGTGCACCGCGGCGTTTGCTTCGCGGATGAATCCGCTCCTACAAGAGCACGACCATCCCGTAGGAGCGGATTCATCCGCGAACCGGTCAGCGCTGTTCTAAACTTGGAATACTACCCAAGCAAAAGGACGCGCACCCCATGGACAGCTTTTACTCCATGCTCCTGCAGGTCATGGCCAGCCTGGCGTTGTTGACCGTAGGCTTCAACTTCCGCGAACGCGACCTTGGCGTGTTTACCCTGTGGGTCGGCATGCTTAGCCTGCTGGGCCTGGTGCTCTATCAGATCCTGCTCAAGCTCTCATAAACATTGCCCTCGCGTTGAAGTACACTCCTGCGACTGCCCCTTTCAAGGTCTATCGCCGCGTGCCTGCCTTTACCCGTCTGCTTGCCCTGCCGTTGCTGTTGCTGTTCTGCCTGCTGGCACTCACACCCGGTGCCCAGGCGGCCGGGTTGCCGAGCCTGCTGGCAGGCTCGCAGAAAGCCCAGCCCGCGCCCACCGAGCCCCTGGGCCAGTCCTTGGACCAGGTGATCCAGTCACTGGAAAACGATCAACAACGTACCAAGCTGCTGGCCGACCTGAAACGCCTGCGCGATACCACCAAAAAAGCCCAGCCGGCCGAGGAGCAAGGCGTGCTCGGCTTGATCGGCACTACCCTGCACCATCTGGAGCAGCAGTTCTCGGGCAACGACAGCCCGTTCAACCGTTGGGGCGATGAGCTGGACAAGGCCCAGCAAGAGCTGGTTGACCTGGCCTTGCCAGTGAACGAGTGGCCGCCGATCATCTTCGCCTTCGTGCTGATCATCCTGGTGTGGAGCCTGCTGGCCTACGGCTTGATCTGGGTCAGCCACAAGGTGCGCGTGCGCTTTGGCCTGAGCGAAGAGCTACCGCAACACCCACGCACCCTCGACCTGCTGCGTTTTGCCCTGCGCAAGCTAGGGCCGTGGCTGGTGGCGCTGGTCATCACGGTGTACGTGGGTTATGCCCTGCCCTCGTCCCTGGGCAAGGACCTGGCCATGGTGCTGGCCTATGCGCTGGTAGTCGGCACCTGTTTCTCGGCCGTCTGCGTGGTGGCCTTCTCACTGCTCGACGGACCGCATCGCCATCGCGCGCTGTACATCCTGCGTCGCCAGGCCTTCCGCCCGTTATGGTTGATCGGCAGCTTCGCCGCTTTCGGCGAGGCCCTGAGCGACCCGCGCATGGTCGCCAACCTGGGCGTGTATCTATCGCACACCGCCGCTACCCTGGCCAATGTGCTGGCGGCGTTGTCCACCGGGCTGTTCATCCTGCGGTTCCGCCGGCCCATTGCCCACCTGATCCGCAACCAGCCACTGTCGCGGCGCCTGACCCGCCGGGCCCTGAGCGACACGGTCGAGATCCTCGGCACCTTTTGGTACCTGCCGGCGTTGGTGCTGGTGGGCATCTCGCTGTTCGCCACCTTCGTCTCCGCCGGTGACTCCAGCACGGCCCTGCGCCAGTCACTGGTGTGCACCGTGCTGGTGGTGCTGTGCATGGTCTGCAATGGCCTGGTACGGCGCCACGCGCTGCGGCCGAAAAAAGGCATCAAGCGCCACGCGCTGTACTCCGAGCGCCTGAAGAATTTCGCCTACACCCTGGTGCACTTGGTGATCTGGCTGGCCTTTATCGAACTGGGCCTGCGGGTGTGGGACATGTCGTTGATCCGCTTTACCGAAGGCGATGGCCATGACATCAGCGTCAAGCTGTTTGGCCTGGCCGGCACGCTGCTGCTCGCTTGGCTGATCTGGATCCTGGCCGACACAGCGGTGCATCACACCCTCACCCATTCGCGCAAAGGCCTGGCCAACGCCCGCGCGCAAACCATGCTGCCGCTGATTCGCAACGTGCTGTTCGTGGCGATCTTCATCATCGCCGCCATCGTCGCCCTGGCCAACATGGGCATGAACGTCACGCCCCTGCTGGCCGGTGCCGGCGTGATCGGCCTGGCCATCGGTTTCGGTGCCCAGTCACTGGTCGCGGACCTGATCACCGGGCTGTTCATCATCATCGAAGACTCGCTGGCCATCGACGACTACGTCGACGTGGGCGGCCACCTGGGCACGGTCGAAGGCCTGACCATCCGCACCGTGCGCCTGCGCGACATCGACGGCATCGTGCACACCATCCCGTTCAGCGAAATCAAGAGCATCAAGAACTACTCGCGCGAATTCGGCTATGCGATCTTCCGCGTCGCCATCCCCCAGAGCATGGACATCGACAGCGCGATCAAGTTGATGCGCGACGTCGGCCAGAAAATGCGCACCGACCCGCTGCAACGGCGCAACATCTGGTCGCCGCTGGAGATCCAGGGCGTGGAAAGCTTTGAGTCCGGCACCGCGATCCTGCGCGCCCGTTTCAAGACCGCCCCCATCAAGCAATGGGAAGTGTCGCGGGCCTTCAACCTGGCGCTCAAGCGCCAGTTGGACGAAGCCGGCCTGGACTTGGCTACCCCGCGCCTGAGCGTGCAAGTCGTCACCAGCTCCGCCCCCCCTGCAGGCGCGGATTCATCCGCCAACAGCACACCGCCGGCCTAACCGGCACTGCCGCCCACATCGGCACTCACGGCGATCGCATCATGGCGCCAGTGCTCCAGGTCACAATCGATCAGGCGCCCCTGCTGGTCGTAATTGACCCGGGTGATCTTCAAGCCCGGGCTGCCCACCGACACCTTCAACGCTGCCGCGGCTTCAGCGTGCAGCGCGGTGGGCGCCATCTCGAAGCGCACGCGGCCATATTCAATGCCGTATTGGCGTGCGTAGATCTCGGTCAGCGGCGTGCTTAAATCCAAATCCAATATGCCGGGAAAGTACTGCGGGTTGAGGTAATGCTCCACGTACAGCACCAGGCGCTGATCGATGCGCCGGGTGCGGCACAACTGGATCACGCTGGACAGCGGCGGCAACTGCAAGCTGGCGCACACGGCCGCAGGCGCCGGCTGCAAACGGGCCGTGAGCAGTTGCGTGGACGGCTCGCGGCCCTGGTCGCGGACCATGGCATGGAAGTGGCTGCGCTTCATCAGGTCGTAGGTCAGGCGCGGCGGTGAGATAAACCAGCCACGGCGCTCTTCGCGGTAGATCAGCCCGCGGGCCTCCAGTTGCACCAACGCCTCGCGCACGGTGATGCGCGTGGTGTCGAACACCTCGCTCAGTTTGCGCTCGGCCGGCAGTTTGCAGCCGGCCGCCAGCAAACCGTGCTCAATCTGTTCCTGCAGTGCCTGGCTGATGGCCGTGACGGCTCGAGGTGCACTGTCGCGCATCAAAATAATCCTTTCTGGTCTAGTCCAGCCTCATAACGAGGCACGGGCTGCTTTTTCGTGCAGCGCCCTGGGTGGTTACAAGGGTAGGCAATTTAAATGACCACGCCATGACAGGGCCGCCACACGGCCATCGCCCACGGGCCTCAAGCCCTTGCAGATCAGCCACTTGAAACTGGTCTACGCTTATCGCTCAGGGCAGCCGAATGGGGCTCTGCAAGGCCCGCGCCAGAGCCACGTACATCAAATTGTCATGGGGCTGGCCTAGATTGGCGCGAGGTTTGCTGATCTAGACCAACAGGCCGGCAACGCCCTCGATAAAAATGCGTCTCCCACGCGACCCAAGGAGCTTCGGATGAAAAAGCTTTTCCTGGCATCACTGTTAGGTACCAGCATCGCCCTCAGCATGACGGCAATGGCAGCAGACACCGACCTGAAAACCCTGGAAGCCGCCGCCAAGGCTGAAGGCGAAGTCAACAGCGTGGGCATGCCCGACGCCTGGGCCAACTGGAAGGGCACCTGGGCAGACCTGTTGACCAAATACGGCCTCAAGCACATGGACACCGACATGAGCTCGGCCCAGGAAGTGGCCAAGTTCGACGCCGAGAAAGACAACGCCAGCGCCGACATCGGCGACGTGGGCGCAGCCTTCGGCCCCATCGCCGAGAAAAAAGGCGTGACCCAGCCCTACAAACCGAGCACCTGGAGCCAGATCCCGGACTGGGCCAAGGACAAGGACGGCCACTGGATGCTCGCCTACACCGGCTCCATCGCTTTCATCATCAACAAGCAACTGGTCAAGGATGAAGACGCCCCCAAGAGCTGGAAAGACCTGGAGAGCGGCAAGTACAAAGTCGCCATCGGTGACGTGAGCACCGCCGCGCAAGCCGCCAACGGCGTGCTGGCCGCCGCCATCGCCCGTGGTGGCGACGAAAGCAACCTGGCCCCCGGCCTGGAACTGTTCACCAAACTTGCCCAGCAAAAGCGCCTGTCGCTGGCCAACCCGACCATCCAGACCCTGGAGAAGGGCGAGATCGAAGTGGGCGTGGTGTGGGACTTCAACGGCCTGAGCTACCGCGACCAGATCGACCCCAAGCGCTTCACCGTGTTGATCCCCTCTGACGGTTCGGTGATTTCCGGCTACACCACCATCATCAACAAATACGCCAAGCACCCGAACGCTGCCAAGTTGGCGCGCGAGTACATCCTGAGCGACGAAGGCCAGATCAACCTGGCCCGCGGCTATGCGCGGCCGATCCGTGCAGACCACGTCAAGCTGCCGGCCGACGTGGCGGCCAAGCTGCTGCCGGCCGAGCAGTACAAAAGCGTGAAGCCGATCAGCAACCCTGATGCCTGGGAAAAGAGCTCCAAGGCCCTGCCGCAGCAGTGGAACGAGCAAGTGATCATCGAGATGAATTGATCGGTGTGCCTGGTTCGCGGATCAATCCGCTCCTACAGCTGTAGGAGCGGGTTGATCCGCGAAAAGGCCCCACCCTTTCCCGGAAGGACCGCCTCATGTCCCACAAAACCATCCTGGTACTACTCGACGGCCTGAGCTATCAGGTCGCCGAGCACGCCATGGGCCATTTGCAGGCCTATGTCGGTGCCGGCAAGGCCGCGCTGTACAAACTTGAATGCGAACTGCCGGCGCTGTCGCGACCGCTTTATGAGTGCATCCTGACCGGCGTTGCGCCTATCGACAGCGGCATCGTGCACAACAACGTATCGCGCCTGTCCAACCAGCGCAGCGTGTTCCACTACGCCAGCGAAGCCGGCCTGGTCACGGCCGCCGCGGCTTACCACTGGGTCAGCGAACTGTATAACCGCTCGCCCTTCGACGCCGCCCGCGACCGCCACACCGCTGCGCCGCACCAACCGATCCAGCACGGCCATTTCTACTGGTCAGATCACTACCCCGACTCACACTTGTTCGCTGATGGCGAAGACCTGCGCTTGCGCCACCACCCGGATTTCTTGCTGATCCACCCGATGAACATCGACGACGCGGGCCACAAGCACGGCCTGGACAGTTCGCAATACCGCAACAGCGCCCGCGGCGCCGACGTGATTTTGGCCGACTACCTGCAAGGGTGGCTGGACGCCGGCTACCAGGTGCTGGTAACCGCCGACCACGGCATGAACAACGACCGCTCGCACAATGGCCTGCTGCCCGAAGAGCGCGAAGTGCCCTTGTTCGTGCTGGGCAGCGCCTTCAGCCTTGACCCCAATGCCCAACCCAAACAGACGGACCTGTGCGGCACGATCTGCCACTTGCTGGGCGTGGCCCACGACAAGCCGGCCTGCCGGGAGCTGCTCACGTGAACAACCTGACCCGCGGCAAATGGCTGGCCCTGTTGTGCCTGGTGCCCTTCGCCGTCTTCTTCATCGCCTTCCAGATCGCCCCGCTGGCCTGGGTCGCCATCCACAGCCTGCAAACCGACGACGGCTGGAGCCTGGCCAACTTCGTCAAGGCGTTCACTTCCAAGTTTTACCTGCAAGCCATTCAGTTCAGCCTGGAGATCAGTTTCTGGTCCAGTGTGTTTGGCATCCTCATCGCCATCCTGGGCAGCTATTCGTTGCGCCGGGTGGACTCCAAACTACGCGACTTCGTCACCGCCTTCGCCAACATGACCAGCAACTTCGCCGGCGTGCCCCTGGCGTTTGCCTTCATCATCCTGCTGGGCTTCAACGGCAGCCTGACGATGATGCTCAAGCAAAGCGGCCTGATCAGCGATTTCAACCTGTACTCCAAAACCGGCCTGATCATCCTCTACACCTATTTCCAGATCCCCCTGGGCGTGCTGCTGCTGTTCCCGGCCTTCGACGCCTTGCGCGAAGACTGGCGCGAATCATCGGCCCTGCTGGGCGCGAGCGCCTGGGATTACTGGCGGCACATCGGCCTGCCGGTGTTGACCCCCGCGCTGTTGGGCACCTTCGTGATCCTGCTGGCCAATGCCCTGGGCGCCTACGCCACGGTGTACGCGCTGACCACCGGCAACTTCAACGTGCTGCCCATCCGCATTGCCGCGATGGTGGCGGGCGACATCAGCCTGGACCCTAACCTTGCCAGCGCCCTGGCGATGATCCTGGTGGGCCTGATGACCCTGGTCACCCTCATCCATCAATGGCTGCTGCGAAGGAGCTACCATGTCGCGCGCTGAAGCCGGACCCGGCGGCCTATACCACCGCGTGGTGGTTTACCTGCTGTTCATCATTTTGCTGCTGCCCTTGGCGGGCACCCTGCTCTACTCCCTGGCCACCAGTTGGTCGGCGACTATCTTGCCCAGCGGCCTGACCTTCAAGTGGTACCTGGACCTGTGGAGCGATGCGCGCTTTTTGCATGCCTTCGGTCAGTCCTTGATCGTGTGCGTGGGTGCATTGGTGCTGTCGGTGGTGTTGATCCTGCCGCTGCTGTTCGTGGTGCATTACCACTTCCCCAAGCTGGACGGGTTGATGAACATCCTGATCCTGCTGCCCTTCGCGGTGCCGCCGGTGGTGTCCTCGGTGGGCCTGTTGCAGTTGTACGGGTCTGGCCCGCTGGCGATGGTGGGCACGCCGTGGATACTGATCGGTTGCTACTTCACCGTGGCGCTGCCCTTCATGTACCGGGCCATCACCAACAACCTGCAGGCGATCAACCTGCGCGACCTGATGGACGCCGCCCAACTGCTGGGCGCCAGCACCTTCCAGGCGGCGATCCTGGTGGTGTTGCCCAACCTGCGCAAAGGCCTGATGGTGGCCTTGCTGCTGTCATTCTCGTTTTTGTTCGGCGAGTTCGTGTTTGCCAACCTGCTGGTGGGCACCCGTTATGAAACCCTGCAGGTTTACCTCAACAACATGCGCAACAGCAGCGGCCACTTCAACAGCGCCCTGGTGATTTCCTATTTCCTCTTCGTGCTGGTGCTGACCTGGGCCGCCAATCGCTTGAACAAGGACAAAGACTGAGATGAGTTTCGTCAGCGTCGAAAACCTGCAAAAGCACTACGCCGACACCCCGGTGTTCAGCGACATCAACTTCACCATCGCCCGTGGCGAGTTTGTCACCCTGCTCGGCCCCTCCGGTTGCGGCAAGTCCACGCTGCTGCGTTGCATCGCTGGGCTGACCCCGGTCAACAGCGGCAAGATCATCCTCGATGGCCACGACCTGGTGCCGCTGACCCCGCAAAAGCGCGACATCGGCATGGTGTTCCAAAGCTATGCGCTGTTCCCCAACATGACCGTGGAGCAGAACGTGGCGTTCGGCCTGCGCATGCACAAGGTGCCCAAGGAGCAAAGCCTGCAACGGGTGGCCGAAGTGCTGGCACTGGTAGAGCTCAAGGACTTTGCCAAACGCTACCCGCACCAAATGTCGGGCGGCCAGTGCCAACGCGTGGCCTTGGCCCGCTCGCTGGTCACTCGCCCGCGCCTGTTATTGCTGGACGAGCCGTTGTCGGCACTCGATGCGCGCATCCGCAAGCACCTGCGCGAACAGATCCGCGCCATCCAGCAGGAACTGGGCCTGACCACCATCTTCGTTACCCATGACCAGGAAGAAGCCCTGACCATGAGCGACCGGATTTTCTTGATGAACCAAGGCAAGATCGTCCAGAGCGGCGACGCCCAAAGCCTGTACACCGCGCCCATCGACGCCTTTGCCGCAGGCTTCATCGGCAACTACAACCTGCTCGACGCCAGCAGCGCCAGCCGCCTGCTGCAACGGCCAATCGATTCGCGCCTGGCCATCCGCCCGGAATCGATTTCCCTGAGCCTGACCGGCGAGCTGGAAGGTGAAATCCGCAGCCACAGCCTGCTGGGCAACGTGATTCGCTACCGCATCGAGGCCCGCGGCGTGGAATTGGTGGTGGACGTGCTCAACCGTTCGGCCAGCGACCTGCATGCCAATGGTCAACGCGTGTCGCTTTCCATCGATCCCGAGGCGCTTTGTGCGGTAGCCTGAACAGACTTTTCAAGGAGCAATTGCGAGATGGCTTTAGCGATTTTCGACCTGGATGAAACCCTGATCCATGGCGACTGCGCCACCCTGTGGAGCGAACAGATGGGCCGCCTGGGCTGGGTAGACCCCGAGGACTTCATGCGCCGCAACAATGAGCTGATGGACGCCTACAGCCAAGGCAAACTGGCCATGGAAGACTACATGGCCTTCAGCCTTGAGCCGATGATCGGCCGCACGCCCGAGGAGGTCGAGCACCTGGTGGGCCCGTGGGTGGAGGACTTTATCGAGCCGATCATTTTCAGTGACGCCACCAAGACCATCGCCCAACACCGCAAGGCCGGCGACCGCATCCTGATCATTTCCGCCTCCGGGACCCACCTGGTCGGCCCGATCGCCGAGCGCCTGGGCGTGGACGAAATCCTGGCCATCGACCTGGACGTGCAGCATGGCGTGTACAGCGGCCAGACCGTGGGCACCCTCACCTACCGCGAAGGCAAGATCACCCGCTTGCTGGAATGGCTGGATGCCGAGGAAGAGAACCTGGAAGGCGCGACCTTCTACTCCGACTCACGCAATGACCTGCCGCTACTGCTCAAGGTTGATCACCCGCAGGTGGTGAACCCGGACCCGGTGCTGCGTGAGCATGCCGAGAAGGCTGGGTGGCCGATTCATCATTGGGTGTGATGATTGCGCCGGTAAACCTGCTCACCCATCGCCGCTATCTGCCCTTCTATCAGTGCATCGAAGGGCTTGAGCAGCGGCTGGTAGTTTGCCGGCGCCTCCAGTACTTCCAGCGCCTGGGTAATCGCCTCGATCGTTGACAGTGCCTCAGGCCCCGGTGCCTTGCGCAGCCGGTAACGCGAAGGTGCGGCGCCGTCCAGGGTGACGCGGGGCAATGCCGCGAGCAGCGGATTGAGGTGCAGCATCTTCTTAGCCTTGCGCCAGGTGCCGTCGGGGACCACCAGTAACATCGGTTCTTGCGCCGGTGCATAGGCGCCGAGCACCTGCGCCCCCTCGCCTGGGAACAACAGGCAGGCGCGATGGCCTGGCCGGTTGAGCAACACTTCAAGGTTTTCGAAGGTTTCGCCCACCACCAACTCGGCATTGCGCAGGCCCAGTGCCGCCAGGCGGGCAGTGTTGAGGGCGTGGTCGACTTCGCTGGGGTGCTGCAACACGAGCACGCGAGTGCGGCTGGGCAGGTGCGGGATCAGGGGGCAGAGGCAATGTGCTTGTGGGCGCAGGCAGCGCGGGCAACTGGGGCGTGGCATGGTGACGGTCTCCTGGCCCGCCATGATACCCCGGCATGGGCCTGCCCTGTAGGCGCGGATTCACCCGCGAATAATAAAACGCGGTTTCTATTGATGCATTACGGCGCTCTTTTCGCGGCTAAATCCCACGCCTACAAGACGCTTGGTCAGCGGTTGAAGCGCTCGGCCACAGGGGGGCTGAACGAACGCCGCACGGCATCACAACGGGTTGAGCTGCGCCTTGAGCAGGTCGCGAAAGGTCTGGATCAGCGGCTCGCGGCTGCGCCCCCGACGGGTGATCATCGAGAACGGCGCCTGGTAACCGAAGGTGGCCGGTGACAGCACGCGCAAGTCGCCCTTGTCGGCCCAGGGCTGAGCGTAATGCTCGGGCAGGTAGCCGATGTAGGCGCCCGACAGCACCAATATCAACTGCGCCTCCATGCTCTCCACGGTCGCGGCACTGTGCTTGAAACCGTGGCGGGCCAGCTCCGCCTGGCTCCAGTAGCCGCGCCCGACCATGCGCTGTTGGGTGATCACCTGCTCGGGGATGCGCCGCTCGGCATACAGCGGGTGGCGGTTGCTGCAATACAGCCAATGCTGCTCGCGGTACAGCGGCTGGTACACCAGGCCGCTCATGCGCGTGGAAAACGCGCCGATGGCCAGGTCCAGGCGGTTGTCCTGCACCCCCTGTTGCAACTCATAGGGGCTGGACACCGACAGGTGCAGGTGCACGGCCGGGTGTTCCTGGGTGTAGGCGCCGATGGCCTCGGCGAACGGCAAGGCGCGGTCGCTGACGGTGGAGTCGATGACCCCCAGGTTCAAGGTGCCGCGCAACTCGCCCTTGAGCGCGGCGGCGTACTGCTCGAAACCTTCCATTTCGGCCATCAGGCGCAGGGTTTCCTGATGGAACAGCTCGCCCTTGCTGGTCAGGCTGAACCCGCCACGGCCACGGTGGCACAGCACGATGCCCAGGGCGGCCTCAAGCTGGCTCATGTAGGTGCTGATCGCCGAGGTCGACAGGTTGAGTTCCTGCTGGGCATTGGCGAAGCCCTGGTGGCGGACGATGCTGACGAATATGCGCAGCAGTTTCAGGTCGGGGAGTGCGTTGGCCATAGGGTCACACAAATGGGGAGGACGAACACTGTGAGAGCAACGCTTGCTTGCGATGGCGCCCTTGAGAACGCCGCCACAAGCAACCGTTGCCCCCACGCATTCAAATTAGTTTAGCGCCATTAGTTCAGAAAAATCTGAACTAAGTATTTCTCGGTAGCGATTCTTCCACCTCACTACATTTTGCAGACTCCGCCCCAACGTCTAAAAAATTCAAAAATGATGAGGTAAACCCGTGGACAAGATTCTTCACCAACCACTGGGCGGTAACGAAATGCCGCGTTTCGGCGGCATCGCCACCATGATGCGCCTGCCCCACCTGCAAACCGCAGCAGGCCTTGACGCTGCCTTCATCGGTATCCCGCTGGACATCGGCACCTCGCTGCGCTCCGGCACCCGCTTCGGCCCCCGTGAGATCCGCGCCGAATCGGTGATGATCCGCCCCTACAACATGGCCACTGGCGCCGCCCCGTTCGACTCGCTGGCGGTGGCCGACATCGGTGACGTGGCGATCAACACCTTCAACCTGCTCGACGCCGTGCGCATCATCGAGCAGGCCTACGACGAAATCCTCGAACACGACGTGATCCCCCTGACCCTGGGTGGCGACCACACCGTGACCCTGCCGATCCTGCGGGCTATTCACAAGAAGCACGGCAAAGTGGGCCTGGTGCACATCGACGCGCATGCCGACGTCAACGACCACATGTTCGGCGAGAAAATCGCCCACGGCACCACCTTCCGCCGCGCCGTGGAAGAAGGCCTGCTGGACTGCAACCGCGTGGTGCAGATCGGCCTGCGTGCCCAGGGCTACACCGCCGAAGACTTCAACTGGAGCCGCAAGCAGGGTTTCCGCGTGGTGCAGGCCGAAGAGTGCTGGCACAAATCACTGGGCCCACTGATGGAGGAAGTGCGTGCCCAGGTCGGTGACGGCCCGGTGTACCTGAGCTTCGACATCGACGGTATCGACCCGGCCTGGGCGCCCGGCACCGGCACCCCGGAAATCGGCGGCCTGACCACCATCCAGGCGATCGAAATCGTGCGCGGCTGCCAAGGCCTGGACCTGATCGGTTGCGATCTGGTAGAAGTCTCGCCGCCTTACGACACCACCGGCAACACCTCGCTGCTGGGCGCCAACCTGCTGTACGAAATGCTCTGCGTACTGCCCGGCGTGGCCCACCGCTGAGGACATGACCATGAGCGATCAACAACACGTATTGGACGCTGCCGCCGAGTTGGTTGCAGCGTTCGCCAAAAACGATCGTGAGGCCTATTTCGGCGCGTTCAGCGCCGATGCCAGCTTTGTGTTTTACACCCTGGCGCAGCCGTTGCTCAGCCGCGACGCCTATCAGGCGTTGTGGGACAGCTCGCGGCGCGAGGATGGCTTCGAGGTGCTTTCGTGCACCTCAAGCAATGCATTTGTCAGCCTGCAGGGCGACGTGGCGATTTTTATCCACGACGTGGCCACAGAGCTGCGCATGCAAGGGGAGCTGTGCTTTAGCCAGGAACGGGAAACCATCGTTTTCCGTAAAGAACAACAAGGCCGTTGGCTGGCCTGCCACGAACATTTGTCTGCGACACCCCAATAACTGCCCCCCAAAAAGCCCGCGAAGTGCCCCCGGCGTTGGGGCACGATGCAATGATCGGAGCAGATCATGAATAACAACAACAGTGCACAAAGCATTAGCCAGATAGAAACGAACGGGGTGGAGCAGATTCCCGATCATGAAAGAACCGCCAAGCCGCTTGACCTGTTCCGCCTGATCTTTGGCGGCGCCAACACCTTTTCCACCGCGGTGCTGGGCAGTTTCCCGGTGCTGTTCGGCCTGTCGTTCCAGGCCGGGCTGGTGGCAATCCTGCTGGGCACCCTGGTCGGTGCAATCATTCTCGCGCCCATGGGCTTGTTCGGCCCGATCAATGGCACCAACAATGCCGTATCCTCAGGCGCGCACTTTGGTGTGCACGGGCGCATCGTCGGCTCCTTTCTGTCGCTGCTGACCGCCATCGCGTTTTTCTCGCTGTCGGTATGGAGCTCGGGGGACGCGCTGGTCGGCGGCGCCAAGCGCCTGGTCGGCTTGCCGGAAACCGACCTCAGCCTGGGCCTGACCTACGGCCTGTTCGCGGTGCTGGTATTGGCCGTGTGCATCTATGGCTTTCGCTTCATGCTGTGGGTTAACAAAATCGCCGTCTGGACCGCCAGCATTCTGTTCGTGCTGGGTTTCTTCGCGTTTTCCGGGCAGTTCGACAGCCAGTTCGCCGGCACCGTCAGCCAAGGCCAAGCCGGTTTCTGGGCCGCGTTCATCGGCGCCTCGCTAGTGGCCATGAGCAACCCGATCTCGTTCGGTGCATTCCTGGGTGACTGGTCGCGCTACATCCCGCGCAACACGCCCAAGGGGCGCATCCTCGGCGCGGTGATCCTGGCCCAGTTGGCCACCTTGCTGCCAGCGTTGTTCGGCCTGGTGACCGCGACCATCGTCGCCGCCCATGCCCCCGACTACATCGCCAACAACAACTACGTGGGCGGCCTGCTGGCCGTGGCGCCAAGCTGGTTCTTCCTGCCGGTGTGCCTGTTGGCGGTGATCGGCGGCATGTCCACCGGCACCACGGCGCTGTATGGCACGGGGCTGGACATGTCCAGCGTGTTCCCGCGCCTGCTGTCGCGGGTACAGGCCACCTTGCTGATCGGGGTGATGTCCATCGCCTTTATCTTCATTGGCCGGTTTGCCTTCAACCTGGTGCAAAGCGTGTCGACTTTCGTGGTGCTGATCATCACTTGCACCACCCCGTGGATGGTGATCATGCTGATCGGCCTGCTGGTGCGCCGTGGCTGGTACTGCCCGGATGACCTGCAAGTGTTCACCCGCGGCGAAACCGGCGGGCGCTACTGGTTCAGCCATGGCTGGAATTTCCGTGGCCTGGGTGCCTGGATCCCCAGCGCGCTGGTGGGCCTGTGCTTCGTCAACCTGCCGGGGCAGTTCGTCGGCCCCCTGGGCAACCTGGCCGGTGGCATCGACATCAGCCTGCCGGTGACCCTGGGCCTGGCGGCCGTGGTGTACATCGTGCTGCTCAAGCTGTTCCCGGAAACGGCCGCGGTCTACGGCCCGAAGCAACAACGCGGTAGCGCGGTGCCCCTGGCTGCAGCTGCCTGATATGCGCCGGTGCTTTTCGCGGATGAGTCCGCGCCTACGGCAAATCCCCGTAGGCGCCAATTCATCCACGTAGCAGGCGCCGCAGTCTCTAAAACCTATAAGAAACACGCTTGGAGAATTCCCCATGGCTTTAGATATTTTCGTCGTCGCGCTTTACGCGGCCGGCATGCTCATGCTCGGCTGGTACGGCATGCGCAAGGCCAAGACCCATGAAGACTACCTGGTGGCCGGTCGCAACCTGGGCCCTTCGCTGTACATGGGCACCATGGCGGCCACGGTACTGGGCGGCGCATCCACCGTGGGCACCGTGCGCCTGGGCTACGTGCATGGTATTTCCGGTTTCTGGCTGTGCGCGGCCCTGGGCCTGGGCATCGTCGCGCTGAACCTGTTCCTGGCCAAGCCGCTGCTCAAGCTGAAGATTTTCACCGTGACCCAGGTGCTGGAAAAGCGCTACAACCCCATGGCCCGCCAGGCCAGTGCGGTGATCATGCTGGCCTACGCACTGATGATCGGCGTGACCTCCATCCTGGCCATCGGCACCGTGCTGCAAGTGCTGTTCAACCTGCCCTTCTGGCTATCGATCATGCTGGGCGGCGGCGTGGTGGTGGTGTACTCGACCATCGGTGGCATGTGGTCGCTGACCCTGACCGATATCGTCCAGTTCGTGATCAAAACCGTCGGTCTGATGTTCATTCTGCTGCCGATCTGCCTGTACCGCGTGGGCGGCTGGGACCAGTTGGTGGCCAAGCTGCCAGCCAGTAGCTTCAGCTTCACCGCCATCGGTTGGGACACCATCATCACCTACTTCCTGATCTACTTCTTCGGCATCCTGATCGGCCAGGACATCTGGCAACGGGTATTCACCGCCAAGAGTGACAAGGTGGCGAAATACGCCGGCACCACGGCGGGCATCTACTGCATTTTCTACGGCCTGGCCTGCGCCCTGATCGGCATGGCTGCCCACGTGCTGCTGCCCGACCTTGATAACGTCAACAATGCCTTTGCCGCCATCGTCAAAGTGACCCTGCCCGACGGCATTCGCGGCCTGGTGATTGCCGCCGCATTGGCCGCCATGATGTCCACCGCCAGCGCCGGCCTGTTGGCGGCATCCACGGTACTCACCGAAGACCTGCTGCCAAAACTGCGTGGCGGCAAGCAATCGAGCCTGGGCATCAACCGCCTGTTCACCGCCATCACAGGCCTGGTGGTGCTGTGCATCGCACTGGTGGTCAGCGATGTGATCAGCGCGCTCACCCTGGCTTACAACCTGCTGGTGGGTGGCATGCTGATCCCGTTGATGGGGGCCATCTTCTGGAAACGCGCCACCACCGCCGGCGCCATCACCAGCATGACCCTGGGCTTTGTCACCGCCTTGGGGTTCATGCTCAAGGACGGCCTGGACGCCAATACGCCGATCTACTACAGCCTGGCCGTGGGCTTGGCCAGCTTCGTGATCGTCAGCCTTTTGTCACGTAACCCCCTGCCTGCCGCAAAACTGGCCTAAGCTATTGATAGTCGTCGCGTACTGGCTGCGCGACGGCTATCAACGCAGGGACCCGTTGATCAGATTCATCTGACAACCAGTGCAAACGAATTGCCTAGGACATTTTCGGGGCCGCCTTGTGGCCTGAACTGCCGAGGTCGCCATGAACAGTACCGACATCCAACTGCATATCCACAGTTCGATTCAGCAGCAAATTTCCCAGCAGGCGCCCAATGCCTGCCGCCTGGACATCGATGCCTTGTTCAGCACCCTTGAACACACCTTCGATATCGAATTGAACCCACGCTGCGTGCTGCCCCATGTGCGCACCATCCGCGAACTCAGCCAAGTGATCATGGAAAAGACCCGCCTCGAACGCACCGAGACTTGAGCACGGGCCCGGTGGTGAACGTTGCACACAGCGTGCGCGCAGCCATTGCCCGCCAGGTGGGCTTCGACAACTTCGATGATCGGGCGACCCTGCAATCGTTGGGCCTGGACCGTGAGGACATCCTGGAGCTGATCTTCCGGCTGCAGGACCAATTTGAATTAACCGCGCGCACGCGTGATGAGGATCAGTTGGCTGACCACGCGTTGACGGTTGAGGATGTGTGTCGCTTTATCGAACAGTTGGCAAAGCGATAAACGATGGCCCGAGCAATCGCCCAGGCCATTTGCCAACGTGCATTCAACGACGCGGTTGGCGCCGGCGATCTTGCTCATCCGCTGGAATCGGGATCGGTTGCAGCGGCGGCGGGATCAGACCCAAGGCAACACCCAGATCGTGGAGCCAGTTGTACAGGTTGCGGTTCATAGTGCCCCCCTTAGGGTAAACCTGAACGACGGGTTAGTTTTCCGTCGCTTCAATACGATCATAGTCCCAACCGCCCTGCTATGCATGCCCCTAACTGCGGCTTTTAGTCGCATATTTGGCAAAAAGCCGATTTGGTTCATTTCCATTCATTTCGGTGCAACGCCCTCAAACGGCCTCGAAACTGCCCAAGGCGCCCGCCGTAGAGCGCTCGCGGCGTGCCAGCAGGTAGTAAAGGCCGCCACCCAGCAGGCAACCGGTGAACCAGGCGAAATTGGCCAGTGGCAGCAGGAAAGGGACGAACGCGATGGCTACGCCGATCAGCGTGACCGGGATCAGCGCCTTCACCGCGGTGCGGTTCACGCCATTGGTGTAGAAGTAGCGCCCGCTAGGGCTGTCGTCGAACAGGGCATCGACGTCGATGCGTTGCTTTTTCACCAGGTAGAAATCGGCGATCAGGATGCCAAACAGCGGGCCAATGAACGCGGCCAGGATGTCCAGGGTGTAGTGGATCACCTGCGGGTTGTTGAACAGGTTCCACGGGGTAATGAAGATCGACGCCACGGCGGCGATCATGCCGCCGGCCCGCCAGCTGATCTTGCTGGGTGCCACGTTGGCGAAGTCGAAGGCTGGCGAAACGAAGTTGGCGACGATATTGATGCCGATGGTCGCGGTGACGAAGGCGAAGGCGCCCAACAATACGGCGACGTTGTTGTCGATGCGCGCCACGGTGGCGATCGGGTCGTGGAGCATTTCGCCAAACACCGGCAGCGTGCCGGACACAATCACCACGGTCACCAGAGAGAACGCCAGGAAGTTGACCGGCAGGCCCCAGAAGTTGCCACGCCGCACGTCCTTCATGCTGCGGCAATAGCGGCTGAAGTCACCGAAGTTCAAGGTAGGGCCCGAAAAGTACGACACCACCAGGGCAGTAGCAACCACGACCTGCGTAAACGCTTCCCAACCTGACAGCGACTTTTCAGACAGGGTGAAGCTGATGTTGCTCCAACCGGCCTTGTACACAATCCAGCCGGCCAAGGCGAACATCACCGCGTAGACCACCGGCCCCGCCCAATCGATAAAGCGCCGGATCGAATCCATGCCGGCCCAGAACACTGCGGCTTGCAACACCCACAAGGTCAAGAAGCCGAACCAGCCCAGGTACGACAGGCCGGCAAACTGGGTGTGAGCGTAGACTTCCATCGAGGGGAAAAAGCGCAGCACCACGATGATCAGTGCGCTGGACGCCAAGTAAGTTTGAATGCCGTACCAGGCCACGGCGATCAGGCCGCGAATGATCGCCGGGATGTTCGCGCCGAAAACCCCAAAGGCCATGCGGCAGATAACCGGGTAAGGCACTGCCGCCTGCTGGCTGGGCTTGGCCACCAGGTTGGCGACGAACTGCACGATGCAAATACCCAGCAGCAAAGCGATCAACACCTGCCAACTGGCCAGGCCAAGCGCGAATAGGCTGGCGGCGAACACATAGCCGCCGACGCTGTGCACGTCGCTCATCCAGAACGCGAAAATGTTGTACCAGGTCCACTTTTGCTCCAGTGGCCCCAAATCCTCGTTGTACAGGCGGGGGCTATAGCCCTTGGGCATTGGCTCGGTCATCGCTCGTCTCCATCAATGCCGGGCTCCAGGGTAGAGCGCTAGCAGTTTTGTATACGATGGATAAGGCAGAATGCGTGCCAAAACGATAGATCGCGTATTCATGGGAATTTTCAGGCGCGTAAGCGCCCGAAAGGGGTGCAGGCATGGCTAGCAGCACCCCCTATGGTGCGTGTCAGGCGATTTGCGCCTTGGACGCCAGCTCATCGAACACCGCAGGCTCCAATGGGTCGCCTTCTTGTTCGTCGAGCACCGTGCGCGGGTGATCGTTGCCAGGGATGCTGCTGTCCAGCAGGCTCAACAAACTTGAACCACGCGCGGTCAGCACGTAGTTGGACCCCGTGCCGCCCTCCTCTGAGGTCCTTGGCTCGATATAGTCATGTTTGAGTAGCAGCTTTTCATACTCACCGGCCACCGCCTTGAGGTGGTCCAGATCGCCGGGCGCTTCGCCCCGGGCGGCTACCTCGGCAGCATGCTGCTCGGCGTAGGGCCGCGGCGTGAAGCTTTTCCCGGCGCCGTTCTGCACTTCGTGAAGCAAGCGCTCCATCAAGTCCCAGTTATACTTAGTCATCCTGATTCAACCTCCAACACAGCAGTGAAAGGGCTTACCCAGTTGTGACCGGCGCCGCCGCCAGCCGTTCAGCGCTGAACTTTTGCCGCGGCGTCAGGCTCAACCGGATAACAATACGCCCGCCAGAGGTAACCCATGAGAACCCTGATCAGTATCACGGCTGCGGCCGCCCTGTTGATGGCCCTGCCCGCGTTTGCCTGCACCCCGGAAGAAGCCACGGCCAAGCGCGAACAATTGGCCCAGGAAGTGGCCAAGCTGACCCAGCAAAACCCCAAGAAGGCCAAGGAGATCAATGATCAATTGCAGGGGATGGACTTGCAGACGGCGAGCAAGGATTTGCCGGACAAATGTCAGTTGATCGACAAACGGTTGCAGGAGCTGGATGAGGCGGGGCAAAAAGCGAAGGGGTAAAACACCTGTTGTAGGCGCGGATAAATCCGCGCCTACGGGCCCAGGGTTACTCGGCGGCCGGGGCTGGCTTGCGGCGCTTGAGCGGCGCCATGCCGTCACCGCTCACCAGGGCATCGGACTTGGGCTTGTTGACCGTCTTGCGCTTGGGCGTGGTCTTGGCGGCGGTTTTCTTGTCGCCCTTCTTCACGTCGGTTTTTTTCTTCTTCACGCCCACGGCCTTGCCAGAGGCCTTGACCTTTTTCGGCCCGCCGTAGGTGCCTTTGACTTCCTTGATCACGCGGCGCTCGAAGGTCTGCTTCAGGTAGCGCTCGATGCTCGACATCAAGTTCCAGTCGCCGTGGCAGATCAGCGAGATCGCCAGGCCCTGGTTGCCAGCACGGCCGGTGCGGCCGATGCGGTGCACGTAGTCGTCGCCGCTGCGCGGCATGTCGAAGTTCACCACCAGGTCCAGGCCGTCGACGTCCAGGCCGCGGGCCGCCACATCGGTGGCCACCAGGATCTTCACGCCGCCTTGCTTCAAGCGGTCGATGGCCAGCTTGCGGTCCTTCTGGTCCTTGTCGCCGTGCAGCACGAACGCCTTGTATTCCTGAGCCACCAGGCGGCCATAGATACGGTCCGCCATGGCGCGGGTGTTGGTGAAGATGATCGCCTTCTGGTAAGTCTCGTTGGCCAGCAGCCAGTTGAGGATCTGCTCTTTGTGCACGTTGTGGTCAGCGGTGACGATCTGCTGCTTGGTGCCTTCGGCCAACTGGCTGACGTTGTTGATCAGCAGGTGTTCGGGGTTGGTCAGCACCTTGCCGATCATGTCGCGCAGGCCGGCGCCGCCGGTGGTGGCGGAGAACAGCAGGGTTTGCTGGCGATGCTTGCACTCGTCGCACAGGCGCTGCACGTCTTCGGCAAAGCCCATGTCGAGCATGCGGTCGGCTTCGTCGAGCACCATCACTTCAACGTCGCCCAGGTCCAGGTTGCCGGCGTTCAGTTGCTCCAGCAGGCGGCCCGGGGTACCGATCAGGATGTCCGGCACCTTGCGCAGCATGGCGGCCTGCACCTTGAAGTCTTCGCCGCCGGTGATCAGGCCAGACTTGATGAAGGTGAATTGCGCGAAACGCTCCACTTCCTTCAAGGTTTGCTGGGCCAGTTCACGGGTCGGCAGCAGGATGATGGCGCGGATGCTGACGCGCACCTTGGCCGGGCCGATCAGGCGATTGAGGATTGGCAGCACGAAGGCGGCGGTCTTGCCGCTGCCGGTCTGAGCGGTGACCCGCAGGTCCCGACCTTGCACAGCCAATGGAATGGCAGCGACCTGCACGGGCGTTGGCTCGACAAATTTCAGCTCGGCCACGGCTTTGAGCAGGCGTTCATGCAAGGCGAATTGGGAAAACACGGGTGTTACCTCGGCGAAGTACATAAATTCAACTGCATAGCGTAACGGTTTACGCGCCATTAGCCGAATTTCTTTACGTCTTGTTACCTAGAAATTCGCGCTTTGGCGCACTGATGCGCTCTAATTGGCGGCTACTCATTCACTGGAGGGCGGTTTTTCCGCATGGATATTCAACATTTGTGGTTACAGGTACAGGACCTGTGGGGCGCGCTGGACCAGCATCCGGTACTTAACGCAGGCCTGGGCCTGACCCTGCTGCTGGTCATCGCCCTGGTGCTGGGCCGGGTGATGCGCTTCGCCCTGCTGCACGTCAGCAAGCTGCTGGGCCGCCAACCGGCGCTGCACTGGGTCAACGACTTTCGCCACAACAAGGTGTTCAACCGCCTGGCCGAGATGACCCCCTCGCTGGTGGTGCAGTTTGGCCTGAACCTGGTGCCGGCGCTCAACAGCACCACCGCGCACTTCATCGGCAACCTGGCACTGGCCGTTACCATCCTCTTCGAAGTGCTGGCCCTGAGCGCCCTGCTCAACGCCCTGCTGGACATCTACGCACGCACCGAATACGCCCGCACCCGTTCGATCAAGGGCTACGTGCAACTGGCCAAGATGATCCTGTTCATCTTCGGCGCCATCATCATCGTCGCCACCCTGATCGACCGTTCGCCGCTGTTGCTTTTGTCTGGGCTGGGCGCCATGTCGGCGGTGATTTTGTTGGTGTACAAAGACACCCTGCTGTCGTTCGTGGCCGGCGTGCAGCTCACCAGCAACGACATGCTGCGCGTGGGCGACTGGATCGAAATGCCCCAGGTGGGCGCCGATGGCGACGTGGTGGACATCACCCTGAACACCATCAAGGTGCAGAACTTCGACAAAACCATCGTCAGCATCCCCACCTGGCGCTTGATGTCCGAGTCGTTCAAGAACTGGCGCGGCATGCAGCAATCCGGCGGAAGGCGCATCAAGCGCGCGCTGAACATCGACGCCAGCGGCATCCGCTTCCTGGATGCCGACGAAGAGGCGCACCTGAGCCAGATCCGCCTGCTGACCGACTACGTGGGCCGCAAGCAGGCCGAGCTTAAAAACTGGAACGCCGCCCAAGGCGAAGTGGCGCAACTGTCGGCCAACCGCCGGCGCATGACCAACCTGGGCACCTTCCGCGCCTACGCCCTGGCCTACCTGAAAAGCCACCCGGACATCCAGACCAATATGACCTGCATGGTCCGCCAACTGGAAACCGGCGCCCAGGGCGTGCCGCTAGAGATCTACTGCTTCACCAACACCACGGCGTGGGCCGAATACGAACGTATCCAGGGCGACATCTTCGATTACCTGCTGGCGGTGTTGCCGGAGTTTGGCTTGAGCCTGTATCAGCAGCCCAGCGGGGCGGATATGCGGGCAGGGTTGATGGGACGCAGTGCATCTCTCCCAACGCTAGGCACACCCCCTTTGTCACCTCCCGATTGAAACCGTGACAGCAAATGCATAATGGTGCTGTCAGTGAAAGCGGGCCGGGCTCACGGGCGTCCACGCCGGCTGATCCACAGCGACGCCACAATCACGGCGCCGCCCAGGGCCAAACGGCCCAGTGGCTCGCTGTGATTCCAGATCACCAGGTTGAGCACCAGCCCCACCGGCACGTGCAGGTTGTTCATCACCGCCAGGGTACCGCCTGAAACCAGGCTGGCACCCTTGTTCCACCAGTACATGCCCAGCGCCGTGGCACACAACCCCAAAAACACCAGCACGCCCCATTGCAGCGGCGCGTCGGGCAGGTGCTGTGGGTTGCCAAACGCCAGGAAGGCCGGCAAGGCGACCAGCAAGGCGCCCACGTAGAAGTAGCCAAAGCGACGGTATTGCGGCTCGTTCGTGGGGTAGCGCTGCATCAGGTGCTTGTACAGCACCTGCCCTGCGGCGTAAGTGAAGTTGGCCAGTTGCAAGAGCAAAAAGCCCATGAAGAAGTCCGGGTTGATCCGGTCGAAGCGGATCACTGCCGCGCCCGCCACGGCCACCAGCGCCGCCAGCAATGCCCAAGGGTTGAAGCGGCGGTTAAGGGCGTCTTCGATCAGGGTCACGTGGACCGGGGTCAGGATGGTGAACAGCAGCACCTCCGGTACAGTCAGCACCCGGAAGCTCAGGTACAGGCACACGTAGGTGACGCCGAACTGCAGGGCGCCGATCAACAGCATCGAGCGCAGGAAGCCTGGCTCGACCTGGCGCCAGCGGGTCAACGGGATAAACACCAGCCCCGCGATCAACACCCGCGCGAGTACGGCGAAGTAGCTGTCGACGTGACCGGCCAGGTAGACGCCGATCAGGTTGAAGGAAAATGCCTGGATCAATGTAACGATGAGTAGATAGCCCATGGGTGCCCCTTGCTTGAAGGCGTGGGACCTTAGCGGGTCTGCTCGTAATCGGCAAATCCACGACACACCTGTAGGAGCGGATTTATCCGCGAAGTAATCACCGAGCCGTCAACTGGAGGATCGCGGTGAATATTTCGCGGATAAATCCGCGCCTACGGGAACGATGAATTTAGCGCTCAGACAACCTGCGCCAAACGCGCCTTGGCCTGGTTCAAGCCCTTTTCGAAAAAGTCGCCACCCAGGTTCAAGCCCTCGGCATGGATGAACTCCACGTCGTGAATGCCGATGAACGCCAGCACCTGGCGCAGGTACGGTTCCTGGTGGTCGCTGGCGCTGCCGGCGTAGATGCCGCCGCGGGCGGTCAGCACGATGGCGCGCTTGTCGGTCAGCAGGCCTTGGGGCCCGGTGTCGGTGTATTTGAAGGTGACCCCTGCGCGCAGCACATGGTCCAGCCAGGCTTTCAAGGTGCTGGGGATAGCAAAGTTGTACATGGGCGCGGCCAGCACCAACACGTCGCTGGCGAGCAGTTCATCGGTCAACTCGTTTGAGCGGTGCAGCGCGTCGAGTTCGCCATGGCTGCGTTGTGCTTCGGGCTTCATCCAGCCACCCAACAAATCGGCGTCCAGGTGCGGCACCGGATCGCTGGCCAGGTCGCGTACGGTCAATTCATCCAGGGGGTGGGCGCCCTGCCATTGGCTGACGAACTGCTCGGTCAACTGGCGCGAAATAGAGCCCTGCTGGCGGGCGCTGCTTTCAATGATCAGTACACGGGACATCGGCTGTGGCCTCCATCGATAGGCATTCAATGGAGGCCAGCCTAGAACGACACACATTGATAAAAAAGCCGAAATTATCGGTTCAACCTATCAATTAAGTTGATTTGTAAAGCCAATGCACTAACCTGAGAACACCGCATCAAGCGCTGGGTTTGCAACTCAAGCCGATGCGCAACTTGATGATGCTGCGGGTGAATTTGGCATTAACGTCTGCGCTCGCCCGCGCCGGGACCGTCACTCGCCGGGTGCGGGGGGCTTCCGGGCCGTTCTGGAAGCGCACGGTGCACTCCACGGCGGTTTCACCGTCGTTACGCAGGTTGATCGAACCCATGTCGTAATCGGTGTCATAGGTTGTGTAAGCCACGTTTGCGCCGCCATCCATGTTTTTCTGCACATCGATCGGATAGGCAAAGGCACACAGCGGCAACGCCGCAAGCAATAACGCACAGCATCTTTTCATTCGGCGATCTCCTTATTGGACCGCCAGCTTAGGACAACAGGAGCGGTAGATGAAAGCGCCCCGCGTGACCCTTGATCAGTGGCGCACACTGCAAGCGGTGGTCGACCATGGTGGCTTTGCCCAGGCGGCCGAGGCGTTGCACCGTTCGCAGTCCTCGGTGAGCTACACCGTGGCGCGCATGCAAGACCAACTCGGCGTGCCTTTGCTGCGCATCGACGGGCGCAAGGCCGTGCTGACCGAAGCCGGTGGCGTGCTGCTGCGCCGCTCCCGGCAATTGGTCAAGAACGCCAGCCAACTGGAAGACCTGGCCCACCACATGGAGCAGGGCTGGGAAGCCGAGGTGCGGCTGGTAGTCGATGCCGCCTACCCCAATGCCCGCCTGGTGCGCGCACTCACGGCGTTCATGCCGCAGAGCCGCGGCTGCCGGGTGCGGCTGCGTGAAGAAGTGCTGTCGGGGGTCGAGGAGGTGCTGCACGACGGCATCGCGGACTTGGCCATCAGCAGCTACAGCATTCCCGGTTACCTGGGCACGGAAATGAGCGCGGTGGAATTCGTCTGCGTGGCGCACCCGCTGCACGCCCTGCATCGCCTGGCGCGCGAATTGAATTTCCAGGACCTGGAAAGCCAACTGCAAGTGGTGATCCGCGACTCGGGCCGTGAAAAGCCGCGTGACGTGGGCTGGCTGGGCGCCGAACAACGCTGGACGGTCGGCAGTTTGGCCACCGCCGCCACCTTCGTCGGCAATGGCCTGGGCTTTGCCTGGTTGCCGCGCCACCTGATCGAGCGCGAGCTGCGCGAGGGCACCCTCAAGCCATTGCCGCTGGACCAGGGCGGCAACCGCCACCCGGTGTTCTTCCTCTACTCCAACAAGGACAAGCCCCTGGGGCCGGCCACGCAGATCCTCGTCGAACTGCTGCGCACCTTCGACACCGCGCCCCTGGATGCCCCGTTCGCCGCCCCCCAACAAGCCTGACAGGACTGTCGCCCATGGCCTTTTTCGAACACGAAGGTTGCTCGCTGCACTACGAGGAATACGGCCAGGGCCAGCCCTTGCTGTTGATGCATGGCCTGGGCTCCGGTTGCCTGGACTGGGAGGAACAGATTCCGGTACTGGCGCAGCACTATCGGGTGATCGTCATGGACATCCGTGGCCACGGCCGCTCCGACAAACCGCGCGAGCGCTACAGCATCGCAGGCTTTGGCGCCGACACCGTCGCGCTGATCGAGCACTTGCGCCTGGGCCCGGTGCATTACGTGGGCCTGTCGATGGGCGGTATGATTGGCTTCCAGCTGGCGGTCGACCAGCCGGCAATGCTCAAGAGCCTGTGCATCGTCAACAGCACCCCCGAGGTCAAGCTGCGCAAACCGGCCGACTACCTGATGTGGTTCAAGCGCTGGAGCCTGATGCAACTGGTCAGCATGCAGGCCATCGGCCAGGCCTTGGGCAAGAACCTGTTTCCCAAACCCGAGCAGGCTGACCTGCGGCGCAAGGTGGCCGAGCGCTGGGCGAAAAACGACAAGCGCGCCTACAAGGCCAGTTTCGACGCCATCGTCAATTGGGGAGTAACCGAGCGCCTGGGGCGCATCACCTGCCCCACCTTGATCATCAGCGCCGACCACGACTACACCCCGGTCGCCGTGAAAGAACACTACGTCACCCTCATCCCGAACGCGCGGCTGGCGGTGATCGCCGATTCCCGGCACGCTACGCCCCTGGATCAACCGCAACACTTCAATCAGACGCTGCAGCAGTTTTTGGCCGCAGTCGAAACCACCACCAAGGATCACTGATTCCATGCTGAAAAAAATCGCCCTCGCCGCCTGCTCCGTGCTGTTTGCCAGCCAACTGATGGCCGCTGACGCCCAACACCCCCACGTGTTGCTGGACACCAGCTTCGGTAAAGTCGAAATCGAACTCGACAACGTCAAGGCACCGATCAGCACCCAGAACTTCCTGGCCTACGTGGACAGCGGTTTCTACACCAACACCATTTTCCACCGGGTAATCCCGGGCTTCATGGTGCAGGGCGGCGGCTTCAACGCGCAGATGGTCGAGAAACAAACCCGCGACCCGATCAAGAACGAAGCTGACAATGGCTTGAAAAACGTGCGCGGCACCCTGTCGATGGCGCGCACCTCGGACGTCAACTCGGCCACCAGCCAGTTCTTCATCAACGTCAACGACAACGCCTTCCTGGACCATGGCAGCCGTGACTTCGGCTACGCCGTGTTCGCCAAGGTGGTCAGCGGCATGGACGTGGTCGACCAGATCGTCAACTCGCCAACCGCCACCAAACAAGGCATGCAGAACGTGCCCGTCGACCCGGTGCTGATCAAGTCGGCCAAACGCATCGACTGATCCCCACCCGGTGCAGGGATGCCCAACCGGCCAGGACCGGTCACATCGAACAGGAGAGCTCGCCCCCATGTTGTACCGTCGTTTCGAGAAACTGATCGATATCTTCCGCGAGGCGCCCAGCGAGGCGCCGCCGACCACGGTCCTGCCGTTTTACGTGTACTACCTGCGCCAGGTCTGGCCCAGCTTCGCCGCCCTGCTGGTGGTGGGGCTGGTGGGCGCGCTGATCGAAGTGGCGCTGTTCAGCTACCTGAGCCGTATCATCGACCTGGCCCAGGGCACGCCCAACGTTCACTTTTTCAGCGAGCATGCCGGCGAACTCACCTGGATGGCCGTGGTGGCGTTGGTGTTGCGGCCGATCTTCGTGGGCCTGCATGACCTGCTGGTGCATCAGACCATCAGCCCAGGCATGACCAGCATGATCCGCTGGCAAAACCACAGCTACGTGCTCAAACAGAGCCTGAATTTCTTCCAGAGCGACTTCGCCGGGCGCATCGCCCAGCGCATCATGCAAACCGGCAACGCCCTGCGCGACTCGGCCGTGCAAGCGGTGGACGCGCTCTGGCATGTGCTGATCTATGCGATCAGCTCGTTGATTTTATTCGCCGAAGCCGACTGGCGCCTGATGATCCCGCTGATCACCTGGATCCTCGGCTACGCCCTGGCGCTGTCTTACTTTGTGCCAAGGGTGAAAGCGCGCGCGGTGGTGTCCTCCGACGCCGGCTCCAAACTGATGGGGCGCATCGTCGACGGTTACACCAACATCGCCACCCTCAAGCTGTTTGCCCACACCAACATGGAACAGCAATACGCCCGCGAGGCCATCACCGAACAGACCGAAAAAAGCCAGCTGGCGGCCCGGGTGATCACCAGCATGGACGTGGTCATCACCAGCCTCAACGGCCTGCTGATCGTCGGCACCACGGGGCTGGCCCTGTGGCTGTGGACGCAATCGCTGATCAGCGTGGGCGCCATCGCCCTGGCCACGGGCCTGGTGATCCGCATCGTCAACATGTCGGGCTGGATCATGTGGGTGGTCAACGGCATCTTCGAAAACATCGGCATGGTCCAGGACGGCCTGGAAACCATCGCCCAGCCGGTGGCCGTGACCGACCCCAAGGGCGCGCCGCGCCTGAAGGTAGACCGTGGCAACGTGAAGTTCGACAACGTCGACTTTCACTACGGCAAGGGCAGCAAGATCATCGACAGCCTGACCCTGGACATTCGCCCCGGCGAGAAGATCGGCCTGATCGGCCCGTCCGGCGCGGGCAAGTCCACCCTGGTCAACCTGCTGCTGCGCCTGTACGACCTGCAAGGCGGGCGCATCCTGATCGACGGCCAGGACATCGCCCAAGTGGCCCAGGAAAGCCTGCGCGAACAGATTGGCATGATCACCCAGGACACCTCGCTGCTGCACCGCTCGATCCGCGAAAACCTCTTGTACGGCCGCCCCGGCGCCAGCGACACGGCATTGTGGGAAGCGATCCGCAAGGCGCGTGCCGACGAGTTCATTCCATTGCTGAGCGACGCCCAGGGCCGCATGGGCCTGGAAGCCCATGTCGGCGAGCGCGGGGTCAAGCTGTCGGGTGGCCAACGCCAGCGCATCGCCATCGCCCGGGTGCTGCTCAAGAACGCGCCCATCCTGATCATGGATGAAGCCACGTCTGCACTGGACTCGGAAGTGGAAGCGGCGATTCAGGAAAGCCTGGAAACCCTGATGAAGGGCAAGACCGTGATCGCCATCGCCCACCGCCTGTCGACCATCGCCAAGATGGACCGCCTGGTGGTGCTGGAAAAAGGCCGCATCGTCGAGTTGGGCAGCCACCACGAGTTGCTGGCGCACCAAGGGCTGTATGCGCGCCTGTGGCACCACCAGACCGGCGGTTTCGTCGGCATCGACTGAACCTTGTGGGTGCACGGCTTGCCGGCGATGGCTGCCCCCTGGATCGCCATCGCCGGCAAGCCGTGTGCCCACAAGGGCCGTCACTCGGCCATTTTGTAGGGCAACGCCGCCCGGGCCTCTTCGGCGTAGGCCATCACCCCCGCCCGTTCCTCGGCCAGGAAGTCGCTCACGGCGTTCTTCAGGCCCGGGTGGGTCAGGTAATGCCACGACCGCGTGATCACCGGCTCAAAGCCCCGGATCAGCTTGTGCTCACCCTGGGCGCCGGCGTCAAAGCGTTGCAGGCCATGGGCGATGGCGTAGTCCATGCCCTGGTAGAAGCAGGTCTCGAAGTGCAGCCGGTCGAACTCTGCCAGGCAGCCCCAGTAGCGCCCATAGAAGCTGTCGCCGCCGACCAGGCTGAAGGCCATGGCCACCGGCCGCCCGGCCTGGCGCGCAAACACCACGCGAATCGCCTCGGGCATGCGCTCGGCCAGCAGGCTGAAGAACTCGCGCGTCAGGTAAGGCGCCTGGCGCCGTACCGCGTAAGTGTTGGCGTAACAGGCGTAAACGAAGTCCCAATCGGCTTCGCGCAGTTGCGCGCCCTGCTGCCACTCAAACTCGATGCCCTGCCCCGCCACCTGCTCGCGCTCTTTGCGCATCTGCTTGCGTTTGCGCGAGCTCAAGGTGTCGAGAAAATCCTGGAAGTCCCGGTAACCGCGGTTATGCCAGTGGTACTGGCAGCCCAGGCGCTCAAGCCAGCCGGGCTCTTGGGCGAGCATGGCATCGAGCGAGGCGTCGGTGAAGTTGATGTGGGCGCTGGATAACTGCTCCACCTCCAGGTAACCCGGCAGGCTGCGCAGCAGTTCAAGCCCATCACCGGGCTCACGCGCCAACAGCCTTGGGCCACTGACCGGGCTGAACGGTACGGCGGTCAGCAGTTTGGGGTAGTACTCGATACCCGCGCGGCGGCAGGCATCGGCCCAGGCGTGGTCGAACACGTATTCGCCATAGGAATGCCATTTGCGGTAGCTGGGCATGGCCGCGACGATGCGGCCGTCCTCCCGGTGCACCAAGTGCTCGGGCCGCCAGCCGGAATGCTTGCCCAGGCTGGCGCTGGCCTCCAGGGCGCTGAGAAAGCCGTGACGCAAAAAGGGTTGCGCGCTGGGCACCAGGGCATCCCACTGCGCCGCATCGATGGAGTCCAGGCTATGAAGCACGTGTAGCGGCATGTGATAGACCTCTTTACAGAGCGCTAGCATGCCACAAAAAAAAAGCCCCGCACGAGGCGGGGCGAATGCTTTAACGGATGGGGTCAAAGGATGACGCGGTCATGCTTACAACAGTGGGATCGAGTAGCTCAGGATCAGACGGTTTTCGTCCTGGTCGCGCTGGCCCGGGATGTTGTCGCGCCACATGCCGTTTTTCCAGGTTACGCCCAGGCCCTTGAGGGTGCCTTCGGGTACCACGTAGGCCAGGGTGATGTCGCGTTCCCACTCGTTGCGGTTGTTGCCGGCCACGGTGCCGTTGGTGGCCACGGTGTCGATGTTGCTGCCGCTCAGGTAGGTGATACCGGCGGTCGCGCCAGGGAAGCCGATGGCAGCGAAGTCATAGGCGTAGCGGGCCTGCCAGGTTTTCTCGCCGGCACGGCCGAACTTCTGGATCTGGGCGTCGGTGATGGTGTAGTTCGACGAACCGTTGCCCTGGTTCAACCACGGGAAGTCGCTGTCGCCGTTGCTCACCTGGTAGCCACCACCAAAGGTGTGGCCGGCCACGGTGTACAGGAACAAGGCGCTGTACAGGTTGTTGTCGACCTTGCCCTTGCCGCTGGCCTGGCCCAGGTAGTTGCCCGAGCTGTAGTACAGCGGATCGTTGCTGTTCTTGCCATCGTCCTTGCTGTTGAAGTAACGAAAGTCGGACTTCAACACACCCGGGCCGATGGACCAGTTGTGCACCAGGCCCAGGAAGTTCTGTTTGTAGAAGTCATCCAGGTTGCCGTAGTAGTACTGGAACAGCAGGTCCTTGGTGATCTTGTAGTCGCCACCGGCATAGTAGAACTTGTTGCTGCGCCCGCCGATGTTGCTGTTGCCGCTGCCGTTGGCACCGCCAATGGACAAGTCTTCGTTGTTGCTGGAGTTACGGTCCTTGACCTTCTCGATCTGGCCGGCGATCAGGCTCAGGTCTTTGATCTCGTTGGAGGTGACCTGGCCACCCTGGAAGGTTTGCGGCACCAGACGGCTGTCGTTGTACATGATCACCGGCAGCTTGGGCAGCAAGGTGCCCAGTTTCAGCTCGGTCTTGGAGATCTTCGCCTTGGCGGTCAGGCCCAGGCTGGCAAAGTCGTCGGCGGCGTGGTCACCATCGCTTGGGAACACGTTGCCACCGTCCAGCAGGCCGGTCGGGTTGCCGTGGCGGCCTGCACCGGAGTCAAGCTTGATGCCCAGAAGGCCAATGGCGTCTACGCCAAAGCCCACGGTGCCGGCGGTGTAGCCGGACTGGAAGTCCAACTGAAAGCCCTGGCCCCACTCGGACTGGTAGTTGGCGTTCTTGGCGGTGGCCGAGTCGCGGTTGTCGTTGTTGATGTAAAAGTTGCGCAGCTTCAGCGTGGCCTTGCTGTCTTCAATGAAGCCCTCTGCCATTGCAGATTGAGCCAAAACCCCCGTGGCCATCGCCAAGGCCAAAGTGGACTTTTTCATGATTCGCTCCTCTGGGTACTACTTTTAATGTTTTTTTGGCCGCGCGCCCCCTGCGTCCATGCCGGGGTGACGGGCTTTGTTGGGAGGCGATCTTGAAGAGCGGATATTTCAGCGCCGCTGCTGAAACATTAAGATTTAGTTACAAAGGAACTTTCTGGAAACAAACCCACTTGCTGGGTTGAGGTGGCGCGCCCTGGCCAGCCAGCCAGGGCTTATTCACTTAACGCTTACGCAAAATCACACTGCCGATCGAATACCCTGCGCCAAAGGAGCTGAGCACGCCCAGCGCACCTTTGGGCAGGTCGTCCTGGTAGGTGTGGAAGGCAATCACCGAGCCTGCCGAACTGGTGTTGGCGTAGGTGTCCAGGATCACCGGCGCCTCCTGCACGCTGGCTTCACGGCCCAGCAGCTTCCTGACGATCAGGTGGTTCATGCTCAGGTTGGCCTGGTGCAGCCAGAAGCGCTTCACGTCACTGACCTGGATGTCGTTTTCGGCCAAGTGCGCGCCAATCAGTTCGGCCACCATCGGGCACACTTCGCGGAACACCTTGCGGCCTTCCTGCACGAACAGTTTGTCGGGTTGGCCAATGCCCTCTTCGGCGGCGCGGTTGAGGAAGCCAAAGTTGTTGCGGATGTTGTTGGAAAACTGCGTCAGCAGTTTGGTGCTGACCACATCGAACTGGTGTTTGGAGGTGGCCAGGTCTGCACGCTCGACCACAACCGCGGTGCAGGCGTCACCGAAAATGAAATGGCTGTCGCGATCACGGAAGTTCAAATGGCCGGTGCAAATCTCCGGGTCCACCACCAACACCGCGCGGGCCTGGCCCAGTTGCACGCTGTTGCACGCGGTCTGGATGCCGAAAGTGGCCGAGGAGCACGCCACGTTCATGTCAAACCCAAAACCCTGGATGCCCAGCGCCTGCTGCACTTCGACCGCCAGGGCCGGGTAGGCACGCGGTAGGTTGGAGCAGGCGACGATCACCGCGTCGATGTCGGCGGCGGTTTTGCCGGCACGCTCCAGCGCCTGCTTGGCAGCGGCCACGGCCATCTCGCAAAGGATCGACGGCTCGTCGTTGCTGCGCTCCGGCAGGCGCGGCTTCATGCGCTGCGGGTCGAGGATGCCGGCCTTGTCCATGACGAAACGGCTCTTGATGCCCGAGGCTTTTTCGATGAAGGCGGCGCTGGATTCGGTTGCAGCCTGGAGCTCGCCGCGCTCGATGGCCTCGGCGTTCTCGGCGTTGAACTGCTGGGCCCAGGTGTTATAGGACTGCACCAGCTCTTCGTTGGAGATGCTGTTGGCCGGGGTATACAGGCCCGTGCCGCTGATCACGACGTTATGCACGGTCGCTCCTCTCTATTATTTGGGGCCGCTACGTGGGCGGCGGCCGCATGACTGCACTGCGACATGGCACATTCGTACCATATTGCATACAAAGCTACCCGGCCAAAGGGGGCAGGCAGCCCCCGGGTCACGGGTTATTTATCGGCGAAGTGTGCCATATTTACCGGGGTTTCGCCCCTTTTACCCCAACCACCGATCAGCCTTCCACCTGGCTCCACTGCTTGCCCAGGCGCTTGTCGGAAATCGGCAGCTTGGTGCCCAACTGCTGGGCGAACAGCGATACCCGGTACTCCTCGATCAACCAGCGGTACAGTTCCAGCTCCGGGTCGCGCTTGCCTTCTTGGCCATGCTTGCTGGCGCGAGCCTGGTACTGCGCCCACAAGCCGGCCAACTCCTGGCTCCACACACGGTCTTTCTGCACCTGGCTTGCGAGTTTTTCCAGGCGCAGTTCGATGGCCTTGAGGTAGCGCGGTAACTCCTTGAACCACAGTGCCGGGGTTTGGCGCACGAAGCCTGGGTACACCAGGTTGCCCAGCTGTTGCTTGATGTCGTTGAGCGCCACGGCCTGGGCCAGGTCGATCTTGCCCTTGAAGCGCTTTTGCAGGCCGTGCCATAGCTTGAGGATATCCAGGGTCTGGCGCGCCAGGCGTTCGGCGTGCTCGGCCCAGGCACCGCGCTTGCGCTCGGCCAGGGACAGCAGGCCTGCGCCATCGCGGGGCAGGCTCGCTTCGCCTTCCAGGATGCAGCTGTCCAGGCTGGCCAACAGGATGTCTTCCACCAACGCGTCGACCCGGCCCAGCTCGCGGTACATCAACCCCAGTTCGGTCAGGCCCGGCAACTTGCCGCGCAGGAACTTGGCCGGTTCCGCCAATTGTTGCAACAACAGGCGCTGCAGGGCACGGCGGTGCTGGAATTGGGCCTCGGCGGCGGTCGAGAAGCGCCCTTCCTTGACCGTGCCGTTGTCTTCCACCAACGCCGGGTAGACCGTCATCGACAGCCCGGCGATGTTCTGCTGAGCCTTCTGGGCCACCGCGGCAAACACCTTGGCCTCTACCGGTTGCTGGCTTTTCGCCGACTGCGGTGCTGCCAAAGCGGCCTGGCTGGCTTGGGCAAAGCGCGCTGTCAGCTCGGCCAGGTCGCGGCCCTCGCCAAGGAACTTGCCCTGGCCGTCGAGCACTTCGATGTTCATGCGCAAATGGCTGTCGACCTGCTGCTCGGCCTCTTGCCAGGCTTCGTCGCTGACCCGTGCACCGGTCATGCGCAACAGTTCACGGCCCAGCGCCTGAGGCAGCGAGCCTTCGCCAAAGGTGATGCGTTGCAGGGCCGCCTTGATGAAGTCCGGCACCGGCACGAAGTTCTTGCGGATGACCTTGGGCAGGTTGCGCACCAGGGCAATGCACTTGGCCTCGATCAGCCCCGGCACCAGCCACTCCAGGCGTTCGTTGGGCAACGACGGCAACAACGGCGCCGGTACCCGCAAGGTCACGCCATCGCGCGGGTGGTTAGGCTCGAAGTGGTAGCTCAGCGCAAGCGTAAGGTCGCCCAGGCGCAGGGTGTCGGGGTACTGCGCGGCGGTCACTTCGCTGGCTTCGCGGGCCAGCACGTCCTCTTCGCGCATGATCAACAGTTGCGCGTTCTTCTGGCTCTCGCTCTTGTACCAGCTGTCGAAGGTGGCCGTCTGGTGGATCTCGGCCGGCAGGCGCGCTTCGTAGTAGGCGTACAGGGTTTCTTCGTCGGCCAGGATGTCGCGTCGGCGGGCCTTGGCTTCCAGTTCGTCGAGCTGTTCGAGCAACTGCCGATTGGCCGTAAGGCACTTGGCCCGCGACTGGATCTCACCGCGCACCAGGCCTTCGCGGATAAACATCTCGCGCGACACCACCGGGTCGATCGGCCCGTAATGCACCGGGCGGCGACCCACCACGATCAAGCCGAACAGGGTGATCTGCTCGAACGCCACCACCTGGCCGCGCTTCTTCTCCCAGTGCGGTTCGAAGTGGTTTTTCTTGATCAGGTGCCCGGCCAGTGGCTCGATCCAGTCGGCGTCGATCTTGGCCACCATGCGCGCGTACAGCTTGGTGGTCTCCATCAGTTCAGCGGTCATCAGCCACTGTGGGCGCTTCTTGCCGATGCCGGACGAGGGGTGAATCCAGAAGCGCCGTTGCCGTGCGCCCAGGTAGTCGCCCTCTTCGGTTTTCTGGCCGATCTGGCTCAACAGGCCGGAAAGGATCGCCTTGTGGAACTTGGGAAAGTCGGCCGGCTCCTTGTTGACCGTCAACTGCAGGTCGCGGCAGATCAGGCTCAACTGCCGGTGGGCGTCGCGCCACTCGCGCAGGCGCAGGTAGTTGAGGAAGTTTTTGCGGCACCAGTTGCGCAGCGGGCTGGCGGTCAGGGCCTGGCGCTGCTCTTCAAAGCCACGCCACAGGTTGACCAGCGCGGCGAAGTCCGAATCGGCGTCCTTCCACTGGGCGTGGGCCTGGTCGGCGGCCTGCTGGCGCTCGGGCGGGCGCTCGCGCACATCCTGCACCGACAGCGCACTGGCGACGATCAGCACTTCTTGCAGGCTGCCTTGCGTGGCGGCCTCAAGCAGCATACGGCCCATGCGCGGGTCCACCGGCAGGCGCGCCAACTGGCGGCCCAACGGCGTGAGCTGGTTTTCGCGGTTGACCGCCGACAGCTCCTGCAGCAGGTTGAAGCCGTCGGTAATGGCCTTGCCATCCGGCGGCTCGATAAACGGGAACTGGTCGATCTCGCCCAGGCGCAGGTGCAGCATCTGCAAAATAACGGCCGCAAGGTTGGTGCGCAGGATCTCTGGGTCGGTGAATTCCGGCCGGCCGTTGAAATCTTCTTCACTGTACAAGCGGATGCAGATACCAGGTTCAACCCGGCCACAACGGCCCTTGCGCTGGTTGGCGCTGGCCTGGGACACCGCCTCGATGGGCAGGCGCTGCACCTTGGCGCGGTAGCTGTAGCGGCTGATGCGCGCGGTGCCGCTGTCGATCACGTAACGGATGCCCGGCACGGTGAGCGAGGTTTCGGCAACGTTGGTGGCCAATACCACGCGGCGGCCAGGGTGGCTCTGGAAGATCTTTTGCTGCTCGGCCGGTGACAGGCGAGCGTACAGCGGCAAAATCTCGGTGTGCCTGAGCTGGGCCTTGCGCAGCATCTCGGCGGCGTCGCGGATCTCCCGCTCGCCCGGCAAAAACACCAGCACGTCGCCCGGGCGCTTGCCTTCGCTGCGTTCGAACACGGCGATTTCATCCAGGGTGGCGATGATCGCCTGGTCGACGCTCAGGTCTTCCTCGACGGCATTGCCCTCCTCGTCCTGCTCGCTGGTGAGCGGGCGGTACCAGGTATCGACCGGGTAGGTGCGGCCCGACACCTCGATGATCGGCGCATCGTTGAAGTGCTTGGAAAAGCGCTCCAGGTCGATGGTGGCCGAGGTGATGATCACCTTCAGGTCCGGACGCCGTGGCAGCAGGGTTTTCAGGTAGCCCAGCAAGAAGTCGATGTTCAGGCTGCGTTCGTGGGCTTCATCGACGATGATGGTGTCGTAGCGTTCCAGAAAGCGGTCGTGCTGGGTTTCGGCCAGCAAAATGCCGTCGGTCATCAGCTTGACCAGGGTGTTGGCGTCGCTCTGGTCCTCAAACCGCACCTGGTAGCCGACCAGCGCGCCCAGGGGCGTGCCCAATTCCTCGGCCACCCGCGTGGCCACGCTGCGCGCCGCGATCCGCCGTGGCTGGGTGTGGGCGATCTGGCCATGCTGGCCACGCCCCAGTTCCAGGCAGATCTTGGGCAACTGGGTGGTTTTGCCCGATCCGGTTTCGCCGGCGATGATCAACACTTGGTGCTCGGCGAGGATCTTCTTGATCTCGTCGCGCTTGGCCGCGATCGGCAGGCTGTCGTCGTAGCGAATCACCGGCACGCTGGCCCGCCGCGCCGCCACCTGGTCGAACGAGGCCTGCACCTTGGCCGCCCACTGCGCCAGCCTGGCCTCGTCGGGTTTCTTGCGCAGGTCGTGCAATTGGCGGCGCAAGCGGTGGCGCTCGCTGATCATCGCCTGGTCGAGGTTCTTGAGCAGTTGGTCGATAGCGGGAGTCTGGTCGGTCATCAGGTACGCAATGGCTACACGGCAAAATTTATGGCGGCAATTGTCGCATAAACCTGTGGGCGCCGCCCTTGTGGGAGCATGGCTTGCCAGCGATGGCGTACTTGAGGGCATCATCGCTGGCAAAGCCAGGCTCCCACACCACCGGGAGATTGTTTAGCGGTTAGCGATGTAAACATACAGCAATGCCAATTTAATCAACCAAAGCGCCGTGCAACCATCCGTCACCATGATGCCACCCGCGCTTGCTCCCGCCATCAATCTCATCCTGGCCTTCTGGGCCCTGTGGCACTGCCGCCACGCCCGCCCGCCGGACGCCCTGCTCGCTGCCTGACTGAAACCTCTATTTCATTCAAACCGTGCGCCCCACAAGGCGCCTGCGAGAGCCTCATGACATTTGCCCCTTTGCAACAGGCCCAGGATTTTTTGGCGGCCAACCCCGATATCGAGATGTTCGAGCTGTTTATCCTCGACGCCAACGGCGTGCCGCGCGGCAAGTTGCTGCACCGCGATGAACTGCTGGCCGTGTACGAAAGTGGCCGGCCCCTGCCCAGCACCATCCTCGGCCTGACCCTGCAAGGTGACGACGTGGAAAATTCAGGACTGGTGTGGGATGTGGGCGACATTGACTGCCGCGCCTACCCCTTGGCGGGCAGCCTGACCCGCATGCCCTGGCGGCTGATCCCCACCGCTGCCGTGCAAGTCAGCATGCACCCGCAAGAAGGCCTGCCGGCCACCGTCGCCGACCCGCGCCACGTGCTGGTACAGGTGATCGAGGCGCTGAAAATCGACGGTTATCACCCGGTGATGGCCTGCGAGCTGGAGTTTTACTTGCTGGACCAGCAGCGCGACGCCAACGGCCACCCGCAACCGGCCCTGGACAGCGATGGCCAGCGCCCACGCGCTACCCAGGTGTACGGCTTGCGCGAACTGGAGCAGATCGAGCCGTTTTTGGCCGACCTGTATGCTGCCTGCAAGGCCCAGGGCATTCCGGCGCGCACGGCGATTTCCGAGTACGCCCCAGGCCAGGTGGAAATCACCCTGGAGCATGGGGATGCGCTGTTGGCCATGGACCAGGCCGTGCGCTACAAACGCCTGGTCAAAGGCGTGGCGCACCAGCACGGCATGCAGGCCTGTTTCATGGCCAAGCCATTTGACCACTTGGCCGGCACCGGCATGCACATGCACGTCAGCCTGGCCGATGGCCAGGGGCGCAACCTGTACGCCAGCGAAGACAAGGCCGGCACCCCGTTGCTGCGCCAATCGGTAGGCGGCATGCTCGCGCACCTGCTCGACAGCCTGCTGCTGTTTTGCCCCAACGCCAACTCCTACCGGCGCTTCCAGGCCAACAGCTATGCCCCGCTGGCGCCGACCTGGGGCGTGGACAACCGCACCGTGAGCCTGCGCGTGCCCGGCGGGCCGGCCAACACCCGGCACATCGAGCACCGTATCTGCGGCGCCGATGCCAACCCCTACCTTGCGGCAGCCGCGATATTGGCGGCAATTCATCACGGCATCCGCAACGCCATCGACCCGGGCGAGCCGGTGCAAGGCAACGGCTACGCCCAGGCCACGACCTTGCTGCCCACCGATTGGCTGACCTCGCTCAAGGCACTGGAGCAGTCAACCTGGGCCCGCGAGGCGCTTGGCGAAGGTTTCATGCGCGTGTACCTGGCGGTCAAGCGCGAAGAGTATCGGCAGTTCATGAGCGAGGTGGGGGAGCAGGATTGGCGCTGGTATCTCACACAGGCGTGAGACCGCGTTGCCCTGTTCGCGGATGCTCCTACAGGCCCCCGTCGCCTCTAGGAGCATCCGTGAAGCCAACACCGCCCAACATTTCGGATACCCATAATGAACCCACGCTCTAATTCCTATTACACCGCCACCCTCAACCAGGAAAGTGACTACCCCACCCTGCAAGGCCAGGTCAGCGTCGACGTGGTGATCATCGGCGGTGGCTTCACCGGCGTGGCCACGGCGGTGGAACTGGCCGAACGCGGCCTGAAAGTCGCCATTGTCGAAGCCAACAAGATCGGCTGGGGCGCCAGCGGGCGCAACGGCGGCCAGGTCACTGGCAGCCTGTCGGGCGACGAGGCCATGCGCGGGCAGATGCGCAAGCGCCTGGGCGATGAAGTGGACGATTTTATCTGGCACCTGCGCTGGCGCGGCCACCAGATCATCGAAAACCGCGTGGCCAAATACAACATTGCCTGCGACCTGAAGCAGGGTCACCTGCACGCCGCCATGAAGCCTGCACACATGACCGAGCTGCGCGCCGCCCACGACGAAGCCGTGCGCCGTGGCATGGGCGACCAAGTCACCCTGCTCGACCAGGCCGACATGCGCCAGCACCTGGACAGCCCGCTGTACCTGGGCGCGCTGAAAAACACCCGCAACCTGCACCTGCACCCGCTCAACCTGTGCCTGGGCGAGGCCCGTGCGGCGGCAAGCCTGGGCGCACTGATCTACGAGAACACCGAGGTGCTGGAAATCGTCCACGGCGCCCGCCCGGCGGTGGTCACAGCCTTGGGCCGGATCGACGCCAAGCAGGTGATGCTGGCTGGCGACGTGTACCACAAGCTCGAACCCAAGCAGCTCAAGGGCAAGATCTTCCCGGCCATGGGCGGCATCGTCACCACCGCACCGCTGGGCGACCTGGCGCGCGAACTCAACCCCCAGGACCTGGCGGTGTACGACTGCCGCTTCGTGTTGGACTACTACCGAATGACCGCCGATGGGCGCCTGCTGTTCGGCGGCGGCGCCAACTACAGCGGCAAGGACTCACGGGACATCGCCGGCGAGTTGCTGCCCTGCATCGAGCGCACGTTCCCGCGGCTCAAGGGCGTCAACATCGACTTCCAGTGGAGTTGCGCCATGGGCATCGTGGTCAACCGCATCCCGCAACTGGGCAAGCTGTCGGACAACGTCTGGTACTGCCAGGGCTATTCGGGGCATGGCATCGCCACCAGCCACATCATGGGCCAGATCATGGCCGAGGCCCTGACGGGCACGCTGGAGAGTTTCGATACCTTTGCCGGCTGCAGCCACATCAAGGTGCCGATGGGCGATGTGTTTGGCAACCCGATGCTGGCGGTGGGGATGTGGTATTACGGGCTGCTGGAGAAGCTTAGATAGCTGCAAGCCATAAGCTGCAAGAGAGTCTGGCGTCGTACTCACTTGCAGCTCAAGGCTTGAAGCTTGCGGCTGCCGTCAGGCGATCTTCTTCAAGCCTAGCTTCTTCAACTCTTCGTCACGCAACTCGCGGCGCAAGATCTTGCCCACGTTGGTGGTCGGCAGCGCGTCGCGGAACTCCACCGAGCGCGGCACCTTGTAGCCGGTGACGTTGGCGCGCATGTGCTCCATCACCTGCTCCTTGGTCAGGGTGACCCCGGGCTTGGCCACGATGAAGATCTTGATCGCCTCGCCCGACTTGTCGTCCGGCACGCCAATCGCTGCGCATTGCAGCACGCCCGGCAGGGTCACCAGCACGTCTTCCAGCTCGTTGGGGTACACGTTGAAACCGGACACCAGGATCATGTCCTTTTTGCGGTCGACGATGCGCATGTAGCCGTCGGCTTGGATCACCGCGATGTCGCCGGTCTTCAGCCAGCCTTCGGCGTCGAGCATCTCGTCGGTGGCTTCCTGGCGCTGCCAGTAGCCCTTCATCACCTGCGGGCCCTTGACGCACAGCTCACCGACTTCGCCCAAGCCCAGTTCACGGCCTTCGTCATCGGTCACCTTGCACAGCGTGGACGGCACCGGAATGCCGATGGTACCGACCTGGATGTTCTGGATCGGGTTCACCGTGGCCACCGGGCTGGTTTCGGTCATGCCGTAGCCTTCGCAAATGGCGCAACCGGTCACCGCTTTCCAGCGTTCGGCGGCCGCCAGTTGCAGCGCCATGCCACCGGACAGGGTGACCTTCAAGGCCGAGAAATCCAACTGGCGGAATTGCTCGTTGTTGCACAGTGCCACGAACAAGGTATTCAGGCCAACGAAGCCGCTGAACTTCCACTTGGACAGTTCCTTGACCATCGCCGACTGGTCGCGCGGGTTGCTGATCAGGATGTTGTGGTTGCCGATCAGCATCATTGCCATGCAATGAAAGGTAAAGGCGTAGATGTGGTACAGCGGCAGCGGCGTGATCAGGATCTCGCAGCCTTCGTTGAGGTTGGAGCCCATCAGCGCCTTGCACTGCAGCATGTTGGCGATCAGGTTGCGGTGGGTGAGCATCGCGCCCTTGGCAACGCCGGTGGTGCCGCCGGTGTACTGCAACACGGCCACGTCGCCGCTTGCCGGGTTGGCTTCGACCACGGGTTGGCCACGCCCCTTGGCCAGGATGTCATTGAAGCGGATGGCATTGGGCAGGTGATACGCCGGCACCATCTTCTTCACGTACTTGACCACGCTGTTGATCACCAGGCGCTTGAGCGGCGGCAACAGGTCGGCCACTTCGGTGATGATCACATGCTTGACACAGGTCTTGGGCGTCACGGTTTGCGCCAGGTGCGCCATGTTCGCCAGGCACACCAACGCCTTGGCACCGGAGTCGTTGAACTGGTGCTCCATTTCGCGGGCGGTGTACAACGGGTTGGTGTTGACCACGATCAGCCCGGCGCGGATCGCACCGAACACGGCGATGGGGTATTGCAACAGATTGGGCAACTGCACGGCGATTCGATCACCGGGTTGCAAATCGGTATGCTGCTGCAGGTAAGCTGCGAACGCACCGGACAGCTCAAAGAGTTCACCGTAGGTGAGCGTCTTGCCCAGGTTGCTGAACGCCGGCTTGTCGGCGAAGCGCTGGCACGATTGCTTCAGCACCGCCTGGATATTCGGGTATTCGTCAGGATTGATATCCGCAGCAATTCCAGCCGGGTACTTATCCTTCCAGAAATTTTCGATCATGGAAGCCCACTCCTCCAGCTACAGCGAATTCTTCAGCGCATTCGATGCGGTTATTATTGAATTGTTTCGCCAGGTATCGCTGCCCGAAACGATCAAAAGCGCGCCGAGAGTAGCAGCTTTGCCAGAGGTCGACTAGAGCCAAATCGGCCCGAACAGTCACAATAATGACCTATTGATCATATTTGGTCACATTTAGAGTAAATATTCGAAAGCTTGCGCTGGGACGGATTTTTCCGCAAAAAAAAAACGCCGCGAATGGCCAGAGGCATCGCGGCGTTTTTTATGCAGGCAGATCGAAACCCGGTGTTCAGGCGATATCGCGCAACTCACGCCGCAAGATCTTCCCCACCGCCGTCATCGGCAGCGAGTCGCGAAGCACGATTTGCTTGGGCACCTTGTAGCCGGTGAAATTCTCTTTGCAGTAGGCCTTGAGCTCCTCCAGGCTGACCCCGCTCTCGCGCGGCACCACGAACAGCTTCACCGCCTCGCCCGAGCGCTCGTCGGGGATGCCGATGGCCGCGCAGTTGGCAACCTTGGGGTGGGCCATCACCACGTCCTCGATCTCGTTGGGGTACACGTTGAAGCCCGAGACAATGATCATGTCCTTCTTGCGATCGACGATGCGCACGTAGCCGTCCGGATCGATCACCGCGATATCGCCGGTCTTGAACCAGCCCTCGGCGTCCAGCGCCTCGGCCGTGGCCTGGGGGTGCTGCCAGTAGCCTTTCATGACCTGCGGGCCCTTGATGCACAACTCGCCGCGCTCGCCAAAGGGCATTTCGTTGCCCTGGTCGTCGATCACTTTCATCGCCGTGCCCACCACGGGAATGCCCACGGTACCCAGGCGGGCCAGTTCGCCGTAGGGGTTGGTGCTGGCCACCGGCGAGGTTTCGGTCAGGCCGTAGCCTTCGACGATGTGGCAGCCGGTCATGGCATGCCAGCGCTCAGCCACTGCCTTGACGAGCGCCGTGCCACCGGAGTTGGTGACCTTGAGGCCGGAAAAATCCAGGTCCTTGAACTCGGGGTGCTCCATCAGCGCCACGAACAGGGTGTTCAGGCCCAGCAGCCCGGTGAAGTGCCACTTTTTCAGCTCTTTGACGAAGGCGTTCAGGTCGCGGGGGTTGCTGATCAGCACGTTGTGGTTGCCGGTGACCATCATGCCCATGCAGTTCGCCGTGAAGGCATAGATATGATAAAGCGGCAGCGGCGCGATCATCACCTCCTGGCCTTCCTGCATCAGTTTGCGCCCATCGGGGCCCAGTTGCTCGAAACAGCACAGCACTTGCTGCATGTTCGCCACCAGGTTGCCGTGGGTGAGCATCGCGCCCTTGGCCAGGCCCGTGGTGCCGCCGGTGTATTGCAGCACGGCGATGTCATCCAGCGTGGCCTGCGAAGGCCGCACGGCCTGGCCCTGGCCCAGGCGCAAGGCTGACTTGAAGCCAATGGCCTGGGGCAGCGAGTAGATCGGCACGAGCTTTTTCACCTTGGCGACCATCGTGTTCACCAGCCAGCCCTTGGCGGTGGGCATCAAATCGCCCATCTTCGCTTCGATCAAGTACTGCAACTCGGTATCGGGCAGCACCTCCTCGACCTTCTTGCCAAACAGGTTCAGGTACACCAACGCACGGGCGCCAGAGTCCTTGAACTGGTGGCGCATTTCGCGCGGGGTGTACAACGGGTTGGTGTTGACCACGGTGAGCCCGGCGCGCAAGGCGCCGAACACGGCAATCGGATAATGCAGCACGTTGGGCAGTTGCACGGCGATGCGATCGCCCGGCTTGAGGTCGGTGTGCTGCTGCAAGTAGGCAGCGAAGGCCGCCGAACGGCGCTCCAGCTCAGCGTAGGTCAGGGTCACGCCCATGCTGCTGAAGGCCGGGCGGTCGGCGAATTTCTTGCAGGAACGTTCGAACACCTCGACGATCGATTTGTAGGCCCCCAGGTCCACCTGCGAAGGGACGCCCGCAGGGCGCTTGTCATTCCAGAAATCAGCGTGCATTTATTATTGTCCTCTAGCCAGGGCCGTTCCTTGCCGCCGCGGTTCAGAGCCGGCGGTGCTTTCTCGACGTTAGCAGTTATGCGGGGGCTGGCAAACCGGTACGGGCGTCTCATTAACATCGTGAATCTATTCCCTGCTTCAGGCTGGATTCGGCAAGGCGCGATACAATCACCAGACTTCGTTTCACGTGCGCAAGGAATCGCCATGAACCCCGAGACTTTCTGGCTGCCGGCCAGCGACGCAGCCCAACTCTATGTATACCGCTGGCTGCCGGTCGGCGCGCCGCAAGCGGTGGTGCTCCTGGCCCATGGCATGGCCGAGCATGCCGGGCGCTATGAGCGCCTGGGCCAAGCCCTGGCGGCGGCCGGCTACGCCCTCTACGCCCATGACCAACGCGGCCACGGGCGCACCGCCCAAGGTGGCAGCCAAGGCCTGTTTGCCCGCCAGGACGGCTGGAGCAAAGTGGTCGACGACCTGGGCCTGCTCAGCCAGCACATCCGCCTGCAACACCCCGGCGCGCCGCTGTTTTTGCTGGGCCACAGCATGGGCAGCTACATTGCCCAGGCTTACCTGTTGCACCACAGCGCCAGCCTGCAGGGGGCGATCCTCAGCGGCTCCAACTTCCAGCCCGTGGCCTTGTACCGCGCGGCCCGCGCCATCGCCCGCCTGGAATACTGGCGCCAGGGTGCCAACGGGCGCAGCGCGCTGATCGAATGGCTGTCGTTTGGCGCCTTCAACAAGGCGTTCAAGCCCAACCGCACGCCTTTCGACTGGCTGAGCCGCGACCCGGTCGAAGTTGACCGCTACATAGCCGACCCACTGTGCGGCTTTCGCTGCAGCAACCAATTGTGGCTGGATTTGCTGCAAGGCTTGCAACAGATCAGCAAAGCGACCAACCTCGCGCAGATCGATCCCAACCTGCCGCTGCTGATCATGGGCGGTGAATGTGATCCGGTGAGTGATGGCAAGCGTCTGAATGATCTGGCCGATGCGCTGCGCCAAGCCGGCAGCCGCCATCTGCAAGTGAATATCTACCCGCAGGCCCGCCACGAAGTGCTCAACGAAAGCAATCGCGAGCAGGTGACGGGCGATCTGTTGGCCTGGCTCGACCAGGTGTTGACCCTCAGTCGCCCGGCCCGAACGGAGTAGCGGCCTGCGGCCATCAATGAATCACCCTTTTTTGTCACCAAGGATTGCTTAGCCATGACCCAGGTTACCAACACCCCTTACGAGGCCCTCGAAGTCGGCCAGACCGCCAGCTACAGCAAGACCGTCGAAGAGCGCGACATCCAACTGTTCGCCGCCATGTCCGGTGACCACAACCCGGTGCACTTGGACGCCGAGTTCGCCGCCGCCACCATGTTCAAGGAACGCATTGCCCACGGCATGTTCAGCGGCGCCCTGATCAGCGCGGCGGTAGCTTGCGAGCTGCCTGGGCCGGGCACCATCTACATCGGCCAGCAGATGAGCTTTCAAAAGCCGGTGAAAATCGGCGATACCCTGACCGTACGCCTGGAAATCCTCGAGAAAATGCCCAAGTTTCGCGTGCGCATCGCCACCCGCGTGTTCAACCAGCGCGATGAGCTGGTGGTGGACGGCGAGGCCGAGATCCTGGCGCCGCGCAAGCAGCAGACCGTAACGTTGCCGACCTTGCCACCGATCAGCATTGGCTGATTTTTAATTCTGCGCGAAAAGGCCACCGCCAGTCAGGGGTGCTGCACCTGCACGCTGGCGGTCATCCCCGCGCTTAACGTCACACCCTCCGGCACCTGGTCGATCTTGATCCGCACCGGTATCCGCTGCGCCAGGCGTACCCAGTTAAACGTCGGCTCTACCTGGGCCAGCAACTGTGAGTCGGGGTTGGTGTTGGCGTCGGTGATGCCGCGGCTGATGCTTTCCACGTGGCCCTGCATCGGCTCGTCGGCGCTCATCAGCCACACCTTCACTGGGTCGCCGACTTTGACCCGGGGCAGCTTGGTTTCTTCGAAATACGCTTGCACATAAAAGGTCGAATCATCGATCAAGGCCATCACCGCCTGCCCGGCGTTCACGTAGTTGCCTGCCGCCAGGCGCAGGTTGGTGATGTGCCCGCTGCGCGGCGCATGCACTTCGCTGCGCGCCAGGTTGAGCGCCGCCACGGTGACGTCGGCCTGGGCCTCGCGCAACTGGCCACGGGCAATGCCGGCGGCGATCTGGGCGTTTTCGCGCAGTTCGGCGCTGATGGCCTGGGTACCCAGGCTGGCCCGGCGCGCGGCTTCCTGCTCGGCTTGGTTGAGCTGTTGCTGGCGGGTGTAGACCACCGCCTGGGCTTTCTCCAGGGCGGCCTGGAAGCGGTCGCGGTCAATGGACAGCAACAGGTCGCCGGCCTTCACCGGCTGGTTGTCCTGCACCTTGAGCTCACGCACCCACCCCGACACGTCGGGTGCCACGGTGGTGACGTCGGCACGGATCCGCGCATCACGGGTCCAGGGCGACAGCATGTAGTACTGCCACAGGTGCCAGCCGGCAAACAGCGCGACAATCACCAGGGCCAGGGTTACCGCGATTCGTACCGATGTACGCATGATCCACTCCTTACAAGGGTCCGAGCACGCTGGTCACCAGCGTCAGGATGCAAATGAACAGCGCGAAATCGAACAGCGCTTCGTGCCAGATCCAGCGGCTGAGCGGGGTCAGGCGCAGCAATAAACGCAACCCGCCTGTCAACGCCAGCGCCAGCAATACGTACAACAAGAACGGGCTGAGCAGCACCCCGCCCACTGACCACTCACGCAGCCCCATGAATTTCCTCCTGCCGGCGGCACCAGCGGCGCCAGCTGTTCAGCAATTGCAGCACCGCGCCCTTGGCCAGGCGCAGCGCATCGTTGGGCGGTTGTTGCTCCAGCACCTGCATGAAACGTTCGGTGGGTGCTTGCAGGGCATCGCCACGACCGGCCTGCGGGCCTTGGGTGAGCAACGCTTGAAGCGCATCCAGGTAGGCCTGGTCACTGCCCTTGAGCGGCTGGCCGGCGATGGCCAGGCAATTGCGCAGGTGCAGCAGTTCGTCGCCCATGTCCAAACCATGCAGGTCGCCGTCCATGTGCTCGCGCTCGGTGTGGTCGAGGCCGGCGTGCATGCGCGCCAGTTGCAACAGGCGGTCGGCCATGCGCCCGCCAAACCAGGTTTCGGCGCCGCGCAGTTCACGGTGGGTCAGGCGCACCAGATCCTGCTGGGTGGCCGCGCGCAGGCGCCGGCTTTGCCAGATGGGGTAGCGAAACACCAACAATTTGAACGCCAGCACCGCCGCGCCCACGCCCATGACGATGGCCATGGCATTGTTGAGAAAACTGGCGACACTGAAGCTCATGTGGTTGCTGACCGACACCAGCACGATGAAGTGCAGGCAAAAAGAAGTCGCCGTGGGGCCGATCTTAGGGTTGGCCATGCCCAGCGCGCCAAAGAACAACGGCACGCCCATGGCCATGCACAGCATGGCGAAACTGCTCCACTGCGGCAGGATGATTTGCCCCACCAGCAAGGCCGTCGGCACGGCCAACGCTATCCCGCGCAAGAACGCCATGCCGATCTGCGCGCCATTCTCGCGGCTGGCGAACAAGCCGCACACCACGCACGTCAACAGCATCCCGCCGGACGCGGCCGGCCAGGCCGTGGCCAGCCAGAAACAGGCCATGGCCAAAAATGCCAGGGCACTGCGCGAACCGAACAGCAGCGCCGAGGTGTAGTCGCGCTGCACCGCCAGGGTATCGGGCAATACCTTGGGTGGGCGCCCCTGCTCCACGCCATTGAGCGCCAGGTCACAGGCCATGGCGGTGTCAAGCAACAGGGTCATGCGCGCCAGGCAGTAGTGCTGCGCCGAACTGTGCCGCTCATCATTGGCGGCGTCCCACACTTGCTGGCGCAGCAACAACAACGTTGCTTGAGCGGGCGCCTGCAACGCCGCGCGCACCTGTTCCAGCCAAGGGGCCAACACCTGCGCCTCGTGGTCATCCAGTTGCCGCCACTGGCGCCGCACCGAGCGGGCAATACGCAACAGCACCAGCAACTGCTGGATCAGCCCGCGAATCGCCAGTGCCCGGCCACGCCCCAAGGGCCCCTCGAACCAGGCATGCTCACGCTGCGCATCCACCGCCACCAGGCGAGCCAGTATCTCCAATAGCCCCTTGCGCGCACTTTCGTCGCCGGCCAAGGTGGCCTGCGCCGCCTGCAGGCCACTGTCATAGGCTTGTCGGGCCTGCAGCGCCAGTTGCTTTTCCACCCGCGAGGGCCAGAGCAAGGCGCTGGACAGCGTGGCGCAAATAATCCCCAGGCTGATCTCGGTGGAGCGCGCCACCGCCTGGTCGAAGATCGTCAATGGGTGGCTCAGCGCGGGCAACGCGATGATCGCCACCGTGTAGCCGGCCAGCACGAACGAATAGGAAAATGCGCTGCGCAACTGCGTCGACACCGCCGTGCACAGCGCCAGCCACAAGGCCAGGCTGAGCAGAAACAACCACGGTGCCTGCGCGGCCAGGCCCATGAACACCACCGACATGATCGTGCCCACCAACGTGCCAAACAGCCGCGCCAGGCCCTTCTGCACCACCATGCCCGACAGCGGCTGCGCAACGATGAACGCCGTCATCAAGGCCCAGGAAGGCTGCTCCAACCCCCAGCGCATGGCCAACCACAACGCCAGGCCGGCACCGAGCAGGGTCTTGATGGCAAACTGCACGGCGGCAAGGTTGGGCGCGAACAGGGCCTGGAAAGTGGTGCGCACGGCGGGGGCCTTATGAGGGGGTATAGTAACGATAGACGGGGAATGGTTAGGCATATAAATAGCTAGCTAACTATCTTATACTAACAGCACCTTTGCTTGCCGTCATCTGGTTCGTGACGCGCTCCAGCGAACCAGATGACCGACCAGGCCCAGAAACATCAGGCGGCATTTGCAGCCAATTGGAACGGAGTCACTTGCCCCTCGGCCGCGAACACAGGCGAGAGGGTTGAGGTTTGGGGTGCGAACGTCGCCATGGACTGAATAAAGCTGTCCACCGACGACGCCATCTGCGGTTGTGTGAACGAAGCGAGAGCAGGCTGTTCAGGTGCATCCAGCAAGCTGTTGAACAACGCAGGCCCAGACTCCTGCGGCGCAAAAATGAAATCCGCTTCGCCCAGTTGCGTACGCCCCACCGCGTCCAGGAAAGCTAGCGTCACGCCGGTGGCGCCATCGGCAGGCTGGGTACTGAGCTCAAGGCCATGAATCAACGACAACCCATTGATGGTGGCACGTTTCACATCCGTCAGCACCAGATCGCCAAGGCCCCTCGCCCCCGTCTGGCTGACGTCGATCTTGTCCACCCCTTGGCGAAACCCTCGTAGTGCATTCTTGTAGTGCGCCACACCCTGCTGGCGAGCCACCACATAAGCATATGCATCGATGCTTGGCCGGCTGTAAATCACACCCGTCAAGGCCGCGACGAATTGCCCACCCTCGCTGGTAATGCTGATACCGCCGGCCCCACCACTCATGACCACCCTGGCAGGCTCGACAAGCGCAGGCTCGCGGGTGCCTTGCTCGCTATAGAACGACGCCTGGGGCCCGCTAAAATAGTTCTGAAATTTGAAATGGCCTTCGTTCAAGTCGGCCGTTTTCAACCCGCTTACACTCAAGCTTTGCCCTGCCCCCAGCGCTACCGAGACGCCTTCGCCCGTATCGCTCATCTTCAGCGCGCTGAACGCCAGCCCTTCGAAACCCACCAGGTTGATGGTTTCGTTGTGTACCGGGGAGAAATTGATCAGCCTGTCGCTGCCCCCCGCACGCTGCGCAATCACGAACACATCCGTGCCCGCACCGCCGGTAAGGGTGTTGCTGCCCCGCCCACCGTTGAGCAGCGTATTGGCAGGGCCGGCGGTGAGCGAGTCGTCGCCGTCGCCGGTGATAACGGCCTGCAACCTCGTGGGATTGGCCAGGGTGAGCGCAGCTCCACTCAGGGTCGCAGTACCTTGCTCAAGGTTGACCTCCACAGCGCCGGAAACGGCAGCCGCATTGAATACACTGACGCCATCACCTGCGCCAATGTTCAGCCGGCCGGGGTCGGCTGCCGCGAGCGTGCTGAACTCGTCGGTCAATACGTGTTGCGTCACTGCGTCGTTTTCACCATAAAGCCGCGCAGCCCATGTATTGACCGTTAAGGGGGCACCTGTTTCGGCGTTCGTCACGTTCAATGTCCACTCGCCGGCAGACGCCTCACCCCAATGGTGGGTGGTCATGAACGAATACTTGAACGGGCCATGGCGCTGCGCATCGCTTGGGGTGCCACCCTGGCCGTGGCGGTTCAACAAGGTACTGGAGGTGCCCGTAGGTGAAACCAGCGTGAGGTTAAGATCACCCAGCTTGCCCAAGTCTGCATCGAAGTCGACTTCCACGTGCTCTACATGGATACCGGCCGGCAGGCTGTGCCGGCTGCTGAGTGTTTGCCCCGGCTGCAATGTCTGCCCGATGGCAAGAGCCGGTGAGGACAGCACCGCCTCGTTGGCCGCCGTACTCTGTTTCATCCAACCCTCGGCCATGCGCACTGCCGCCCGCGCATCCACCTTGCCGAAACCGTAATCGTCGCTCTTGTGCATCGCGCCGCCATTCCAGTGGCGGGTACCGTTGTCGCTCCAGCTAATGGCTTGACCGTCCACCCGGCGGGCGGACAGCGCCAAGATCTGTTGCACGTCCCGGTAGCCAAGGTTCGGGTTCGCCTCCAGCATCAATGCAATCACCCCGCTGACAATTGGCGCAGCGAAACTGGTGCCCTGCGTGGCGGAATAATCACTGCCGAAGATAGACCCCCGCTCGGTTTCGATCTTGCGGCTGGTCGACAGTACGTTGCTGCCGGGCGCCGCTACCAGCAGGCTGGTGCCGGGGTTTGAGAACGGCGCGACATCCACCTGCAATGTCGACAGGTCCGACTGGGCATTGATGGCGGCCACCTCCACGGTGAAGCGATTGTTGCTGGTGAACGAACCTTGCGCACTGCCGCCCTTTGCACGGCTGTTGCCACCGGAGGCCACGATCACCGTCCCGAGGCCACCGCGCCCATTGCTGGCAGCATATTGGGCGTTGGCGACCAAGGCACTGGCCGTGTTGATTCGCCCCTCTTGAAGGTTGCTCACGGCAAAGTCGCGGGTAAAGCCCCAACTGTTATTGGCGATGTCGTAGCTGACCATTTTGCCCAGGTTGACGAGGTCCATCCCGCGGCTACCCAAGTGATGACCGGCCAGGGTCGCGCCATGGGCAATGCCCACGCCGCCGGTTTCATTGCGTGCGGCGACCATCACCCCCGCTACTTGCGTCGCATGATTGGAGCGCAAGGCTGGCAGCGAGCCTGCCTGCTGCTCGGCGCGCAGCCAGGCCTGGTCGACATTCCCGGCAAGGTCCGGGTGGTTGATATCGAAGATCTCCGGCGCCACGGAAAACTCGCCACCGGGCTCGAACTGCGCGATGCGCACCCCTTTGCCGGTGTAGTCCTGCCACACGGGGAAGACGTTGATGTCGCCTAGGTACCATTGCTGGCCGGCGAACGGGTCTTTGGGGCTCTGGGCATCGTGCAATGTGACATTCGCGCGCAGGATCGCAGTCTTGCCGCTGTCGAGGTCAACCACCGACAACGCCGGCGTCCCCTGGCTGTCGACCACCTCATACTTGAAACCCATGGCCGATTGCAGCTCTGCGACGGGGGTAAAAAGCACATTGCCATTCGGATCGATTGCAACGCTTCCGCCCACCGCATCACCCACCGCAGCGATGCGCAAAGGCCCCTGGCTGGCCATCGCCAGGTCGTTGGCCAACAACGCCGAGGCGCTGATGATCGCAACCCGGTTGCGTTCAATCGGCCTACTCTCGATGTCGGAATAAACCGCATCGGACACCGGCAAGCTGTTGGCCGAGCCCAATACCACCGAAGAAATATCCTGGAAGTTAAGTTGCTGAACATTACGAAGCGTGACCGTGCCATCTCGCCCCTGCACGTTGTCTGCAACACGGAACTCACCGGCGCCAGCCGTTATCGAGTACTCGCCATAAGAACCGTGCAACGTCACGCTGTTGACACCGCCCCCGCCATCGATGGTGGCGTTGCCCTGCCCCACCTCTATGACATCATTGCCTTCTTTGCCCAAAATGAAATCATTGCCTTTGCCCGCGTAAATGATGCTGCCTTGGGCCGATGCCTGGATCTTGTCACCCATGGGGCCTGCATAGATGACGGACATGCCATGACCACCGATGATGGTGTTTGGCCCGCTGCCGCCACTGAGCACGTCCCTGCCGCCCCCGCCAATCAAGACGGCGCCCGCTGCCCCACCCTTCAAAAAAGCACTGCGCTTACCCCCGGCAATCAACCAGTCGACACCTTGGCCGCCTTGGGCGATGGTCAAGCCGGCCTTGGCCAGATTGAGCACCATGCCCTTGTCACCGACGATGAGTGCTGTGTCGCGACCGCCGTTACCTTGAATGTCGTCAGGGTTGTCAGTCGCGCTGATAACGAACACATCATCGCCCGCCCCGCCTACATAGGTATTACTGCCCTCCCCCCCTACCAGCCAACTCCCCCCTTGAGCGGCCTGCAAGCGGTCATTGCCCTTACCCCCGTAAACGCTACCCACGCCCAGCTGTTGGGCATCCAGGGTTTGCCCCGCATCGACGAGGCTGGCATAGGCCGTGGTCGACACGTCCCCGGCACGGGACACGACGCGTACCGCGCCGGCTTCGTGGGTGACCAGACTGCTGACGGTATCGGCCAGAAAACTCACCGCCAAGGCTTCTCGTGTTTCGCCATTGATGACAAAACTGCCACGTGCCTGCACGGTGTTGCCTTGGCGCACATCACTTTGGACCGGCGTTGCCGACACTTGGATCTGCGTGATGCCCCATTCATCCAGGGTCTTCAGCTCACCCGCCACCGACTGGCCATCGTGGGAAGCATCCACCCAGACCCGCAGCTGTGCCCAGACCGGGTCTGCCGCCGTAATCATTCGGTCCGCGTTACCGTCGACGCTGTTCAACGCCTCAAAGCCATCCTTGAATGGCCGTTCACCCGGTTGGCCGTCCTTGCCCGCCTGCCCGCCGTAGTACTCGGAAAACATTTGATGCACACCGATGACCTGGCCACTGCCATCGTCCAGCACCAACATGCCGGTAGTACGGTCGGCCCACCCCGTGCGTTTCAGGGTGCCACTGTGGTCCACGTCAAACAGCACGCCGTCGCTGATAGGTGCCAACTGGATGCCCTGGCCGGTCAAATCCAGCAGCAGTGGGTCTACGAAGACATTGTGGGTGGTTTGCGCTGCCAAGCCATTGAGCACAATGGCATTGCTGACACCGAAGAAGTCCGCCTGGGCTGCTCGGTAGTGTTCAGCCAAGTGCTGCGAAGGCCTGGCATTGGGGTCCAACTGAATTTCGCCGGGCCGCAGCCCGCCCGTGGCCAGGCTGCCTATTTGAGCGGAAGCAAAGTCCGTCTTGTCCAGGGTGCCGTCGGTGAACGCGATCTGGTAACTGGGGGTGTTGACGACAAAACCGTTGGACACATCCTGCTGTGCAGCGCTTTCGTTCTGGATACGCTGCTGCGGCTGCGGGTTGGGTTCGATCCCGATGTTGATGAAATCCAGGGGCACCTTGTCGGGGCTCAGTGCGGGGATGAGGGTTTCCTCTGGGACCGGGAACTGGGCGCTGATGTGGTCCAGCATGGTCAATACCGTGGGGGCGGACCAGATGCGATTGTTCCAGGTTTGCGCCGCTTGGCGGTGCTCGGGGTTGTCGCTGCTGAGTGCTTCGTAAATGATTTTTTGTGAGCTGACAGCGATGGCCGCTTCTTCGAACTGGTTGCCTGCCGAGTCGAGTACTTGGTCCATGTAGGGTTGCCTTTTTTCTTTCGACAAGACCTTCAGGATCGCATCCAAGGTCCAGGTATCGGGTTCGTAGCCATGAGTTGAAAATGCGAGTGCGTGGAAGTCCGCGATTTCTTTATAATTCAACTCTCGGACAATACGACCATCATTGTTTTTTACCAAACTTAACGCTTCAAGGTACTGATCAGCCATCTCGAATCTAATCAAGTTCGTTTTGGCTTCATCAATAGGTCGCCCTACTTCATTGCCGGCCTGCTGCATGAACTTGATCGCCGCCTTGCCCGAAAGGGAGTCTCCCCTTGCCACGCCGTTGGCCAAGTTCGCGTACTTGAACCCCTTCTCAGCCATATAGGTATACATAACATCAAGTCCTTGGGTGGTCAGTAACACCCTCGCATGATCCAGATCAGCTTGCCCTATATCAATCTTCATCATTGACTCCTTGTGTTTTTATATGAACAGCCAGGTACCTCTTTGAACGCTGCCAATGAGACAACCAATCATGCAATTGCGTTAATGGAAAATACAGTGTTACAAATACCCCCAACTCAACAACAATGTACTGGGCCTGGCACTTCGCAGGGAGGTACATCAACGACTTGCACGCCACAACCCATTCAACCGCGCCGCCCTCCTCCCACCAATAAACGCTGTCCATCTCAGAACTGAAGAGCTTTAACCGTGAATACATCAACCCTAGTGGATGTTGAGTCACGTTAACTGCAAGGCCCGCCTCACGTGTTTTCTCATAATAACTGTCTATCCGGTATTGCATATTCAAATGCGGACCACTATAAGGCCTAAAACTAAACTCGAACACTTCCCACTCTTTAAAACTATGCGGATCCGTTGTCGACGGCCTGAACCCCGGCCACGACACCATCAGAGGCAAATTGACCAAGTTGGCATTACAGCCGGTTTTATTATTAATCGCCCCGGGCTCCAACCAGCTTTTACCCTCAAAATCCGCCCACATGTCGATGTATTGACGACTCAACTCAACCACATGCCCGCTGAGTTTCCCACACAATGATTTACTCAACGGCTTCAATCGACCGATCACTTCGAGTTCGGCCCTTTCTTTAGCGCTGTGGTAGTCGGTAGCCAAACTCATGAATCCTGAAAACGCCCGCACTCCATGGAACGTCATTAAGGTAACGAACAGCCAAAATGACCACACCACCACAAACCACACCACTCGAATCGTCAACCAACCCATTGTTCAACCTCCTGGCGCAGTTTCCAGCGGAGTCGTATCAAAACACGCAGGGATTTTTTGCAGGTTCGCCTGCGCAAATGCTTCGGGCTGCCGCTTGCTCGATGTCAAATTTCATCATTGACTCCTTGTGTCTTTATATGAACAGCCAAGTGCCTTTTCGAGCGTTGCCACAGCGACAACCAATCATGCAGTTGGGTTATTGGAAAACGTAGCGTTACCATTACTCCTAGCTCGACAACAATCTACTTGGCCTGACACTTCGTGGGGAAATCCGGCCACGACTTGCACGCGACCACCCACTCAATCGCACCGTCTTCCCCCCACCAGTAAACACTGTCTACATCAGAGCTAAAAAGCTTTAGCCGTGAAAAACTCAACCCTAGTGGATGCTGACTCACGTTAATCGGTAGATTCGCCTCACGTGTTTTCTCGTAATAACTGTCCATCAGGTATTGCATATTCACATACGATCCTTCATAAGGATCAAAAGTAAATCTAAACCACTCACCTTCTTTAAAGCTATGCGGATCCGTCGTCGACGGCCTGAACCCCGGCCACGACGCCATCAACGGCAAATGAATCAAATTAGCATCACAGCCGGTCTTATTATGTATCGCTCCCGGTTCCAACCAACTTTTTCCCTCAAAATCCGCCCACATGTGAATGTAACTTCGGCTTAACTCAATCACCTGCCCGCTGAGCTTCCCACACAATGATTTACTCAACGGCTTCAATCGACCAATCACTTCGAGTTCGGCCCTTTCTTTAGCGCTGTGGTAGTCGGTGACCAAACTCATGAATCCTGAAAACGCCCGCACTCCATGGAACGTCATTAAGTTAACGAACAGCCAAAATGACCACACCACCACAAACCACACCACTCGAATCGTCAACCAACCCATTGTTCAACCTCCTGGCGCAGTTTCCAGCGGAGTCGTATCAAAACACGCAGGGATTTTTTGCACGTTCGCCTGCGCAAATGCTTCGGGCTGCCGCTTGCTCAATGTCAACTTTCATCATTGACTCCTTGTGTCTTTATATGAACAGCCAAGTGCCTTTTCGAGCGTTGCCACAGCGACAACCAATCATGCAGTTGGGTTAATCGTAAATCGAGCGTTACAGAAACCCCCAGCTCGACAACAACGTATTTGGCTTGACATTCCGAGGGGAAATTCGGCCAAGATTTGCACACAACAACAAATTCAACCGTGCCACTACCATCCCACCAATAAACACTGTCTATCTGAGAACCAAAGCTCTTTAGCTGCGAAACCTTCAACCCTAGCGGATGTTCATTCACCTGAATATCGAGACCCGCTTCACGTGTATTCTCGTAATAACGATCCATCAGGTATTGCATATTCAAATGCGGACCATCATCAGGACGAAAAGTAAATTCGAGCCGCTCCCCCTTTTTAAAACTATGCGGATCCGTTGTCGACGGCCTGAACCCCGGCCATGACGCGATCAACGGCAAATTAAGTAAATTAGCATCACAGCCGGTCTTATTATGGATCGCTCCCGGCTCCAACCAACTTTTCCCTTCAAAATCCGCCCACATATAAATATAACGACGGCTCAACTCAACCACCTGCCCGCCGAGCTTCCCACACAATGATTTATTCAACGACTTCAATCGACCGATCACTTCGAGTTCGGTCCTTTCTTTAGCGCTGTGGTAGTCGGTAGCCAAACTCATGAATCCTGAAAACGCCCGCACTCCATGGAACGTCATTAAGGTAACGAACAGCCAAAATGACCACACCCCCACAAACCACACCACTCGAATCGTCAACCAGCTCATCCGTCAACCTCCTGGCAGGGAAGTCAGCGGCGGGTCCGTATCAAAGCGCGCCGGAATTTTTTTCAGGTTTGCATACACGAACGCTTCGGACTGTCGCTTGATCGCCTGCCAGGCTGAAACGTTGGAAGGCAAAAACTTCAAACGGACAAAGGTTTCCAAGTGCTCAATTACATAGAAGGCCTCGCACAGAAAATACGGTCCCTCCCACGTGCTGCCGAGGCAACGCATCACAAAGTTCACTTGGCCTTGGTCTTCGGACCAGTACAAGGCATCGGTCTCTTTTTTAAACAACAGGTTTGCAATGGCGACGGTGTGCAACCCCAATGTTGAATCAAATGCCAACTTGCCTCGCACATGGCTTGCCTTTGGCCCTTGATACAGGTCTCGCAGATAACTCAGATCTTGCCCCGCCTTGTAATAGGGTTCCAACACCACACTCAATCGATCATCCGTCACATGGCTCAAGTAGGCACCCTCCCCTTCAGGTTGCAGGCCTGGCCAGGACATCACCAACGGCAGGGACACAACGTTGGCGTCACAGCCGGTTTTGTTGTCACCGAAGTCTTTTTCCCAGGCACGTTTGCCTTCGTACTCCACCCAGGACTGCATGTAGTTCAAGTCAACTTCAAATACATGCCCACCCAAGCGCCCGCACACGGTGGTGGGAATGGGCCTCAACTTCCCTTGACGTTCCAGTTCGACGCGCTCTTGCGGCGTGTAGCGGCCGAAATACCATTTGGCAATCAGGTCCATGACTTCAGTGCCATGAAATGCGATCAGCAGCATTAACAGGCACACCAACCATCGAGCGGCGAATGCGATAAAATCAATAACAGGCTGCATAGTGGCTCCTACCTTTCCCTTAAACCCTCATCCACATAAGCCTTCAACGGGCTCAGGAAATAACTGATCACCGTGCGCCGATCGGTAATAATTTCCGCCCTGACCGCCATGCCCGGTGATAACGGCAAATCCCGTGAACCCACGCGAATGTGACTTTCGCCCAACTTCAACCGCGCGCTATACACCAGGCCCAGGCGCTCATCTTCAATCGCATCGTTTGAAACGCTGGTGACAGTGGCCGCTATCACCCCGTACTTGGTGAAAGTGAAGGTCTCGACTTTGACCTCCACAGGCTGCCCCGCGCGCACGAAGCCGATGTCCTTGTTCTCCAGCAACACTTCGACTTCCAAAGGCTGGTCACGCGGAACAATGACCATTAACGATTGGGCTGGCGTGACCACGCCGCCTGGGGTATGGATGGCCAGTTGTTGCACGGTGCCGTCGACCGGTGCGCTGAGTTTTCGCAGACGGTGGCGTTGCTCGGCCTTGAGCAGTTCCTGGGCAAGGGAGGCGGCTTTCTGATCGGCATCGTTGTGCAGGTCGAGCATGGCCTTGCGGGTTTGCGCTTTAACGCTTTGGTAGCGATGCCCTGCGGCTTTCTTGATGGCTTGCAGTTCTTGTACGCGCAACTCTTGAGTGGTCAGTTCACGCTCTTGGCCCAGCCTGGCCTGCTCTTTTTCGAGGTAGGCGTGTTTGGCGACAAAGGCTTTTTCCAGCAGTATTTTGTAATCTGCAGCCAATTGCCGGGCGATGGGCAGCGTCAGGCGCAGTGACGCCACGCTGGCGCGCGCCGAACGAACTTCGGCGGTGTTCTTATCGATCTCTGCCGCCACTTGGTCCAGCGCACTGCGGTACTCCGTGTATTGGCCATCGAGCCAGCGCTGCGCGCCGTCGCGCTCGCTGGCGTTGAGTTGGGCCGATATCCGTGGCGGGGCATCGGTTTCGATGGCCTCCAGCAGCGCTTTCGCGCGGGCGCTATCCACCTGAGCGGCGAGCAATTGGCTGCGCAGGCGCGACACTTCGGCTGCAGTGATGTGCGAGTGCAGCTCGACCAGCAGGTCGCCAGCCTTGACTGCCTGACCGTCCTGAACATGAATGGCTTTGACCACCGCCACTTCGTTAGGCTGTATGAGCTTGGACTTGCCACTGGGCACCACCTTGCCGCGGGCGGTCGCCACCACATCGACCTCGCCAATGCAGGCCCACAGCAACCCGACCGCCGCAAAGCTCATTAACCCCCACACGGTGTAACGCGGCGCGGGGTGAACAGGTTGCTCCTGCAAGGCCAGTGCAGCGGGCAGGAACTGCACTTCGTGGCGCAAGCGCTCAGGCGTATCCAGCGCCTTGCGGCGTTGCCAGGCCACGCGCCACGCCGCTTGATAACGCCGTAACAATTCGAGCGTTTGCGCGGCGATCATTGCGAGTCCCCACGTTGCAAGCGGTGTAACTGCGCGTAGTGGCCACCCTCGATGTGGACCAACTGGGCATGCGGCCCTTGCTCGACGATCTGGCCACGGTCCATGACCACGATCCGGTCCGCCTCACGGACCGCCGACAACCGGTGGGCGATGACGATGACAGTGCGCCCCCGGCAAATCCCTTGCATGTTGTGCTGCACGATCCGTTCGGACTCATAGTCCAGGGCGCTGGTCGCCTCATCGAAGATCAGGATGCGAGGGTTACCCATCAGCGCCCGGGCGATGGCGATGCGCTGGCGTTGCCCACCCGACAGCGAGGCGCCGTGCTCCCCAACCAAGGTGTCGTAGCCTTGGGGCAGTTCGAGGATGAACTCATGAGCCCCGGCCATTTTCGCCGCCAACATGATCAGTTCCAGCGACGTACCGGGGTCACTCAAGGCGATGTTCTGGCGAACACTGCGCTGGAACAGCACGTTGTCTTGCAGCACCACACCGATCTGACGGCGCAGCGACGAGACATCGGCAAGCGCAAGGTCTGTCCCGTCCACCAATACGCGACCCTGCTCGGGGGCATAGAGGCGCTGGATCAACCGCGTCAGCGTGCTTTTTCCGGAGCCTGAGCGGCCGACGACCCCAATGAATTCACCGGCATGGATCTTCAGGCTGACGCCGCGCAACACCTCGCTGCCGTCGGCTCGGTAGCGAAACCTGACCTGATCGAATTCAACTTGCCCGGCAAGCAGCGGCAATGGGCTTCGATCAGCTTGGGCTGCCTCCGTGCGGGTATTGAGGATGTCCCCCAACCGCTGCACTGAAACACCGGTTTGCTGAAAGTGCGTCCACAATTGCGCCAGGCGCATGATGGGTTGGGAAACCCGCCCGGCCAGCATGTTGAAGGCGATCAATTGCCCGACCGTCAGCGCCCCTTCGATGACCAGGCGCGCCCCCAGCCACAAGGTGGCGACCGTGACCAGCTTGCCAACCAGGCCGACGCATTCGTTGGCCATGGCCGACAGGTTCTGCGTGCGGAACGTGGCCGCGACATAGGCGGCCAACTGGTTGTTCCAGGTACGGATGATGTGCGGCTCGACGGCCATCGCTTTCAACGTGTCGATACCATTCACGGTCTCGACCAGAAACGCCTGGTTTTCGGCGCCCCGGTTGAAGCTCTCGTTCAAGCGCGCTCGCAATACCGGCGTCACTAAAAACGAAATCAGAAAATACAGCGGTAGTGAGAGCACCACCAACAACGTCAGCCAACCGCTGTACAGGCACATGACCGCGATGAACACCACGCAGAACAGGACATCCAGCACCACAGTGATACTGTTGCCGGTCAGAAAGCTGCGGATATTTTCCAGCTCCCTGACTCTGGCGACGCAATCCCCCACCCTTCGTGCCTGGAAATAAGCCAGGGGCAGGGTCACCAAGTGCGAGAATAGCCGGGCACCCAATTCCACATCTATACGGCTGGCCGTATGCGCGAAGATATAGGTACGCAGCCCGCTCAACACCGATTCAAACAGCAAAATGACCAGCAAACCGGCAGCCACCACATCCAGGGTCGTCAGGCCGCGATGCACCAACACCTTGTCCATCACCACTTGGAAGAACAGTGGCGTCAACAATGCGAATATCTGCAGTACAAACGAGACCAGCAAGATTTCAGCCAGCAACTTGCGGTACTTCACGATAGCCGGGATAAACCAGGTAAAGTCAAACCGCGACAGCTCGCCGCCCAAAGAAGACTCAGACTGTAGAAGTAGTAGTTCACCGTCCCAGGCCTGCTCCAACTGCGCGAGGGTCAATATCTCTTGGCGGTTGGCGAGGGGGTCATGAATAAGGACTTGGCCGTCGTCCACGCGACCTATGACGAAAAACCCACCGCCAGGCCGTGAAGCAATGGCAGGCAGCGGTGTTTTGCCCAAGCGGTGGAGGGCGCATTTGGCTGAGCGGGCTTTCAAACCCAGCGACCTGGCCGCCAGTATTAGTTGCGCAAGGCCGAGCAGCTGCCCCTGTTGCCCATAGTGATGGGCTATTTGATCGGCTGATGCCGCAATATTATGAAACCGCGCTAGCAGTACCAGGCAAACAATACCCGTATCGACAACTCCGGCCTCTTCGTTTGATCTAGCATCGTCATCCACCATCGTCCACACCCCCGTCATTTCAAGGTGTAAATTAGGGGTAACAATCGAACCTGAATATCTCCCTACTTCCTATACCAGCGAAGGAAACTTCCGATAAATTTAAAGGCGCTGTAGGAAATTTTATTCAGACAGATGGATGAACGATCGCGCGCTATTCAATAACGGTTAATTTTAAGCAAAAAAAAGGCGACCGAAGTCGCCCAAAATGCCTTGCGTGCTCTTTTCCCCAAAGCCCTCAGCGTGGCTTGCGCCGCTGCGAGTCTTTCCAGATAAACCAACCGATACCGGCGAAAAACATCAACATCAGGAAAACGGTGATGACGCCCGCGATGACTACCGTGTCGAGAAACATGACCGCCTCCCCTGTGTGCTCTGCAATGGAGCCAAGGTAACGCGAGTAAGTCGGGGAAACATTGACCGAGGTCAATAAGGCCCGAGACAGGGCCTGGAAGGAGGGTAAAAAAACGCAATCAGCGCTTCTTGGGTTTGCCTTTGCCCTTTTTCTTGCCTTTGCCCAGCGGCATGGCCTGCTCGAACGCCTGGCGCACTTCGTTCAGGCGCTTATCGTTAAGGTCATGGATGCGCTTGGCGCGTTCGGCGGAGAAATCGATCAGCTTGTCGTCTTGGCTCATGGTCGCTACGTCTTGGGCTGTGCAAGTTTGCATCATGCCGCCTGGCGCGTCGCAAGGCCAGCCTCGGTCACACTTGGATATCAACCCACAGGCCTTGGCGCGGTTCGTCGTCGATCAGCGGCGCGACGGGCACGGTGTTGTCGGCGTTGAGCTCATGGCCTGGCACCGGCTGGTGATGCTCGGGGTCGTTGTCGGCCTCTTCGCGGTCGCGGCGCTTGCGCGACTGGCGCTCGTGCTCTTCGCGCAGCAACTGGGCAGCCTGTTCCCGGTCACGCTGGCGCAGGTCGATGTCGTTGTCGCTTTGCGTCGGCTGCGCGGGCGCCACCGGCGGGATGTCCGGGCGCGGGCGCACGGGGTCGAGCTGGGAGGTCACGGGCACTGCACTTAAAGGGAGGATCGGCGGCAGCATGGGGTAGGTCTCCTGTCGCCAGTCTGTCGGCTGCGTTGGGGGCGACTTGAACGCCCGGTGGCAAATGTATCGACCACGTCACATAAACAAAGTGCCCGGGGCCTTGCAGGCGCGCGTTCACCGCGAATGTGTGCCGTGCTGTGCCTGATTCAACGCGGCGATCGTTTCGCGGATAAATCCGCTCCTACCGGCATACCCATCACCCCGCAGGAGCGGACATCCGCGAAAGCCGCACCGCAGAGCATCAGACACACCGCGCCGCTTTCTTCGCGGATAAATCCGCTCCTACTGGCATACCCATCACCCCGTAGGAGCGGATTCATCCGCGAAAGCCATACTGCAGAGCGTCAGACACACCGTGCCGCTTTCTTCGCGGATAAATCCGCTCCTACTATTATGTATCTGGGTGACGAGAGTCTTTGGCCCTGCGCGCCCAATCCGTTAACATAGTCGGCTTTTTCAAGGCGGGAGTCAGGCAGCATGGCGCAGCAGTATCAACCGGGGCAACGCTGGATCAGTGACAGCGAAGCCGAGCTAGGCCTGGGCACCGTTCTGGCACAGGACGGCCGCTTGCTGACCGTGCTCTATCCGGCCACGGGCGAAACCCGCCAATACGCCCTGCGCAACGCACCGTTGACCCGCGTACGGTTTTCGCCGGGCGACCAGATCACCCATTTCGAAGGCTGGAAGCTCACCGTCCAGCAAGTCGAGGACGTTGACGGCCTGCTGGTTTACCACGGCCTGAACGCTCAGAACCAGGCGTGCACCCTGCCTGAGACGCAACTGTCGAACTTCATCCAGTTCCGCCTGGCCAGCGACCGTTTGTTCGCCGGCCAGATCGACCCGCTGGCCTGGTTCTCGCTGCGTTACAACACCCTGGAACACACCAGCAGGCAGTTGCAGTCCACCCTGTGGGGCCTGGGTGGCGTGCGCGCCCAACCCATCGCGCACCAGTTGCACATCGCCCGTGAAGTCGCCGACCGGATCGCCCCACGCGTACTGCTGGCCGACGAAGTGGGCCTGGGTAAAACCATCGAGGCCGGCTTGGTGATCCACCGCCAACTGCTGACCGGCCGCGCCAGCCGCGTGCTGATCCTGGTACCGGAAAACCTGCAGCACCAGTGGCTGGTGGAAATGCGCCGGCGCTTCAACCTTGAAGTCTCGCTGTTCGACGCCGAACGCTTTATCGAAAGCGACGCCAGCAACCCCTTCGAAGACGCGCAACTGGCGCTGGTTTCGCTGGAGTGGCTGACCTACGACGAAAAAGCACAGGACGCATTGTTCGCCGCCGGCTGGGACCTGCTGGTGGTCGACGAGGCGCACCACCTGGTGTGGCACGAAGAAAAGGCCAGCCCGCAGTACTCGCTGGTGGAGCAACTGGCCGAAGTGATCCCCGGCGTGCTGCTGCTGACCGCGACCCCCGAGCAACTGGGCCAGGACAGCCACTTCGCGCGCCTGCGCCTGCTGGACCCCAACCGTTTCCACGACCTGCAGGCCTTTCGCGCCGAGAGCGAGAACTACCGCCCGGTGGCCGAAGCCGTGCAGGAGCTGCTGGACCAGGGCCGCCTGTCGCCCAAGGCCCACGCCACCATCCACGGTTTCCTGGGTGCCGAAGGCGAAGCCCTGCTGGCCGCCGTCAACGATGGCGACACTCAAGCCAGCGCGCGGCTGATCCGCGAGTTGCTGGACCGCCACGGCACCGGCCGCGTGCTGTTCCGTAACACCCGCGCCGCCGTGCAAGGGTTCCCGGAGCGCAAGCTGCACCCCTACCCGCTGCCGTGCCCCGACCAATACATGGAGTTGCCGCTGGGCGACCACGCCGAACTGTACCCGGAAGTCAGCTTCCAGGCTCAGGGCGACACCAGCGAAGAAGAACGCTGGTGGCGTTTCGACCCGCGCGTTGAGTGGCTGATCGACACGCTGAAGATGCTCAAGCGCACCAAGGTGCTGGTCATCTGCGCCCACGCAGAAACCGCCATGGACCTGGAAGACGCCCTGCGCGTGCGCTCCGGCATCCCGGCCACGGTGTTCCACGAAGGCATGAGCATCCTGGAGCGCGACCGCGCGGCGGCGTACTTTGCCGACGAAGAATTTGGCGCCCAGGTACTGATCTGTTCGGAAATCGGCAGTGAAGGTCGTAACTTCCAGTTCTCGCACCACCTGGTGCTGTTCGACCTGCCGTCACACCCCGACCTGCTGGAACAGCGCATCGGCCGCCTGGACCGTATCGGCCAGAAGCACATCATCGAACTGCACGTACCGTACCTGCAGAACAGCCCGCAAGAGCGCCTGTTCCAGTGGTACCACCAGGCGTTGAATGCGTTCCTCAACACCTGCCCGACCGGCAACGCCCTGCAGCATCAGTTTGGCCCACGCCTGCTGCCGCTGCTGGAAAGCGGCGACGACGGCGAGTGGCAAACCCTGGTGGACGAGGCCCGCGCCGAGCGCGAAACCCTGGAAGCTGACCTGCACAGCGGCCGCGACCGCTTGCTGGAGCTCAATTCCGGCGGCGAAGGCGAAGGCAAGGCGCTAGTCGAGGCCATCGAAGAGCAGGACGACCAGTTCGCCCTGCCGATCTACATGGAAACCCTGTTCGACGCCTTCGGCATCGACAGCGAAGACCATTCCGAGAACGCGCTGATCCTCAAGCCGAGCGAGAAGATGCTCGACGCCAGTTTCCCGCTGGGCGACGACGAAGGCGTGACCATCACCTACGACCGCCACCAGGCGCTGTCTCGCGAAGACATGCAGTTCATCACCTGGGAACACCCGATGGTGCAGGGCGGCATGGACCTGGTGCTGTCCGGTTCCATGGGCAACACCGCCGTGGCGCTGATCAAGAACAAGGCGCTCAAACCCGGCACCGTGTTGCTTGAGCTGCTGTACGTGAGTGAAGTGGTGGCCCCGCGCTCGTTGCAACTGGGCCGCTACCTGCCACCGGCGGCGTTGCGCTGCCTGCTGGACACCAACGGCAACGACCTGTCGTCGCGGGTCAGCTTCGAAACCCTCAATGACCAGCTCGAAAGCGTGCCCAAGGCCAGTGCCAACAAGTTCATCCAGGCTCAACGCGACGTGCTCGCGCCGCGTATCAATGCCGGCGAAACCAAGGTGCTGCCGCGCCATGAGGAGCGCGTGGCCGAAGCCAAGCGCCGCCTGGCGGCAGAGACCGACGAAGAACTGGCGCGCCTGACCGCCCTGCAAGCGGTCAACCCGACCGTGCGCGACAGCGAACTGGACGCGTTGCGCAAGCAGCGTGAACAGGGCCTGGCGATGTTTGAAAAAGCCGCGCTGCGCCTGGAAGCGATTCGGGTGCTGGTAGCGGGCTAGCACCGAGTCGCCCCCGCCCCAGCCCTCTCCCAAAGGATGAGGGCTGGGGCGGGGGCAACCACGCTACCTAAGCGGGCACCGCCCCCACCGCTGGCACATCCAGCACGATCGACTCACGCATGCGCTGGGCATCCTTGCTATAGGTGCGCGCCGCCATGCCCAAAAAGCCCATGGTCAGCAACAACGCCACCGGTATCAGCAACAGCGCGTCATGCAGCCCCTCGGCCTTGAACACTTCACTCATCTGCGTGGCATTGGCCGCCAGCATCGCCGCATTGGCAAAGTGGTCCGACAGCAAGCCCGCGACCACCGGGCCCAGGCCACCCCCGAGCAAATACAAGCCGGCGAAATAGATCGCCATGGCCGTGGCGCGCATGCGTGGCTGCACCACATCCAGGATCGCCGTGTAGGCACAGGTGTAGAAGCTGTAGGTCAACAACCAGCCAAAGGCGAACACCCCGACAAACAGGCTGATGTCGATGCGCCCGGCCATCAGCGCGTAGCCGGTGGCAAAAGTGGCAACGAACATGCAGCCCATCGCCAGCAACAGCCGGCCGTTGGCACGGCGCTGATGCACCTTGTCGGTCAGCCAGCCGCCCAGGGTTAGCCCCACCAGCCCAGTGATCCCCACGATCAGCCCGGTGGTGGCCGCGGCGTGGTGCAAAGGCAACTGGAAATAGCGTTGCAACAGCGGCACCATGAACGAGTTGCAGGCGTAGGTGGCAAAGTTGAAGGCCAGGCCTGCCAGGGTCAGCCAGCAGAAAGTCGGGATGTGCAACAGTCGACGAATCGGCCGATCAATCGGCGCCTGGCTTACCTGCACCGCTTCTGCCGCACCGCGTTTGGGCTCACGGATACGGAACATCAGGATCGCCAGCAACAGGCCCGGCACGGCGGCAATAAAGAACGGTGCGCGCCAACTGCCAAACGCCTGCACGATGTAACCGGTGGTGAAGAACGCCATCACCAGCCCCAGGGGCAGGCCCAGCATGAAGATGCCCATGGCCCGACCGCGCTTGTTGGCCGGGAACAGATCACCGATCAGCGAGTTGGCCGCAGGTGCATAGCTGGCCTCGCCGATGCCGATGCCCATGCGTACCAGCAAGAACGTCCAGAAGCTACCCACCAGCCCATTCACCGCCGTCAGCGCGCTCCACGCCGTCAGGCCCCAGCCCATCATCTTGCGCCGCGAGCCGTTGTCAGCCATGCGCCCCAACGGAATGCCGGCCATCGCATACACCAAGGTGAACGCGGTACCGACCACGCCCAGTTGCAAGTCACTGAGGTGCCACTCCATGCGCAGCGGTTCAATGATGATGGCCGGGATGGTGCGGTCGTAGAAGTTGAACAGGTTGGCCAGGAACAACAGCAGCAATATGCGCCAGGCATTCGGCGCCTGTGTGGAGTTGGGCATCGGGTACGCTCTTATTGTAATTAGGGTGACCGCTTTTCAATCTAGGAGCCCGTTGCCCGATTGTCTGCCTCCATCAGCTACGCTGATATCCTCCAATCGAACAGAAACGCTGAAGCATTTATCACTTTTCGCTATGAGGTCGATTACGAAATGATTGGCAGCACATTGCCATTAGGTTTTGGGCCCCTCCTATACTGAATCCAACTTGCCGCCGTCTCCGACAGCGGTGCAGGAGGACTCACTATCGGGGCGCGCTATGGATTGGCTGGGTTTGCGTTTTCTTGGAGAGCTTCCAAGCAGCGGGCAAATTGTGCTCGACTGCACCCATAATCCGTTTCTGGTTCTGCTGGCTTACTGCGTCGCCTGCGCCGGCAGCTTCGCCACGCTGGACATGGCCGAACGCATCAGCCACGTCGAACAACCCAAATCCCAACGCCACTGGCGGCTGATCGGAGCCGGTTGCCTGGCCGTGGGCATCTGGGCCATGCACTTCATCAGCATGCTGGCTTTCGAAACACCGCTTGAAGTGCATTTCGAACTGCCGATCACCGTGGTCTCGCTGTTCATCGCCCTGATCGCCGGCCTGTTGATGATGAACACCCTGGGCCGTCCCAACTTGTCAGTGTGGTCGTTCAGCAAGGCGTCCATTGGCATCGGCAGTGGCATCGCCGCCATGCATTACGTCGGCATGGCGGCCCTGCAGTCCAGCGCTGTCAGCTATTACAACCCCAGGTTGTTTGCCTTGTCGGTGGCCGTTGCCATCGTTGCCAGTTCGGCGGTCATTGCACTGGCCCGCTACTTTCGCAAGGGCAGCGGCATGTTCCACCAATTGCTCAAGTACAGCGCCAGCCTGTTGATGGGCGCGGGTATCGTCAGCACCCACTTCATCGGCATGTGGGCCTTGGTGCTCGCGGTGCCCGCAGGCAGCCCGTTGCACGGCGCGACCACCGATAACAGCCTGCAACTGGGCTTGACCGTGGCCTTGATCACTTTGCTGATCATTGCCAGTTGCCTCAGCGCGGCGCTGGCCGACAAAAAGCTGCAAGGCAAGGAGCACGACCTGCGCCGGGTCAACGCCCTGCTCAGCCAGCTCGACCAGGCGCGCATGTCGCTGCAACAAGTGGCCCATTACGATGCGCTGACCAACCTGATCAACCGCCGCGGCTTCAATCAGCTGTTTGGTGAAAAGCTCACCCAGCAAACCCTGAGCAACGGCATGCTGGCGGTGATGTTCCTGGACATCGACCACTTCAAGCGCATCAACGACAGCCTCGGCCACGACGCTGGCGACGAACTGCTCAAGGTCATCGCCGGGCACATCAAGGGCGCCACCCGCAGCCACGAAGACGTGGTCGCGCGGTTTGGCGGCGACGAATTCTGCATCCTGATCAGCCTGAACAATCGCGAAGAGGCGCGGCAATTGGCCTTGCGCATCATGCAAAAAATGAAAGAACCCATCGACCTGGCCGGCCGGCGCATGGTGATGAGCACCAGCATCGGCATCAGCGTGTTCCCCGACGACGGCAATACCTGCGAGGAGCTGCTCAAGCACGCCGACCTTGCCCTTTATCAATCCAAGGGCGCCGGGCGCAACAGCCTGCATTTTTTCAGCTCCAACCTGAAAACCCGCGCCACCCTGGAGCTGCAACTGGAAGAAGAGTTGCGCAACGCCCTGCGCGACGACATAGGCCTGGAGCTGTTTTACCAACCCATCTACGACTTGCGCTCGGGTCAGGTGGCCAAGCTTGAAGCGCTGGTACGCTGGCGCCATCCAGAGCACGGCCTGCTGACCCCGGACCGCTTCATCAGCATTGCCGAGGCCAACGGGCTGATCGCCGAACTGGATGGCTGGGTCATGCGCCGTGCCTGCCATGACCTGAGCCGATTGTCCCATAACGGCTGCGAACAACTGAAGATCACCGTGAACTGCTCGGCCCTGAACCTGGGCCGTGACGAACTGGCCGATGAAGTCGCCCAGGCCCTGGCCGACGCAGGCGTCTCGCCACACCGGTTGGAACTGGAGGTCACCGAAAACGCGCTGATGGGCAACATCAACGCCACCATCACCCTGCTGAAAAAGATCCGCGCCCTGGGTGTGTCACTGTCGATCGACGACTTCGGCACCGGCTACTCATCCCTGGCCTACCTCAAGCGCCTGCCCTTGGACACCCTGAAGATCGACCGGTCGTTCATCCAGGACATCCCCCGCTCGACCCAAGACATGGAAATCGTCCAGGCAATCATCGTCATGGCCCACACCCTGCACTTGCAAGTAGTGACCGAAGGCGTGGAGACGATGCAACAGTACGAGTTTCTCTCGCGCTATGGTTGCGACTATGTGCAAGGCTACCTGCTCAGCCGCCCGGTGCCGTTGCAAGACCTGCGCATGGTACTGGACCAGTTGCGCGATCGGCGCCACGTGGGCGGCGGTGCAGTCATGCCTTTTCGCGATACAAATGAACCAGTGTCGCAGGATCTTTTTGCAGATAGCCCTGGCTACCATGCTGGCGCATCAATTGCGCGGCCAGTGCGCTGATCGGCGTCGCCGAGCCCGCCTGATGGGCCAGCTTGACCGCCCCGTCCAAGTCCTTGAGCAACGTGCGCACGTGCCATTTGACCGGCTCGAACTGGCTCGCGGCCATCTGAGGGGCCAAAAACTGCAACGGTTTGGAATCGGCAAAACCGCCGGCCAGGGCCTGTGCAATACGCCCGGCATCCACCCCCGATCGTTCGGCCAGCGCTACCACTTCAGCAATCACCAAGGCGTTGCAGGCCACGATCATCTGGTTGCAGGTCTTGGTTACTTGCCCCGCGCCCACCGCGCCCATGTGCGTCACGCGTTGGCCCAGCGCCAACAGGATCGGCTCGGCGCGCTGCACATCCGCAACGCTGCCGCCGGCCATGATCGCCAATGTGCCCGCTTCAGCCCCGCCTACGCCACCCGACACCGGCGCATCGACCCAGCGCATGCCACAGTCGGCGGCCAGTTGCGCAGCCATCTGGCGGGTGGCGCCGGCTTCGACACTGGAGCAATCGATCAGCAAACCGCCGGGCTGGCCGCCTTGGGCGATGCCGTGCGCGCCGAACACCACCTCGCGCACCACGCCCGTGTCGGCCAGGCACAACACCACCACCTCGCAGGCCTCGGCCAATTGCGCGGGGCTCTCGGCCAGGCGCGCGCCGGCGGCCTGCAATTGGGCGCATTTGTCCGGGTTGCGGTTCCACACGGTCAATGGGTAACCGGCCGCCAGCAGTCGTCGACACATGGGCAGGCCCATCAGGCCGATGCCGGCAAAACCCAATGAGGGAAGTATTGAAGTCATGCAGTTCTCCATGGGCACAGGCTTGCTGTTTTTATATGGGTGACCAATGTGAAAGGCCATGTCAGAAGTTTCACACATTCATATGGAAACCTCCCGCAATCAACCGAGAAATGTACATCGCGCCATTCAGAAAAATCACGCCAATGTAATCAAAAAAGGCCGCCCGAAAAGGCAGCCCTTGTAGTCGCACCAAAATAGAGCGATGCCTTATTGACCCGCCCTCTCCTGGATCACCACCCAAGGCGATATCACGACCGCCCATAGCTCGGGGCCACGCTCAAAAAAATCCAGCGCCTGCGTTTCAGACACCTTGGCGAGCAAACCTGCGTCCAGCCATTGCGCCACCTGGGCAGTGTCGTCCAGTGAAATACCCTCTGCCGCCGCGATCAAATCCAGCGCAGGGTCGACCCACAACAGGGCACCCCGGGCAAAAAACGGTTGCAGATCCTGCCATCCGATTACCGCGGTTTCGCCGAGCAGCTTGGCATAGAGAGTGCTAGGTTGATCAGTCATGGGTATCACCAGAAAAATAGTCGGCACCATGATAACGCCTGAATTTTTCTGGAAAAACCCGGTTTCAAATAAGTGATTGATAGATAAGTGCCGAAAAGCCAAGGATGACAACCTTCAACACAGGTTTGACCCGCCGTTATTCTGTAACTTTCTTTCAATAAAGCGACACTCCTGTGATTTGCCCTCCGGCGCCAGCTTTTCAAGCGATCAAGCGGCGCTCTACACTGTACCGGTACAGTTACCGGGGGCCGATCGGGGTGTTACTTCGTTCGCGCAGGCAGCCATGGATACACATGGGCACCTGTTTCGAAATGACCCGGTCCTGCAGCTTTCGCCGCAAGACTATAAAAAATACAACAGATGAGTGGAGCATTATGACTAAGCAGATTTCCAAGCTGTTTGCCGCATTGGTACTGGCGGGGGTTGCCAGCCATTCGTTCGCAGCCGATACCATCAAGATCGGTATCGCGGGCCCTAAAACCGGCCCGGTTGCTCAGTACGGCGACATGCAGTTCAGCGGCGCGCGGATGGCCATCGAGCAGATCAACGCCAAGGGCGGCGTTGATGGCAAGAAGCTTGAAGCCGTCGAATACGACGACGCCTGCGATCCAAAGCAAGCGGTTGCCGTGGCCAACAAAGTGGTCAACGACGGCGTTAAATTCGTGGTCGGCCACCTGTGCTCCAGCTCCACCCAGCCAGCGTCGGACATCTACGAAGACGAAGGCGTGATCATGATCACCCCGGCTGCCACCAGCCCGGAGATCACCGCCCGTGGCTACAAAATGGTGTTCCGCACCATCGGCCTGGACAGCGCCCAGGGCCCGGCGGCCGGCAACTACATTGCCGACCACGTGAAGCCTAAAATCGTTGCCGTGATCCACGACAAGCAGCAGTACGGCGAAGGCATCGCCACCGCAGTCAAGAAGACCCTGGAAGCCAAGAACGTGAAAGTGGCCGTGTTCGAAGGCATCAATGCCGGCGACAAGGACTTCTCTTCGCTGATCGCCAAACTCAAACAAGCCAATGTCGACTTCGTCTACTACGGCGGCTACCACCCTGAGCTGGGCCTGATCCTGCGCCAAGCCCAGGAAAAAGGCCTGAAAGCCAAGTTCATGGGCCCAGAGGGCGTGGGTAACGACTCCATCTCGCAAATCGCCAAGGAGGCCTCCGAAGGCCTGCTGGTAACCCTGCCCAAATCCTTCGACCAGGACCCGGCCAACGTTGCCCTGGCTGACGCGTTCAAAGCCAAGAAGGAAGACCCAAGCGGCCCGTTCGTGTTCCCGTCCTACTCCGCCGTTGAAGTGATTGCCGGTGGTATCGCCGCCGCCAAGAGCGAAGACCCGGCCAAAGTGGCTGCTGCCATCCACGCCGGTACCTTCAAGACCCCGACCGGCGACCTGAGCTTCGACGAGAAAGGCGACCTGAAAGCGTTCAAGTTCGTGGTTTACGAGTGGCACTTCGGCAAGCCAAAAACTGAAGCTTCGCCTCAGTAACGCCGCTTAGCCCTACAAAAAGCCCACTGCTTGCGCAGTGGGCTTTGTTTTACGAGTAAGGGGCCTGAATCCGCGATCCGGAGGCTGGCTCACCTAGAAATCTCTAAAACCGTCACCAGCGGTTCGCTGGCAAAAAACTCCACACCTCTCGGGCTGGCCCCAAGGTGCGTGAGCGGGAAAATGACTCCACCAGTGAAATGCGTATCAGGTTTTTAGGAGCGCGCAGTAATGCCTGACATCTATCACTTCTTCCAACAGCTGGTTAACGGCCTGACCGTTGGCAGCACGTATGCCTTGATCGCCATTGGCTACACAATGGTTTACGGCATCATTGGAATGATCAACTTCGCCCACGGCGAGGTGTACATGATCGGTTCGTACGTGGCGTTCATCGCCATCGCGGGCCTGGCCATGCTTGGCCTGGACAACGTACCGCTGTTGATGACCGCAGCCTTTCTGGCCAGCATCGTCGTCACCAGTGCCTATGGCTACAGCATCGAACGGATCGCCTACCGCCCCTTGCGCGGCAGCAACCGCTTGATCCCGCTGATCTCCGCCATCGGCATGTCGATTTTCCTGCAGAACACCGTTCTGCTGGCGCAAGACTCCAAGGACAAATCCATCCCCAACCTGATCCCCGGCAACCTCAGCTTCGGGCCAGGCGGGGCACAGGAAGTGCTGATTTCCTACATGCAGATCGTGGTGTTCGTGGTCACCCTGATCGCCATGTTCGGCCTGACGATGTTCATCTCCCGCTCTCGCCTGGGCCGCGCCTGCCGCGCCTGCGCCGAAGACATGAAGATGGCCAACCTGCTGGGCATCAACACCAACAACATCATCGCCCTGACGTTCGTGATCGGCGCGGCGCTGGCGGCCATCGCCGCGGTGTTGCTGAGCATGCAGTACGGCGTGATCAACCCCAACGCCGGTTTCCTGGTGGGCCTGAAAGCCTTCACCGCGGCGGTATTGGGCGGCATCGGCAGTATCCCGGGCGCGATGCTCGGTGGCCTGGTGCTGGGCGTGGCCGAAGCCTTTGGCGCCGATGTGTTCGGCGACCAATACAAGGACGTGGTGGCATTCGGGCTATTGGTTCTGGTGTTGTTGTTCCGGCCGACCGGCATTCTGGGCCGCCCGGAGGTTGAAAAAGTATGACTAGAAATATCAAATCGGCATTCTTCAGCGCCCTGCTCGTCTGGGCCGTGGCCTTTCCGGTGCTGGGCTTGAAGCTGAGCATCGTCGGCATCAACCTGGAAGTGCATCAGACCAGCGACGCCACGCTGATCACCATCGCCCTGTGCTCGGTGCTGATGTTCCTGCGGGTGCTGTTCAACCAGCAGATCAGCGCTGCCTGGAAAGCCTCGCCGCGCCTGCCGAGCATGCCGGCCAGCGCCAGCAACTTCCTGACCCTGCCCAAGACCCAGCGCTGGATCATCCTGGGGTTGATCGTGGTCGCGTTCATCTGGCCGTTCTACGGCTCGCGCGGCGCGGTCGACATCGCCACGCTGATCCTGATCTACGTGATGCTGGGCCTGGGCCTGAACATCGTGGTGGGCTTGGCTGGCCTGCTTGACCTGGGCTACGTGGGCTTCTACGCGGTGGGCGCCTACAGCTACGCGCTGCTGTCGCATTACTACGGCCTGAGCTTCTGGATCTGCCTGCCGATTGCCGGCTTGATGGCCGCCACGTTCGGCTTTTTGCTGGGCTTCCCGGTGCTGCGTTTACGCGGCGACTACCTGGCGATCGTGACCCTGGGCTTTGGCGAGATCATCCGCCTGTTCCTGCGCAACCTCACTGACCTGACCGGCGGCCCCAACGGCATCAGCAACATCCCCAAGCCGTCGCTGTTCGGCCTGAGCTTCGACCGCACCGCCGCCGATGGCGCGAAGACCTTCTACGAGTTCTTCGGCATGGCCTACAACCCGGTTGGCAAGGTGATCTTCCTGTACCTGGTCGCATTGATGCTGGCCCTGGTGGCGCTGTTCGTGATCGGCCGCCTGCTGCGCATGCCCATCGGGCGTGCCTGGGAAGCGCTGCGTGAAGACGAGATCGCCTGCCGCGCGCTGGGCTTGAACCCCACCATCATCAAACTCTCGGCCTTCACCCTGGGCGCCAGCTTCGCCGGTTTCGCCGGCAGCTTCTTCGCCGCGCGCCAAGGGCTGGTGACACCGGAGTCATTCACCTTCATCGAATCGGCGATCATCCTCGCCATCGTCGTGCTGGGTGGCATGGGCTCGCAGCTGGGCGTGATCCTGGCCGCGATCGTGATGATCCTGCTGCCGGAAATGATGCGTGAATTCAGCGAATACCGCATGTTGATGTTCGGCGCCATGATGGTGCTGATGATGATCTGGCGTCCGCAAGGCCTGCTTCCTATGCAACGGCCGCATATGGAGCTGCGAAAATGACCAAGAACATTCTTGAAGTATCTGGCCTGAGCATGCGCTTTGGCGGCCTGCTGGCCGTGAACGGCGTGGCCTTGACCGTGCAAGAAAAACAGGTCGTGGCGCTGATCGGCCCCAACGGCGCTGGCAAGACCACCGTGTTCAACTGCCTGACCGGCTTCTACAAGCCCACCGGCGGGAGCATCCTGCTGGACGGCCAGCCGATCCAGGGCCTGGCCGGCCATCAGATCGCCCGCAAAGGCGTGGTGCGCACCTTCCAGAACGTGCGGTTGTTCAAAGACATGACCGCCGTGGAAAACTTGCTGATCGCCCAGCACCGGCACCTGAACACCAACTTCCTGGCGGGGCTGTTCAAGACCCCGGCGTTTCGCAAAAGCGAGAAGGAGGCCATGGAGTTTGCCGAGTACTGGCTGGACAAGGTCAACCTCAAGGAATTCGCCAACCGCCCGGCCGGCACCTTGGCTTATGGCCAGCAGCGGCGCCTGGAAATCGCCCGCTGCATGATGACCCGCCCGCGGATCCTCATGCTCGACGAGCCGGCGGCCGGTTTGAACCCGCGCGAAACCGACGACCTGAAAGCCCTGATCGGCACCCTGCGTGAAGAGCACAACGTCACGGTGTTGCTGATCGAGCACGACATGAAACTGGTGATGAGCATCTCGGACCACATCGTGGTGATCAACCAGGGCACGCCGTTGGCCGATGGCACCCCGGAACAGATCCGCGACAACCCTGAAGTGATCAAAGCCTACCTGGGGGAAGCGTAAATGCTGCAGTTCGAAAACGTTTCCACGTTCTACGGCAAGATCCAGGCGCTGCACAGCGTCAACGTGGAAGTACGCCAAGGCGAGATCGTCACCCTGATCGGCGCCAACGGCGCAGGCAAGTCGACCCTGTTGATGACCCTGTGCGGTTCACCGCAAGCCCATTCGGGCAGCGTGCGCTACATGGGCGAAGAGCTAGTGGGCCTGGACTCGGCGCAGATCATGCGCAAGAGCATCGCCGTGGTACCTGAGGGGCGCCGGGTGTTCGCCCGCCTGACCGTCGAGGAGAACCTGGCCATGGGCGGGTTCTTCACCGACAAGGGTGACTACCAGGAACAGATGGACAAGGTGCTGCAGTTGTTTCCGCGCCTCAAGGAACGCTTCAGCCAGCGTGGTGGCACCATGTCGGGTGGCGAACAGCAGATGCTCGCCATCGGCCGTGCGCTGATGAGCAAGCCCAAGCTGCTGCTACTCGACGAACCCTCGTTGGGCCTGGCACCGATCATCATCCAGCAGATCTTCGACATCATCGAACAGTTGCGCCGCGACGGCGTGACCGTGTTCCTGGTGGAGCAGAACGCCAACCAGGCGCTGAAAATCGCCGACCGTGCGTATGTGTTGGAAAACGGTCGGGTGGTGATGCAAGGCACTGGGGAGGCGCTATTGACCGATCCTAAGGTGCGCGAGGCTTACCTGGGGGGTTGATCACGTCCCTTTCGCGGCTCAATCCTCTCCTACAAGTGTAGGTGCGGATTGAGCCGCGAACCCTCTGCCCGTCAAACCCGCTCCAGCACCTCATTGCTGCGTGCAAACCACCCCACCAGATAATCCACCACCACCTGGATCCGCCTTGGCAGCCCGCCCTGGTACGGGTGCACCAGGAACATCGGTGTGCTTCGCGTCTGGTAATCACGCAATAACCAGCGCAAGCGCCCGTCCGCCAATTCGGCATGCAACATGTACGAAGGCAAGCGCGCCACCCCGGCGCCCAGCAGCGCTGCATTCTTGAGCAGGCTGTAATGATTGCTGGCAAACGGCCCCGCCACCCTGACCCGTATCAACTCATGCTGCTGGTGATACAGCCATTCTTCGCGGCCGCTGTAATGGCTGTTGAGCAGGCATTGGTGCCCGGCCAAGTCCTGCGGCCCCACCGGTGCCGGGTGTTGCGCCAGGTAGGCGGGGCTGGCGCAGGTCAGTTCGCGCATGTTCAGCAAGGGCCGCGCCACCAGGCGATCGTTGATGTTCAGCGCCGAGCGAATCGCCAGGTCGAAGCCCTCGCGCGCCAGATCACGGTAGCCGTTGCTCAACTCCATCTCGATTTGCACGTGGGGGTATTGGCGACCGAACGCCAGCAAGCCTTCAAAAAAGGTTTCCCCCAGCGATACCGGCACGCTCATGCGCACCGGGCCTGCAATGTCATCCTTAAGCGCCGCCAAGGTCTGACGGGCCCGTTCCATTTGCGTCAGCAAGGCCTGGGCCTGGGGCAACAAGGCGGCGCCTGCGGCCGTAAGGCTCAGGCGCCGGGTAGTGCGGTGCAGCAACTGCACCGCATGGGTGGCCTCCAGCTGGCTGATGCGCTTGGACAACTGCCCTTTGCTCCAACCCAACTGCTCAGCGCCACGGGTAAAGCTGCCCGCCTCCATCAACACCGCGAAGGCTGCCAGATCGTCCAATTCGCTCATCGATTGTTTCCACAGGAAAACCAAAGGTTGCCGATTAGCTAGATTATCACCCCCAAACAAATCCCTACACTGAGGGCTCACTCACGAAGACCGAGGGCATCCCATGAAAATCATCCTGATCGGCGCACAAGGCACCATTGGCTCGGCGGTGGCCACCGAACTGTCCCAGCGCCACGAAATCATCAGCGTCGGGCGTAGCAGTGGCGACTATCGGGTCGACATCAGCGACAGCGCCTCGATCCGCCAGCTGTTCGAACAGACCGGGCCGTTCGATGCGCTGATCTGTGCGGCCGGCAACGTGAAGTTCGCGCCCCTTGAAGAAATGTCCGAGCAGGATTTCAGCCTGGGCCTGCAAGACAAGTTGATGGGCCAGGTCAACCTGCTGCTGATTGGCCGTGAGTTCATCAACGATGGCGGCTCGTTCACCTTCACCTCCGGGATCATCAGCGACGAACCGATCCGCCTGGGCGCTTCGGCAGGCCTGGTGAACGGCGCGCTGAACGCTTTCGTGCGTTCGGCGGCGATCGAGTTGCCACGCGGCTTGCGGGTGAACGTGGTGAGCCCTACCGTGCTGGTCGAGGCCATGGAAGGTTATGCACCGTATTTCCGTGGCTTCAAGCCTGTGCCGGGTGGCGACGTGGCGCTGGCTTATGCAAAAAGCGTCGAGGGCCGGCACACCGGGCAAACGTATCGGGTTGGCTACTGACACGATTTTCATGCCCATGTGATACCGTGGCGCGCATCTGTTAGGAGACCCTTCGATGCGCGCTGCCCGTTCCCTTCTGTTCGTCGCCCTGCTGCCGCTGTTTGCCGGCTGCAACATTCTGACCCTGCAATCGAGCACCCCGGACTCAGACGGCCAAAGCCGCATGCAAGGCGTGCTGGTGGGCGACAGCGGGCAATTGTTGTTCCGCGCCTGCGGCGAGCAACGGCGCTTCGTGGTCAAGGACGTGGGCAACACCAGCGTGTTGCAGGAAGCCGCCAGCCTGGCGGACAAATCCGGCCAGGTGTACGCCGACCTACGCGGCAGCTTCAGCGCCAACAAGACCGCCACCAGCGAAGGCCAGTTGGACCTGAGCAAGATTTACCGCCTGCAGCGCGGGGCCAATGCCTGCAACGACCCCAACTTCAAGTTGATGACCGTTCACGCCAGCGGCGAAAAATGGGACCTGAAGGCCAGCGGCAAGGGCTTGGAACTGAACCGCGAAGGCCAGCCGCCGTTCGCCGTGCCCTACGTCGAAGAGCAATTGCCCGATGGCCGCTTCAGCCTGAGCACCGAGGCCAACGGCCAGAAAGTCGAATTGTGGGTCGCCCCGCAACGCTGCGTCGACCCACGTCGCGGCAGCGTTGAATCCCTGAGCGCAGAGCTTCGGGTGAACGGCCAAGTGCAGCAGGGTTGTGCCTATTTCGGCGGCGCCCATACCGACTGACGCACTGTTTGTCTGCCGTCGGGCGTTTTAAACCTGACGGCGCAGGCCCTGGGCGGTTTATAATTGCCGGTTAGTGCAAAGCTGCCGGGGCGCCCCTGTGGCCCGGATATTGGACCCTGTCATGTTACGAATCACCGAACTTAAGCTCCCCCTCGATCACGCTGAAGAAGACCTGCGGCCCGCCATCGTGCAGCGCCTGGGCATCGCCGACGAGCACCTGCTGGATTTCACCCTGTTCAAGCGCAGCTACGATGCGCGCAAAAAGAATTCCCAACTGGACTTCATCTACACCATCGACGTGACGGTGGCGGACGAAGCCAGTGTATTGAGCCGGCTCGCCCAGGACCGTAATGTCGGCGTGGCGCCGGATGTCAGCTACAAGACCGTCGGCCATGCCCCTGAAGGCCTGGGCGAACGCCCGGTGGTGGTCGGCTTCGGCCCGTGCGGCATTTTCGCCGGCCTGTTGCTGGCGCAGATGGGCTTCAAGCCGATCGTGTTGGAGCGCGGTACCGAAGTGCGCCAGCGCACCAAGGACACGTGGGGCCTGTGGCGCAAGAACGTACTGAATCCTGAGTCCAACGTGCAATTTGGCGAAGGCGGTGCCGGGACCTTCTCCGATGGCAAGCTGTACAGCCAGATCAAAGACCCGCACCACCACGGCCGCAAGGTGCTGCACGAGTTCGTCAAGGCTGGCGCGCCGCAAGAAATCCTCTACGTCAGCAAGCCGCACATCGGCACCTTCCGCCTGACCGGCATGGTCGAAACCATGCGCAAGGAAATCGAAGCCCTGGGCGGCGAGATTCGCTTCCAGCAGAAGGTTACCGACCTGCTGATCGACGGCGAGCAACTGCAAGGCGTAGTGCTGGAGAACGGTGAACGCATCGAGTCGCGCCACGTGGTATTGGCCTTGGGCCACAGCGCCCGCGACACCTTCCGCATGCTGCACGCCCGTGGCGTGTTCATGGAAGCCAAGCCATTTTCCATCGGCTTTCGCATCGAACACCCACAAGGCCTGATCGACCAGGCGCGTTTGGGCAAGTACGCCGGCCACCCAAAGCTAGGCGCTGCCGACTACAAACTGGTGCATCACGCCAAGAACGGCCGCTCGGTATACAGCTTCTGCATGTGCCCGGGCGGCACCGTGGTGGCGGCCACCTCCGAACCTGGCCGCGTCGTTACCAACGGCATGAGCCAATACTCGCGCAACGAGCGTAATGCCAACTCCGGTATCGTGGTCGGCATCACTCCGGATGTCGACTACCCGGGTGGCCCGCTGGCGGGTATCGAACTGCAGGAAGCGCTGGAGTCCAAAGCCTACCTGCTCGGTGGCAGCAACTACGAGGCGCCGGCGCAGTTGGTGGGCGACTTCATCAAGGGCAAGCCGTCCACCGAGATCGGCACCGTGGAGCCGTCCTACAAGCCGGGTATCTCCCTGGGCGACCTGGCCCTGGCCCTGCCGGACTTTGCCATCGAAGCCATCCGCGAAGCCTTGCCGGCCTTCGACAAGCAGATCCGCGGCTTCGCCCAGCACGACGCCGTGCTGACCGGCATCGAAACCCGCACCTCCTCGCCGCTGCGCATCACCCGTAACGGCGAATACCAGAGCCTGAACGTCAAGGGCCTGTTCCCGGCGGGGGAAGGCGCCGGTTACGCCGGTGGCATTCTGTCGGCGGGCGTGGACGGCATCCGCATCGCTGAAGCGGTGGCGCGAAGCATGTTGGGTTTGAACGACTGATAATCGGCAGCGCTTGATTCGCACAGTGCCCCGGTAGGCGCGGATTTATCCGCGAAGAACACGCCGCGGTACGTCAGCAAATTGCGGCGCGACCTTCGCGGATGACTCCGCTCCTACTGGAGCGGATTCGTCAGCGAAAAAACATCGGTAATTTCGGATATTTCCTACAGCCCAAACTCCCCATTCCGACAGCAATTTCAGCCCGCTCTGCTAGCCTCTCTATCCTGCAAGCTCCATCCCTTTCGCTTATAACAAATAAGAATATAACTTTTGTTTTAACAACCAGAGTTAAGGGTTAGGGTGTGTGCCTTCGAACTTCAGGATGGAGAGCGACCTTGCCTCTGCGTAATACTTTGAATCGTTTTTTTCAGCTGGAAGCCGCCAGTGGACTGCTGTTGATCGCTGCCGCGGCGCTGGCGCTCATCATCAATAATTCGCCTTTGTCCTGGCTGTACGGCAGTTTTCTCGATGTACCCGTGGTGGCGCAGATTGGCGCGGTGCAAATCGCCAAGCCCTTGCTGCTGTGGATCAACGACGGCCTGATGGCGATGTTTTTCTTGCTGATTGGCCTGGAGGTCAAGCGCGAAGTGTTGGAGGGGCAACTGTCGCGGCCCTCGCAAATCGTGCTGCCGGGTATCGCCGCGGTGGGCGGTATGGTCGTGCCGGCGCTGGTATTCTGGGCGCTGAACAAAGACCACCCCAGCGCAATGGATGGCTGGGCCATCCCGATGGCCACCGACATTGCCTTCGCCCTGGGCGTGCTGGCCCTGCTGGGCAAGCGCGTGCCGGTTTCGCTGAAGTTGTTCCTGATGACCCTGGCCATCATCGATGACCTGGGGGCCATCGTGGTGATCGCGCTGTTCTACTCGGGTACGTTGTCTAACCTGTCACTGGGTTTGGCGGCGGCCTGCGTGGCAGCGCTGATCGCTATGAACCGCCTGGGCGTGGTCAAGCTAGGGCCTTACATGATCATTGGCTTGATCCTCTGGGTGTGCGTACTCAAGAGTGGCGTGCATGCCACCTTGGCCGGCGTGACCCTGGCCTTCTGCATCCCGCTGCGCACCCGCAACGCCGAAAGCTCCCCTGCCAAGGCTTTGGAACATGCCCTGCACCCTTGGGTGGCCTACGGCATCCTGCCGCTGTTCGCCTTTGCCAATGCCGGCGTTTCACTGACGGGCATCACCCTGGAAAGCTTCACCCACCACGTGCCCATGGGTATCGCCCTGGGGCTGCTGGTGGGCAAGACCGTCGGGGTATTCGGCCTGACCTGGCTGGCCATCAAGCTCGGCCTGGCCAGCCTGCCCTACGGCGCCAACTGGCGACAGGTGCTTGGCGTGGCGATCCTGTGCGGCATTGGGTTCACCATGAGCCTGTTTGTCGGCTCCCTGGCGTATGTGCCGGGTGCCAGCGAGTACGCCGGTGAAGACCGCATGGGGATTTTGACCGGGTCGGTGTTGGCGGCGGTGCTAGGGTACGCGGTGATGGCGTGGGCGAGTCGAAACAAGGTTAGCTGAATGGCCTGGCCAAGGTAGATGGGCCACTATCAGCCACTGCCCCCCGGCATTCTGGAAACGAAAAAAAACCCCGGTCAACAGACCGGGGTTTTGTTTTTCAGCTCAGCAGATCAGTGCGATACGCGGCTGGTGCCGTCGACCGTCATGATGCGAACGCGCTCGCCCACTCGGAAGATCTCGTTTTCCTGAACCTGCTGCACGTAGGCGCGCATGCTACCGTCGTCTTCACGAACGGTGATTTCCACGCCCTGGGTGCGGGTCAAGCCTTCTTCGGTGGCCGAGCCCAGCAAGCCACCCGCTACCGCACCGATCACAGCGGTGATGATGCTACCGCGACCGCCACCGATGGCGCTGCCGGCGACGCCGCCGACCACTGCACCGGCGCCTGCGCCGATCGGAGTTTTGGAGCCTTCGATTTTAACCGGGCGCAGGGATTCGATGGTGCCCATGCGCACGGTTTGCACGCGGCGAGCTTCGTCACGGGAGTAGGAGTCGCCAGTGAGGTTCGACATACAGCCGCCCAACAGCAGCGACATCGTAGTGAAACAGGCAACGAGCAGAGCGGACTTACGCATTTGAAAACTCCGTGGGACATTTATGCCCATTAAACGCCGGGGTTCGGACACTGTCACGACACCGGCTGTAATAATTTGCTTCCATTCAGCTGGCGTACAGCCTGCTCAAGACTGAGGCAAAGCGTGCTACGACGGGCGTCAATGGATAGGCCACATGCTACATCGTCTGGACAACACAGAGCCAGCGAAGGTCAAAAAGATCGCCTATCCCGCGTTTACGGCGCCAGCCGTTCGCGCACCCACGAGTGATCATCCAAGCGGTAATTGAGCCGATCATGCAGCCGGCTCGCCCGGCCTTGCCAGAACTCGATTCGCTCGGGCACCAGGCGATAACCGCCCCAGTGCTGCGGGCAATCGGGCTGTGTGTCGCTGAAGCGCTGCTCGGTGGCCTTGAGCAAGCCCTCCAATTGCGCGCGATCGGCAATCACCCGGCTTTGCGGCGACGCCCACGCGCCCAGGCGGCTGCCCAGTGGCCGCACCTGGTAGTAGGCGTCGGACTCTTGCGGCGTGACCTTGACTGCCCGTCCCTCGATGCGCACCTGGCGCTCCAGGGTCGGCCAGAAAAAAGTCATCGCAGCGAACGGGCTGGCCGCCAGCTGCTGGCCCTTGGCGCTGTCGTAGTTGGTGAAAAAGGTGAAACCCTGATCATCCAGGCCCTTGAGCAGCAGCACACGGCAATGCGGGCGCCCTTGGGCGTCCACGGTGGCTAGGGTCATGGCGTTGGCCTCGACCGGCGGCTGCTCGGTCTTGACGGCGTCTTCGAACCATTGGCGAAACAGCGCGAACGGCTCGCCGGGCGCATTGGCCTCGGTCAAGCCGTCCCGGGTGTAGTCGCGGCGCATATCGGCCAGGGCCTGAGTCATTGCGCTATTTCCTTGCAGGTCAGTTGCCGGAAGCCTGGGCCACGGCGTCTTTCTTGGCTGGGGCTGGCTTTTTCACCGCGGCCTTGGCCGGGGTCACTTTTTTCTTGGCCGCAGGCTTGGCTGGAGCGACTTTCTTCTTCGCCGGCACGGCTTTTTTAACCGGGGCAGGCGCTGGCGCCGGTTTCACGTCCTGGACCGCTACCAACGCGGCCGCCGGTGGCGTTGGCGAATTGTACTTGGCCAACAGCGCGAGCATGGTGTTCTGCGGGGTCAGCATAATTTCGACACGGCGGTTCAGGGCACGGCCCTGCAGGCTGTCATTGGCAGCGCGAGGCATGACCGAACCCATGCCGCGCAGCGACAGGCGGTTACGTTCCAGGCCGCTGAGGCGGAAGATAGCCGCAACCGATTGGGCACGCTGCTGGCTGATTTTCAGGTTGGTATCGCTGGCACCGCTGGTGTCGCCATGGCCCAGGACCAGAACGGCCGTCTTGGGGTCTGTTTCAATCGCCTTGGCCACATTGGTAATCGGGCCCAGGCTGATCGGCAGGAGCATTTCCGGGCGCTTTGGGTTGAAGCTGGTGTCGACCGGGGCAATGATCACCAGCACGTTTTCGCGACGCTCGACGGTGAACTGGCTGTCCACCACGGCTGCCCGTACTTTAGGTTCATAGGCATCGAGCCAGGCCTGGGTTTCCTTCGGGTCGACGGTCGGCACGGCCTTCACGGCATCAGCCTTTTTGTCGCCGCCAAACGGCCACCACCAGTGGCTGCCGCTGTCGGCCTGGGCGACCGGGGCCACTGCGGCCGGTGCCGGAGCAGGCTTGGCATCGGCCTTGGCCACGCTTTCGTTGATGGCTTGCTCTACGCCCTTGTCAGCGACCTGGTCAGCGCCAAACGGCCACCAGCGAAAGCCGCTGTCCGTCGTGGAATTCTGTGGAGTGTGTGCGCAGCCGGTAACAGCCAGGCAGACCGACAACGCGATGGATTTTTTGTAAGACATGAGCTTTCCACAAAATAGATGAATACAAATCAGCTTAAGAAGCCGGTTTAAATCGTTGATTGGATAGTAGATCAATCGATCTGGTTCCAGCAGCCCGTCGGTCGACTACTAAAGGCAACTAGCCAGCACGCGCACCAGTTTTTGCGCGCGGGGGTCCATCAGCACGTAGGGGCCCAGGGTATTGGTGACGAAACCGAAGGCCACGTCATGTTCCGGGTCGGCAAAACCCACCGAGCCGCCCGCACCCGGGTGACCAAAGGCGCACGCACCCAGGCCAAAAGTGGCGTTGGGTAATTGCGGCTGGTCGAGCATGCAGCCCAAGCCAAAACGGGTTTCGGTGAGCAGGGTCTTGTCCATGCCCACGCTGTGTTCACGGGTCATTTCGTTGAGGAGTTCGGAGTCCAGCAGGGTACCGTCCAGCAGGCCACTGTAAAAACCGGCCAGGCTGCGGGCGTTACCATGGCCATTGGCGGCCGGCTGCTGCATGCGGCGCCATTCCGGCTTGTTGGTACTGGTGAGTACCGACGGCGGGTTAGTGAACGCTCGTGAGGTCATGGCGGTAGGTTCGCGCATGGTCACTTGCACAAGGCGCTGGGCCGCAGCATCGCCCACGTTACCCTTGCCCCGGGCGATATGCGCCACACGGTAAAACTCTTCGTCTGCCAGGCCCACATGGAAATCCAGGCCCAAGGGGCGCGCCGTGCGCGCCACGATGGACTCGCCCGGGCCACGGCCGTCGGCGCGGCGCAACAACTCGCCCACCAGCCAACCATAGGTGATCGCGGCGTAGCCATGGGCAGTGCCGGGCTCCCACCAAGGGGCTTCGGCGGCCAGGGCATCAACCATGGTTTGCCAGTCGTACAGGGCCTCTGGCGCCAACAGTTCGCGCAATGCGGGTAACCCGGCACGGTGGCTGAGCAGTTGGCGCAAGGTGATGGTTTGTTTGCCGGCTGCGGCAAATTCCGGCCAGTAGCGGGCCACCGGCACATCCAGGGCCAGCTTGCCCTCGCCGACCAATTGCAGCGCGGCTACGGCGGTGAAGGTCTTGGTGCAGGAAAACAGGTTGGCGATGGTGTCGCTGTGCCAGGCCTCGGTGCCGTCCTTGTCGGACGTACCGCCCCACAGGTCGATGACGGTTTCACCGCCGATCTGTATGCACAGCGCCGCGCCGCGCTCTTGAGGGTCGTTGAACAGCTCGGCGAAGGCTTCCCGCACGGCTTCGAATTTCAGTTCGTAATGACCTTGAATCTGCACCCGATGACTCCCTGCACACGCTTAATACAAAGTGGGGGGCATTGTTCCAGCCCTTGGGGGTTTTGGGAACAGATGCATGCTCCGGTGGTGGGTATCTTTATGGTTACTTCGGGTTTCTGGGCAGGTGCTCCGCGGATGAATCCTACAGGCCGATGCCGCCCCCCCCGTAGGAGCGGATTCATCCGCGAAAAGAACACCGCGTCCCATCAGGAATACCCCGAAGGCTGCGCCCGAATCGGCCCTAGTGCGCCCCGCCTTTACCCTCGCCCTTACCCTCGCCGTGGCCGGCGTCACCCTTGCCGGCATGTTCACCCCCTTTGCCGCCTTCACCCGCTACCGGCACTGCCTTGGCCGCCTTGCCCAATTGCTCCTGCGCATCCAGGTTGCTTTTGCGCACCGCATTGATGAAGCCCTGGTACGGCACATCGGTGATCCCAACAAGGCCGAAGTGCCCGTTCTCGCCATCCAGCAGGCGCCCGGTAACCGGCTCGTCCAGGTACTGGAACCAATGCACGCCAACAATCGACGGTTCCGCCATGGCAGCCTTGAGGAAGGTGGCATAGGCAGCACCGCGGTCTTCTTCCTTGGCGACTTCCATCGGCCCCGGCCAGAACGGCCCGCGGTCGCGGGAGCCAAAGGTGAATTCCGAAATCAACACGGGCTTGTCCAGCGCCTTGAGCTGGGCGAAGTCGTAGCCATCCTGCGGCTTGGGCGTGTAGAAATTAAAGCTCAGCACGTCACAGAACTGCGCGCAGGACTGCACCGCTTCCGGGCTGCTGATGGCATAGCGGCCGCCCAGCAGCAACTGGTTGGGCGCATGCCACTTCAGCGAATCGGAAATGGTCTTGAAGTAGGTGTCGGCGAATACCCGCTGGAAATACTTCAGGTCGTTCTCGATTTCCGGATGCTCGGGGTTCGGCAGCGGCGCCTCGAAGCCTGGGTCTTCCATCAGCTCCCAAGCCGGCAGGTCGATGCCCCAGGCCTTGGACAGGCCCTGCTGGTTGCGATACTTGTCGCGCAACTGCTTGAGGAAGGCGCGTTTGGCCGGCACGTCGGTGGTCTGCCGTAGCGTACCGTAAGCTAATGCATAACGCGCTTTCGGATCGGTGCCAGGGCCGGCCCAGGCCAGTTCATTGTCGGCGAAGTAGCCGATCAGCCAAGGGTCGTCGCGATGATCGCGGGCGGCGATGGCCACGGCGCGCTCGGTGGCCATGGCAAAGCGTGGGTCGAACGGGTCGGGCATGCGGCCCCACCAGTCCATGCCGGTGCTGATGCTGGCGTAATCGCCGACGATCGACAGCGGCAAGGTATAGGGCACGCGATTGTTGTCTTCCAGGGATGGCGCGCTCCAGTTGCCCAGGGTATTGAAGCCCCAGGCCTGCAAGCGATCAAGGGTGTGCGCCTGCCAGCGGCCTTCATCGAAGGGTTGCGGGGTGCACGGGTCGCTGTCACAGGGCTTGGCGTAGGTGCGCTGCAGGTTGGCGCCATAGAAGTCGAACCAACGGCCGCTGTTGTAACCCCGCCCGCGTGACGAGCCGTTGCCGTCGCGGTTATCGCTTTCACCGAAGTACGGCGAGTTTTGCGGCAGGCCCGTGAACATGAACTCACGCCCAGCCACGTAGGATTTACCGCTGTCGGGGACCACGGTATTGATGCCCAGCGAGTAGAACGGATGGCCCTCGGGCGTGACCAGGTACCAACGCCCTTGGCGTTTTTCGGTGCGGAAGAAACCGCTGGCCTTGAATTCGGGGCCCGCCATGAGGCCACCGAACTTGTCCAGTGGCTGCTTGGCGCGCTCGGCCAACCACCCCTTGAGCACTTGTTGCTCGCGGGCGGCGGACGCCTTCAGTTGCTCGTCACTGGTGATTTTCTCGGGCCACCGGCTGCGGGTGAACTGGCCGTAGCCGTCGACGATGCCAGTGTAGGCAGCCTTTTGCAGCACATCGCCCTCCACCACGCCAAAGCGCTCCAGCAGGATGTTCTGCGGCGCGCTGGGTTTATCCATCGACAGCGTTACAGAAACCACTTGGCTTGTGCTCAGCTCACCTTCGGTGGTGGCCAGCAACGTGCGCAAGCCGTCGTGCACCCAAGGCATCGGTGGCCCTGCGCGCATGCCTTGGCTCAGCGGCGTGAACGCTTGCAGTGGCACTACCAGGGTTTGCGCAGGCCCGGCCGGCAAGTCGACGCGGCTCGTCAGGGTTTTACCGTCGTTGCTCTGGATTTTCACGTACAGCGTCATGGCCCAGTCCTGGGCGCTTTGCACGCGCAGGGTCATGGCGCTGTCCGCCGACCAGTCCCAGGCGCCCGACTGCGGCTTGAGGGTCAGGCTTGGCGCGACGGCAGGGTTGAACGTTACCCGGCGCAATACCTCGCCTTCGGCCGTTTGCTCTGCATTGGACTGCGGCAGGCTGGTGTCCGCGGTGGTGACTTGCACCACATCGGCTGGGCGAACGAAATTGAACAGCGTCTGCTGGGTTCCGGGAGCCGCCATCAAGGGGCTGGCGAACATCAGGGCAAAGGCAACGGGCAACGAACGGCGAATCATGGGGTAAAGGCTCTCCTTGATGGCCGGTGTCGGCCTCAGTGAGTGAATAGACAGCGAAAAGGGGCGAATCTCGCCCCCAGGCATCAAGAAATTTCGCGGCGGAACGGCGGCAGCGCATTGAGGATAGCCTTGCCGTAACGCTGCGTGACCACGCGACGGTCCAGCAAGGTGATGGTGCCGCGGTCTTGCTCGGTGCGCAGCAGGCGGCCACAGGCCTGGATCAGCTTGAGCGAGGCATCGGGCACGGCGATTTCCATGAACGGATTGCCACCCCGTGCCTCGATCCATTCGGCCAGTGCCGCTTCGACGGGGTCGTCTGGCACGGCGAAGGGGATCTTGGCGATGACCACATGCTCGCAATAGGCACCGGGCAAATCCACACCTTCGGCAAAGCTGGCCAGGCCGAACAGCACGCTGGAATCCCCCCCGTCGACCCGCGCCTTGTGCTTGTTCAGGGTTTCCTGCTTGGACAGGTTGCCTTGGATAAACACCTGCTTGCGCCAGTCGCGGTCCAGGCCGTCGAACACGTCCTGCATCTGCTTGCGCGAGCTGAATAGCACCAGGGTGCCGCGCGAGCCTTCGACCAACTCCGGCAGGTCGCGAATGATCGCCGCCGTGTGCGCTGGCGCATCCCGCGGGTCGGCCCGCAGGTCGGGCACCCGCAACACCCCGGCATCGGCGTGGTGGAAGGGGCTCGGTACCACGGCGGTGATGGCCGCCTTGGGCAAACCCGCACGCATGCGGAAGCGATCGAACTTGCCCAGGGCGGTCAAGGTGGCCGAGGTCACCAGGGCGCCGTGGGCGACGTTCCACAGGTTGCGTCGCAGCATTTCGGCCGCCAGGATGGGGCTGGCATTGACCTCGATGTCGAACATCGCGCCGCTTTCGGCCAGGGTCAGCCAACGCGCCATGGGCGGGCTGTCTTCCGGGTCTTCGGCGGTAAAGGCGGTCCACAGCTCCCAGTTGCCCTGGGCACGCATCAGCAGGCTGCCGAACAGGGGGTACCATTCTTCGGCCTGGTGGCTGGCGATGCCGATGTTGACCTCGCCATCCATGCCTTCCTTGAGCAGTTCGGTGAGGCGGGTGAACACGTCGGTCAGGCGCGAAAAGCCCTTCTTCAACTCGGTGCCCATCTCGCGCATGTGCTCGGGCACCACGCCACCGACGAAGCGATGACGCGGCCGCTCGCGGCCTTCCATGTCTTCGCCGGTCTTGAAGTCGGCGAGCTGCTCACAGGCGCTGAACATGAACTGCTGCTGCGTCTTGATCTCGCGGGCCAATTCCGGCACTTGCTCGATCAGCTTGCCCAGGTCGCCCGGCAGCGGGTGCTGGGCGAGCAGCTTGGTCAGGTTCTTGGCCGTTTGCTCCAGCCACTCGGCCGTGGAGCGCAGGCGCGTGTAATGGGCGAAATGGCCGATGGCCTTGTCAGGCAGGTGGTGACCTTCGTCGAACACGTAGATGGTGTCGCGCGGGTCGGGCAATACCGCGCCGCCGCCCAGGGCCAGGTCGGCCAGCACCATGTCGTGGTTGGTAACGATCACGTCGACCTTGCCCATGCCTTCGCGGGCCTTGTAGAAGGCGCACTGCTGGAAGTTGGGGCAATGGCGGTTGGTGCACTGGCTGTGGTCGGTGGTCACCCGGCCCCAGTGGTGGTCTTCCAGGGCGGTAGGCCAGCTGTCGCGGTCCCCGTCCCATTTGTTGCCGGCCAGCTTCTCGATCATGCTGGTGAACAGCTTCTGGCTGGCCTCATCCACCTCGATCTTGAAGCCCTCTTCTTCGAACAACTGGGCAGTGGCGGTTTGTGCATGGCCTTCCTGCAACAGCACGTCCAGCTTGGACAGGCACAGGTAACGGCCCCGGCCCTTGGCCAGGGAGAAGCTGAAGTTCAGCCCGCTGTTGCGCATCAGGTCGGGCAGGTCCTTGTAGACGATCTGCTCCTGCAAAGCGACGGTGGCCGTGGCGATGACCAGGCGCTTGCCCGCGGCCTTGGCAACCGGGATCGCGGCCATGCTGTAGGCGACCGTCTTGCCGGTACCGGTGCCGGCCTCGACCGCGACCACGGCGGGGTCACCGCTGCGCCGACCTTCGTCGTCGCAGGCAATGTCGCCGAGGACCTTGGCGATTTCGGCGATCATCAGGCGCTGGCCATAGCGGGGCTTGAGGCTCTTGGCTTCGAGGAAGCGCGTATAGGCGCCCTGGATCGTGGATTTGAGTTCGTTACTGATCATGGGTCTTGGGCGTAAAAAGCCTGGATAAATTTTCAGTGTTTCAAATAGGGCCGCTATCATACCCCGCTAAATCCCTGCGTGCTGAACGGAGATCCACATGACCGCGTTTGCCCCCCTCTACACCTTGCATGTACTGGCGGCCTTGATCTGGGTAGGCGGCATGTTCTTCGCCTGGATGATCCTGCGCCCAGCGGCGGTTGCAGCCCTGCAAGGCCCCGCTCGGCTGACCCTGTGGGGGGAAGTTTTCCCACGCTTTTTTGTCTGGGTCTGGGCCGCCGTGCTGATTCTTCCGATCAGTGGCGTCGGCTTGCTGCAGCTGCATTTTCGCGGTTTCGAGACCGCACCGCGCTATGTGCAGGCCATGATGGGGCTGTATGTGGTGATGCTGGCGTTGTTTTTGCGCATCCAGGCGCTGCAACTGCCAGTGCTGCGCTCGGCCATCCAGGCCCAGGACTGGCCGGCGGGCGCTGCGGCGCTGGGTGGCATCCGCCGGTTGGTGGGGGTGAATCTGTTGTTGGGGTTGGCGGTGGTGGGAATTGCGGCTTGGCGGCCGATGTTTTGAAGCCAGGCCAGCCTATTCGCAAGCAAGCTTGCTCCCACATTAGCCTGTGGAGCAGGGTTGCCTGCTGTCAGAGCATGAACCAGGCAAGCACCGCCTCTCTTTCAGAATGCGCTGCGTTTCAACAAGCTTGCTCCCACATTAGCCTATGGGGCAGGGTTGCCTGCTGTCAGAGCATGAACCAGGCAAGCAACGCCTCTCTTTCAGAATGCGCTGCGATGCAACAAATGTGGGAGCAAGCTTGCTTGCGAATAGGCCGCGCGGGCGGCCGGTCTCAGCATCACTTGAATTTCAAGCCTAGCCCAGCGCGCACGCCACCCCACACTCACATCCGCTGCACCGTCACCGCCCCGGCCTCACCTGCCACGCCCGGCTGGCCTGGCTCGCCCGGGTGCCCGGCACGGCCCTTGTCGGTGCTGTACACCAGGCAACCGTTGGAGGCGCCGCCGGCACCCGGTTTACCGGCCGTGCCCGCAGCGCCGCCACTACCGCCCTGGACTTGCACCTTGATGGCCTCGGCCGGGAAGCTGCGCGGTACTTGCAGGTGCACGCGGGCGCCTGCGGCACCGTCGTGACCATTGCCGCCATTGAGGCCGTCGGCGCCTCGGCTGGCTTGGCCCCAGAGGCAACCGCCCTTCTTGCCATTAGCGCCGTCCAGGCCGAAGTAGCCTGGGGCACCCGTGCCGCCACGGGCATCGATGGTCAGGCTGGGGGCCTGCAAGGTTTGCAATTGCACGTCCAGATCGCGCCCCGGCAACGCTGCTTTCTCATAGGTGCCGGGGGCACCACGGGCGAGTATCTGGCTACCTTCGGCGAAGCTTGCGACCTTGGCCTGAACCCGCAACGGGTGGTCCGCCGGCACGATGGCGATGCGCGCCTCATGACCCAGGCGCAGCTCGCCCACCTTCAATTCGGTGAGGTTGGCCGGGATCAGCAAAGTGGCGTAATCCGCCACGTCCAGGCGGTCCAGCTGAACCACGCCGTCCTTGCCGGGCAGGCGCATCAGCGAGTGGGCCTCCACGCTCAAGCTGTCGGCCATGGCCAGGGGGGTGAAAAGTGCGGCGAGCAGACACAAACTACGCATTGTCGATTTCTCGGATCGAACGAGGGGGGATGGTGTGCACATGAAAAATGCCCACCAGAAGAATGAGCAGGCGATCGAACCACGGATGGCTGCGCCCGCGAAGGCTGCGATGAAACAACAGCACTTCCACAGCATGCACGAATAACAACAGGGCACCGGCCAGGTTGAGCAACAGGTGGAAGGGGTGCGGCATGGGCATCAGCAGGTTCAGCAAAACCACCCACCAGAACAGTACGGTCAAGCCTTTGCCCAGCCCCCAGATGACCTTCATGTGCGCCCCCCTTGCTGCTTTATTCTTTGCAGCACATTAACGGCTCGCCCCGGTGTTGCACCAGAGGCCGTCGCAAATAAAATAAACGCCTCAGGCCGCTGCCAACAGCGAGCGTAACCGCTCTGCCGCAGGCCTTGGGCAATTGAGCTGCACACGCTCAAGGCCCAGCCAGCGCGCCATGCTCTCCAGGTGCTCGGCCAGGGCGTACATGGCAGCCTCATCGAGGCCGGCACTTTCCTCGTGCACGGCATGCACCGCCAGGCATCCCCGGGCCCGTTCGGCACGCAGGTCGACGCGGGCGACGATGCGTTCGTTGTGCAAGAAAGGCAGCACGTAGTAGCCGTACACGCGCTTGTGCGCCGGGGTGTAGATCTCCAGCCGGTAGCGAAAATCAAACAGCCGCTCGGTCCGCTCGCGCTCCCACACCAGCGAGTCGAAGGGTGACAACAAGGCGCTGACCTCGACCTTGCGCGGCACCCGGACCTGGCGCGGACAATAGGCGGGCTGGCGCCAACCCTGCACCTGGCACACCTGCAATTGACGGTCTTCGACCAGCTCGCGCAGGCGCTGCTGGCTGTCGCCGGGCGCCAAACGAAAGTAGTCACGCAGGTCCTTTTCGGTGGCCACGCCCAAGGCCGAGGCCGCATGCAGCAGCAAGCCGCGCTGGGCCTGGGCCTCGTCCGGTACCGGTTGCGCCAGCACAGCGGCCGGCAGCACGCGCTCGGGCAAGTCGTACAGGCGCTCGAACCCCCGGCGCCCGGCCACCGTCACGCGGCCTGCGGCAAACAGCCATTCCAACGCGTGCTTTTCCGCACTCCAGTCCCACCAGGGTCCCGCGCGCTCCTGGCGAGTAGACAGGCTGCCAGCCCCCAAGGCGCCCTGCTCCACCACGGCGGCGAACACCCGTTCGACGGTGGCCTGCTGTTCGTGGCCAAACCGCGCAAGTTCCTTGTAAATGCCTTTGCCGCGTGCCGCCCGCGCCATGCGCCACGCCATCAGCGGGTAGAGCTGCAGGGGCAGCAGGGACGCCTCGTGCCCCCAGTACTCGAACAGCCGGCGCTGGCGCTTGTTGCCCCAGGCCAGCTGATCGAACGTGTCACGGGGGTACTCGCCCAGGCGCGAGAACAACGGGAGGTAGTGGGAGCGCACCAAGGCGTTGACCGAATCGATCTGCACCACGCCCAGGCGCTCGACCCGTTGGCTCAATTGCCGGCCGGTGATGGCCGCGCCCGGCAGGCGTTGAGCAAAACCTTGGGCTGCCAGGCTCAGCCGACGAGCTTGCTCCAAGGTCAGGGATAAGGGGCTGGGCATGCATCACTCCTTGTGAACATGCCCTAACAGTAGCAGGGGTACCCTGGGGATTGTCATTTCTTCATCGGATCGTCCCAGAACGGCCGCTCGGTTTCGCGGGTAACGTCGGCGCGGCTCATGCCGATGTCCTTGAGTGCGTCGTCGCTCATCTGTGCCAGTTCGTTTCGCTCCCAGGCCAGTTGCCGCCAGCGTTGGAGGGTGTGGATCAAGCCGCGCAACGAAAAGCGCAAAGCCGAGCCCTTGTGAAGCAGTACGTAACCTTTTTGACCTTTCATCGCATTGCCCTCCTGTTGGGGATGGCTCAAGTCTCGCGCCGGGGCTAAGATCAATCCAACGAATGTTTCTTATGGCTCACATCTCGGAGATTGATGAATGTCCCAGTATCAAAGCATCGACTCGGAGATCCTGCGCACCTTTGTCGCGATCGCCGACGAAGGCGGTTTCACCAAGGCTGGCGAAGCGGTCAACCGCACGCAGTCGGCGGTGAGCATGCAAATGAAACGCCTGGAAGAGGACGTGCTGCAGCGCCAGTTGTTCGAGCGCGATGGGCGCCAGGTGCGCCTGACCGCCGAGGGCCAGATCCTGCTGGGCTACGCGCGGCGCATCCTCAAGTTGCATGGGGAAGTGTTCAGTACCTTGCGTGAGCCACACATGGTCGGCACGGTGCGCATCGGCACCCCGGACGATTACGCCATGCGTTTTCTGCCCGGCATCCTCTCGCGCTTCGCCCAGGCCTACCCACTGGTGCAAGTGGAGGTGCACTGCGAAAGCTCCAAGCAGTTGATGCAGCGCAAGGATCTGGACCTGACCATCGTGACCCGCGAGCCTGGCAGCGAAATCGGCCAGATGCTGCGCCACGAGCGCTTCGTGTGGGCGCAGGCGGTGGGGTTTAACCCCCACGAGCAGAACCCGGTGCCGCTGGCGATGTTCAACACCGATTGCTTCTGCCGGATCTGGGCCTGCAATGCCCTGGATGCCCAACAAAAGCCCTACCGGGTGGCCTACAGCAGCCCAAGCCTGGCGGCGATCATGGCGGTGGTCAGTGCCGGGCTGGCAGTGACGGCGCAACTGCAAAGCCTGATCACCTCGGACATGCGCATACTGGGCGAAGCCGAAGGCCTGCCGCAGCTGCCCATGGCCAGCGTGATGCTGTTGCGCAACGCCACCACCCAGTCGTCCATGACCGAATGCCTGGCCGAGCACATTGCCGAGGGTTTTAAACTTTAAAGGCGAGGATCGCTGCGCACAGCACCAGAAACCCGCTGAACAGCGCACGCAAGTGTTTTTCCGGCAAGGCGTGCGCCACTTTCACCCCCCAACCAATACTCAACAAACCACCGATGGCCAGGGGTATGCCCATGTTCCAGTCCACGTGGTGGTGCACGGCGTAGGTCACCAGGGTGACCCCGGTGCTGGGTACGGCCAGCGCCAGCGCCAAGCCCTGGGCCACCACTTGGGTGGTACCGAACACGCCCGTCAGCACGGGTGTGGCCACCACCGCGCCGCCCACCCCGAATACCCCGCCCAGCAGCCCGGAAACACCCCCCAACACGCCCAGCCAAGGCCAGCGGTAACGCATCTGTGCACTGGGCGGGCGCGAACGCAGATAAGTCAGCAGCAGGCTCCAACCGGCCAGTACCACTAGGAAGGCGACGAAACCCAGGCGCATCTTCTGCGCATCCAGGCCCACCGCCCACAGTGAGCCCAGCCAGGCGCAAACGAAACCTGCCATCGCCAGCGGCACGGCATGGCGAGCCTCGATACGGTTGCGCTGGTGATAGCGCCACAGTGCCAGCAGTACATTGGGCACCACCATCACCAGGGAGGTGCCTTGGGCCAGTTGCTGGTCCAGGTTAAACAACACGCTCAAGGCCGGGATCGCGATCAGGCCACCACCAATGCCGAACAGCCCACCGACAGTACCCAGCCCTGCCCCCAGCAGCGCAAACAGCACCCACTCGATCATGTACACATTCCCACGGCTAATAACGGCGCATGCTAGCGCAAAGATCGACCGAACTCTCACACGCCTTTAGCGCTCGAACCACCAAGAGTCGTACAATTGAACAACGATAAGCTGGCGCATTAAATAACGCGATGCAAAATTCGCTCGCACCACAGAATCAAGGATCAGCATGAACGCCGACCGCCCGACTTCCGCCTCTGCCGAAGGCCACTGCGATGATCTGCTGCTCGACAGCCAGGTGTGCTTTGCCCTTTATTCCACCTCCCTGCTGATGACCAAGGTGTACAAGCCGCTGCTGCAAGCGCTGGGCCTGACTTACCCGCAGTACCTGACCATGCTGGTGCTGTGGGAAAAAGACGGCATGACCGTGGGCGAAATCAGCGCCCGCTTGCTCACCGACCCCGGCTCCCTGACCCCCCTGCTCAAGCGTCTGGAGGCCGAAGGCTTGCTTAGCCGCACCCGTAGCCGTGAAGACGAGCGCGTGGTGATCGTGGAACTGACCGACAAGGGCCGAGAACTGCGCGAGCAGGCCAAGGGCATCCCGCAGTGCATTCTGAGCGCCAGCGGGCAGAGCGTGGCGCAATTGCAAGCGTTGCAGCAGGACTTGCTGAAACTGCGCGGTAATTTGTCGGACGGCCATTAGGAGCAGATTTACCCGCGAAAAGGTCGCCAGGTTGTTCGTCTGCAAGAGCTGGGCGCGACCTTCGCGGATAAATCCGCTCATGGGGGGCACCGACCGTTTATCGACTGCCTTGAAAATTTATCTTGCACGCAAACTATTATCGCGCTAATTTTAAAGCGTACTTACTTAGCGCGCAAAACATTAGCGCAATACATTGATCCGCATTTCGAGGTGTCACCATGCAAGCGCTCTACATCGCAAAAGCAACCGCAACCGGTGGCCGTGACGGCCGCGCCATCTCCAGCGACAATATCCTGGACGTCAAGCTGGCCACCCCCAAAGAACTCGGTGGCGCTGGCGGCGCTGCAACAAACCCTGAGCAACTGTTCGCGGCGGGCTACTCGGCGTGCTTCATTGGCGCGCTGAAGTTCGTGGCAGGGCAAAGCAAGCGCAAGATCCCGGACGACGCCTCGATCACCGCTGAAGTCGGCATCGGGCAGATCCCGGGTGGGTTTGGCCTGGACATCGATTTGCGCATCAGCCTGCCGGGGCTGGAACAGGCTGACGCCCAGGCGTTGGTGGACGCGGCGCACCAGGTGTGCCCGTATTCGAACGCGACCCGTGGCAACGTGGACGTACGCCTGCACGTCAGCGTCTGACCGCTGCGCCTGGATAACCAAGCGCGCACAAAAAAGCCCGACTCATGGTCGGGCTTTTTGCGTTCGCAAGCAGGGCCAATATTACTTGGCGCGGCCTTTGTACGAACCACCTTCACGGGTGTCGATCTCGATCATGTCACCGATTTCGATGAAATCGGCCACGCTCAGCTCGGTACCGTTCTTCAGTTTGGCAGGCTTCATGACCTTGCCCGAAGTGTCGCCGCGAGCGGAACCTTCGGTGTAGTCGATCTGACGCACGATGGTGGTCGGCAGCTCTACCGAAACCAGGCGCTCGTCGAAGAACACGGCTTCGCAGACGTCGGTCATGCCTTCTTCAACGAAAGGCAGAACCGATTCGATGTCTTCGGCGTTCAGCTCGTACATGGTGTAGTCAGTGGTATCCATGAACGTGTAAGTGTCACCGCTGATGAACGACAGGGTGGCTTCTTTACGGTCCAGGATCACGTCGTCCAGCTTGTCATCGGCGCTGTAGACGATTTCAGTCTTGTAGCCGGTCAGCAGGTTTTTCAGCTTGGTCTTCATGATCGCGCTGTTACGGCCCGATTTGGTGAATTCAGCTTTCTGAACCAGCCATGGGTCGTTTTCCAGACGGATCACGGTACCGGGTTTCAGTTCTTTACCAGTTTTCATTACGATTATCCGAATTTGGATGGATTTACAAATTTCTAGGCCGCGTATCATATCCAATTTCGGTAAAACTGCACCAGCGCTGCGGCAAGATCAGGCTGAGCGGCCAATTGATCGCACCAGCCTTCGGCATGCAACGCCAGCTCTGGCCAGTGCTCCAGCACCCCGCGCCAGCTCTGGCCCGCGGCCTGCCCTTGGTTCCAGGCGCGCCATAAGTTGGTCAGTGCCTGGGCAGCTGCGGGCGACAAACCGACGATATACCGCGCCAGGAACGCTTCGAGCTTTTCCCAGTGGGCGTATTCCTCCTGTTCGTAGATGTGCCACAACAGCGGCGCCCCCGCCCATTGCGCACGCACGAAGGAGTCTTCGCCGCGCACCGCATTGAACTCGCAGCTCCACAACAGGCGGTCGTAATCGTCCTGTGCGACGAACGGCATAATCTGCACCGTGAGCTGCCCGCGCACCTCGACCGCCCCCACCGGCATGGCCGCCACACCCAGCCAACGCTCCACATCACCCAGCACGCGCCCCTGGGGCACCAGTAAATGCGTGGGGCGACTGTCACCGGCCATCACCTGCAACCAATCGCCCAGGCCCGGGTTTTCGTACGCAAACAATGACACGAGGCGCGCCCCCGCTTGCGGGTTGACCTGCAGGTTTTTCAGAAACGCCTGACGTGCCTGCGGGTCTTGCTGGAAAGCCCGGCGCGCCTCGATCAAGCCCCGGGTGCGCAACAACCCGCCGGTTTTCGCGGTGAAGCCCGGAAAAAAGAAAAACTTCTGCAAGCCTTTGCCCTGTGGCGAGGGCAAGGCGTGGCAGCCCTCGACCCAGTCCTCGGCACTGAGGTAATCCAGGTTCAACCACAGCGACGGCGTCGCCCGCTGGCTCATGGCCTGAACGTAGTCGGGCGGCAGCTTGCAGGCAAACGCGCCGATTACCACGTCGGCCACTGTGGTGGGTTGCCAATCGGCCGACCAGCGGCACACCTGCACCCCCGCCTGCCATTGCTGCCCGGCGTTGGCATCGGCCGTGGGGCAGAGCCGCACGAAGGCCGCCAGGTCATCCACCCACAAGCGCACCGCTACATCGTGCTCGGCCACCAATTGCCGCGCCAGGCGCCAGGTCACGCCGATGTCGCCAAAGTTGTCGACCACGCTGCAAAACACATCCCAGGTGGTAGTGATCGGGGTTTGCATGACTCAGCCTGTGCGCAAATAGCGCCATTGTCCGCATAAATGCCCCGCGACAGAAGGGCATCGACCTTAAATCAATCGCGCCCACGTGCGACAATTGCCTTACAGCCCAGCCCATGCCTGCCAGGAGGCCGCCATGCCCTACCGTACCCGCCCACGTATGCTGCACGTGACCTTGAAACCGCTGCAACTGGTGGGCTGCATCGCGGCCGGCCTCTGGCTGGGCGTCATGGCCATTTTGCTGACCGGCTGGCTACTGTTCAAACTGGGCGTCGACACCCCGCTGCCACTGACCCATGCAGCCCCCTCGGCCTCGGTACCCGCGCCGCCGCCCTTGCCGCCCGAAGGTGAAACCCAGATGTTCCAGCAATACAAAGACACCTTACGCAAACAGGAACAGCAACAGGCCGACGATCAGGCCCGTAGCGACGGCCGCGCCCTGGCCAGCCCCAAATGCCAGTTCTGGCTGCAGCAGGACCAGACCGCCCCCAGCGAGAAAAGCCGCGCCAATGTGCTCAAGTTCTGTAACTGACATGGATAAAACCCAGCTGTTATCGCGCATCGTCGAACGCCTGGCACAGGACCTGGCGGTGATCACCCGCGCGGCCCAGACCGCTTACGAAACCGCGACCCATGAAGAAAACGTCGCCGAAAACAAGTACGACACCCTGGGCCTGGAGGCTTCCTACCTGGCGACCGGTCAGGCTCGGCGCATGGAGGAGATCCGTCAGTCACTGGTGTTGTTTGAAAACCTGAGCCTGCGCGACTACGACGAATCACGGGGCATTCAGGTAGGCGCGCTGGTCAGCCTGGCGTCGGAAAATGGCGAAGTGCGCGAGCTGTTCCTGGGCCCGGAAGCGGCTGGGCTGACCATCGCCCAGGCCCACCGCCTGGTAACGGTGATCACCCCGCGCTCGCCGCTGGGCCAGGGCTTGCTCGGCAAAGTGGTGGGTGACGAGGTAACGATCGTTGTGGCTGGGGTTCGGCAGGTGCATGAGGTGGTGCAGGTGTGTTGAGCCGCGCGCCCATCACACCGCGCTGAACGCCCGCCCCCAGCCCCGTGCCGCGAACTGCTCGATCACGTAGTCGATAAATACCCGCGTCTTGCCCGGGAGCAATTTGTGCTCGGCGTAGTACAGGGAAATGCTGCCGTCATCCACGTACCAATCCGGTAACACCCGCACCAGGCTGCCCCGGCGCAAATAGCCCAAGGCGAACGGCATGCTCACCAAAGCGATGCCCAGGCCCTGTTCGGCCGCGGCACAGGCCGCCTCCGAGTCGCTGAGGGTCATGCGCACCTTGATGTTCAGCGCGCTGTGCCCCTGCACCCGGTGGGTCAGCGGCCAACGGCGCACCCTGCCGGTTTGCGGCGAGCGGATCAGGATGCCGTCGGCGGCGTGCAGGTCGTCGGGGTGGCTGATGGCCGGCCGCGCGGCCAGGTATTCAGGCGCCGCCACCAACACCCGATGGGCCACCGCCAGCTTGCGCGCGACCACGCCCAGGGGCAGGTCGAAGCCACCGCCGATGGCCGCATCGAAGCCCTGGCCAATCAGGTCGACCTGGCGATTGTCGAAGTGCCAGTCCGGGGTGATGGCGGGGTAACGGCTCAGGAATTCACCGAGTAGCGGCACCAGGTAAAGACGGCCGAACACCGTGCCTACGCTGACTTTCAAGGTGCCCGCCGGCTGGCCCTCGGCACTGGCAAGGTTGGCGATGGCGTTCTGGATGATGCTGAAGCTGGCCCCCACCTCTTCCAGGAAGCGCTGGCCGGCTTCGGTCAGGGCCAGGCGCCGGGTGCTGCGTAAAAACAGCCGCACGCCCATTCGCGCTTCCAGCTTTGCCACGCTTTTGCCTACCGCAGCCGGGGTCAAACTCAAGCGCCGGGCAGCCTCGGCAAAGCTGCCGACCTCGGCGCTGCGCACAAAGCATTCGATGCTGCTGAACGATTCCATGGGCCACACTATAAACTTTTGGTTTACTCAGACTAACGCACTTACGGTCTACCCGGTGCGTAATCCACCATCGATACTAGGCTCCATCAACCGCTGGCACTCCTGCCACGGCACCCTGGAGCACACTCATGTCGACTCAAACGTTCAATGGCAAAGTGGTATTGGTACAAGGGGGTTCGCGCGGCATCGGCGCCGCCATCGTCAAACGCCTGGCTGGCGAAGGCGCCACCGTGGCCTTCACCTACGTCAGCTCCGAAGCGCGCGCCCACGAACTGCGTGACAGCATCACCGCCAGCGGTGGCAAGGCCCTGGCCATCCACGCCGACAGCGCCAACGCCCAAGCCATCCAAAAGGCGGTTGACGACACGGTTAGCACCTTTGGTGGCCTGGACATCCTGGTCAACAACGCTGGCGTACTGGCCGTCGGCCCACTGGAAGATTTCAGCCTGGAAGACTTCGACCGTACCCTGGCCATCAACGTGCGCAGCGTGTTCGTGGCGACCCAGGCAGCAGCCCGGCACATGAAGGAAGGTGGGCGCATCATCAACATCGGCAGCACCAATGCCGACCGCATGCCCTTCGCAGGCGGTGGCGTGTATGCCATGAGCAAGTCGGCGCTGGTAGGCCTGGTCAAGGGCCTGGCGCGTGATTTGGGCCCCAAAGGCATTACCATCAACAACGTGCAGCCGGGCCCGGTGGACACCGAAATGAACCCGGCCGACAGCGACTTCGCCGAGAGCCTGATGGGCTACATGGCAGTGGGACGCTACGGCCACGTCGAAGAAATCGCCAGCTTCGTCGCCTACCTGGCAGGCCCCGAGGCGGCTTATATCACCGGCGCCAGCCTGACCATCGACGGCGGCTTTGGCGCCTGAGCCAGGGTCTGTTCCAGCAAGGCCACCAAGGCGGTGGCCGCTGGGGTCGGCGTGTTCGACCAAATGGCATACAGGCGCCGCACCGGCGCATCGCACACCGGTACCGCCACCACCCCGGCAAAGCCTGCCGCGATGGGGGCCGGCACCAAGCCCACGGCCAGCCGTTGCTGCACGAAGCGCTCCACCAGGCGCACGTCGCTGACTTCAAATTGCACGTTATGTTGCAGGCGCAGGGCGGCAAATGCCTCGTCGGTCTGGCGCCGGGCCCCGCTGCCGGCCGCAAAGTCGACCAGCGGCTGGTGCTCAAGCTCCGCCAGCGGCACGCGTGCCAGGCTTGCCAACGGGTGATCGGGCGGCAACACCGCCACCAACTCCTCTTCGGCCAGCAGCCGGTGGGCCACGCCGGTGATCACTTCGCCTGGCCACACACCGATAAACGCCAAGTCCATGCGCCGGCCACGCACCTGGTCAATCAACCACTCGCTGTTGCCCACGCTCAAGCGGATGGCCACGTGCGGGTATTGGTGATGAAAGTCGGCCAGCACCTGCACCAGGTCCAGTTCGGTGAGCGACGAAATCATGCCGATGGCCAGGCTGCCCCGCACCTCGCCGCAGGCAGCGGCCACTTCGTCGGCTATGCGCCTCGTGGCCTCCAGCGCCGTGCGCGCGCTGCGGACAAAGGCTTCGCCTGCCGGTGTCAGGTTGACCCGCCGCGAGGTTCGCTCAAACAACGCCGTGCCCAGGTTGGCCTCCAGGCGAGCGACCTGGTGGCTAAGCGCCGACTGCACGGTGTGGCAGCGTTCGGCGGCGCGGGTGAAGCTGCCCTCCTCGGCCACGGCCAAGGCATATTCGAGCTGTTTGAGGTTCATTGCGCTATCTCGTTTCAAGATCGATCACATGAAAACAATACATTGGTGTCATGGCTCAGCATTGCCGACAATCGTTTTAACTTCAACTGCATCGAGACCGCCATGAGCGACAAACCCTTGAGCCGTGCGCTGATCCTGCTGATGGCCATTGCCACCGGCCTGGCCGTGGCCAGTAATTACTACGCCCAACCGTTACTGCACACCTTGGCCGGGCAGTTCGGCCTGAGCACCGCCGTGGCCGGCAGCATCGTCATCACCGCACAACTGAGCTACGGCGCCGGGCTGTTTTTGCTGGTGCCGTTGGGCGATCTGTTCGAACAACGTCGGCTGGTGGTCAGCATGACGTTGCTCAGCGCCACCGGCCTGGTGCTCAGCGCATTTGCCGTCAACCTGCCCATGCTGTTGCTGGGCACGGCCATGACCGGGCTATTCTCGGTGGTGGCCCAAGTGCTGGTGCCGATGGCTGCTGGCCTGGCCAGCGCGCAAACCCGTGGCCGGGTGGTGGGCACCTTGATGAGCGGCCTGCTGCTGGGCATCCTGCTGGCGCGCACGGCGGCAGGGTTGGCGTCTTCTGCGGGGGACTGGCGGGCCATCTACCTGCTAGCGGCTGCCCTACTGGTGATCTGCGCACTGTGCCTGGCCCGTGCGTTGCCACCCCGGCGGGTGCACGCAGGCCTTCGCTACCCGGCATTGCTGGGCTCGGTCTTGCGCCTGTTCGTCGAGGAGCCGGTACTGCGCGTGCGCGCCTTCCTGGGCTTGTTGAGCTTCTGCCTGTTCGGCTTGTTCTGGACTCCGCTGGCCTTCCTGCTGGCCGCCCCACCCTATGGCTACACCGACGGCGTGATCGGCCTGTTCGGCCTGGCCGGGGCAGTCGGCGCCCTGGCTGCCAGTGCCGCCGGGCGCCTGGCCGACAAAGGCCAGGGCGAAATCGCCACCACCCTGGGCCTGATTGCGTTGCTGGCGACCTGGCTGCCGCTGGCGTTTGCCGGCCAATCACTGGCCGCTTTGCTGCTGGGCGTGCTGGTGCTGGACCTGGCCGTGCAACTGGTGCACGTCAGCAACCAGAACGCGATCTACGCATTGCGCCCCGATGCGCGCAACCGCCTGAACGCCGGCTACATGACGTGCTATTTCATTGGCGGCGCATTGGGCTCCACGCTGGCCGCGCAGTTGTACCAACCCTATGGCTGGACTGGCATCGTGACCGCCGGCAGCGCCATCAGCCTGCTCGCCCTGTTGACGTGGGCGGTGGCCAAACGGCGTTTGGCGCGCAAGGCCGTTCATCCGGCCAGCGCCTGACACACTACTGGCGGTCGCGGCCATCATTGACTTGCCGGCGTTATGAGCTATTCAGAGTGTTGGACTTTTAATCCCTTCCTCGGAAATCCCACCATGAAGCTCACAATAAAAGCCGGTGATTTCTTGCAGTGTGACGGCGACTACCGCGATGGATCGCTTACCCTCAAGACCATTGAAAGCCCCTCCCCGGGCGAGAAGATCCCGGTCAACCGGATCAAGCACATTACCGTGGCCAACCACGAAACCAGCCGCAGCCTGGGCGGCGCCCTGGGTTGGGGCGTGGCCGGCGCCCTGGTGCTAGGCCCCGTGGGCCTGGTGGCCGGGCTGTGGCTGGGCGGCAAGGAAGAAGAAGTGACCTTTGTCGCCACCTTCAAGGACGGGCGCAAATTGACCGCGGTGGCCGACAGCCGCACCTTCAACAAATTGAACGACCGGATGCAGCAGGCCTGAGCGCTTTGTGATCAATAACGCTCAGGCCATCCCCCGCCAGCGCTTGCGCGCGTGCAGATAAGCCGCCACGTCGCTGTAGCCCAGTTGCTCGGCGATTGCCGCGCTACTCTCACCCTGCAACTCAAGCGCTTGCTCCTGCTGGCCACGCACCTGGTCCAGCAGTTGGCGAAACGTCTGGCCTTCTTCTTCCAACCGGCGCCGCAAGGTGCGCGGGCTTTGATGCAAGGCCGCCGCCTGGTCCTCCAGCGTGGGCAAGCGGCCTTGGGCAAAGCTTTGCCAGATGCCGGCCGCCACCTTGCCGCCCCAGCCACTCAGGGTGTGCAGGCGTGCCAGGCGCCGGTCCAATTCCTGGTTGATCACCTCCAGCATGCCGCTGTGGCGGGTGAGCAATGGCAAGCTCAAGGTGCCCGCATCGAAATACATACGGTTGTGCCCGCCACCGTACGCCACCTGCTCGCCAAACCAGGGCCGGTACTGCGCCGAGTAAGCCGGTTGGGCATGGGCAAAACAGCTGCGGCTCGGCTGCACGGTAATGCCGGTGGCGCGGCGAAACTGGGTCAAGGCCATCACGAAATAATGTTCCACCACATAGCGCGTCAGGCTGGCCGGGGCATCGATGTGCAGTTCGATGCCCGCGCCGTGCGGGTCCTCCAGCAGCGTGAGGCGGTCCATGTCCGAAGCCAAGGGGGCGTAGCGCGCCCAGTTGCGCAAGGCCTGTTCGATGTTGGCGCAGTACAGGCTTGCGTGGGCCAGCACGTGTACATCCTGCGCAGTGAAACGGGCATACAGGTTCAGGCCAATGGCCGGGTCATGCCGCGCCGCGTCCCGCCACAACCGCTCCAGCGCCAGCACGCTGTAGTCTTCGCGGCCGGGCAGTTGCAGGCTGTCCAGGTAGCGCTCCAGCACATGGCCCAGCCGACCACGGTGCACCCGCGGCGAGCGTGCATTGGCCGCTTGGGGGGTGATTCTGTCCATTTCGCGCATAGAGCCCTGCCACGCCATGACTTCTAATGGTTCGTGCCGCCCTGCGGGGCCCGAACAGAGATGGCTATGAAAACAACAACAGCACTCGCCAGCAACCCCACATTGATCATCGCCGGAATATTCCTGGCATTCATCCTGCTGGAACTGGCCTGCGCCTGCTTTCGCCAGCCCACCGCCCAGCGCCGTGACACCTGGATCGAAATCGTCGGTTCCAGTGTGTTGCTGGGCATCACCTTCCCGCTGGTGATGTTGCTCAGCGCCACCCTGCTTGAGCACCTCGCGCCACACCTGAAAAATTGCCTGGCCGACCTGCCCTGGCTGGCCGGCTTCGGCCTGCTGCTGGTGTTCGACGACATGACCCAGTACTGGTGGCACCGCCTGACCCACAAGGTACCGTTCTTGTATGCCCTGCACCGCGCCCACCATTCCGCGCCGTACATGAGCATCCGCATCGTGTACCGCAACAACAGCTTCTATTACTTGTTGATGCCCGCGCTGTGGTTTTCCGGTGCCCTGATCTACATGGGCCTGGGCCCGGTGTACTACGGCTACCTGATATTGAAGATGCTGGTGATTTTCTCGGCCCACAGCAGCGTGGCCTGGGACCGCCACCTATACCGCATAAAAGCCTTGCGCCCGCTGATGTGGCTGGTGGAGCGCATCATCTCCACCCCCAGCACCCACGCCGCCCATCACGGTTTGAACGCCGACGACGGCATCACCCATTACAAGGGCAACTTCGGCAACCTGCTGTTTTTCTGGGACGTACTGTTCGGCACCGCGCACATCACCCGCCGCTGGCCAGCCACCTATGGCATCGAAAACCTGCGCACCGCCAGCTGGCAGGAAGAGCTGTTCTGGCCGCTGGTCCGCCGCGCCCCGGCCAAGCAGCCGGAAAAGATCGCGCAACCGAGCGCAAGTCATTGAAAGCATCGATATAAACTATCAACTCTTCAGTCAACCTTGCAGGGCATCAGTCGATATAATGGGGGCACCTGATGTAGCCCCCTCGCGATAAATAGTGCCTTACAGCGTTTAAGGAAGAGCCCGATGCGATTGTTACTTGTTTGCGGCCTGGCAGCGATGTCATTGGCCGGTTGTATTTCTGCACCCAACACCCCGAACGTGACCCTGAGCACCAGCAAGGCACCGCAAGCGTACGCCGAGTGCGTGTACCCCAAATGGCTGAAGGAGCACCCTTCGACCACCAAGTCCGGTAGCCAGAACCACTACCGCGTGGTGGTTGAGAGCAAGATCAACGCCGACGAAATCCTGGAAATTTCCAAGACCACGACGGGCAGCAAAGTATCGCTGTACCAGCGTGCGCCGCTGGCCTCGCCGTTTACCCGAAGCGCGCTGGAGACTGCGGCACGCGATTGCCTGTGATCGCTGGGCGCTTTGCCAGCCCCTGGTCGAACTGAAGGTTCGGCCAGGGGCTTTTTCTTGCGCATACAAAAAACCCCTGGGAACACGAGGTTTCCAGGGGTCTTTAGCGTATCGAATATGGCGGTGAAGGAGAGATTCGAACTCTCGATACAATTTCTTGTATACACACTTTCCAGGCGTGCTCCTTAAGCCACTCGGACACTTCACCGTATCTCGTCAAACATGTTCCGTCTGTCGAGGCGCGCTAATGTAGTCGAAACCCTCGACGATGGCAAAGGTTTTTTTCAATATTTTTCATGCGCTTAAGCCTGGCATGACCGGGCAGTCAGTCACGGCGCTTTACTGGGACGATGGTGCTGAGTAACGTTTGCCCCAAACCATTATAAGGAACTGCGCAATGAGTGAGCTGATCGACTACCAACTCGACGATGGCATCGCCACCCTGACGTTGCACAACGGCAAGGTCAACGCCATTTCGCCGGACGTGATCGTCGCCTTCAATGCCGCGCTCGACCGGGCCGAGCAGGACCGGGCCATCGTGATCATAACTGGCCAGCCGGGCATTTTGTCGGGCGGTTACGACCTCAAGGTGATGACCGCCGGCCCTCAACAGGCGGTCAGCCTGGTTGCCAGTGGTTCCACCCTGGCCCGCCGCCTGCTGTCGCACCCCTTCCCGATCATCGTCGCTTGCCCCGGGCATGCAGTGGCCAAGGGCGCCTTCCTGCTGCTGTCGGCCGATTACCGCATCGGCGTGGCCGGGCCATACAGCATTGGCCTGAATGAAGTGCAGATCGGCATGACCATGCACCACGCCGGCATCGAGTTGGCCCGCGATCGCCTGGGCCGCGCGGCGTTCCAGCGCTCGGTGATCAATGGCGAGATGTTCATCCCGCAAAGCGCGGCAGACGCCGGCTTCCTGGATAAAGTGGTCGAGCCTGAACAATTGCGCGAAACCGCCCTGGCCGCTGCCCAACAGTTGAAAAAAATCAACATGACCGCGCACAGGAACACCAAGCTCAAGGTACGCAGGGCGCTGCTGGAAGCACTGGACCGGGCGATCGATCTGGATCAGCAACACCTGGCGTAACGCCCCGCTCCCTGTAGGAGCAGCGGCCCCATCGCCAAGCTATTGAGTGACAACAGATTTCACCCAATTGCCGAACACAGTGCACGACCGTACACTCCCGCGACTTTTTGCCAAGTGAGTCGCGGGATGCTTTTTATTGTTCGCATGTTTCTGATGGGCCTGCACTTTATCGTGGTGGGCGCGCTGGGCCTGCTGATTGGCCTGTGTCGCCCGTTCAACCCGGACAACAGCCGCCTGTTCGCCCGCCTCTATGGCCACCCGGCCGTGAAGATCCTGGGGCTGGACTTGAAGACTGAGGTCGGCCCACTGTTCGACCAGCCACCGGGTTGCGTGATCGTGGCCAACCACCAGTCCAACTATGACCTGTTCGTGCTGGGCAAGGTGGTGCCGCCGCGCACGGTGTGCATCGGCAAAAAGAGCCTCAAGTGGGTGCCCTTCTTCGGCCAGTTGTTCTGGCTGGGCGGCAACGTGTTGATCGATCGCGGCAACTCGGCGAAAGCGCGCAAGGCCCTGCAAACCACCACCCGCACCCTGACCCAGGAAAACACCTCGATCTGGGTGTTCCCCGAAGGCACCCGCAATTCAGGCAGTGAGCTGATGCCGTTCAAGCGCGGGGCGTTCCAGATGGCCATTGACGCCGGCGTTCCGATCGTACCGGTGTGCGTCAGCCGCTACGCCCGGCGCCTGCGCCTGGGCAGCTTGCGCAGCGGCAAGATCAGCATTCGTTCGCTTGCACCGATCCCGACCACGGGGCTGAGCGCTGCCGACATCCCCCAATTGATCCAACAGTGCCAACAACAGATGCAACAGTGCATCGACGCCATGGAGCGCGACGTGCAAGTGGCGTGAACTGCCAAACACCTTGCCCACTCTGATCAGGCAGGACAAGCTAGGCTGTTGTCATTTAGTGCCTGCTTTTACTGCCCTCAGATCAAGAAGCGAATAACCATGGGTCGAGTCGTTGCTGCAGCCGTCTACAGCGCCGGAAAGAAAGTCACCAACATCAGCCTCGACGAAGGGGCGCAATGGGCCCGCAAGGCTGATCATTTCGTGTGGATCGGCCTGGAACAACCCAACGCCGAAGAGCTGGCCAACCTGCAGCGCCAGTTCGGCCTGCATGAACTGGCCATCGAAGACGCCCTGGAGAAGCACAGCCGGCCCAAGCTTGAAACCTTCGGCGACGCGCTGTTCATCGTCACCTATTCGCCGGTACGCCAGGACGGCAAGCTGGAGTTCATCGAAACCCATATCTTTGCCGGCAACGGCTACATCATCACCGCCCGCAACGGCCACTCGGCCTCCTATGCCCTGGTGCGCCAGCGCTGCGAGGCGCGCCCGCTGCTGTTGGACCATGGCGAAGACTTCGTGCTGTACGCCCTGTTGGACTTCGTCACGGAGAACTACCAGCCGGTCAGCGAATCCATCCACGCCGAGATCGAGGCGCTGGAGCGCAACGTGCTGGGCGGCGCCTTGCACGAAGAAGACACATCCAGCGCCTGCACTGCCTGCGCCGTGACCTGTTGCGCATGCGCCGCTACGTGGCGCCCATGGTGGAAATCAGCGAAGAGCTGCAGCGCCTGGACTTCCCGTTCATCGACAAGAACATGCGCCCCTACTTCCGTGACGTGCAAATCCACGTCAACCGGCAGATGGAAGACCTGGGCACCATGAGCGACATCGCCTCGCAAACCATCGAGATCGGCCTGTTGCTGGAGTCGTCACGGCAAAGCATCGTGCAGCGCAAGTTTGCCGCCTGGGCAGCGATCCTGGCGTTCCCCACGGCGGTGGCAGGGATCTATGGGATGAACTTCCAGAACATGCCGGAGTTGAGCTGGCATTACGGCTACTTTGCCGTGCTGGGGGCGATCGGAGTGGGGTGCGGGGCGTTGTATTGGAGCTTCAAGCGGTCGGGGTGGTTGTAGATCGGCGGTGCGGCCTTTCGCGGATAAATCCGCTCCTACAGAGGCACGCGAATACCCCGTAGGAGCGGATTTATCCGCGAAAAGCACGCCGCCGTCTCTGTAGGAGCGGATTTATCCGCGAATTCAGACGCCGTGTAGAAGCGGATTTTTCCGCGAGCCAAGTGCCAACGATTTACCGATTGTGCGCCACGAACCGCATCATCCACTCCGCCACCGTGGTGCCATGGTGCTCACGCCCCAGGCTGTCGATGGCTGCGTCATACACCACCGGCCCCAGGCTTTGCTGGCGCAGGTCGAGCAGCGCGCGGGAATAATCGTGCATGAACTCCGGGTGGCCCTGGAAACACAGGACCTGGTCGCCGATATGGAACGCGGCAAACTGGCAAAACGGGCTGCTGGCGATCACCGTGGCGTTTTCGGGCAACGCGGTGACCTGGTCCTGATGGCTGATCAGCAGTGACAGCTCCTGGACTTCAGGGCTCATCCAGGGCGCACGGCCCGGCACCTGGTAGTCGTGCACGCCCACGCCCCAACCCTGGGTCGCACGCTCGGCCTTGCCGCCCAACAGCAGCGCCAACAACTGATGGCCAAAACACACGCCCAACAGCTTGTCGCCACGCTGGTAACGATCCAGCAAGAAGGCCTTCAGGGTTTGAATCCACGGGTCGTTGCCGAACGAATCGGCCTTGCTGCCCGTGACCAGGTAGGCGTCAAACTGCAGATCATCGGGGGGGTATTGGCCGTTCATCACGTTGTATACGGAAAACTCGGCCGCAATGGGCTGACGCGCGAACAACTGTTCGAACATCCGGCCGTAGCCCTGATACTGCTCGACCAGCTCTGGGCGCAGGACATCGGTTTCCAGGATGCAAATGCGTAACGACATAAAAGTACCCGACACGAATAAAGGCGAGAATGAGCGGCGAAGCGTGCCTTGATCATTCACACATGGCAAGTACGACGGTGTGTAGCGTGCAAGTCACAACCATTCGGCGCAGTCGGACGAATGGTCATACGTGAAAGGATTCACCAGTCGGCCAACGCGACGCGTCTAGCCTGCGTGCTGATTCAGGGATAGCCATGGGCTATATCTCAAAATAATCAAATTTCACTCTAAATACAGATAAAACCGTTCTAAGCCACGGCCCGCGCGGGCCCTACTGTTAGTCATGGACGCGGCCGAAGCGGAATTTTCCGATCCGACGGCGTCTCGAATGGCAACAGTGCACGTCTCGGCCAGGCGCTATCACAGCCCAGCAGTCGGCATTCAGGAAGAACAACAAGAAGGCAGCTCGCCATGTTCAAACACAACAAGCTTCGCCAGGCAGGTCTGATCGTTTTCGCAACCACCTTGCTCCTGATACTTCCCAACCTCAGCCGCCTGTTCGGTTGAGCAGCGCAATCAACTTTTAATGTCGGTCAACTACCGGCCTGGGCACTTGTGTGCCAATCTTCCCTCTGGCCCGATGGAGATTGGTTTATGCGCAAATGGATTGTCCTGCCGGCACTGTCCGCCCTGCTGACGTGCACTGCGGCTCACGCCGTGGTCGACATTGATCATGCGGTGGATGAGATCGGCAACGGCGTATTGATACTCGACCTGCGTAACGACTCGGATTTCGCCGCAGGCAACATCCACAATTCACTGCAAGTGGACATGACGATTCGCAAGATGTCCTCGGAAATCGACACTCGCGGCCTGGCCTATCAGTTAGGGCGCGTGGTGGAAGACAAAAACCGCACCGTGGTCATCTACAGCGACACCAACGAACATGCCCTGTCGGCCGAACGCACCTTGGCGCAACGCGGCTACATGAATATCGTCAATGGCGGCAATTACACCGAACTCAACGCGGCGCTGTTTCGCCTATGCCAATCCGACTCTTTCTACTGCTGATCGGCTGGCTGCTGGCAGGCCAGGCCCTTGCCGCCAGCCTGACGGTTGCGCTGGGCACCCAGTCGCGCACCTGGCAGAGCGCCGAATTGCTCCGGCACCCGCAGGCGCGCACGCTGCACATCCCGGACGACGTGGCCTATAAACGCGGCATGACCTACCGGGTGGTGCCCGTGGCTGCGCTGCTGCCTGGCCTGACGGCCCAGGACCATGTGCAGGCCGTGGCGCTGGACGGGTTTGCTGCGGAACTGCCGGCAGCCCCGCTGCTGGCCACCGGCAAGACCCGCGCCTGGCTGGCCGTGGAAGATCCCGCCCACCCCTGGCCGCCACTGGCCCCCGGCAAACCGTCGGCAGGGCCGTTTTACCTTATTTGGAGCGAGCCTGCCGCCGGCCATATCGGCCCCGAGCAGTGGCCCTTCCAAATCGCCAGCCTGCGCCAACTGGCCAGCGTGGCCGAACGCTTCCCGGCCATGCGGCCTGACCCGGCCTTGGCCGCCGATGACCCGGTCAACCGGGGCTTCGCGCTATTCCAGAAAAACTGCCTGGCGTGCCACCGCCTCAACGGTCAGGGCGACGCACAGTTTGGCCCGGACCTGAATATCCCCTTCAGCCCGACCGAGTATTTTTCGCAAGGTTTTCTGCAGCGTTACATTCGTGACCCGCAAGCCATGCGGCGCTGGCCGCAGGCGAAGATGCCGGGGTTCAGCGCGCAGGTGTTGCCAGATGAAGAGCTGGCGTTGCTGGTGGGCTACTTGCAGCACATGGCGGGGCGCAAGGCAGGCCAGTGACAGCCCCGCCGTTACCCTGGCCGTTACTGCTGCTGTACCCGAATCAAAGGCGCAGGCGTGACCACCACTTTGGCATGCATCTGCTCGAACCCACCGCCACGGCGCATGCCGCGCACCGGGCAAGCGTCCAGGTAGTCCAGGCCTACGGCCAATTTCAAGTGGCGCTCCGGGCGCGCCAATTGGTTGGTCACGTCAAAGCTGTACCAGGCGTCATCCAGCCAGGCCTCGGCCCAGGCGTGGCTGGCCAGGTGTTCGCTGCTTTCGGTAAACAGGTAACCCGACACATAGCGCGCCGGGATGCCCAGGCTGCGCGCGCAGGCCAGAAACGCATGGGTGTGGTCCTGGCACACGCCGGCGCGCCCGGCAAACGCCGTGGCGGCCGTGGTGTCGACTTCGGTAGCGCCCGGCGTGTAAGTCATGTGCTGATTCAGCGCGCCCATCAGGTCGATCAGCCCGCTCCGGTCGCGGCGCTTGCTGCACTCCTTGGCGGCAAAGGCGCGCAGGGCCTCGTCGGCTTCGGTCAGGCGGGTGAAACGCAGGAACGGGTAAGCCGATTGCGATTCGTGCTCGGATTCGGTCTTCTCGTCGATCTCGACCTGGCCACGGGCGCCGATGACGATGCGGTCATGGGGGCGATCCAGGGTCAATACGTGGAAGATATTACCGAACGGATCGATCTGCGCCTTGATCGAGGTGGGCAGGTCCAGTTGCCAACTCAGCACGTGCTGGCGGTCGCTGTCATGGGGCGTCAGGCGCAAGTACTGAATGCTGGCGCGCACCTCGTCTTCGTATTGATAGGCGGTCTCGTGACTAATGGAAAGTCTCATACAGCCTCCAGGTAAGAGCTGTGGATAGCGTTGCCCAACTGGCGCACCAGCGGGATACATTCGGTCAGCCAGGCGTGCAGCCCTTCGTCGAGGATCTCGCCGATACCGGTGTAGCGCAGTCGCGCATCCAGTTCGGCGGCCAGACGCTGGGCCGGGCGGCCGTTGGCCCCCGGCAGGCTCGCGAGGATCTGATCGATCTCTTCGGTACAGGCGCGCAGCGAGCGCGGCACATCGGCACGCAACAGCAACATTTCGGCCACGAAACGAGCCGAGGGTGCGTCGCGATAGATTTCGGTATACGCCTCAAAGGACGACAACGCGCGCAGCAAGGCGCTCCATTGGTAGTACCCGCGCGCCGAGCTGTCGTCCATGTTCTCGGCGGCGTCGCCAAACATTTCGTAGCGCGCGTCGAGCAGGCGCAAGGTGTTGTCGGCGCGCTCGATGAAGGTGCCCAGGCGGATGAAACGGAACGCATCGTTGCGCATGATGGTGCCGTAGGTGGCCCCGCGAAACAGGTGCGAACGCTCCTTGATCCACTCGCAGAAGCGGCTCATGCCATAGCGGCCCAGGCCCTGCTCGGCAATCCCGCGGATCTCCAGCCAGGTGGCGTTGATGTTTTCCCACATGTCGGCGGTGATGCGCCCGCGCACGGCATGGGCACTGGCCCGCGCCGCGCCCAGGCAGCTGTAGATACTGGCCGGGTTGGCCGCGTCCAGCGCAAAGAAGTGCAGCAAGCGTTCGGCGTGCAATTGGCCGTGGCGCTCCAGGTAGTCCTCCAGGGTGCCGGTGATCAGCAGTGGCATGGCCACTTCATGCAGGCCGTCACCGCGACCATCCTGGGGCATCAGGCTCAACGAATAGCTGACATCGAGCATGCGGGCGAGGTTTTCCGCCCGCTCCAGGTAACGCGACATCCAATACAGGTCAGAGGCAGTTCTACTTAACATTGGCAGGCATCCTTAATCCTCGACCACCCAAGTGTCCTTGGTACCGCCGCCCTGGGATGAGTTGACCACCAGCGAGCCTTCCCGCAGCGCGACACGGGTCAGACCGCCCGGCACCACGCGGGTTTCACGCCCGGCCAGCACAAACGGGCGCAGGTCGATGTGCCGCGGCGCAATGCCGTTTTCAACAAAGGTCGGGCACGTCGACAGGCACAGGGTCGGCTGGGCGATGTAGGCGTTGGGACGGGCCTTGAGGCGTGCGCGGAAATTCTCGATTTCAGCGGCGCTCGCGGCCGGGCCCACCAACATGCCGTAGCCACCGGAACCCTGGGTTTCCTTGACCACCAGGTCTGGCAGGTTGGCCAGCACGTGGGACAATTCTTCAGGCTTGCGGCATTGCCAGGTAGGCACGTTCTTGAGGATGGGTTCTTCGTCGAGGTAAAAGCGGATCATCTCGGTGACATACGGGTACACCGACTTGTCGTCCGCCACCCCGGTGCCGATGGCGTTGGCCAGGATCACATTGCCAGAGCGGTAGGCGGCCAGCAGGCCCGGCACCCCCAACATCGAATCGGGGTTGAAGGCCAGCGGGTCCAGGAACGCGTCGTCCAGGCGCCGGTAGATCACGTCCACGGCTTTGGGGCCGTCGGTGGTGCGCATGAACACCTTGTCGTCGCGCACAAACAAGTCGGCCCCTTCCACCAACTCCACGCCCATCTCGCGCGCCAGGAAGGCGTGTTCGAAAAAGGCGCTGTTGAAACGACCCGGGGTCAGCACTACCACGCTTGGGTTATCGATGGGGCTGGAGCTTTTCAGGGTGTCGAGCAACAGGCTGGGGTAATGGTCGATGGGGGCGATGCGCTGGGCGGCGAACAGCTCGGGGAACAGGCGCATCATCATCTTGCGGTCTTCGAGCATGTAGCTCACGCCGCTGGGGGTGCGCAGGTTGTCTTCGAGCACGTAGTAGGTGCCATCGCCGTCGCGCACCAGGTCAACCCCGGAGATGTGCGAGTAGATGTCACGGTGCAGGTTGAGCCCCTGCATGGCCAACTGGTACTGCTCGTTGGCCAGTACCTGCTCGGCGGGGATGATCCCGGCCTTGATGATGCGCTGGCCGTGGTACAGGTCGGCCAGGAACATGTTCAGTGCTTTTACCCGCTGGATACACCCACGTTCCACCACGCGCCACTCACTGGCCGGGATGCTGCGCGGGATGGTATCGAAAGGGATCAGGCGCTCGGTGCCCTGCTCATCGCCATAGAGCGTGAAGGTGATGCCGGCACGATGAAACAACAGGTCGGCCTCACGCCGCCGCTGGGCCAGGAGCTCTTCGGGCGTCTCGGCAAGCCAGCGGGCGAACTCCCGATAATGCGGGCGGACAATACCGCCGGCATCGTACATCTCATCATAATAGGTGCGGATCATGCCGTACTCCTTGTCACCCGGACACCAAGACCATCGCAAGGCCCGTGCCATCGGCATAAACGCTTAAAATTCAATCACTTGAATAAAAAAAACAAATTACCCGCACCATTCCCGTGCGCTTGACAGTGCACCACAATGCACCGTGCTCCATTGCGAAGCAGGGTTAATGCTATGACCAGCATAGACAGAGTTGATTTCACTGGCTGGCCTACTTCGTTAATAATTCTTACAAGCCAGTGAGAAAGCTCTTACGGCAACCAGATTCCCTTTCCGCCACCTTGCTCGAGGTGGCTTTTTTTTGCTTACTTTTTGTGGCGTTTGACCAAAAGTGAGCCGGCGTAAGGCCGGAAAGGTGATTCGGCATCACCCTAACCAATGGATATGTGCAAGGCATCGGAATCCTGCTTCTGAGAATTGCGAGCATATCCATTATCTAGGGGGAGGCCACTTGATCTTGATCTTGATCTTGATCTTGATCTGCTTTTGATCTTGATGGTATGCCCCGTAAAGCGCCCGGGCCGACTGGAGGCGTCGATCAAGGGGCGGCCCGCAGGGCCCGAGGCGCAGCCGAGGGAGACGGCAGCCGGCAAGCTTCTATAGCCGGTGCCGTCTGCCCCTTGAGCGACGCCGTAAGGAGGGGACCCGCAGCGCAGCGGAGGGCCCAAGCAGGGGCAAGCCTTTTTTGCTTACTTTTTGTGGCGTTTGACAAAAAGTAAGACGCCGTAAGGGCGGAAAGGTGATTCGGCATCACCCTAACCAATGGATATGCCCACCGTCCTCGGAGCATGCTTCAAAAATCATGTACATATCCATTACCAAGGGCGCGGCCACTTCACCTTTCCGGCCTTACGCCGGCTCACTTTTTGTCAAACGCCACAAAAAGTAAGCAAAAAAGGCTTGCCCCTGCTTGGGCCCTACGCTGCGCTACGGGTCCCCTCCCTCCGGCATCGCTCAAGCGGACGACGGCCCGGAATAGAAGCTCCTCCGGCTCCGTCTCCGGCGGCTACGCCTCCGGCCGCTTGATCGACGCCTCCAGTCGGCCCGGGCGCTTAATGGGGCATACAATCAAGATCAAAAGCCAAGCAGATCAAGAGCAGATCAAGAGCAGAGCCAGCGGCCAGAGAGCACGGGCACGGGCACGGGCACGGGCAGGATATGATGTGCCTATTTCCCAGAATTCCGCGAAGAACCTTTTTTTGCCTGGCGCTTGGACGAGGGGCGTTGATGCTGGAAATAAAAACGGCCAACCCTGGGGTCGACCGTTTCTTGTAACGCTGAAACCCTAAGCCTGGGGCCTGCGCACTTCATGTTTTACACCCCAGCCTTCGATTTCTCCGCCCAAGGGGGCGACCACCGCCTCGAAATCCAGCTCGAACTCGCCAATGCCACCATAGGTTGCGTGCATCACCTTGCTTAACTCAAGGTGCCACGCCCCGTCGTCCCGCTCACTGACCTGGGCATTGAGCGATTCACCGCGAAACTTCCCGGCAGCCGTGCGCGCACGCTTTTCGTCGGGAAAGACGGCGTAGAACTCGATGGGGTGAATACTGGAGAAATCAAACCCGCCTTCTTTCATGCGGCGCAGCACTTGAGTGCTGATGTCTTCTTGATAGGCTGTGCTCATGAACCGTCCTCCTCAATACGATGGATAGACTTTCAGTACTTCCCGGACCTCCGCTGACTGACTAACGGCGAATGGATTGCGTAATGCATGATTACCGGAAACAAGCATGGAGCTGACAAGACGTGAAGCGCGGCGGTTTAACCGTTTGCCTCGCTTGCAGAGTAGCGCGAAGGGAACGCCCGTGCCAAGGGGGGCCTGGCAGGGGCGCGAAAATCAGTCGACCGGGGTCACGGAGCGCACTTCCATGGCATTCATGTCCTTCAACACCTTGGCCGTGGGTTGCTCGGTACGGTTTTCGAAATCATTGAGGTCGGCCTTGTCCAGCACCGGGCGGTAGTGCGAGCGCACATGTTTGGCAGCCTCTTCATCTGAAGGACGCTGCTCGGACTCCACCAGCAGCTTGAGCAGATCGCCATGTTCATCCACGAAAGCGATTTCCCACTTTTTCATTAGTATCTCCTCAGCAAACCCAGCTGTAGCCGTGTGAGATTAACCTCACTACTCTTGACCTGCCCGGCCCCCCAACGTTCAGCACATGTACCTGCACGAACATGAAAAAAGGCCCCGAGGGGCCTTTTTTCATGTTGCTGACACATCAAGGCCTATTTGCCTTGCACAACGCCTGCAGTGTTATCCAGCAGCGCCTTGGTAGCGGTCTGGATAAACGACTCCAACTTGCGCTTGAGGTCTGCCTCGTCCGGCTGGTCGGAGATAGGCTCGGCCTTGGGATCGGCGCCCAATTGGAAGCGGAACATGCGTGCCGGCATCTCCTTGGGTTCGACCAGGATGCGGTCACCGGTGATGATGGCCACGGTCTGCTCGTTGCCCGAAGGCTTGATCACGCCAAAGCCCTTGTCGCCTTCCGGCAGGTTCAGCAGGTCACGGCCCCAGCACTGGTTGCGCGTTTCACCGCCCAGGCGGCCCATGATGGTGGGCACGATGTCGATCTGGGTGCCCACGGTGTGGCTCACGTTGCCGAACTTCTCTTGCATGCCCGGGGCGATCAGCAGCAGCGGCACGTTGAAGCGGCCAAGGTCCATCTCGGTGATCTGCTGGTCGTTGCCGAAGCCATGGTCACCCACCACGATGAACAGGGTGTTCTTGTAATAAGGCTCTTTCTTGGCCTTTTCGAAGAACTGGCCCAGCGCCCAGTCCGAGTAACGCATGGCGGTCAGGTGCTGGTTCAGCGAGCCTTTGTCGGTGACTTTGTCTACCGGCAGCGGATCCGGGATCGCGTACGGGGTGTGGTTGGACAGGGTTTGCAGCAGTGCGTAGAACGGCTTGCCGGTGGCGGCGCGCTTGGAAAGTTCCTGGGCACCGCGGTCGAACATGTCCTGGTCGGAAACACCCCAGGTCGGGTCCGAGAACACGGGGTTGACGAAGTCGTTGCGGCCAATGAACGTGGTCATGCCCTGGTTGCTGAAGAAGCCAGACTGGTTGTCCCAGGCGAAATCGCCGTTATAGACATACACGTCGTCGTAGTTACGCGCGCTCAGCAACTCCGGCAGGCCCGACAGCTTGTGGGCACCTTCCGGGGTTTGCATCAGGTATTCGAACCCTGGCAGGTTGGGGAAGCAGCCCATGGTGGCGAACATGCCCTGGTGGGTGTGCGTGCCGTTGGAGAAGAAGCGGTCGAACAGCAGGCCCTCTTTGGACAGCTTGTCGAAGTACGGCGTGATATTGCCGGATGCACCCAAGGCGCCCACCGAGTGACCGGCGAAGCTTTCCATCAGGATCACTACCACGTTCTTGATCGGCAGGGTGTTTTCAGGCGGCGGCGTGAAGTCGCGGCGCACCGGGGCGATGTCGGCATCCACCAGCTTGTCGTTGCTGGTCAGCAACATGTCGCGCACGGTTTGCTGGGCCTCGGCCACCGGCAGCGTCGACTTCCAGATATTGTCGCGTTCGTCGGACATGCGCGCCTTGGCCGCGGTAATCAGGCTGAGCATGCCGTTGAGGCCCAACTGGTTGGCGAAGTTGGAGTCGGTGGTGTAGGCATCACCCCAACGCAGCGGTGGGCCCTGGCGCAGAGTGCCACGCGCCGCCACTACGATGATCAGCGCGCCACAGCACCAGCACGCCAATGCGGGCGTACCACGGCGCCACGCCACGGACCGCGACACCGCCGCTGACATAGCGTGGGCGGGTCAGGCGGTCGATGCCCTTGAACACCAGGCTCAGCAGCCAGGTGCCAACGGCCCAGCCGATCAGGTAACGGGCCACCGGGTAGCCGTACCAAAGCATGCTCAGTACGGTTTTCGGGTCTTCCTTCACGTACTGGAACACCAGGCCGTTGAGGCGCTGGTGGAACTCGCGGTAAAAGTCCAGTTCCATGAAACCGAAGAACACGATCAGGCTGCTGGTCAGCGTCAACCAGAAGCGGAACAGGCCACGTGCGGCCATGGCCCGTGCACTGAGCAGCGCCAGTACCAGCGGGATCAGCACGTACACCACCAGGCGGATGTCGAAGCGCAAGCCGTTGCCGAACGCCTCGACGAAGGTCGAGGCCGGTGTATCGAGGATCATCTCGCGGTTGTAGATCAACAGTGCCAGGCGCAACAGGCTCAGCAGGACCATCATGGCCACGCCGCTGAGCAATATGTAGGCAAGGTGCGATTTGACGGTCGGTTGCGGGCGCTGGGCGGCCCGCTCTTGACTCAAGGCGTCCGGAATAGCCATGTCTATAGAAGATCCATTGGATTCAGGTGGAATTGGAGTTGTGGTATTTCGAGGCGGCAAATGGTGCACCATTGCGCACGCGATGCACAGCCTTTGTGTCTGGCGCGGCAACAAGGCGGGGGATTGTCGAAGGTGCATCGTGAAAATTTCGTAGCCTTGTCGGACAAATCGCCGCCTACCGTAGGAGCGGATTCATCCGCGAAAAAGCCATGCAATTAATAGCAGGCCGCCAGGCACAAGGCCTGCAGCTTGGGATAAGACAACACAAAGGCGCCCTCAGGCGCCTCTGCGTTGTAGTATCGAGTAACAAAAACCCGCGTAATCATTCACCTGCCGACTACAGCCGTACATTGCCCCGCGGCCCGGCAATCGCCCAGATGATCAAGCCCAATACCGGCAGCAAGAGGATCAGCAACACCCACAGCACCTTCATCCCGACCTCGGCGCCGCTCTTGACCACATTGATGATCGCCCAGATATCGAGCGCCAGGATAATCAGGCCAACCAGGCCATTGAAGGTAGAACCCATGGAGACATTCCTTGAAGTGAGGGTACCTTCATTAGGATAGCCGGGGTTTGTGGGGGTTCCCTAGAAACCTGAAGCGAACGCCTTCGCAGCCGGCGCAAAAAAAGGCCTAGTAAGCTTAAACGTGAACCGCCACCTTCAACGCTTCCAACGAAGGTGCCGCGGCGATGTTCAGCTCGGCGCACAATTCCAGCACGCGCGGCAGGTCGTTGCCGAATACCAGTACGGCCTGCATTTCGTCATCCAGCAACTGGCTGAAGTTGACCAGCACGTAACCGCCATCTTCCTTGCTCATGCTGCCCAGTTGCACCTGGATGCGGTTGAGGGCGGTGAGCGGCTCGGTCTTGGCCAGTTGCTTGGGTTTGATGTTGAAGGTGACGGCAGGGCCGAAGGAGTCGGTGATCTGTTGCAGCAGGTCGGGGTAGGTGTCGGCCTGGAACAACACGGTTTCTGGCAGGCTGCCGACCACGACCCATTCGCCCAGGGGGATGGGGAAGGTGTCGTCGTAGTTGATGTCCGGGTTGGCGGCCAGAAAGACGCCCGGGTCGGCGTAGGCTTGGGCCGCTTCGCCGGCGACGCGTTCGATTTCGTCCTGCGCCATGCAACCGGAGCTGATCTTGGTGATGAGTTCAATCAGTTGGGTTTTCATGGCGCGGCACCTGTGGCAGAGCAAAAAAGGGCGCAAAGGATAGCCCTTATCGAGCCCCCTGGGTATCAGCCCTGCAGTTTTTCCAGCTGCGCGGCGGTGTCTTGGGCGCCCATGGTCTTGGCGGCGGCCAGGGCGGTGGTGCCGTTGGCGTCCTGCGCCTGCGGGTCGGCACCTTGGCTGATCAGGTAATCGACGATGGCCGTGCGGTTGAACATCGCCGCCATCATCAATGCAGTACGCCCATCACCACCGGCACCTTCGACGCTGGCGCCCTGCGCTACCAGCAACTGCACCATGGCCAGGTCGCCCTTGAAGGCGGCGCCTGCGATAGGGCTCTGGTTGTTGTCGTTGCGGATTTCCGGATCGGCCTTGTGGGCCAACAACACGCTCACCGCCTCGTGGTGTCCGTGATAGGCGGCCAGCATCAGCAAGGTATCGCCCTTGTGGTTGCGCAGGTTCACCGGCAAGCCTTTTTCCAACAGACGGCCGAGCATCTGCGCATCGCCTTTGCGGGCCACGTCGAACACCTGTTCGGCGAATTCGGCGGCTTCTTCCTGGCTCATTTGGCGAGCGGTTTGATCATCTGACACGGGAACCTCCTGGCTGGCTTGATAGGCGGCATTGTCCCGGCACCCCACGCCACTGGTCAACAGAGTGGGACTATGGTGCCGAACGAGAGAACTAATTGCCTTTACGCTGTCATAGACAGTAGGGAATACGAAAAAATCTGTCCCTGCCTGTCTATTGCCCCCTCCCCGACCAAGCAAATTGCAGTGTGCCACCAGGCCTTTCATGCAAATTGCACGAAACAAAAAATCCTGTTAATTTTTAAGTGTCTGTTTTTAAAGGATTTTTTAATAAGTTCAAAACTGGCACAGTCGCTGCACTCCTTACTCACAGGTTTGCCAACCAAAGAGCCAGGAGCTGACATGAACTTCATTCAAGAAAAATTCGCTTCCGTATTTGCCGGTTACGACGTCACTACCCAGCCACGTCCAGATGGCGCGGTACTGTTGACCCTGCGTGACAGCGAAGGGAAGCAGATCAGAAGGTCTATTTCGTACGCTCAACTGCACACCGCCGAACAACTGACCTGGGTGATCAGCGCCATCCGCCGTGACCTGGCGGGCCAGGCGAGCGAATTGCCAGCAATCAACATGCTGCAAAGCCAGAACCGCTTTGCCCTGCCTACCTACCACTCGGCATGAGTCAGTGGTTCGCGGATTAAACCGCTCCTACAGGAGCGGATTGATCTGCGAAAGGTTCACTACCATTCAAACGTCGATCAACGCAAAACTCGCCACACTCTCGTGGCCAGGCAACACCTCGCCATTGCGCACCAATCCCCGAGTTTGCATACCTGACTGCCGTGCGGCATCCAACTCTTCGGCCACATCCGATAGAAACAACACCTCATCCGGCGCGATGCCTATCGCCTGGCTGATCGTGGCGTAAGACTGCGCCTCGCGCTTGCCCCCCGATGTCGTATCGAAATAACCGCTGAACAACGGCGTCAGGTCGCCCGCCTCCGAGCACCCGAAAATCAGCTTTTGCGCCTGAACCGAACCCGACGAGTACACGAATAGCTGATACCCCGCGGCGTGCCAGCGCTTGAGCGCTTGGACGGCGTCCGGGTACACGTGGCCTTTTAGCTGGCCTGCGTGATAACCCTGGGCCCACACCATCCCTTGCAGCGCTTTGAGCGGCGTGGCCTTGCGGTCTTCGGCCATCCAGCCCTGCAGGATCTCGATCACCCGCTGCACATCAGCGCCCGGCTCGCCCGCCTCGGCCCGCACGGCCGCCAACTGCTCGGCCACCGCAGGTTCGGCGGCATGCTCACGCACGTAGGCGGGTAGGTGCTTGGCGGCAAACGGGAACAGCACGTCAAACACAAAACTCACCGAGCTGGTGGTGCCTTCGATGTCCGTGAGGATGGCTTTGATGGCCATGGCTCAGTCTTCCAGCCGAGGGAACAGGCTGGCGATTTGCTCACCGGTGAACGTGGCCACCCAGCCTTGCGGGTTGTTGAACAGGCGGATCGCCACGAAGTGTGGGTGCTCGCCCATGTCGAACCAGTGCGGCGTACCGGCCGGCACCGAGATCAGGTCGTTTTTCTCGCACAACACGGCGTACACGTACTCACCGATGTGCAGGCTGAACAGGCCGCGCCCGGCGACGAAAAAACGCACTTCGTCTTCGCCATGGCGGTGCTCATCGAGGAACTTGGCGCGCAGTTCGGCCTTTTGCGGATGGTCGCTGTCCAGGCTGATCACGTCGACGGTGAGGTAGCCACGCTCGGTCATCAAGCGGTCGATCTGCACCTGGTAGGCAGCGATCACCTCCTGCGGGCTGGCGCCGGGCTTGATGGGTGCAGACGCCTGCCAGCGCTCGAACTGCACGCCGTGCTCGGCCAGGGTGCTGGCGATGTCTTCAAGGTGGGTGAGTACCTTGTTGGGAAGGTCTGGGTGGGACTGGTGGTAGACGCTCAGGCTGCTCATCAGGGGGCAACTCCTCTTATTAGCGACCGGTGACGGCGCGCTCTTTCAATTCACATTCAAACAGAAATTCAAACGCCTCGATCTGCCGCAGCGCGTCGCTCATTTGCGTGCCCCAGGTGTACAGGCCGTGGCCACGGATCAGGTAGCCAACGCACTCGGGGTGCGCGTCCAGCCAGGGCTGCACCTTGCTCGCCAGGCGAGTGATGTCCTGGTCATTGTCGAAAATCGGTACGCATACCGTGGACTGGTGGGTGGTCACGCCGCTGAAGGCCTTCTGCAACTCGTAGTCTTCAAACACCAGGTGGCCAGCCGTGGTCAGGCGCGACAACACCGTGGCGTTCACCGAATGGGTGTGCAACACCGCGCCGATGCCCGCCTTCCACGTGTAGAGCTGGGTGTGCAGCAAGGTCTCGGCCGACGGCTTCTTGCCAGGCTCCAGGCTGTTGCCGGCAAGGTCGGTGGCCAGCACGTCATCCGGGCCCAACTCGCCCTTGTGCTTGCCCGACACCGTGAGCAAGGCCTGGCTGGCCGACAGGCGCACCGAGTAGTTGCTACTGGTGGCCGGCGACCAGCCACGGCCGTAGAGAAAGCGCCCGGCATCGATGATTTGCCGGGCCAGGTGTTCACGGTTAAGGCTCATGCCTTGTCCTCTTTCAGGCGCGTGACAATAATCATGGCAGCGGCCAGCGCAGCGATGCTGGCGATGGCGAACGTCCAGGTGGGGCCCAGAGTGTTCCAGCTGTAGCCTGAATACAAGGCGCCCAACGCCCCGCCGACACCGGCCAGTGCAGCGTAAAGCGCTTGGCCCTGGCCTTGCTGGCGGGCACCAAAGGTGCGTTGCACGAAATGGATGGCGGCAGCGTGGAAACTGCCGAACGTGGCGGCATGCAGTACCTGCGCCACGATCAGCCACGGCAGGTACTCGGCGTAGCTGCCCAGCAACCACCAGCGCAGCGCGGCCAGCAGAAAGCTTGCGGCCAGCACCTGGCGCACGGAAAAGCGCGTCAGCAGGCGGCTCATGGCCATGAACATCAGCACTTCGGCCACCACGCCCACCGCCCAGACCATGCCGATCAGGCCTCTGTCATACCCCAGGTGTTCCAGGTGCAGGGTCAAAAAGGTGTAGTACGGGCCGTGGCTGATCTGCATCAGCGCCACGCACGCATAGAAAGCCAATACCCCGGGGCGGGTCAGTTGGTGCAGGAAGCCATCGCCCGCCAGGCGGTTGCCCTGCGCGGTGAACTGCGCGTTGGGCACCCAGAAGCTGCTGACGACGATACCGGCCATGATGGTCACCAGTGCATACGGATACACATCCAGGCTCCACCACTCATACAGCCGGCCCATCACCACCACCGTCAGGATGAAACCGATGGAACCCCACAGGCGGATCTGGCTGTAGCGCGAGGCCTGCCCCTGCAGGTGCGCCAAGGTGATGGTTTCGAACTGCGGGAGCACCGCGTGCCAGAAGAACGCGTGCAAGGCCATCACCATCGCCAGCCAGGCGTAGGTCTTGCTCACGAAGATCAGTGAGAAACAGCCCAGGGTGCAGATTGCGCCGAAGCGCACGATGGCCAGCCGCCGGCCGGTATAGTCGCCCAGCCAGCCCCACAGGTTGGGGGCCACGCAGCGCATCAGCATGGGGATGGCCACCAGCTCGCCAATACGCGCGCTGGCAAAGCCCAGGTGGTCGAAGTACAGCGCCAGGAACGGCGCCGTGGCGCCCAGCAGGGCGAAATAAAACAGGTAGAACCCGGACAGGCGCCAGTACGGCACCGGCAGTGCGGCGCTTGGCGCGCCGCCAGCCACAGGCACTACAGTTGGCCCAGCACCGGGGTGTTAACGCGCACATCGGCGTTTTGGCCGCGATGGCGCAGCAGGTGGTCCATCAGCACGATGGCCATCATCGCTTCGGCGATCGGTGTGGCGCGGATACCCACGCACGGGTCATGGCGGCCCTTGGTGATCACGTCCACCGGGTTGCCATCCACGTCGATCGAACGGCCTGGGGTGGTGATGCTGGAGGTCGGCTTGAGCGCCAGGTGCGCGACGATTGGCTGGCCGGACGAGATGCCGCCCAGGATGCCGCCCGCGTTGTTGCTCAGAAAGCCCTGCGGGGTCATCTCGTCACGGTGCTCGGTGCCACGCTGGGCGACACAGGCGAAACCTGCGCCGATCTCAACGCCCTTCACCGCGTTGATGCTCATCAACGCGTGGGCAAGCTCGGCGTCCAGGCGGTCGAAGATCGGCTCGCCCAGGCCCGGCATCACGCCCTCGGCGACCACGGTGATCTTGGCGCCAACCGAATCCTGATCACGGCGCAATTGGTCCATGTAGGCTTCAAGTTCCGGCACTTTGGCAGGGTCAGGGCAGAAAAAAGCGTTGTCTTCCACCGAATCCCAGGTCTTGAACGGAATTTCGATGGGGCCCAGTTGGCTCATGTAGCCACGGATGACGATGCCCTGCTTGGCCAGGAACTTCTTGGCGATGGCACCGGCGGCCACGCGCATGGCGGTTTCGCGCGCGGAGCTGCGGCCACCACCGCGGTAATCACGCTCACCGTACTTGTGGTGGTAGGTGTAGTCGGCGTGGGCCGGCCGGAACAGGTCCTTGATGGCCGAGTAGTCCTTGGACTTCTGGTCGGTGTTGCGGATCAGCAGGCCGATGGAGCACCCGGTGGTGCGGCCTTCAAATACGCCGCTGAGGATTTCCACCTCGTCTGCTTCCTGGCGCTGGGTAGTGTGCCGGCTGGTGCCGGGCTTGCGCCGGTCCAGGTCGCGCTGCAGGTCTTGCACAGACAGCTCGATGCCGGGCGGGCAGCCGTCGACAATGGCGACCAACGCCGGACCATGGCTCTCGCCAGCGGTGGTGACAGTGAACAGCTTGCCGTAGGTATTGCCGGACATGCAGGACGCTCCGCGAATTCAGCCAAATCAAATCAGGCCGCCAGTATACTCAGGCCGGGCGCGCTATTCATCCCTGGGGCGAACCTAATGCGCCTGCTTTAGTCCAATCGACACCTTACCCACTAGTGGCCTGATGATGTTACGTGTTGTTTCCCTCGTTCTGCTGCTGTTGACCGGCATCGCCCAGGCCGCCCCCGTCGTGTTGCAACGCCCCATCGACCTGGACACCGGCACCGGCGTGCTGCACGGCTCGCTGCTGTTACCACGCTCGGACAAGCCCGTGCCCATGGTGCTGATCATCGCCGGCTCCGGCCCCACCGATCGCGACGGCAACAACCCCGAGGGCGGGCGCAACGACAGCCTGCGCAAGCTGGCGATCTTCTTGGCGCGCAACAACATTGCCAGCGTGCGTTACGACAAGCGCGGCGTGGCCAGCGGCCAGGCCCTGGCACCCGACGAGCGCACCCTGAGCGTGGAAGGCTATGTGGCCGACGCCGTGGCCTGGGGCCGTAAGCTCAAGGCCGACCCACGCTTTGGCCCGCTGGTGATCCTGGGCCACAGCGAAGGCGCCTTGATCGCCTCGCTCGCGGCCAACCCGGCCGGCGCCGCGGCGGTGGTTTCGCTGGCCGGCAGCGGCCGCCCGGTAGACCAGGTGCTGCGCGAGCAACTGCACGAACAATTGCCCCCGCCCCTGGCGCGGCGCGGCGACCAACTGATCGACCGCCTCAAGGCCGGCCAACTGGACCCAGACGTGCAGCCGCCGTTGGACAGTGCGTTCCGCCCCAGCGTGCAGCCGTACCTGATCTCGCTGTTCCGCCAGGATCCGGCCGCCGCCTTCGCCCAGTTGAAGATGCCAGCGTTGATCGTACAGGGCAGCACCGACCTGCAGGTGAGCATCAAGGACGCCAAGGCCCTGCAAGCGGCCAAGCCGGATGCACAGTTGGTGACCATCGGTGGCATGAACCACGTGCTGCGCATCGTGCCCGCAGACCCCAAGCAGCAGCGGGAGTCCTACCAAAACCCCAACCTGCCATTGGCCGATGAATTGGGCCGCACCTTGGTCAAATTCATCGAGTCAGCGCCCGTGGGTGGCTAAACCGATCATGTAGGAGCGGATTTATCCGCGAAGAAAGCGGTGCGGTGTGTCTGATGTTCTGCGGTGTGGCTTTCGCGGATGAATCCGCTCCTACAGAGTGATGGGTATGCCGGTACAAGCGGATTTATCCGCGAAAAACCCACCCCGCCCCCTCCAGCGCCAGCCAAGACGGCCGATAAGCCGGTGCAGGTATCCAGTTTGATACCCGCAGGCTTGCGCGAAGAGGATCGCCGTGATGACCCAGACAACCACCCCAGAGTCACCCGAAGTGGCCGAAGACGCCGCGCCCGCGCCACCTGCGGTGGACTTGCCGTGGGCAGACGTCACCCCCGAGCAGTTCAAGATGCTGCGCCTGGTGCCGTTGCCGGTAGACCGCGCCACGGGCGCCCGGCCCCTGCGATTCGTGCAGTTGGGCCGCGCCGAGCGCCACAGCACGCACTTCAGCCTGCTGCGCCTGGACATCCAGTTGCCCGCGCAAAAAGTGCGCAAGGAACAGAACCACCTGGATGTATGGGCCAACCATGACACCCAGACGATTACCTTCAGCCCCGACAGCGGCCTGCACATGGAGCCCTTGAATCGTGGCCTGGGCCGCTTCCTGCTGGCCCAGGCGGCGATCTGGCTGCAACGCAAATGGTCACACTACCGCATCGAAGGGGGCACCCTGGCGGCCAAGGACGCCCTTGGCGAAGACGCCCGCCTACGCCGCGACCACGTGCTGAAAACCCACGGCATCGAAGTGAGCTACACCGACGCCCAGCACATGAAAGGCAGCTACAAGGAACTGACCGCCGGCAACCTGATTGCCACCTGGAACGGCGAGAAGATCCAGCCCGTGGAAATCCTGGATGCAGCGACCATGCTGCAACTGGCCGACCACAACCTGCAGGAGCAGGAAGTCAAACTGCGCCAGCAGGAAGAACGCGTGGCCAAGTTCAAGCGCGAGGATGGGGGGTTGCGGTTCACCATCAGTTGCCTGGTGGCGTTCGCGGTGTTTCAGGCGGGGTTGTTGATCTGGATCGCCACGCATCGGTAAACCGTGGCGCCCGCCAGGGCGGGATTCGGGACGAGATCGGTGTGGGACCAGGCGCCTCACTGCAACTCAGACTGTAGGAGCGGATTCATCCGCGAAGAAAACACCGCGCTACCGGGTAGAACCGCGGCGATCTTTTCGCGGATAAATCCGCTCCTACAGGGGGGCTGTCGCGCACAACTTATCCGCGAAAAAGCTTTTGCTAAACCCGCGAGGCAAACACCGCCTGATGCACCCGGCACTGCTCGGCCGTCAACATGAACACGCCGTGCCCACCGTTCTGGAACTCAAGCCAGGCGAAATCCACCTCCGGGTACAGCGCCTCGACGTGCACCTGGCTGTTGCCCACCTCGACAATCAGCAAACCCTTGTCGGTCAGGTGGTCGGCTGCTTCGGCCAGCATGCGCCGCACCAGGTTCAAGCCATCTTCGCCACAGGCCAGGCCCAGCTCCGGTTCGTGCTGGTATTCGTCGGGCATGTCGGCAAAGTCTTCGGCGTCGACGTAGGGCGGGTTCGACACAATCAAGTCAAAACGTTGCTGCGGCAGGCCATCGAAACCATCACCCTGCACCGTGTACACGCGGTAGTCCAGGCCGTGGCGCTCGATGTTCTGGTTGGCCACTTCAAGGGCTTCGAACGAGAGGTCGGCCAGGGCCACTTCCGCCTCGGGGAACACTTCGGCGCAGGCGATGCCGATGCAACCGGAGCCGGTGCACAGGTCCAGGATGCGCGCAGGTTCGCTGCCAAGCCAGGGGGCGAATCGCTGCTCGATCAGCTCGCCAATCGGTGAGCGCGGGATCAGCACGCGCTCGTCGACGATGAACGACATCCCGCAAAACCAGGCCTCGCCCAGCAGGTAGGCGGCCGGCACGCGGTCTTCGATGCGGCGCTTGAGCAGCAACTGGATATGTACGATTTCGTCCTCTTCCAGGCGGCAGTCCAGGTAGCTGTCGGCCACCTCCCACGGCAGGTGCACGGCACCCAGCACGATCTGCCGGGCTTCGTCCCAGGCGTTGTCGGTACCATGGCCAAAGAACAGCTCTTCCCCGTGGAAACGGCTGACAGCCCAACGAATGTGGTCGCGCAGGGTGCGCAGGCGGGAAGTGATCACGGCAAACTCCTAAAAAGACGACGGGCGATTCTAACAGCCCGCTGCCTTAAATGATCCTTCACATAAGCGCCCCAGCAGTGGAGAATGTCGCAAAAGCCCTATCCAAAGGAGCCCCAGATGTCCGTTCCAAAGACCATGTTCCAACTCAATGGCAAGGGTTATTCACCTGCCGATTTCAGCCGTGCCAGCCTGCTGATCATCGACGCCCAGCGCGAATACCTCAGCGGCCCCCTGGCCCTGTCGGGTATCGAAGAAGCCGTTGCCAACATCGCCCAGTTGCTCAAGGCAGCCCGTGCGGCCAACCGCCCCATCGTGCATGTGCGCCACCTGGGTACCGTGGGCGGGCTGTTCGACCCGCAAGGCGAGCGCGGCAAGTTCATCCCCGGGCTGGAACCCCAGGGCGATGAAACCATCATCGAAAAAAACATGCCCAATGCGTTCAACAACACCGCGCTGCACCAGACGCTGCAGGACAAAGGCCCCATCGACATCATCGTCTGCGGCTTCATGACCCACTCGAGCATCAGCACCACCGCGCGCGCGGCCAAAGACTACGGCTACCGCATTACCCTGGTGGAAGATGCCTGCGCCACCCGCGACCTGCCCTACAAGGGCGGTGTGCTGCCTGCCGAAACCGTCAAGCAGGTGGGCATGGCCACCATGGCCGACAACTTTGCCTGCGTCGCCCAAACCGCCGATCTGATCTGATCCCGCCTGGCGCGCCCATGCGCGCCATCGTGTTTGCCCACCCGCGCCACCCATCCGATAAAGCCACTCGATCCAGCTAAATGTTCCGCCCGCCGGAACCACAAGGCCTAGAGTGAGTCGAAGGGCCGATATCTACTGAGGAAATCGGAATGAAGTTATCCGATGGTTTTGACGCTCGGCGCCTGCGCCAGCGCGGCCCAAGCAACTGGCGTACACGGTTGGGCGCATTGTTTTCAGCCATCATGGCCACCGTTGGCGTGCTGCTGACACTGGCCGGTGCCGCCAGCCTGCTGGGCCACCCGCCAGCACTCGGCGACCTGAACGCAAGCCCTGCGGGCGCCGCGATGCTGCTGGTGTTCGGGCTGGTGCTGCTGTACCTGGGCGTAGCCCTGTGGCGACGCTGCCGCCGGCGCATGCGCCGCAGCCAGGAACTGAACCTGGCGCCACACTTGATGAAAAAACACGATTGACTCGCGTAAACTAGGCCTCCGTAGTGGAGGCTGACATGCAAGACGACGATTTTTCCCTGTTCGCAAGCCAGATGCATGGCGTCAAGCCGATCAAGCATGACCGCGCCGACACAGGTAAACCCAAGGCCGACCGCAAGCAACTGGCAACCCTGCGCCAGGCTGCCACTGTGCGCAGCAATGCCACCACGGTTGACGGGCTGTCGGACCAGTTCGTCATCGATGTCGGCCCCGAGGACGACCTGCACTGGTCCCGCGACGGCGTGCAGGAAAGCCAGATGCGCAAGCTCAAGCTGGGCCAGATTCCTTTCGAAGGCAGCCTGGACCTGCACGGCATGACCGTGGAGAAGGCCCGCGAAACCCTCTGGGCATTCTTGGCCGAAGCCGTCAAATTCGAAATCCGCTGCGTGCGCGTCACCCACGGCAAGGCCGTGCGCCTGGACGGCAAGCGGCCTATGATCAAGAGCCACGTCAACACCTGGCTGCGCCAACATGCCGCGGTGCTGGGGTTTACCTCGTGCCAGGCCCGCCACGGTGGCGCCGGCGCGGTGTACGTGATGCTCAAGCGAACCATGCTCGAGGGGCGCGACGAGTAAAGCTTAAGCTTGCCTAGCCGCCACAGCCGCCGTACCCTTCGCGTTTGCGAAAAATCCTACAGGTTAGATCCATGTCCCTGGAACAGCACTACACCGCGATTCTCGGCAAACTCGGCGAGGACGTATCCCGCGAAGGCCTGCTCGACACGCCCAAACGTGCCGCCAAAGCCATGCAGTACCTTTGCCGCGGTTATGAACAAACCCTGGAAGAAGTCACCAACGGTGCCCTCTTCAGCTCCGATAACAGCGAAATGGTGTTGGTCAAGGACATCGAGCTGTATTCGCTGTGCGAACACCACCTGCTGCCATTCATCGGCAAGGCCCACGTGGCCTACATCCCGAGCGGCAAGGTGCTGGGCCTGTCCAAGGTCGCGCGTATCGTCGACATGTACGCCCGTCGCCTGCAGATCCAGGAAAACCTCAGCCGCCAGATCGCCGAGGCCGTCCAGCAGGTTACCGGCGCCTTGGGCGTCGCGGTGGTGATCGAGGCCAAGCACATGTGCATGATGATGCGCGGCGTCGAGAAGCAGAACTCCTCGATGATCACCTCGGTGATGCTTGGCGAATTCCGCGAAAACGCTGCCACCCGCAGCGAATTCCTCAGCCTGATCAAGTGATCAAAGGGTTACTGACATGTTGATGAAAGCACTGCGTGTAGGCTTGGGCCAGATCATTGTCGCCGGCGACCTGATCACCCGTGGGCCCAAGCTCAAACGTGACCCAGCGGCCCAGGCCCAGGTGAACGAAGCGGCCAAGGGCTTGCAGCTGTACCAGTTTCACGCCTGCCCGTTCTGCGTGAAAACCCGCCGCACGCTGCACAAGCTCAACGTGCCGGTGGCCCTGCAAGACGCCAAGAACAACCCCCAGGCCCGCGACACGCTGCTGGCCGAAGGCGGCAAGATCAAGGTGCCATGCCTGCGCATCGAAGAGAACGGTGCAACCACCTGGATGTATGAGTCCAAGGTGATCATCGAGTATCTGAACAAGCGGTTTGCCTGATTATTGTAGGAGCACGGCTTGCCGGCGATGGGGCCCTTGAGGACGCCATCGCTGGCAAGCCATGCTCCCACAAGAGCAGGGCTTACCCCCGCAGGGGGTGACATACCGCGGGTGGTGCCTGATTTTTGTGGGAGCACGGCTTGCCGGCGATGGGGCCCTTGAGGACGCCATCGCTGGCAAGCCATGCTCCCACAAGAGCAGGGCTTACCCCTGCAGGGGGTGACATGCCGCGGGTGGCGCCTGATTTTTGTGGGAGCACGGCTTGCCGGCGATGGGGCCCTTGAGGACGCCATCGCTGGCAAGCCATGCTCCCACAAGAGCAGGGCTTACCCCTGCATGGTGACATGCTGCGGGTGCGCGGCCACGCGCTTGAGCCACGCCTGGATGCCCGGGTACCCGCTGAGGTCAAAGCCCCCCTCATGCGCCACATGGGTGTAGGCATACAGCGCGATGTCTGCGATCGAATATTGCTCGCCCACCAGGTATGGCGTGGCTTGCAACTGCGTTTCCATCACCCTCAACGCTTTGTTGCCACGGATCTGGCACGCCTTGTACTCGCCCATGCGTTCGGCCGGCATGTTCAGGTAGAACTGGATAAAGCGCGCCACCGCCACGTAGGGCTCATGGCTGTACTGCTCGAAGAACTGCCACTGCAGCACCTGCGTGCGCAAACGCGGCTCGGTGGGCAGGAACTCGCTGCCATCGGCCAGGTAGTTGAGAATCGCATTGGACTCCCACAGGCACGTGCCGTCTTCAAGCTCCAGTACCGGGATCTTGCCATTGGGGTTTTTGGCCAGGAATTCCGCGGTCTCGGTGTCGCCCGCCAGGATGTCCATCGCCACCCATTGGTACTCGCGCCCCAATAGGTGCAGCATCAATTTGATCTTGTAGCAATTGCCCGACTTGTAGTCGCCATACACCTTCAACATAACCCCTCCCCTATGCCGCTTGCGCAGCCTGTGCTTGACGAACGACGGCAGCCAGCCGCCCAAGCCCTTCGTCCAGGCGCTCTGGCGCCAGGTGACTGAAATTGAGCCGCAGGTGCCCAGTGTTCGCATCCGGTTCGGCGAAGAACGGCTCGCCTGGCATGAACGCCACGTCGCGCGCCATGGCCGGTTCGAGCAGTGTACGGGTATCCAGCGGTTGTTTGAGCGTGAGCCAGAAGAATAGGCCGCCCTGAGGCACGTGCCAGTCGGCCAGGTCGGCAAAATGTGTCAGCAACGCGCTTTGCATGGCATCACGGCGCACGCGGTAAAAGTCGCGCAGTTGGGCCAGGTGCGCAGCGAACTTCTCGGTACCCAGCCACTGCATGGCCTGCCACTGGCCCACGCGGTTGGTGTGCAGGTCGGCCGATTGCTTGAGGCGCAACAGGTGCGGGAACAGATCGGGGCTGGCGATCAGGTAACCCACGCGCAGGCCCGGCAGCAAGGTCTTGGATACGGTGCCGGTGTAGATCCAACTGGCGCGCTTGAGGCGGCTGACGATGGGCTGCGCCTTGCCGCCATCGTAGTTCAGCTCGCGGTAGGGTTCGTCTTCGATCAGCGTCACGCCGAACTCATCCATCAGCGCTGCCACGCCATCACGCACCGCTTCGCTGTAGCGCACGCCCGATGGGTTCTGGAAGGTCGGGATCAGGTAGGCAAAGGCCGGCGCGTGCTTTTCCAGGCGTTCGCGCATGGCCACAAGGTTTGGCCCTTCGGCAGTCAACGGCACGCTCAGGCAGTGGGCACCGAACAGTTGGAAGATCTGCAGCGCAGCCAGGTAGGTAGGGCCTTCGACGATGATCTCGGTGCCTTTGGTCGACGTACAGCTTGGCCGCCAGGTCCAGGGCTTGCTGCGAGCCACTGACCACCAGCACTTGGCTGGCCTGGCACGGGATACCCAGGGCACGCGCCTCGGCGGCGAGAATCTCGCGCAAGCCCGGTTCGCCTTCGCTCATACCGTATTGGCTCATGGCCACCGGCATGTCTGTCCAATCGACCTTGGGCAGCATGGCCTCGGCAGGCAGGCCGCCGGCGAACGACATCACTTCAGGGCGCTGCGCGGCAGCGAGGATTTCGCGAATCAGAGAACTTTTGAGGCGCGTGACACGTTCGGAAAAAGCCATTGAGATCACCGCTGGCGAAGAAGTCGGAAAATACGTCAAACTGGTTGACCGAAATTACGATGCCGGGCATGGATACGTCAATATGCTTGACCTTAAAAATCAGATCACCCAGCAAGCTGCCATGGAAGCGTTCTTCTTCGGCTACCAGGCCTTTACCGCCAAAGCCGACGAAATGCTTGCCCGCCGCGGCCTGAGCCGGGTGCACCAGCGCATCGTTTTTTTCATCGCGCGCTACCCCGACCTGAGCGTGAAGGAACTGCTGGGCAAGCTGGGCGTGAGCAAGCAGGCGCTGAACACGCCGATGCGCCAACTGATGGAAATGCACCTGGTGGACAGCGTGGTGCCCGACGCCGACAAACGTAAGCGGCTACTGGCTTTGACGGCTGAGGGCGGCAAGTTCGAGCAAGCGCTGCGGCGTGAGCAGGTCAAGTTGTTGCAGCGGGTGTTTGCCGAGGCTGGCGAGGCGGCGGTGGACGGGTGGTTGGCGGTGAATACGGCGCTTGGGCGTACCTTGTAGAGCGAGGTGGCTGTTTCGCGGATAAATCCGCTCCTACAGGGGCCTATCATCCCTTGGGTATGGGTTGACCCGCGAAGACCGCCTTGATCTCACTGTATGGCCAAATGTAACCCCCGCTGTACCGCAACAATCGGCGGGCATGGGTTTAGGCTTCAAACCCCGCCCTTACTTGCAAAAGGATTGCCCCGCATGACCGACGCCTCCCCAGCGCACCTGCGCCCGTTGGCCGACACCTCACCTTCGGCGGTGGTCGCAGGCTTTATCGCGATGATGACCGGCTACACCAGCTCCCTGGTGTTGATGTTCCAGGCGGGCCAGGCCGCGGGGCTGACTACTGCGCAAATCAGTTCGTGGATCTGGGCGCTGTCCATCGGCATGGCGGTGTGCAGCATCGGCCTGTCGCTGCGCTACCGCACGCCCATCACCGTGGCCTGGTCGACGCCGGGCGCCGCCTTGCTGATTACAAGCCTGGGCCATGTGGCGTACCCCGAAGCCATTGGCGCGTACGTTACCTGCGCGGTGCTGGTGTTGATCTGCGGGCTGACCGGGAGCTTCGAGCGGCTGGTCAAAAAGCTGCCTTCGTCGCTGGCCGCAGCCCTGCTGGCCGGGATTCTGTTCAAGATCGGCAGCGAAATTTTCGTCGCCGCGCAGCATCGTACCGCGCTGGTGCTGGGCATGTTTTTCACCTATCTGATCATCAAGCGCCTGTCACCGCGCTATGCCGTGCTCAGCGCCCTGATCATCGGCACCGCGCTGTCCGGCTTCATGGGCCTGCTGGACTTCAGCCACTTCAGCCTGGAAGTGGCCACCCCGGTATGGACCACGCCGTCGTTCTCGTTCGCCGCCACCATCAGCATCGGCATCCCGCTGTTCGTGGTGGCCATGACCTCGCAAAACATGCCCGGCATCGCCGTGCTGCGCGCCGACGGCTACACCGTACCCGCCTCGCCGCTGATCTCGGTGACCGGTTTTGCCTCGCTGCTGCTGGCACCGTTCGGCTCCCACGGCATTAACCTGGCCGCCATCAGCGCGGCGATCTGCACCGGGCCGCACGCCCACGAAGACAAGAACAAACGCTACACCGCAGCGGTGTGGTGTGGGATTTTCTACGGCATCGCCGGGGTGTTCGGCGCCACGTTGGCGGCGTTGTTTGCCGCGCTGCCCAAGGAGCTGGTGCTGTCGATCGCGGCCTTGGCACTGTTTGGCTCGATCATCAACGGGCTGACCCTGGCCATGAACGAGCCCAAGGAGCGTGAGGCCGCGCTGGTGACGTTCATGGTCACGGCGTCGGGGTTCACGCTGTTTTCGATCGGGTCGGCGTTTTGGGGGATTGTGGCGGGGGTGTTGACGCTGCTTATCCTCAACTACGGAAAACGCTGACGCCTGGGAAAGCCTCACCGCAATTCAGACTGTAGGAGCGGATTTATCCGCGAAAAGAACGCCGCGCAATGCCAGAAGCACCGCGGTGTTTTTAAGCGGATAAGCCGAACCGCCGCGCCTACAGGCCACCTGGTTTACAAGCGGAAATGCCCCACCATTCCCTTCAACTCATTGCCCAACTGGGCCAACTCAATACTCGACGCGGCGTTGCCCTGCATCGCTACGGCAGACTGATCGGCACTGGCGCGGATGCTGGTCACGCTGCGGTTGATCTCTTCGGCCACCGAACTTTGCTGCTCGGCCGCCGCGGCAATCTGTTGGTTCATCTGCTGGATCATCGACACCGCGGTCGCGATGCTACCCAGCGCACTTTCGGTTTGCAGCGCATCGCTGACTGCCAGCTTGACCAACTCGCTACTGCCCTGGATCTGCGCCACCGAGGCGTCGGCACTGCTGCGCAGGGTGCTCACCAACTGTTCGATTTGCGCCGTGGACTGTTGGGTGCGCTTGGCCAGCGCGCGCACCTCGTCGGCCACCACAGCAAACCCACGCCCCTGCTCGCCAGCGCGGGCAGCTTCGATGGCGGCGTTGAGCGCCAGCAGGTTGGTTTGTTCGGCCACGCTCTTGATCACCGCCACCACCGTGCCGATGCTCTGGATCTCGCTGCTCAGCTGTTCGATGCTGTGGCTGGCCGACTCGGCGGCGCTGGCCAGTTGCTCGATGCGCTGCATGCTCTGGCGCACCACCTGCTGGCCGCTGTCGACCTTGCTGTCAGCCGACTGCGCGGCCAGCGCCGCTTCCTCGGCGTTGCGCGCGACGTCGTGCACGGTGGCGGTCATCTGGTTCATGGCCGTGGCCACCTGTTCGGTTTCTTCCTTCTGGTTACTGACTTCCAGGTTGGTTTGTTCGGTCACGGCCGACAGCGAATGGGCCGAACTGGATAGCTGCTCGATACCCGCCTGCAAACCGCTGACGATGCCGCTCAAGCCACTGCCCATCTGCTGCATGGCCGCCAGCAATTGGCCGATCTCATCGCGACGCTCCACTTCAAATTGCGCGCTCAGATCGCCAGCGGCAATTTGCTGCGCGCGCAAGATGACCCGGCGCAGCGGCGCGACGATCAGGCGGGTGATGCTCAAGGCGGCGACGATGCCCACCAGCAGCGCCAACAATGATGAACCAATGATCAGCAGCGCATTCTTTTTAAGCTCGCTGTACATGGCCGCATCCTGGGCCTTGTAGGCTTGGTCAACGCGGCTGACCACCTCATCGGCGCGGGCACGCAACTGCGCCGACACGGCTTTTTCCTGGGTGAGCAGGTCGGTGTATTCGCCCAGCTTGTCGCTGAAGGCGCTGATGTGGCCGATCACCTCGTTGAGCACGGTCTGGTAGCCGGCGTCCTCGACCTTGGTCTGCAACGCCTGGGCCTGGGTCAGGGCATCGCTGGCCTGCTGGATCTTGCCAGTGTTGCTGTCGTCCTCCACCCCCTTGCGGCTCTGGTCAAGGCGCACCCGCGCCACGTCCATGGCCTGCAGCATCAGGCGCGACACTTGGCTCACCTCCCCCGCCTGCGCGATAAATTCGGCGCCCTTCTGACCCTGGGAATCCTTGAGGGTGTAGGTGCCATCATCGGTCAGCCCGGCCTGCAGCACGTCCAGGTTATTGGCGACGCTGGTGACCGACCAACTGGCCATGTCCAGCGCCAGGTCCTTGGCCTGGGAGATGTCGACGAACTCGTCGAAGGCCTTGCGATACGCCGCCAGGGCCTGGTCCACCTCGCCCATGCCCATCGCCTTGGCCTGCCCTTGCAGGGCCTCGACACCGGCGCGCAGCGCCTCGGCCACCTTGATATCGCCATGCAAGGCATAGCCCTGCTCTTGCAGGCGCACCTTGAGCAACTCGCTGTTGAGCGCCGACATCTGCTTGAGCCCATCGAACCGTTGGCTGATGGCCTGCAGCGACCACACCCCGATCACCGCCACCAGCACGGTCAGCAACAGCACCAAGGCAAAGCCCAGCCCCAACTTTTTGGCCATCCCCAGGTTGGCAAAACGTCCACTCGTGGCCGATTTCATGGCGCGTGATCCCCTGTCGATACCCGGTCGAAACCGCAGGATTGCAACGGGAGGGCGCACTGCACAAGATCCTGGCGTCGGAATAATGGCAAAAAGCTATGTAGGTGTCGGTTTCAGGCAGGTTGAGGTCGCCAACCCTAGATCGCCGTAGCCCCACCATCCACCGCCAACGCCTGCCCCGTGGTAAACGAGGCGCCATCACTGCACAGGTACAACACCGCGCTGGCGATTTCGGCCACGGTGCCGATGCGCCCGACCGGGTGCATCGCGGCGGCGAAGTCGGCCTTGCGCGGGTCGGCTTCGTAGGCGCGGCGGAACATGTCGGTGTCGATCACTGCCGGGCATATCGCGTTCACCCGGATGTGCTTTTTCGCGTATTCGATGGCCGCCGATTTGGTCAGGCCGATGACCGCGTGCTTGGACGCCGCGTAAATGCTCATCTTGGGCGCTGCGCCCAAACCTGCCACCGAGGCGGTGTTGACGATGGCGCCACCACCCTGGGCCAGCATCACCGGCAACTGGTACTTCATGCACAGCCACACGCCTTTCACGTTCACGCCAATGATCGCGTCGAACTGTGCTTCGGTGCCTTCTGCCAACTTGCTGTCTTCGATCTCGATGCCGGCATTGTTGAAGGCATAGTCGATGCGCCCGTAGGTGGCCACGGCCTGCTCGACCATCTGCTGCACCTCGACCTCACGGGTGACGTTGCAGCGCAGGAACTGCGCCTGCCCGCCCGCATCGCGGATTTGTGCCACGGTGCCTTCGCCGCCGGCACTGTCCAGATCCACTACCAGCACTTTCAAGCCTTCGGCGGCGAACGCCAGGGCCGTGGCCCGGCCGATGCCCGCTGCCGCTCCGGTGACCAGCGCCACTTGCCCGGTGAAAATCATGCCCATGGTGCCGCCCTCTGAATGGTCTGGTACTCGCATTCTAGCCAGCGAACGCCAGCGCCAGGGATCACTATCTAAACCCCGGTTGCCGGGCTATGCACTACAGTGATTGCGGCGTATTCCGCTGGGCGTTATCGCTTGCCTGGCTGTGCGTTCGGGGCTATCAACAAAGGCTTGATCCCCCAAACGAGAAACTGCCATGACCACCAATCGTCAATTTTTGTTGGCCCGGCGCCCTACCGGTGCGGCCACCCGTGACGACTTCACGTACCAGGAACAACCCTTGGCGGACCTGGCCGAGGGCCAAGTGCGGGTGAAAAACCAGTACCTGTCGCTGGACCCGGCCATGCGCGGCTGGATGAACGAGGGCAAGTCCTACATCGCCCCGGTCGGCTTGGGCCAAGTGATGCGTGCGTTGGGCGTGGGCGAGGTGGTGGAATCCAGGCACCCAGGCTTTGCCAAGGGCGATTTCGTCAATGGCGCCTTGGGCGTGCAGGACTATTTTCAGGGTGAACCCGGCGGCTTTTACAAGGTAGACCCCAAGGTAGCGCCGCTGCCGCTGTACCTGTCCGCGCTGGGCATGACGGGCATGACCGCCTACTTTGCCCTGCTGGACACCGGCGCGCCGAAAGCCGGCGACACCGTGGTGATCTCTGGCGCGGCGGGCGCGGTGGGCAGCATTGCCGGGCAAATCGCCAAGGTCAAAGGCTGCCGCGTGGTCGGTATCGCAGGCGGCAAGGATAAATGCCAGTTCCTGATGGATGAACTGGGCTTCGACGGGGTGATCGACTACAAGAATGAAGACGTGGTGGCCGGGCTCAAGCGCGAATGCCCGAAAGGCGTGGACGTGTACTTCGACAACGTCGGCGGTGACATCCTCGACGCCGTGCTCAGCCGCCTGGCGTTGCGCGCGCGCGTGGTGATTTGCGGTGCCATCAGCCAGTACAACAACAAGACCGCCATCAAGGGCCCGGCCAATTACCTGTCGCTACTGGTCAACCGCGCGCGCATGGAGGGGTTCGTGGTGATCGACCATGCCGCCAACTTTGCATCCGCCGGGGCTGAAATGGCCGGTTGGTTGGCCAAGGGGCAGGTCAAGAGCAAGGAGCATATCGTGGAAGGGTTGCAGACTTTTCCGGAAACGCTGATGAAGCTGTTCAGTGGCGAGAACTTCGGGAAGTTGATTTTGAAGGTTTGATTGAGGACCGAGGTGTCAGGTTCGCGGATAAATCCGCTCCTACAGATACAGAAGCCCGTAGGAGCGGATTTATCCGCGAAGAAAGCGACGCTGTGGGTCCGATGCTCTGCGGTGTGGCTTTCGCGGATAAATCCGCCCCAATAGGTTCAAAAGCCCGTAGGAGCGGATTTATCCGCGAACCAGACACCGCCGTACAGGCACATTAGCGAGCGATTTCAGCCACCACGTCGGCCAGCGCCTTGGCCGGGGCTGCTGCCTGGCTGATCGGGCGGCCAATCACCAGGTAGTCGGAACCGGCATCCAGGGCCTGGCGCGGGGTCAGGATGCGGCGCTGGTCGTCCTGGGCGCTGCCCGCTGGGCGAATGCCTGGGGTTACCAGTTGCAACGAGGGGTGCGCCGCCTTCAGGGCCTGGGCTTCCAGGGCTGAGCACACCAGGCCGTCCAGGCCGGCCTTCTGCGCCAAGGCCGCCAGGCGCAGCACTTGCTCTTGCGGCTCGATATCCAGACCAATGGCTGCCAGGTCTTCACGCTCCATGCTGGTGAGCACGGTCACGCCGATCAGCAGCGGCTTGGGGCCCGTGCGCTGTTCCAGCACTTCACGGCAGGCCGCCATCATGCGCAGGCCGCCCGAGCAATGCACGTTAACCATCCACACGCCCATTTCAGCCGCTGCTTTCACGGCCATCGCGGTGGTGTTGGGGATGTCGTGGAATTTCAAGTCCAGGAACACTTCGAAACCCTTGTCGTTCAAGGTTTGAACAATGCCCGAGGCGCTGCTGGTGAACAGCTCTTTACCCACCTTGACCCGGCACAGCTTGGGGTCCAATTGATCGGCCAACTTCAACGCGGCGTCACGGGTAGGGTAATCCAGGGCGACGATGATAGGAGACTGGCAGGTGGACATGGGCGGGCTCTCAGGCGGTAAGTCGAAATCGGCGCGCAGTGTAGCGGATTTTGGCCGCGCGCGCCGCCCCTCGCCTTGCTGCATAAACCCCGCAGGAGCGGATTTATCCGCTAAAAGCCGACCGCGGTATGCCTGATACAGCGCGATGGCCTTTTCGCGGATGAATCCGCTCCTACACGGGCAACAAGCACCACTATTGCGCATGCCTTGCAGCCAATGCCCCCTGAACCCTGCCCAATCGCGACGTTTGGGCGCCATTACGACCCGCTCCCCCACTATGGCACGCCCACTGCAAGCCTGCACGAACGTACCAATCCAACAGGGAGCACGCCATGAACACCCAACTCAAGCCCACCTTGGGCACCTTGCACTTGTGGGGCATTGCCGTCGGGCTGGTGATTTCCGGCGAATACTTTGGCTGGAGTTATGGCTGGGGCGTGGCCGGCACGCTGGGGTTCCTGCTGACCTCGCTGATGGTCGCCACCATGTACACCTGTTTCATCTTCAGCTTCACCGAGCTCACCACCGCCATCCCCCATGCCGGCGGGCCCTTCGCCTACAGCCGGCGGGCGTTTGGTGAGAAAGGCGGGCTGATCGCAGGCTTGGCCACCCTGATCGAATTCGTCTTCGCCCCACCGGCCATCGCCCTGGCCATCGGCGCCTACCTCAACGTGCAATGGCCGGCCCTGGACCCCAAGCACGCCGCCGTCGGCGCCTACATCGTGTTCATGATCCTGAATATCCTGGGGGTCAAGCTGGCTGCCACCTTCGAGCTGGTGGTGTGCATCCTCGCGGTGATCGAACTGCTGGTGTTCATGGGCGTGGTTGCCCCGGCCTTCAGCTTCAGCAACTTCGCCCTCAACGGCTGGGCCGGTGACAGTACCTTCAGTGTCGGCGCGATCAGCGGCATGTTCGCCGCCATTCCCTTCGCCATCTGGTTTTTCCTGGCCATCGAGGGCGCAGCCATGGCCGCCGAAGAAGCCAAGGACCCCAAGCGCACCATCCCCAAAGCCTACATCAGCGGCATCATCACCCTGGTGCTGCTGGCCTTGGGCGTGATGATGTTCGCAGGTGGCGTGGGCGACTGGCGCACCTTGTCGAACATCAACGACCCGCTGCCCCAGGCGATGAAAGCCGTGGTCGGGGAAAACTCCGGCTGGCTGCACATGCTGGTATGGATCGGCCTGTTCGGCCTGGTGGCCAGCTTCCACGGGATCATCCTGGGTTACTCGCGCCAGTTCTTCGCCTTGGCCCGCGCCGGCTACCTGCCAGCAAGCCTTGCCAAGCTGTCGCGCTTCCAAACCCCGCACCGGGCCATCATCGCCGGCGGCATCATCGGCATCGCCGCCATCTACAGCGACGGCCTGATCAACCTCAGCGGCATGACCCTCACCGCCGCGATGATCACCATGGCCGTGTTCGGCGCCATCGTGATGTACATCATGAGCATGCTCAGCCTGTTCAAACTACGGGCCACCGAACCGAACCTTGAGCGCACCTTCCGCGCGCCCGGCTACCCCATCGTGCCCGCGATCGCCTTGGTGTTGGCAGTGGTGTGCCTGATCGCCATGGCCTGGTTCAACGCGCTGATCGGGTTGATCTTCCTGGCCTTTATGGCGGTGGGCTTCGTGTACTTCTTGCTGACCGGCCACTCGCGCGCCAACGCACCCGCCGACGCCATGCTGACCGGGCTGTAAGCGGCGCCTGGGGCTATAATGGAACCACCGCTTGCAGCCTGCGCTCCAAGGGGTATGCGCCCCTCTCGCCGCCACTTCGGCGGCGAGCATCGGCCTTCAAGGAGTAGTCCCCATGCCCTGGTACGCTTGGTTGATCCTGATAGTGGCCATCGGTTCGGTGGTCGGCGGCCTGATGATGCTGCGTGACAGCGCCAACAAAGTCGAGCTGACGCCTGAGCAGTTGAAAAAGGTGCACGAGCGCAATGCCGAGGCGGATGCCAAGGATGCGCGGGATCGGTGAGGGCTAGGGCCCAGGAGTCCTGCGGTAGAGATATGCCAAGCAGGCCCTGCGCGCAAAGCATTGCACGCGGGGCACGGCGTTCTGATCAGTCAGCGTTTGGTTGAATCAGGCGTTGCTCGACCACCTGGTTCACATCACAGCCTTCCTGCAACAGCATGTACGCCTGGCTGACGATGGCCTTGAGGTCATGATCCTGAACATCGCCCAGGCGCATGTGCGCCAAGCTATCAAGGAACCGCGTGGCCAAGCGAAAGCGCATGTCGGCGCAAGCGTGCAGGTCCTTGAGGGGCGCTTTGGTGTCGATCAGCAGCACGGGGGTTGCGGTGTAGTTGGTGTTCAGCGGGAGGTAGCGGGGGGATGGGGTTTTGTAGTCCATTGAGTGAATCTCCTATGTGTAATGAACCACCTGCCCCGCTGTCAAACAAGGATGGGTGGCAGCTGTTCGCGGGTTGACAGACCGAGACATAGGAGAACCCGGCGCACCCGAAGATGCCCCGCGACAGCCGCCATTACACATAGGCAGGCGCGAGACGCCCGTCTATGCGAATGGACAGATTCTACTATGTATTCAGCCTGTCAAAGCCGGTCGCCTTGCCGGCGACCGCGAAACTATACCCACCTCACCTCGCCCCTCGCGCCCCATCAATTGTCTCAACGTGTTAAAATGACACTTAACATTCTATGCGCCCGCGCCGGGAGGCTGTTGCCATGCGTTACTCCGCCGATCATAAAGCCCAGACCTACCAAACGCATCGTGAAAGAAGCCAGTGCGCGCTTTCGCCGTGACGGTATTGGCGCGACCGGCCTGCAACCCTTGATGAAAGCCCTGGGCCTGACCCATGGCGGGTTCTACGCGCATTTCAAATCCAAGGACGACCTGGTGGAAACCGCCCTGCGCCATGCCACCGAAGAGCTCAAGCAGGTGTGCGACACAGCCTTCGCCAAGGAAAAGCCCCTGTGCAGCTTTATCGACACCTACCTCAGCACCGCCCACCGCGACAGCCCGGAACGCGGCTGCCCGCTGCCCACCATGGCCAACGAACTGGGCCAGCGCGGCCAACCCAGCCCAACCACTGACGATGGGGTAAAGGACCGCCTGCAACGCATCGCCGCCACGCTCGACAGTCCCGATGCGAACGAGCAGAGCATGGTGATGTTATCCACATTGGTGGGCGCGCTGATGTTGTCGCGCAGCGTCGAAGACACGGCCTTGTCCGAGCAAATCCTGGACACGGCACGCAAAGCCCTGAAGGCCCAAGCCGAGCGTTAACGCTTCGGCCGTCTGTAGGAGCGGATTTATCCGCGAACAGTACGCCGCTGCATGCCTGGTAGTGCGCGGTGGGTTTTTCGCGGATGAATCCGCTGCTACAGGATGTCGTTTTTCGCGGATAAATCCCATACAGGGTTGTGTGACAGGCTGAATATCGCCACGCGCTTTTATCCAACGAAAACCTGCGCCTGCCTGTGGATAAGCTGGGGGAAGACCGCGCAAACCCACGCCGGCTGTGGCCCGCGATGTTTTGAGCAAAAAACGAGCAGTTTCAACAGCTTGTGCACAAATGGCGTGGACCAGCCTGTGGATAAGCTTGGGAGAGAGTGCTGCAGGCCACGTGGGCCGTGGCCTGCAGGCTTATGATCAATAAATGATCAGATCCCTGTCCAGCGTTTGAACAATGCGCTGGCATTCACCCCGCCAAAACCGAAACCATTGGACAAGGCATACTCCATCGCCATAGGCCGTGGCGCACCGTGGACGATATCCACACCCGCCGCGTCCTCGTCAGGGGTTTCCAAGTTCAGCGTGGCCGGCGCCACCTGATCGCGCAGGGCCAACACCGTGAAGATCGCTTCCAACCCACCTGCGGCGCCCAGCAGGTGCCCGGTGGCCGACTTGGTCGAAGTGACCGCCAATTGCGCCCCCGTACCAAACAACGCTTTGATCGCCGCCAATTCGCCCTTGTCGCCCACCGGGGTGGAAGTCGCGTGTGCGTTAAGGTGTTGAACTTGCGCAGGGGCAATACCTGCCTGCTTCAGGGCCAACGCCATTGCCCGCCGCGCGCCGCTGCCATCTTCGGGGCCCGCGGTCAGGTGATAGGCATCGGCACTGGTGCCATACCCCACCAGTTCAGCGATGGGCGTGGCACCCCGGGCCAAGGCATGCTCCAGGGACTCGATCACCAGAATGCCCGCGCCCTCCCCCATCACAAAGCCGTCACGCGCCTTGTCGAACGGCCGCGACGCCCGCGACGGCGTGTCATTGAAACCACCGGACAACGCCCGCGCTGCAGCAAAACCACCCAGGCTCACTCGGTCGATTGCCGCTTCCGCACCACCGCACACGGCAATATCCACCTCACCCGCGCGAATCATCCGCGCCGCATCGCCAATGGCCTGCACACCTGCCGCACACGCAGTTACCGGCGCACCCAGCGGGCCCTTGAAACCATGCTGAATCGAGATATGCCCAGCAGCCAGGTTCACCAGAAACGCCGGGATGGTAAACGGCGACAGGCGTTTGGGCCCCTTGGTGTCGGTGGTACGCACGGCCTCGGCAATAGTGCCGAAGCCGCCGATACCGGAGCCGATGATGGTTGCCGTGCGCTCGCGCAGGGCTTCATCCTGCGGCGCCCAGCCCGCCTGCAGCAATGCCTGGCGCGCCGCCTCCAGGGCGAACAAGATGAAGCGGTCCATCTTCTTTTGCTCTTTAGGCGCGGCCGCTGTATTGGGGTCAAAGCCTGCCTCGGCGTCCTCCTCAAGGGTGGGCACTACACCGCCGACTCGGGCAGGCAAGTCGGCGACGACCTCAGGCGCCAGCTCGCGCAGCCCCGATTGGCCGGCCAGCAGGCGCTGCCACACCACGTCTACGCCAGTACCGAGGGGCGAAACCACGCCCAGGCCAGTTACCACGATTCTGCGATCAGTCATAAAACCTCTTCCATCCAAACGATGAGCGTTTATAGGTAGCGCTTGGCCGCCGTACTCAGCGACAAATTAGGCCCCATCACATGCCGCGCCGCGACGAACGCCTCCCACTGTCCCACCTCCGGCAGCGACGGGATGCTAATCACTTCACCCTGGTCAAACCCCGCCAGCGCCGCATCCACCATATCCCCGGCCTCCATCACCATCTCGGCAGGAATATTCTGCAAGCCAACCCCAGAGCGCTCCCAGATCTCGGTACGCGTCACACCCGGCAACACCGCCTGCACGCGCACACCCTTGCTACCCACCTCGGCATTCAACGACTGGGTCAGGCTTAACACATAGGCCTTGCTCGCGCTGTACACCGCGTTAAACCGCTCGGGAATCAATGCCACCACCGAGGCGATGTTGATGATGGCGCCGCGGCCCTGGGCCGAAAAGTTCTGCGCCGCCGCCGATGCCAGGCGTGTCAGGGTGATGATGTTCAGCTGGGCCAGGGTTTCATAACCCTCCATATCGGTATCCGCCAAGTTACCGTTGATGGCCACGCCTGCATTGTTCACCAACGCGGTGATCGCGGTGTCGCTGCGCAGGCGCTGCTCCAGGGCTTGCACTTGTGATTTTTGCGTGAGGTCGGCCTTGAGTACTTCAACCTGCACCTTATGCTCTGCGCGCAGCTTTTCAGCCAGCGCCTCCAAGCGTTGCAGGTCGCGGGCGACCAGTAGCAGGTCATGGCCGCGAGCGGCCAGGCGATCCGCGTAAATGGCGCCGATGCCGGTTGAGGCGCCAGTGATCAGTGCGGTGCCTTTGGGGGTGGAAGTGCTCATGGCGGGTGCTCCGGATGGGGTTTTAGTTGAATGATGGGCGACATCTAATTGTCGATATATTACGACCATCATTTAAATTGTCAAACGGTTGTGGCTATTGAGCAGATAGACGAATGAATGACTGGCCTTGTGCCATCGACAAACTGGATCCAGTGCTTGATAATGATATGTGTCAAGCCAGACATTGATGCGTACACGGATGAAGTGCCTGGCATTTTTTGGGAAATGATGACGGACCACTCGTGATTAAACGTATCAAAAAGCTGTTTTATCGAGGTTTCAAGCGCGATCGCTTCCGCGTCGTACACCGTCAGGATGGCGCGTTTCTGGTCAACTACGTTAACCATATCGATCGAAAAATCATCATTGATGGGAGCTACGAGCGCGAGCAACTTGACCGTTTTTCGAGCTTGGCCGAAGCCTTCGGTGCCGAACAGTTTTTCGACATCGGCGCCAATATCGGCCTGTACACCATCAAAATGGCCAAACTACAGGCCATCAAGCAGGTGCATGCGTTCGAACCCATGCTGGCCAACAAAAACCAGCTGCATGCCAACGTCCTGCTGAACCAGCTTAACGGTAAGGTAGACGTGCATGGTTATGCGCTGAGCAACGAAAACGGTACCACCGCGTTTCTACAAAACGTGGGCAACAGCACCGGACGCTCACGCATCAAGGCTACCAATGCCAACCGACTGGACGACCAAAAATTCATTGAAGTGAAGGTCGAAACACGTCAACTGGACGCATTGTTTCCACTAAGCGACAAAAAATTAGCCATCAAGATCGATGTTGAAGGTCATGAAATGATGGTGCTGCAGGGGATGACCCAATTACTGGCCAACAACAAATGCCTAATTCAAATTGAGTCGTACCCGCAGACCACAGAGAATATGGACGCGCTGTTCAGAAACTGTGGTTATACCGCCATCAGCAACATTGGCAATGATTACTATTACGCCAACATCAATATCGACACCGCTTCAAGCTAGAACCTGCGATTTCCGTGTGCCCGCTCATCTAATGTCGGCTGAACGCAGAGGAAAGCATCTAGGGTCTTTTAGAGAAAAGGCCGGTACAGGACCGGCCTCGAGACACGCGATGGCTGCAATCAGTTGATCGTCAACCGCTCACGATTCTTGTCCAGCAACGACTTACCGATCCCCTTCACTTCCAGCAATTCATCCACCGTGGCAAACGCCCCATTGGCCTCGCGGTGCGCCACGATTGCCTGCGCCTTACCCAAGCCGATGCCCGACAATTCGCGCTGGAGGGTTTCGGCATCAGCGGAGTTAAGGTTGACCTTGGCTGAACTGCTCGCTTGCAGGGTTGAAGGCGCTGCGCCAGCGCTGGGGGCAGGGGCAGCGGTGACGGCGAGGGAAAAGCTGCTCAAGAGAGCAAACAGGATGGATGCAACAGACAGCTTACGCATAGGAGACGCTCCATGACATCAGTGGGTTCGAAGGCGGCATTCCAAGGCCGCCTTCTTAACTTAGCTGATGCCCGGCCTCTGTCCATGAGAGAAACAGGTGGGAAGTGTTTCCAACTATGGCTCTAAACGTTGCTGCAGATAGATCCAGTCGACGATCTCACCGTCCGGGGTGTAGCCGCTCACGGTGTCACGCAGCAGTAGGCGTACGCGGGCATAGTCGTCGCTATTCACGGCAGAGAGCAGTTCGGCGAGTTTTTCTTTCAATGCGTCCCAGTGCAAATGATCTTCGCGAGCGCTCATGATCATCGGGTGACGTGTCATGGCCACGTTGTCGCCAATCAGCAATTCTTCATAGAGCTTTTCGCCCGGCCGCAAGCCCGTGAACTCGATGGAAATATCACCTTGCGGGTTCTTATCGGAACGGATGCTCAGCCCTGAAAGGTGAATCATCTTCTCGGCCAGTTCGGCGATTTTTACTGGTTCGCCCATGTCGAGCACGAACACATCCCCACCCTGCCCCATGGAACCTGCCTGAATGACTAACTGCGCCGCTTCGGGGATGGTCATGAAGTAACGAGTGATCTTGGGGTGTGTAACGGTGAGCGGGCCGCCAGACTTGATCTGCTTGTGAAACAGAGGAATCACCGAGCCCGATGAGCCCAGCACGTTGCCAAAACGCACCATGGTGAAGCGTGTCTTGTTGACGCGCGCCACATTGGCCGGGTCGCCGAACAGCACCGGCGCCAACTCGCGACTCAGCGCTTGCAGGATCAACTCAGCCAGACGCTTGGTACTCCCCATCACATTTGTGGGTCGCACAGCCTTATCGGTAGAAATCAGCACAAAATTGGCAACGCCCGCCTGTAACGCCGCCTGCGCCGTATTCAAGGTGCCGACAACATTGTTCAACACCCCTTCGGCAATGTTGTGCTCGACCATCGGCACATGCTTGTAGGCTGCGGCGTGGTAGACGGTGCTAATGCTCCAGGTGCGCATTACGTCCAGAAGCTTTTCCGCATGCCGCACACTGCCCAATATCGGCAGTAGGCGGACCTGAAGCGACTCGCGGGCAATGCGTTGCTCCAACTCGCAAAGAATGCTGTAGAGATTGAACTCGCTGTGCTCGAACAGCACCAGGGTGGTCGGTTTCAACAACAGGATTTGCCGACACAATTCAGAACCAATCGAACCGCCAGCTCCCGTTACCATGACAGCCTTACCGGTGATGCAATGCTCTAGTAGGTCATCTTGCGCCGGTACCGCGTCACGGCCTAACAGGTCGGCGATATCAACCTCTTGAATGTCATCAACCTTTACCCGGCCGTTGGCCAGGTCGGTGAAGTTGGGCACGCTTCGGACGTGCAAGGGGAAACCTTCCAGGAAACCAAGGATCTCCCGACGACGCCCGCGAGTCGTCGAGGGCAGAGCTAAGAGGATCTCCTGCGCCCCCGTCATATCGATCATCTGCTGGATATGCTTGGGCTTGAACACTTGCAGGCCGGAAATCACCCGCTCGGCGATGCTGCTGTCGTCATCGATAAAGGCGACCGGGCGCATAGCACGACCCATGCGCAGGGCCGCGACCAACTGATTGCCCGCCACACCTGCACCGTAGATCGCTACCTTGGTCAAGCCATCATCGCGGTTGCTGAAGGGCGTGCTGTGGGCGCCGCTCAGCCAGTTGCCCATGAAGTATTGGCGCATCAACAAGCGCAGGCCGCCTACAATGACCAAGCTCAGCCACCAGTAGTTGAACACGATGGAGCGAGGAACCACCGCTTCGTGGTTGCTGTACCAGTACACGAGTACGGCAAGGATTAGGGCGGAAAGGCTGACGGCCTTGACGATGGCGACCAGCGCATCGTTGCCGAAGTAGCGCATTACCGCGCGATACATGCCAAAGCGAATGAACAGTGGAATGGCAACCACTGGGGCACACATGAACAGCCAGAAGTGGACCCGGAAAGGGTTGTACATGTCCTCAATGCCCAGGCGGACCATGAAGGCAAGCCATAGTGCTCCCCAGACCAGGAAAATGTCTGTGACAACCTGAATCAGCCGCTTTTTGCGCCTTGGCAATCCCAACAAAAGAGCACGTAACTTATCCATAAACCTCAACCGAATGGTCCTGTCCCTATCCACTATCGGCGATATTGTACGGAATGCACGCCAGATGAACTTAAATTTATAACGTACTACGCGCCGCTTTCCCGCGTTTCCAGCTCGCCGGCATGATATCTCAAGGCCACAAACAGCAAAGGGACATAGGCCGCCACAGTAACCAATGCACCATCCATACCAAAATGGATCACACAGAACGCTAATGGGAAAAGCCAGAAAACATTGATCGACAAGACTGCCAGGGTGACTGGAAGGTGCCGTCCGTACTGGCGGGTAGCATACTGATAGGCATGGCTACGGTGCGCCTCATAAACCTTATCACCACGGGTAAGACGGCGGAGCAACGTGAACGTTGCATCCACGACGAACACGCCCAGCAATATGACCCATACCCAGAACCATCTGGAATCAATATGGGCAGCTTGCAATGAGAAAGCGCCCAGTATGATGCCCAGGAAACCACTGCCCGCATCTCCCATGAAAATCCGCGCCGGTGGAAAATTCCATAGCAGAAAGCCCCCTACCGCCGCAGCTAGTAGCATTGGCAACCCCATCAATCCCATCTGGCCGTCCCAAGCGTATAGCAAACTCGCCCCCACGCAGGCACAGACAGCCTCGATACTGGCAATACCATCGATGCCATCCATGAAATTGTAAAGGTTGAGCATCCATACCAGATACACCACCGCAAGGAGGCTGCCTGACCAACCCAAGGGCACGCTCAAACCAAACAAGTCAAGCACTGGCAACCCTTGCAACCAATAAACCGCCCAAGCGGCTGCACAGAAGTGCCCAGCCAGGCGCCAGCGCGCTGCAATGTGGCCGTGGTCATCCATAAAGCCGGTTACCGCTACCCCTGCACCCGCACCGATCAAGGCGTAAAACACGGGGGCAGCAACCAGCCCCTGAGCGAATAGCGCTCCGAGCACCAGGAGAAACACCACCACAATTGCCACGCCCCCCCCTCGGGGGGTAGGAACCGAGTGTGAGCTGCGAGCATTGGGGATATCCATCAAACTGCGCGTCAAGGCGTATTGACGGAGTAACGCAGTCAGAGTGAATGAGGCAACGCTTGCTGCCGGGAGTAACCACCAAAAACTCATGTTTGGTCAGATTCCAGAAAGTGTCGAGCGGTAGACAGCAAACCCTGATTGAGAGTCACAGGAGGAGACCAGCCCAACAAGCGCCGATTTTTCTCAATGTCCACTTGTAAAGTGCCAAGCAAGCGCTGGGCAACCGCCTCCTTGCCAGCCCAACCAGCTACCTGCTGCAACAACCCACTGGGCACTTTCAGCAGACGCGCCGGGTGACCAAGGGATGCCCCCATACGACGCAGTAAGCCTGTGGTAGACACATCTTCGCCATCACCCGCCAGAAATACCTGATTGGCCGCGGCAGGGTGCTCAAGGCAGGTCAAGATCAGATCTACCAGGTTGTCGACAGCGACTAGGCTACGACGGTTATCTATCGCGCCCAGCGGAAGTGGCACGCCCCGGCAAAGCCACCACATCATGCTGCGCATGTTGGCCTTGACGCCCGGCCCATAGATCAGCACCGGACGTATTATCACAACCTCCATGCCAGTCGCGACAGCCAGTGCGAGCAGTCCCTGCTCAGCTTCATGTTTCGAAATGCCATAAGGATCGAGTGGGGCAGGCGTATCGTCGGCGGTGTAAGGCTTGCCCAATGGCGTACTTTCGCCATTGACCTTGATCGAACTTATGAAGATGAATCGCTTCACACCTGCATTCGCAGCCTGCCGAGCAAGGTTGAGCGTGCCGTCAACATTGACTTTCCTGAACGCCGCGAGGGGGTCGCCTTCGCTCTCGGACATTACATGCACCCGAGCTGCCGCATGTATCACCAGATTGACCGGGCGCGCCCAAGCATCAGACCAATCGGTATTTCCATCAATCGGTCCTAGGGACAACACACCAGATGCACAATCCCCCTCATCTTTCCCACTTCTGTACGCTGCGACGACCGAGTTGCCTTCCAAAGTAGAAAGTCGACGTAGAAGCACAGAACCTAAAAAGCCGGACGCACCGGTTAGCAAAATGGACCTGGAAGACATTAAAAAATCCGTGATAACTAAACAGTGGCTACACAGTAACTCGAAGTTATCGTAGCGTCTGTGAATTATGCGGAAGAGGGGCGGCGCGCCCCTTTCCGATTGTTGGAGCTTCCCGCTACTCGGGTAAAACGTCTATCTGCTGCAGCGCGAGCCCCAGAGTCCGCCCATCAAGCGCCCCCACCAGCGCATGGGGGGACGTTGCATTTAATACCTCGAACTCAATCGTCTGGACGGCTAACGTAGTTGAAATAGGGATCCGAACCTCGTGGCCTTCGCTTGCTGTCAAACTGAGCGATTGTTGCCAGAGCTTGCCATCCTCGGAGCTCTTTATTTCGATATTCAAGGGCCGAGTCGGGCTTGCACCAAATACATTAAACTTCAAAACGGCAACACACGACGCAACAGCGCAGTGCCCCTCCGTCGGCAAGGTCAACTTCGCACGGGCACGGGACCATACAAGCTGCGGCTCCACTGGATACCAACCGTCGGTCAACACCAATGGGGCGCGGGCACTCTTGCCAAAAATCAGGGGGTAGCTGACACCCTCCAGCCCCAAGGCAATAATTTTCGCTTTACCCTCGGGGCTGCGGTACTGCTCGCGCAACCGAACTGTCGCGAACAGATCAGTTTCATTGACCTCCAGATACGGGTTTCTGCTCAAGGCACTGATTACATCTGCCAGTTCACGCCTGTGCTGGGATGGGCAAGTAAACCCGGGGATATTGCTATACCTGGCCACCTGGTTTGGCGTCAAACTGGCAGACGTCTCGTCCATGCAGGGCCAAAGATGAGGTGCCCACAGCATGTTGAAATAAGGCAGGACAACGGTGTCAGCCTCGTTCGACGACAGCATGTTTATGATGCCGGGTATGCTGCTGACGCCCAGGTTGCCCCCAAGGGCTAGCATCACCGAAGGCCATCTTTCCTGAGCGGCCGCCAGGTTTTTATCACCACCTATGTTCAAAGTATAAAACTTCGCCTTAGCAGCTAGATAACCCGCAATGAAATCATTCCCCCAGGGTACAAACGCGACTCGCTCTCCCGGCTTCACGTGCTGAGCAACCTCGGGAATCAAAGCGTCATCAATTTGCTCGAAGAGTACTCTGCGATCTTTGCCGCTGTGCCATTTCTGAACGACATTGGGCAGGTTGAAAATCACGATGACCAGCATGAGCAACATGCAAAAAGCGCGGTGAGACTGCTCCTTTCTAGCCACAGCCATCATTACCAATAACCAAAGACCAAAGACGCCCAAAACAGCCCAGCGATAAGAAGCCCTCATGACATTGAAACCAGGGAGCTTATCAGAAAGCCACGCGTTACCCGTGGGCATCACGGCGTAGGATGCGGCCATTATTGGAGTGTTCTGGGTTGATTCCGCTTGCTGCCAAGCGACAGGCTTGGTCGAGTTGATCTTTACCGAAGGGCCCAACGCCATGTAATAGGCAAGCAACGTGATCAGAAGTATGCCCCACGCTAACTTGCAATCGCGTCGCACAAGCCAGCAGGACAACAGCCCTGCAATCAGTAACGGGAGTGCAAATGTAGTGCTCCAGACCGAGTAATCGCCGAAATAAACGGCATCGCTACGGCTGACGCTAAACCCTAGTAGATCCGGAAGCCAAAGAATACCGGTCGTGGGCACAACCAAGAAAGAAAGATCCAGCCCCCACCCTCTGAAAAAATCCAATGACTGAGGCGCAAAATTCGAACGCCCGATGTAGAGGGTGAATAACAGGTAGGCCAAGGCCATGCTACACACATGAACCGGCAAGGCGACTTTCAACAACAGCAAACGGACGTCGGGCCGCAGAATAAAAGAAAAAACGAGGAGCGCGCTCGCACCCATGGCGAACATGATGAAGGTGTAGCCGTCCATAAAGATCGAAATAACGGCAGCTGCACAATAAAAAACAGTGCTGGACACTGACAGCGAATGTGCCCGTGGATCAAGCAGGAAAAGCCTGACTGCCCCAAGAAAATAAAAAGACATCAAGGCCATACCCATGGACAACATGCTGTAGCCCGCATGGGCCCAAAGCATGGGCATGCTGAGCCATACTGCGCCACCCACCAGAGCCGATAGCTTGGTAGCCCCTAATGCCCGACTGATCTTGTAGGCCGAAGCAAAGGCGACCAGCAACCAGAATGCGACAACCATTGTGTAAGCGTCGGCAGCTTGCAGCCCGAGCCGTATCAGCAGACTGGCGGGTAGTGCCCCGGAAAGCCCGAACGCAATGGACGCAGGTTTTGGCAGCCCGAAATTATGCGCATGAAGGTCAAGAACCGGACCATTAGCGAGTGACTGCGAAAAACCGCTCAACCAGACAGCCTGCCCCAGTGTCGGCACGGTATAAAATGGAATAGCCCCATGCACCACAAGCAGGAAAGCAATAATTGCAATCGCCAACAGCACCTCGAAAGCGGACCATCTTTTTGCATTATTCATTATCGGATCCTCGATATTTTTCGCGTATGCCTAGCGACGCCAAAAAGAAAAGCACATCACCCGCTACTGTCACCAAGCGCCCCAATAGAGTCGCCAGCAACAGGTCCGCTTCGGGGATGTTGCCCTTAAAAAGAAAAAGAAGAATCAGTTCGCGAACCCCTAACCCTGCTGGCGCACCGGGAGTGACAAATCCCCCTAGCCAGGCAACAACGTAAGCGCCACCGATCTGCACCATCCATTGCCCACCTGCAATAGGTTGACTTGAAATTGCGGCCAATAAGGCAACAAACAAAGCGCCCGAGAGCATCAGAAAAAGCGTTTGCATCAGAAACGCATTGGCAACATCACGGTTTCGCAAACGCCGCAGAACCGTTGCGACGCCGCAGACTAGAATCATCCAGAGTGTTGCCCCTGCAAGAAAGGGCAATTGTGGTGCCACCAAGGGAAGGGCCAGCGTGGCGAAAATAGCGCCAGAAACCGCTATGAGTAAAAGCTCAGCCAAAGTCGATCTAGCTAGCACAGCCCCGCTCACACCTGCGGCCAACCCCAGTGCCTGTCGACCGGCAAGGTGGAAAATGTTCCCTGGCAGGTATTTCGCCAGTTGGGAAATGCCGTAGATTCGCACCGCCTGCCAACGACCGAGCCCAGCGCCCGAACTATGAATCAATTGAAACCAGGCGCTACCGAGCAAGATATTCGCAAAAGCGTAGCATGCGATGAGAACGACTATCAGCACCCAAGTGCCAGCAGAGATACTTGCCGGATTTAGCTCACCCCAATAGGTGTGCAACCTGAATGCGACAAAAGCGATGCCGACCAACGCCAACCCACTGCCCACCCAATGCAGCAATCGCTTCAACGAGCCACCTGGCTTCATGGTTTCAAACGACAAAGCAGCATTGTCCATGGTAACGGCGACTTGACGACCTGGACATCAAAGTACTTTGAAACCAATCGGACAAAAGCAGCCTTCGACCAGTGCTGAATATGGCCGGGGGTATTACCGCCGCTGAATACGTATTTCCCACGCGCAAGGTTAAGGGCGCACCAGAGCGGTTCGCGTGGCACGCTAATGATCAGATTTTTCGTCACGACACGCTGCAGTGCTGCAAGCGCGAGTTCCGGGTCTTCGAGATGCTCCAGCACTTCGCAACATACGATCAATTCTGCGCAATCTCGCGGGGCTTGCAAATCATAGACACTGCGTACTTCGAACAAAGTATCCGAAAGCCCTCGCTGAGCCGAATTCTCCCGCGCCATCTCAATCACTTGGCTGGAAAAATCACAGCCTCTTGCCGACAACCCCTTGTCTGTCCATTGCAGCACCCAATAGCCCTCGCCACACCCCACCTCATGGATAGAGGAAGGAGATGCCTGAGAGACCAACTCGGAGAGCGCCGACTCGAAGCCATTCATGATCCACTTTACGATGGGGTTCCGAGCGCCGTACTTGTCGTAAGTATTCCCAACGACGATACCGTCTTCCTGCTCACCGCCTGAAATTTTAATGTTCACATGTAGTGTCCTCGTCCGACTCGCGGTCCTCAGCGGCCGCCCGTTTACGGTCATTCTGAGAGGCTGTCTTGAATCGGATATCCTCAAGCAACTTTCTATTGGCCGACAGCAGGTCAGCCATCAGTGCAACTAGCAAAGTCTGGAATCCGATACCTAATAATACAGACGCCAATATCAAGGATTGAACATGCCCATCACCTTGGCCATTCAAATAACCCCACAAGAAACGAAGTCCTATCAGGAAACCAGAACCGAACAACACACCTCCTATCGTCCCAAAAAAACTGACCGGGCGATAAATGATAAAGATACGGACAATGGTCACAATACTGCGACGTATATAGGAGGGAATACTCTTTACCAACCGCGATGGTCTCAGGTCCTCATTGACGCGAATAGGCACCGACATGATAGCCATGTTTTTCTGACCGGCCTGAATGATTGTTTCCAATGTATAGGTATAGTCATTAAAAACCATCAGGCGCTGCGCCGCCGCTCGGCTCATGGCCCTGAAGCCACTAGGCGCATCGGGAATATCCGTTTTACTGGCCGCACGCACCACCCAACTTCCAAGTTTTTGCAATGCCTTTTTGGCAGGTGAGAAATGCTCAATGGTCGATATGGGGCGGGCTCCGACCACAATCTCGGCACGGTGCTCTAGAATCGGAGCGGTCAAAAGCGGAATGTCATCAGCATGGTACTGGTTGTCTGCATCGGTATTGACAATGACATCGGCGCCTAACCGCAAGCACTCGTCAAGCCCCGTCATGAACGCGCGTGCTAAACCTTTGTTGCCCGTGTGACGAACAACTTTCGCCCCATGGGTCAGGGCAACGGCTACGGTTTCGTCGCGGCTGCCATCATCGATTATCAACCACTCAACCGATGTGAAGCCCGGCACTGCCTTCGGTAGTGCACTCAGCGTAATGGAAAGCGTTTCTGCTTCATTGTAACAAGGTACTTGTATTATCAGCTTCATAAATTACAAACCAATGTCCTGTAAACGTACTCGCTACCGGAAAGCATACCAGCCTTTCAAACGAGTACAGCATACAAATAAAAAATGTCGACATGCGACAATCGAAGCTGAAAACCAGCCTCCACACACCTTGCATCAAATTCGATTCATTTCTGACAAAAACGGCATTACAACGATCATTGAAAGGAATCGAACCTTCAAAATAGAACCGCCATACACGCAGCGCGTAATGGCCGATAGTACGCCCAACAATCACCGCCCCCTATCGCTTAGACAACAATCGATATAACGTGGAATAGCTTTCAGCCATCATAGTCGCGGAGAATACTTCTTCGTAACGCTGTACAGCCCTGCGCCCCATACTCGATGACAACTCGGGGTTTTCCCATAGAGTCACCATCGCCAGTGCCAACGCCCCGGCATCCCGTGGCGGCACGACCAACCCCGTCTCATCGGCAATATTGATGAAAGTAGTCCCCGATCCCATCTCACAGGAAATCATAGGTTTCCCATACATCGCGCCTTCCAGCAGCGAAATACCGAACGACTCCGAACGCAGATGTGACGGGAATACGAACGCATAGCACAACTGCAACAAAGCAGCCTTGTCGTCGTCTGGCAAGCCACCCAGAAAATGGACATTAGTGAGGCCCAATTGAGCGGCCTGCGCCTTCAACTCGGCCTCTAGATGGCCGCCACCGAGAATGACTACCGGCAGTTGAGTGGTCTTGGCTGCCGCCAACAGGTAGTCCAGGCCCTTGTAATAACGCAGCGCGCCGACGAACAGAAAGAACCGCTCGCCCAATAGAGCACGCCAGTGCTCAAGCTTGGCTGGCGATGGCGTGGGGTAGGTCGCTCGGTCCAACCCGTAAGGGATGATCCGCACCTTGTCTTCGAAGCGTGTCAGCACCGGGCTACTCTGCGCATAGTTGGGCGAGGAGGCCACGATGCAATCGACACTTGAAAGAAAGCGATTCATCAACGGCTGGTACAGCTTGAGCAAGAACTTTTGTTTGACGATGTCGGAGTGATAACTCACCACGGTCGGCTTGCGTAGCCGGCTGGCAAAGTGCACCAGGTCCATGTAAGGCCAAGGGAAATGGTAATGAATGATATCGGCCTGTTGGGCAAGCTCGGCAAAATCCTTGAATGCCGACAACGACAAGCCCGTCGAGGCGACATGCAGGTCAAGTTTAGAGCGATGAGTGACATGGTGACCCACCCGCTCGTTACGTGCGGCGCCCCGATCACTGAGGTACAGCACTTCAGACTCGAAACCATGGCTGGCACAGCCTTCGGCAATCTGGAAGATGACCTGCTCGATACCGCCCATGGTTTCCGGATAATAGGTTTTGAAAAAGTGCAGGACTTTACTCATCAGCCTTGCACCCTCTTGTATACCTGCAGGGTTTGCTGTGCGCAGCGCTCCCAGGAAAACCCAGCTGCGTGCAACAGCCCTTGCTCGATCGCCCGGGTACGCCAAACCTCGTCTTCAAGGCCTTGTTGCAAATGGACCGTGAGCGTATCGACATCCATGGGTTCGCACATCAACGCCGCGTTACCAGCGACTTCCGGCAGCGACGAGCTATTGGAGCACACCACCGGCACACCGGAACTCATGGCCTCAAGCACAGGCAAACCGAAACCCTCGTAAAGTGAAGGAAAGGCAAACAAGCGAGCACCAGCAAACAACAGCGGCAACTCTTCACTAGGCACAAAGCCCAAGTAACGTGCCCAGCCTTCACGACGCGCGGTTTCGAGCCGGGCGTGGATGGCGTCGTTACGCCAGCCATGGTAGCCGGTCAGGATCAATGGCCAACGGGTCCGCACCTCCATCGGCAGGCGGCTGTAGGCATCAAGCAAGGTATCGATGTTCTTGCGTGGCTCGATAGTGCCTACAAACAGGCTATAGCCACCCGGTTCCAACCCGTGACGCGCAAGCGTTGAGCGCAGCTCATCAGGGTTGCGCGGATGAAAGTCCGGCGAACTGGCCAACGGCACGGTATGAATGCGATCGATAGGCCAACCAAAGTACTCGGCCAGCTCACGGCGTGTGTATTCGGAATCGGTGATCAAGGCATCCGCCCGAACCAACGTGGTTTTCAGTTCCTTTTGCAGGTAGCGCGCGAGCTGAGGCGCATGGCAATGAGCCCAGGTGAAAGGCGACAAATCATGAAACGTCGCCACACTACGCCCTGCAAAAGGCGGCAGATAATAGTTGGGGCTGTGGTAGATAAAATCCCCGTGCCCCTTCAACGCGCGTTTGCGCAGCATTGGCATCAGCAGTCGATAGGCCTCGACTGCCAGAAAATTCTTTTGAACCACACGCTTCAACCCATAACCGCTTCCTGACGCTTCGGAAGCCGTGGGAAGCGCAGGCAAAAACCTCCGGCCGGCAAAAAACTGCAGATTGGTAATTTCCGGATTCTGTTGCAGGCGTAGCGCCAGCTCATAGGTATAGCGACCGATGCCAGTCAGCGGAAAGCGGACTGGCTCGACAGAAAGGACTAACTTCATTATTCAGCCAGCATCCAGCTCAGGGTCTCTTCCAATGACGGCGTTTGCCAACCAGTGACCAAGGAACGCAACTTTGCATTGTCGCCGCACAAGGTTTTCACCTCGTTGGCACGTACAAAAGCGGGGTTCACTTCAACCTGGATCTGATGGCCTGTGATGGCCGTGCACATCGCAATTACTTCGCGCAGCGAGTGGGTCTTGCCTGAGCTAACATTTACGATTTCCCCAACCGGCTTGGCCTCGATCAAGCCACGATAGGCCTTGACCAAAGCGCGCACGTCGCTGAAATCACGCCACACATCCAGGTTACCGAGTTCAATCTTTTCTGCTTTGCGGCGAAAGTGAGAAACGATCTTGGGCAAAAGGAAGTTGTCTGCCTGCCCAACGCCGGTGTAGTTGAAGGGACGCGTGATAACGAGTGGCAACTTGTCACGCCACAAATTGGCCATGTATTCCATGGCCAGCTTGCTCACGGCATAGTCGTTCGCCGGCGCCGCTGGCGTCGATTCGCTGAGCAGCCCTTCGGAGACATTGCCGTAAACATTGGCACTGCTCGCGAGGAGCACGCAATCGAGTTGCTTGCCGCAGACTGCAACAGCTTCCAGCAGGTTACGCGTGCCAATCAAGTTGACCTGGTAGAACGCGTCCGCAGCGCCATGCCCGACAAATGCCAAGGCTGCGAGGTGCACCACCACGTCAGGTTGAACCGTTGCCAGCAAAGCGCGAAGCCCGGGACCATCAGCCAGGTCGACCTGGTGATAGTCTGCGTCATCGGAAGGTTGACTGCCCACCCCGATGACTTCGTAACCGTTGGCTTGCAACTCGGCGGCCATATAGCGGCCGGTGAAGCCATGAATACCCGTGATCAGTGCGCGTTTACCAGCAATAGTCATCAGAACGAAAATCCTTTTTCATTACGGCGCAGGTCAGCTTCGACCATCATGCGGCACAGTTCTTCCAGGTTGGTCTTCGGCTCCCAGCCCAGCACCTTCTTGGCCTTGGCAGGGTCGCCGATCAACAACTCGACTTCCGTAGGGCGGTAGAATTTAGGGTTGATGCTGACCAGCACTTTGCCGGTAGCAACGTCTGTACCCTGCTCTGCTTCCGCTTCGCCTGCCCAGGAAATTTGGATGCCGACCGCCTTGAATGCCATCGAGACAAAGTCACGAACAGTTTCAGTACGGTTGGTAGCCAACACGAAGGTGTCCGGCTCATCGGCCTGCAGCATGCGCCACATACCTTCCACGTATTCCTTGGCGAACCCCCAATCGCGCTTGGCGTCCAGGTTGCCCAGTTCCATGCTTTCCAGCAGTCCCAGTTTGATTTTTGCAACGGAGTCGGTGATTTTACGGGTCACGAACTCACGACCGCGCAGCGGCGATTCATGGTTGAACAGTATGCCGCTGGTCGCAAAAATACCGTAGCTTTCACGGTAGTTGATGGTCATCCAGTGCGCGTAGAGCTTGGCTACGCCGTAGGGGCTGCGCGGGTAGAAAGGCGTGCTTTCAACCTGGGGAATAGCCTGGACCTTACCGAACATTTCCGAAGTCGATGCTTGATAGAAGCGAGCTTTGGGATTAACGATACGGATCGCTTCCAGCAGATTGACCGCGCCCAGACCAGTAATCTCGGCGGTGGTCAGCGGTTGCTCGAAAGAGACACCCACGAAACTCTGGGCCGCGAGGTTGTAGACCTCAGTGGCTTCGGTGGTTTGCAACAAGCGGATGCTGGCCGACAGGTCGGTCAGGTCGTACTCGACCAGATGTAGGTTAGGGTTGGACTGGATGCCCAGTTCTTCGATACGCCAGAAATTGACAGAACTGGTACGGCGGTAGGTGCCGTAAACGGTGTACCCCTTCTCCAGCAGCAACTCCGCCAGGTAGGCGCCGTCTTGTCCAGTGATGCCAGTTACGATTGCTTTCATGCGGATCCTCTAAACTCCATCCATGCCAATTTAAAAAAATTTGACCACCCCCGCATTAGCGCCAGAGCAAAGCAGCGTAAGTCAAAGCCCTGATCATACAGGCAACCTCGCGCGCAGACGACAAACTCCGACAATAATTCACCTACTTATCGCAGGTCGGACGACAGAGGGCGAACCTCGCAAAAGACGATACACTCGTCCCAATGCAGACCCACTAATGCAAATAAATAGCGTTTAGGCCCCGCGTCCTTTCAGCGCCCCCCCACGTAGGAAAGCAAAATGCCAGCAATGCCGCCTCTGGCTGGGAAATTTTTGCTCAAATATGATAGTTTTGCGGCCAAATGAAAGCCTCGTGTCGATCTGGGCAAGTTCCTAGTTCAACCACGCTTATAGGCCTTTGAGTATCCACGCGCTGATATGACTGTATTCAGCTTTCAGGGAAGCATTTGTTTTGAATACCCCTCCGCTCGTCGTAGATCTCGACGGATCTTTACTCTCATCGGATATGCTGCTGGAGACCGGCATGGCGTTTGTTCGGTCCCACCCCCTGAGCTGCCTCAAACCGTTTTTATGGGTGATGCAAGGCAAATGCACTCTTAAAGAGAAATTGGCCCAGTCGACCGAGATCGATGTTTCCCTACTGCCTTATAACACCGCCGTTCTGGACTTACTAAAATTGGAAAAGCTGGCTGGCCGCCATATTATATTGGCGACCGCCACACACCACAGCATTGCACAAAGAATTGCCGACCATCTGGAGCTATTCGACGAGGTGCTGGCCAGCGACGCCAAGACCAATCTCAGCGGTCATCGCAAACGCGACCTCCTGGTGACACTGTACGGGAAGGAAGGTTACGACTATCTGGGTAATTCCAGTGATGACCTGATTGTCTGGGAATCTGCCCGCCACGCCTACATTGTCGACCCTGATCGCGGGGTTGAAAGGCGTGCTAGCAAGCTGCAGAAAACAGCCTTGGTGATCAATACGCCCCGTGCGCCGGTCAGAGATTGGCTCAAAGCATTACGCCTGCACCAATGGATGAAAAATCTGCTAATTTTCGTCCCCTTGTTGGCAGCGCATAAAATCGGCGATATCTCTCTACTTGTCAAAGCGGGCATCGCCTTCGTGTTATTTGGCATTTGTGCCTCCAGCGTATATTTGCTCAACGACCTGCTGGACCTTGCCGACGATCGGCACCACAAGACCAAAAGAAACCGTCCTTTCGCGGCGGGCCGGTTGGGTCTCCTGGCAGGTATATTGGTCTTTCCAGTTCTTTTGATCATTGCATTCGGTGGGGCATTCCTGCTGCTCTCACCGGCGTTTGTAGGTGCACTACTCGCCTATTATGCGCTAACCCTCGCCTACTCATTTTCCCTGAAGCGAAAGATGGCTGTAGACGTCATTGCGCTAGCACTTCTCTACACCATGCGAATCATTGCGGGTGCCACAGCCCTGGCCCTGACGCTTACCTTTTGGATGCTCGCATTCTCAATGTTCATGTTTTTAAGCCTTGCACTCGTCAAGCGCTACGCCGAACTGCGCGATGCACGCAAGAAAGGGCACAAAGAAAAAACACGCGGCCGTGGTTATTATCCTGATGATCTGGAAATGATTTCGTCGTTGGGCGCTGCGGCGGGCTACCTGTCGGTGATGGTGCTGGCACTTTATATTCACGATAATGTCACAGTCGAACTGTATCAGCACCCCCAGATCATCTGGATGGCGTGCCCGCTTTTGCTGTTCTGGATTACACGGATCTGGGTGCTCACCCATCGCGGAGAAATGCACGAAGACCCCGTTGTCTTTGCAATAAAGGACAGAACTAGCCTTATTGTCGGCGCGCTGTTCTGTCTTGTTTTTTGGATTGCAGCCTGATGGATAAACTCAAGTCATGGGGGCGAGTACCCAATGCACCACAGGTGGGCCATTGTCCTCACTGGCGCACCGACATCAACGCCGCCAGCAATGAGATCGTTGCTCGACATGAAACGACGCTGGCTTATGGAAATGGCCGAAGCTACGGTGATAGCTGCCTGGCAGCGAGCGGAAATGTACTGTACATGCGCGGGCTGGATAGAGTTATCAGTTTTGATTCCCTTAGCGGTAGGCTTAAGGTTGAAGCCGGCATCACCTTGAATGAAATCCTGCAAATCATCGTCCCTCAGGGCTGGTTCCTCACTGTAACACCAGGCACCCAGTTCGTGACGATAGGTGGCGCAATAGCGAACGATGTCCACGGCAAGAACCACCACGTAAAAGGTACGTTCGGCCGCCATACCCTGCGCTTTGGCCTAATGCGCAGTGCCGACGAACTCATAATTTGCTCACCTGTAGAAAATGAATTGCTTTACAACGCGACGATCGGCGGACTGGGGCTAACGGGCATCATCACTTGGGCTGAAATCCAGCTCACACCTATCCAGTCTGCACAGATCAACACCAAGACGGTTCGATTCAATTGCCTGAACGAGTTCTTTTTGCTATCTAATGAACTCGACAGGCAACACGAATACAGCGTTGCATGGATCGACTGTTTGGCCAAGGGCGACCAGATCGGTCGTGGCGTTTTTTTTGTCGGTGACCACGCCGAATATGGCGATAGAACTTTGGACATCGCCAAAAAGACCAATGTGCCGGTGACGCCACCGTTTTCACTGATCAACAATCTTTCTTTGCGCGCATTCAACACACTTTATTGGCACAAACACCCAAAGGCTCTTGCCCGTGGGCGTACCCGCTACGAACCCTTTTTCTACCCCTTGGATTCGTTGACCAACTGGAACCGAATCTACGGCCGCAAAGGCTTCCAGCAATATCAGTGCGTTATCCCGGAAGCAGTAGCTCCTGCGGCTATGCACGAAATTCTAAAGTGCATCTCTCAGTCGGGCGAGGGCTCCTTTCTCGCCGTCTTGAAACGTTGCGGTGATATCGTCTCGCCCGGCCTGCTGTCTTTTCCAATGCCCGGCATTTCCTTGGCACTCGACTTTGCCCAAAAAGGAGCCGTAGTTAACCAGCTCTTTCCAAAACTGGACCACATTGTTCGAGAGGCCGGCGGCCGGCTCTATCCCGCCAAGGATGCTCATATGACGGCTTCAGACTTCCAGGCATTCTTCCCAAACTGGGAGCAGTTGGAAGCCTTGCGCGCGCCCCATTTAAATTCCCTATTCTGGAAACGAGTAACTCAATGAAACGTATCGTGATCATCGGCGCCACTTCTGCCATTGCAGCGGCCTGCGCCCGCCTCTGGGCAACTCAGGGCTCGGAGTTTTATCTCGTGGGGCGTAATGAGGAGAAGTTGCATCAGACGGGTTCCGATCTCCTGGGCCGCGGCGCAAAGAATGTCCACTATCATGTTCTGGACGTCACCGATTACAGCCGTCACGCAGCGCTGCTACAATCAGCCGCAGACACACTGAAGCAAATTGATGTGTTGCTAGTCGCCCACGGAACGCTCCCCGACCAGAATGCTTGCGAACAGAATGTAGAGACTGCATTAGCCGAGTTTTCCGCCAACGGCACATCGGTCATTTCGTTGCTGACCCACTTCAGCAATCATTTCGAACACCAGCGCTGCGGCACAATCGCCGTTATTTCCTCGGTCGCCGGTGATCGCGGGCGTCAGTCCAACTACCTGTACGGGACGGCCAAGTCAGCTGTTTCAACGTTCTGCCAGGGCCTGCGGGTACGCATGTTCAAAGTGGGTGTACACGTTGTCGATATCAAACCTGGCTTTGTTGACACCCCGATGACTAAAGGCCTGCCTTTGCCTGGCCCACTCGTCGCCAAGCCGGAGACCGTCGCAGCCCTGATACTTCGTGGTATTGAGCGCCGTAAAGCCGTGGTATACGCCCCCTCCTTCTGGCGCTTGATCATGCTGATCATTAAAAGCGTGCCGGATTTCGTGTTCAAACGCCTGAGCCTTTAACGAATTCCTTTTTCCGTCTTTCCGATTGAGGCCTTCACCTTGAGTACCACGCCACTTTCTAGCAACAAGCCTATCAGCAGCGGCTGGTTTGTTTTGTTGTTCCTGATCATTGCTGCCGTACTGGCGATTTCCAATTGGCCTGTCATCAGCATTCAGAACCTTGAAGTCAGCGACTTCGCCGCCAACAGCCTGCTGATCCAAAAAGCCAAGTCTTTTTCACTCTTCGTAGGCAACTACTCGCGCGTGGGCTTCAACCACCCGGGGCCGGCGATCCTCTACGTCATGGCATTTGGCGAGTTTCTGTTCTTCGACACTCTAAAGCTTACTTCTTCGCCGTTTTCCGGCCAGTTACTGGCCGTTGCCCTGTATTCTGCTTTCTGGATTACCCTCATGCTCAAGCTGTTGAGCAGGCTGACGGGCGCACTGACTGACGCAGCATTGATTACTGCTGTCTTTCTTGCCGTAATTACCTTTTGCGACTCCCCTTTCCTGACCGGAATGTGGTTTCCCAATCTGTATATGCTGCCATTTACCGTTATGATCATTTCGATCTCAACTCTATTCAACGGGCGCACGGACTCACTGCAGTCATTGGCGCTGTCCTCCGGCTTCCTCATCAATGGCCACGTTTCGTTTGTTGCGGTTCTGGGTATCACGCTTGTTCTGACGCTGATATTCAATCGAATCGCCTTTTATAAAAGCGATCGGGAGAGTGTCATCACCAGTAAGGACTACGTTGTTCGCAATATCAAGCCAATCGGGCTCAGCGTCGCGACCCTCGCGCTGTTCTTCGTTCCCCTTGTCATTGAGACAATGATCCACTTTCCAGGGCCTATCGTGGCCTACGCCACATTCAGCGGCGGGCATGTACCGAACACTATGCGACAGGCCTTGAGCTACACCCTGGTCTACTGGGGCGGGATACTCCCTGCCCTGTTCGGCGTGGCAGCGTTAATTTTCGCCAACACTCGATTGCCCCATGCCAAATACCATTGGATCCGAGCGATCAGCCTGACGTTCATTGCAGCCACCTGCGCCTTTTTGTTCTATGCAAAATACGGCGTGGACATGCTCGATCAGATCTACATTGGCTTTTTCTACTATTCAGTGCCCGCACTGACAGCAGCCGTCCTTTTCTTTTTCTGTAGTGGCTGGCTGAGCTCGGCAACTAAACGGGTTGTTTCGATTGCAGCCATCGTCGCCTGCGTTACTGTCACCTACTACAACATCAGCAAACCACCCAGCTACACGAATATCTATAATCAACCCAACATTGCGGAATCCTATAAGGCCCTGAGTGACTTTAACTATCCGAAGCGCATGGTACTTGACCTTGATAACGGAAAGGCCTGGGGCACTGTCTGGTCAGATATCCTGGGCATAGAAATGTACGGCGTCAGGCATGGCACGTCGCTTTTCTGTATCAAGAAAAACTGGCACATCTCGTTTACCCGTGATGCCATGTGTACGCCTGACGAAGTAGAGAACAACAGTCGATTCTTTGTGACTAGCAATACGCCAGCGGCGCATGGGGAGACACAAATTGCGGTCACGACCCCTCGCCTTTTATTTATAAAAATGGTACCCCCTGTCGTCGCGGGAATGGGTTTCCAATCCATCAACGGGCATCAAGACCTGTTTAATCGCTACATTCTTGACTATGGCTGGTCATTGGCAGAGCAAGACTTCGTCTGGTCGATGGGAAAACTTGCGACGCTCAGCATCCCTGTTCCAGAAGGTTTCTCAGGCTCCGTCACCCTCGACTTGGCAGCTTTTATTCCCAGTTCTAAACACAATCAACACATCGAGATAACCCAAGACGACCGCGTGTTGGCCACCCAAGCGTTTGACAGAAGCACAGCGCGGAAAAAGTTGACCTTCGAGGTTAATGCGGGTGCGCACAAAATGATCTATTTGAAAATTAACATCAAAAATCCGATCTCCCCAAAGGAACTCGGGCAATCGGATGACCAAAGAAAACTGGGTGTGGCGTTGTACGGCATGCAAGTAGGAGCTGAATGATAATGAACAAGTCGTCAAAAATTGTACTGCCAGGAGGTGCCGGCCTAGTGGGGCAAAATCTGGTTGCCCGATTGAAGGCCAAAGGCTATACCAACATCGTCGTCATCGACAAACACAAGAAAAACCTCGAAGTATTACGTCAGGCCTACCCTGGCATTGAGGCTTACTTTGCGAACCTGGCTACACCGGGGGATTGGGCCCGTCATTTCGAAAACGCCGATGTCGTTGTCATGCTCCAGGCACAGATCGGCGGACTGGAGTACCAGGAATTCGTTGAAAACAACGTGGATTCCACTCGTAACATCCTCGAACTGATCAAGCACTATGGTATCGCCAAGACTGTTCATATCAGTTCTTCAGTTGTCGAGTCGGTGGCGGACGATTTTTATACGCGCTCAAAAATCGAACAAGAACAGATGGTACTGGCCAGCGGCGTAAAATGCCCCATACTTCGACCGACCTTAATGTTTGGCTGGTTTGACAGAAAGCACCTTGGGTGGCTGTCGCGCTTCATGAAAAAAGTCCCAATATTCCCTATTCCGGGAAATGGCAAATATATGCGCCAGCCGCTCTACGTCGGAGATTTCTGCAACATCATTATCAGTTGTATCGAAAACGACGTAGAAAACAAGATCTACAATATCTCCGGGCATGAGAAAGTCGATTACATCGATATAATTCGTGAAATCAAGAAAGCTACTCACGCCACTACTGTCATCATGAAAATTCCTTATGGTCTTTTTTACGCCCTGATCTGGACCTGGTCACTGTTTGATAAGAATCCACCCTTCACCACCCAGCAGCTCCAAGCGCTGAGCGCCAAGGATGAATTCGAAGTGATCGACTGGCCAAGCTTGTTCAATGTACCTTGCACTTCGTTTTCAAACGCGTTGAATGAAACATTCAACGACCCAATGTACAGCAAATATATTTTGGAGTTTTAAGCATGGGCGAGCGCGTTGCGGTTCTGGGGGCGGGCCCGATGGGTTTGGCGGTGGCCTACCAACTGGCCAAAGATGGTAAGCACCCGGTCATTTTTGAGGCCGATGACCGTGTCGGCGGCATGACCGCGGGTTTCGACTTCTCCGGGTTGACCATTGAACGCTATTACCATTTCCACTGCATTTCGGACCATGCGTTCCTTCAGATGCTGAAAGAGTTAGGCATCGACGACCAAATGCGCTGGGTCGAGACAAAGATGGGCTACTGGTACCGCAATGAACTGCAGGCCTGGGGCAACCCGATAGCTTTGTTAAAATTCCGTGGGCTGAGCTTGGTAGCTAAATTCCGGTACGGCCTACATGCTTTCCTATGCACCAAGCGCAATGACTGGAAGCCGCTGGATGATGTCGAGGCCGTCAGCTGGATCAGACGCTGGGTCGGCGCAGAAGCCTACGAGGTGCTGTGGCGTCGGCTGTTCGACTTCAAGTTCTACGACTTCAAAGACAACCTTTCGGCCGCCTGGATCTGGAGCCGAATTCGCCGGATAGGCCGCTCGCGCTATAGCCTTTTCAAAGAGAAACTGGGCTATCTGGAGGGTGGGTCCACAACACTGCTCGACGGTATGTCCAACGCTATCAAGCAAGCCGGCGGCGAGATCAGGCTTTCGAGCAGAATATCCAAAGTGGTCATCGAGGCCGGCCAGGTCAAAGGCGTCATCCGTAATGGTGAGCTGGAAAGTTTCGACAAAGTAATCAGCACCATACCGTTGCCGTACATTCCAGTCATCATCCCGGACTTGCCAGCAGACATCCTCAATAAATTTAAAAACATCAAGAATATTGCGGTAGTTTGCGTGATCGCCAAGTTGAAAAAAGCCGTGACTGAGAATTTCTGGCTGAATACCAACGACACTGAGATGGACATCCCTGGGCTGGTGGAATATACAAATCTTCGCCCACTGGATGAGCACATTGTCTACGTGCCGTTCTACATGCCGGGTGAGCATGCAAAGTTTCAAGAGCCTGATGAAAACTTCATCAGCAAGGTCAAGACATACCTCAAGAAAATTAACCCCTCACTCGATGATGAAGATTTCCTTGACATTCGCGCAAGCCGCTATCGTTATGCACAGCCGATTTGTGGCCCCAAATTCTTGGAGACGATTCCAGACGCTAAACTACCGGTAAAAGGCCTTTGGGTAGCGGACACTTCCTACTACTACCCTGAAGACCGCGGCATCTCTGAAAGTATCGATTACGGCCGGAAACTGGCGAAGGATGCGGCCTCTTGACCAAGATGTTCATGAACAAGCAGTTTGTAAAATTCCTAGTGACGGGCGGCACAGCAGCGGCTGTCAACTTTTTCTCGCGGATCCTTTACAACCAGTGGACCAGCTTTTCCACGGCGGTAATATTGGCCTACCTTACCGGTATGGTCACTGCCTTTTTTCTGGCCAAGACATTTGTCTTCAAAGAGAATACCCAGCCGCTGAAGCACTCGGTCCTGTTCTTTGTGCTGGTGAACTTGGTCGCCGTAGTGCAAACATACTTCATCAGCCTAGGCATGGCCTATTACCTGCTGCCGGCGCTGAATGTCACCTTCCTCACTAAGGAAATCTCACATGCGGTAGGCGTGGTCGTCCCTGTGTTTACAAGTTATCTGGGGCATAAGCACCTCTCCTTCCGGGATAAATAAAAAACCGACCACAAGGGTCGGTTTGAGCACACTAGAAGCTGGCCCACCCACGGTGCCGCCAGCTTTTTTTCCTTGAGCTTGCCGTCAGCTTGCCTGTGCTTGGGTATTGGTAATCCGCTGAGTCGCCAGGATGTTTTTCAACTGCTCGGCACTTTCCTTCCATGTGAGCCACGGCATTTGCGTCGAAGTCGGGTGTTCAGTACGTGCGTAAAGGTCCAGCCAGAGGCTCAATGTATTGGCCAGACCTTGGCTCGTCGCGCTGGAAAAGTAATGACAGTGCTCGCCCGCAACCTCACGAAACACCGGAATATCACGTGCAATAATAGGAAGCTTGTGCTGCGCCGCCTCGATCAATGGCAGACCAAAACCTTCGCCTTCGGAAGCAGCGATCAGGCAGGTCGCAGCGTCGTAGATTTTGTCCAAGTACTCATCACTCGCGCCTTCCAACCAGAATAGCTTGCTACCCAACTCCGGGTGATTCCGCATGCGCTGAGCTAACTCTTCGACCAGCCAACCCTCTTTGCCAACGATAACGAACTTGATATCAGCACCTTGCGCCCACAACAACTCAAAGGCCGACAAGGTCAGCGCGTAGCCTTTGCGCGGCTCGACAGTACCTACCATGAGGAAGCTCGGTGCGCTTTTCAAAAGACCCAGCACTGCCTCGCCATTTTCGGGAATACCGATAGAAGGTAGCGAGTTTTCAACATCCGCGCCTAAATGGAAAAACTTCATGACCGGTATCTTGCCGGCATCGTATCCGGCACGCACGGCCCATGCTTGAACAGAGTTACTGACAGCCTTGGAAATACACAGCAAGCTGTCGGAGACACTCATCACGGCACGAAGCCATTGTTCGTGATGCATACCCACTTCACCCGGCCACCATTCCGGGTGTTCGATGGGCAAAATATCGTAAATAACAAATGACACCTTGGCTCCACGACGCTTCCAATCCTGAAACATACCAGTTTGAACGGCGCCGATAACCCGCGCATTGAGGTCTAGCCCGAGGAAGATATCATCTTTTTTCGGCACGACAATTTCATAATCATCAGCGAAACCGTTTACATACCGGTAGTGCCAATAGCCTCCGGCATCCGTCAGATAGATAGGCTCGACTTTGATACCAGGGATAAATTCCCGATCAATTTCAGCGGAGATCGACCGTACAACCCGTTGAATGCCTGTTCGCAGATCCTCGGTGAATACGTGCGTGACATCAATGAACATTTCTGGGGTATCACGGCTTGGATTAAACTCTGCGTAACTTATCCCACTTTTTTCGATACGCCGAATAATGCGCAGCACCAGGGGAACGCGCGCCATTAGCTTTCTGGCAAGCCAACGCAAGGGCGGGCAAGCCCTGACCACAACTTTGAGTACGTTCCTGGTTAAACGCAGCACTGGGCCAAACAGCGCCCACATCAATGACATGAAAGCTGCCTTCAGGTCCAACGTACGAAGCGCTGCAATTTTGCTGTCAAACCAGCGTACCGGGGCGGAAAACCTCCATGAGCGGCTTTCATAGATTGAGGCCAGTTCGCTTTTCACCTCATCTATGCGCGCTTGTTGCTTACGATCGTAGACACTCGCCAAGTTATGCAGGGTCAGCCCGTAATCACGGCTGAACGGTGGACTGGTGAGGGCCATGATATCGGCGTGGGCACACTTTTGGGCAACTACCGAGTAGTCAGGACTGACACCTTGCAACACGTCCAGTAAACTGACGTCTGGGTTGTTGACCAACTCTGCAGCCTCTTGCAGACGCACGGTCTGCACCCGGTCAAACCCGTAATACTCAGGTACGAACGATAGCAATGCTGGTGGAATAGGGCAGATATGCGTAGGGTCAAGATAGAAATTCGCAGTGCCTACCACGAGATTTTCCGGGTTTGGCGTCTCGAGAATCAATAAACCACCCGGTTTGAGCACACGAAGCGCTTCGATCACCAAGTCCTGGAGCGTGTTAAAAGGTATGTGTTCAACCAGATGAAAAGCAGAGACTACAACAACGCTATCGTCAGGCATCGACTTCAGATAGCTCAGCGCATCACCAGTCGTTACGTTCAGACCGATGTCCCGGCAAGCCTGTAACATTTCATCATCAAGGTCCACGCCGCGCGCGGCAAAGCCGTTTTCACCCAGAAGTTCAAGCCATTCCCCGCGACCACAACCCAAGTCGACTACTTGAGGGTTTAAGTAGAGCTCCTTGACCACACCAAGAAATGGTAAATACGCCTCAAGACGCGCCTTGATCAGTTGCCGCGAACCGCGAAGTTTATCTTCGAAAGCCCGATAAAAACCTTTGTTCATCGATGAAGCTCCAGGCTTGGCGGCATCCATGAAACGCCCACAAAACCACTTTTATCCAAGTTGACAATATTGAAAATCAACGCGAGATCCCGCCACTCATAGTTTTTACTCAAGTGTGTATCGGACTCGTGCAAACCTGTCGCAACCGAGTAGGTGCCTACGCCCAAGTTGGCGGAGAAGGCAAAATTGAAAACCAGAGTTGATCCCGCAGTGACCTGTTCCACCGAGTGAGCCAAATGGAATGTATTGGTACCGAACACTTCCTGACCAAGCCGATCTTTGATCATGTAGCCCAATACCAGTTGGGACAGGTCTTCAATTGCGCGCACTGTGATCCGCAACGCCACACGCTGGCCCACGTTGATGGTTTCGACCGCGGCGCCTTCTTCATCGAGCAATTCGATTCTTTCTACCGTGGCCTCACCTGAGCCAGACAGGGACTGAACCTTCCCTTCCGATGTCACGGTCTGCTTGACCAACCCGCTGTCGCGCTCGGCCAACATGGCGTTGTAGAAATCCATGACCGTCTCGGGGTTACCCTCGATGGCGATGTTACCTTCGTTCAGCAAGATAGCGCGATCGCAAATGGACTGAATGGCTGCCTTGTCATGAGAGACAATGAGCAGGGTGGTACCCTCCTCTCGCAGTTTGCGAATGCGCTCAAAGCTCTTGTGCTGGAAGTAGGCATCGCCCACCGAAAGCGCTTCGTCGACGATCAACACATCAGGTCGGTTGGCAGTTGCCACGCTAAACGCCAGGCGCATTTGCATGCCGCTTGAATACATGCGGACGGGCTGGTCGATGGCACTTCCGATTTCCGCGAATTCGATGATTTGAGGCATCAGCTGATCAATTTCCTGGACACTGTAGCCCAGTAGTTGCCCTGCCATGACCGCGTTCTGACGCCCCGTGAAGTCTGGGTGAAAACCCATTCCCAACTCCAGCAGCGCAGCCACGCGCCCCTTGATTTCAACGGAGCCACGAGTGGGCTGAGTGGTACCGGTGATCATTTTCAGCAGGGTACTTTTACCCGCCCCGTTCATGCCGATAATACCCATTGCTTCGCCTGGCTTGATCTCGAAGCTGAGATCATTCAGCACCCATTTGAGGCGATGCCGGACGCCACTGAACGGTACCAACCACTCCACCAGGCGTGACCAACGGCTCGGATACTGCTTGTAGGCCTTGCCCAGATTGCGAACACTTATGCTACCCATCAGAGCTCATCCACCAGTTCGCCGGAGTGTTTCTTGAACAAATGGAGCCCCCACAAACATAGGCACAAGCTCAATAAAGCCGTTGGCCACAGTGAGAGCCAATCGGGATACTGCTTGTGCACAAGGATCTGGTGGTAGGCACCAATCACTGACGCCATGGGATTGAGCTGCATGAAGGGTTGCAATTGTGCCGGCAGGATATTGGCCGGATAAACGATAGGCGTCAGCCAGAACCAGAATTGCAATACCACACCAAACAGCTGGCCGATGTCGCGAAAAAAAACGTTGAGCACTCCCAGTGAAATACCCAGGCCAATGGCAAACAGCACCTGGATGGCAAGCACCGGAAAAATCGCTAGGAAGGTAATGCCTGGAAACTGCCCGGTAACCAGCATGAACACCACAAACAGCGAGAAAATGATCAAAAAGTTCAGGCTTGCATTCAATACCAACGTAACCGGCAAGCACAGTCGTGGAAAACTGAGCTTTTTCAACAGTGTTGCATTTTCGATAAAAATATTTTGTGCACGACCCACGATTTCGGCGAAAAAGCCCCACGTGAGAATGCCCGCGCACAGATAGATGCTGTAGCCAAAAACGCTTTCCACACCCGGCAACTTGGCACGCATGATTTGCGAAAATATCACCGTGTACACGGTGATCATCGCCAACGGCTGAATGACCGCCCACGAAATACCAAGCATCGAGTTGGTATACTTGGCCTGGAACTCGCGCTTGACGCTACCTAGGATAAAACCACGATAGTTCCATAGCGCCTGGATGGCCGCAGGCATCATGGGGCAACCTCTATCAAGGACTCGACGTCAAACAGCAGGCGATTCAATTGCTCCGAAGCGCCACGGGCCTCGATATTCAGCCTCAGCAATGGCTCGGTATTGGAGCCCCTGACGTTGAAGCGCCAGGTATGGAACGCCATGCTGACGCCATCTGTCTCATCAACATCTAGCGCGCGCGGTTCGAAATGAGCGCGAATTTTATTCAGGGTCGCGCGAACATCCGCGACCCGATAATTGATTTCGCCGGTACATGGGTAGGCGTCAATCCGCTCATCAACCAACTGCGCAAGTGTCTTGCCAGTTTCGGACATCAACGCCGCTACTAACAACCACGGAATCATTCCGCTGTCGCAGTACGCAAAATCCCGAAAATAGTGGTGCGCACTCATCTCGCCACCATACACCGCGTCTTCCTGGCGCATACGCTCTTTGATGAACGCGTGCCCGGTCTTGCTTTGCACGGCGATACCGCCAGCCTGCTCGACCTGCTCGATGGTGTTCCAGGTCAGGCGTGGATCGTGGATGATCTTGCTGCCGGGGTGTTGTTTGAGCAGCATCTCGGCCAGCAGGCCCACCAAGTAGTAACCCTCGATGAAGCGGCCTTCTGCGTCGAAGAAGAAACAGCGGTCGAAGTCACCATCCCACGCCAGGCCCATGTCGCAGCCGTTGGCTAGTAGTGCCTGACGGGTCAGTTCACGGTTCTCCGGCAGCAGCGGATTGGGTACGCCGTTAGGGAAGTGACCGTCCGGCTCTTCGTTGATGAGTACCCACTGCAGCGGTAGACGCGCGGCGAGCAACTTGAGCACCGGACCGGCAGCACCATTGCCAGGGTCGGCAAGGATTTTCAGAGGCTTGAGCGCCGCGACGTCGACATAAGTTAGCAGGTGATCGATGTAGGCCGTCTTGTCGAAAGCTTGCCGTACCTCACCTTTACTGAGCGCTTCGTCGCCCAGGCTGCCCTGTTCGACGCGCAGCCGGATGGCGTCCAGGCCCGTGTCGCCACTGATCGGGCGCGACTCGGCCTTGACCAGCTTCATGCCGTTGTAACCCTTCGGATTGTGGCTGGCGGTGATCATGACGCCGCCATCGACCTTGTAGTGGCTTGTGGCGAAGTAGACTTCTTCAGTACCACACAAGCCGATATCAATGACGTTGGCGCCGGCATCAGTGATGCCGCGCATCAGTGCTGTAGCCAGCGGCGGGCTTTCCAGGCGCATGTCTTGACCTACCACGAAGGACTTGCCCTGTAGTTCGGCGACCAGCGACCTACCGATGCGGTAGGCAATGTCTTCGTTGAGTTGCTCAGGGACCTGACCACGAATGTCATAGGCCTTGAAGCATTGCGTAACGATGGGAGGGTACATTCTACTCACTCACTGAATGTGCAATGCCGCCCGTGGGCGGCAATGCCAAAAATGGACCGCCAAGGTGCGAAGCCTATGGCGCGCAAGTCCCAGGGTATGGGGCTCGCAACGGTTTCAGTGTGGTTACTTGTCGACGCGGCCGTAATTATCTTCGAAGCGAACAATATCGTCTTCGCCCAAGTAATCGCCGCTCTGCACTTCGATCAGTACCAAATCAATCACACCCGGGTTCTTCAGGCGGTGTTTGTGACCTGCCCGAATGAAAGTGGATTCGTTGGTGTTAAGCATCAGTTCCTGAGTGTCGTTGACGACCACGGCCATACCACTGACAACTATCCAGTGTTCGCTGCGATGGTGGTGCATTTGCAGCGAAAGCGAGGCACCAGGCTTGACCACGATGCGCTTGATCTTGAAGCGCTCGCCGTTTTCCAGGGTAGTGTAGGTGCCCCAGGGGCGGTGCACCGTACGGTGCAGCAGGTGCAGGTGATGCCCCTTAGCCTTCAATTGGCCGACGATGTGTTTCACATCCTGGGCGTGATCTTTGTGCGCGATTAGCACGGCGTCGGGTGTATCGATCACCAGCAGGTCTTCTACGCCAACCAAAGCAGTCAGACGGCCTTCGCTGTTGACGTAGTTGTTGCGTGAACCATGAGCAAACACTTCGCCTTCGAAACGGTTACCCAAGTCATCCGGCGCCGTTAGGTCGCTGACGGCGTTCCAAGAGCCGATATCGCTCCAACCGATGTCGCATGGAATGGTCGCAACCTTGTCGGAGCGCTCCATCAATGCATAGTCGATCGAGATGTCCGGTACGTTGGCAAAGGTGTCGGCGTCCAGTGCCAGGCAGCTGTAGCCGGCAGCGGTTGTGCGACGTGATTGCTCCAACGTTTGGGCTACTGCTGCGACGACATCCGGGGCGTGCTTCTCCAACTCGTCGATTACGGTACCGACACGGAAGCAGAACATGCCCGAGTTCCAGAAGTAATTGCCGGCGGCAACGTACGACTCGGCTGTTTTCAAATCAGGCTTTTCTACAAAACGCTCGACCTGTAAGCCACCTTCCAGCGTTTCACCTTTGGCGGCCTCGATGTAACCGAAGCCAGTCTCAGGATACTGCGGCTGAATACCGAATGTGACCAGCCAGCCCTTGGCCGCCAGGTTTACCGCTTTGGCAACGGCACTGGCGAAGGCAGCTTCGTCCTGAATCAGGTGATCGGCGGCCAGCACCAACATGTGCGCGTCGGGGCCATGCACCGCCTTGAGTTGCAGTGCGGCGGCCGCTACTGCTGCGGCCGTGTTACGGCCGAACGGCTCGAGGATATAACCCTGAGCCAGGCCGTTCGAGTTGATAGCGCGGTATTCGTCTTCGGTCTTGAACAGAAGCTCGCGATTGGTGACGGTCAACACTTCAACCACGCCTTCAAGCTTCGCCGCACGCAGGAAGGTTTTCTGAATCAGATTCTGCCCGTCAGGCAATGCCATGAAAGGCTTTGGGTGAGCCTCACGAGACACTGGCCACAAGCGGCTACCCACGCCACCGGAGAGAATTACCGGGATCAATTCCATATCTTGGATCCTTTACCGCCACTCAAGAATGCTAAGTCAGAGCTGGCTACAGTCAGTTTTTTTCAGCAAGTGCACGGCCTAAGACCGTTCCCGACTGAACGAAATTTTAGGCGCTGCTTTACCGTCGTTTGATGGCTCCAAGCCAACGCTGGCAGGGCTGCAAGAATATCAGAGAACATTGACCGAGGCTTGCGCAGCAACGACGGCCAAGGCCAAATGCCGGAGCAGAATCAAGAACAATGACCTCCAATGATATCAAAGAAGCACTATTGTTAATAAGTGGGCACTCGAATGAACATCCCAGACACATTTTGCAGAAGGCATTTAGACGTCTGCAGAGGTGAACAGCCTACGAAGCAAGATGCAGCATTATGCACACTGAACATTCTGACGGCTTCGATTCAGGGAGTTTTGCGACGGTTGGAACCGCAAGGAAATGTTTCGCATACGCTTCGGCACGCCGACATTGCGCCGGCGCCGAGAATTGAAATTTGAGCGGCTACGCCGCCTTGCTGACTTTTAACCTAGGCCGACGCGCCACCACAATCGCCCCCAACACCGGCCCCACCGCCAACCCCACCAGCAGCGCCCCCAGCACCAGCACCGACACCGGCAACTGCGGCCCCGCCCAGCCCAGGAACACCAACGCCACGCCCTGCTGGTTTTCCAGCACGAACAGCAACGCTACCGCCACGACCGCCAGTACTATCAACACCAGCAGCAGCTTTTTGAAATTACGCACGCGCCTCTCCTTTCATCAATCCACTTAAGCGTGGACTTCACCCTCTTCGTCTTCGTTCACTCGGTCGCGCAGTTCTTTGCCTGGCTTGAAGTGTGGTACGAACTTGCCGTCCAGGCTGACCGATTGACCGGTCTTGGGGTTGCGGCCCACGCGGGGGGCGCGGTAGTGCAGCGAGAAGCTGCCGAAGCCGCGGATTTCGATGCGGTCGCCAGTGGCCAGGCACTGGGACATCTGCTCGAGCATGGTCTTAATGGCCAGCTCCACATCCTTGGATGAAAGCAGCCCTTGATGGGTGACAATACGTTCGATCAGTTCCGACTTCGTCATATTTTTCCCTTCTTTATCAAGAAGCTAGACATCTGCTTCAATGGTTTTAGCACGACCGGAGCCATTTGAACAGCCTATGTATTGACTTCTTGTAAATGCTCGAACCAGGCCGACACACATCCTGGTGGCGCACTGCCCTCGCCTCTTGGATATCACTTGCAGATGACGATCAGACTGCGGCTGGAGAAGCCCGCCGGGTTGAAGCCGAACGGGTACTGATCGGTTTCGGTGTCTTTGTACTTCGATGACTGGGTGACGACGTTGTAACCGGCAGCGCCGCATTTCTGCTGCGCCTTTTCATAGCATTTGCCCCACGATGACGTCAGGCCTGAGCAATTGATGTGCAGGTTTTGCACGCCTCGTATGGTGTGTTTCGAGACAGTCGCTGCGCATCCGCTGAGGATGACGGTGGCGATCACTATCCAGATCCCTTTCATATCCTGCCTTGGCGGTGGTTTTCAGTGGTCCATCGTCGGAGCGTGGCCTTGGATGGCTTTGCCCTTGGAGTGTAGACCGCCATTACAGAGAAATATTCCTGCAAAATTCGCACCTTACGTGAGGGTCGGATGCATGCAAGGGTGATAGGGGGAGATGACGACTTGATTGCAGGGGAGGCGCGAAGGGGTTGGGCACGCCGAAGGCGGGGGAAGATTGCGGGATATCAGGTAGGTAGGGGGGGGCTTTTCGCGGATGAATCCGCTCCTACATTTATTGCGGGCATGAAAAAGGGCGACCGAAGTCGCCCTTTTTCTAATGGTCAATCAGAACTTAGTTCTGCTTTTCCATTTGAGCACGCAGCAGGTCACCCAGAGTGGTTGGGCCTGCAGCGATGTCCGAAGCAGCTGGCTTGTCGCGCAGGCTTTGGATTGCTTCTTTTTCGTCTTCAACGTCTTTCGACTTGACGGACAGCTGGATCACGCGCGACTTGCGGTCAACGCTGATGATCTTGGCTTCTACTTCTTCGCCTTCTTTCAGAACGTTGCGCGCGTCTTCAACGCGGTCACGGCTGATTTCGGAGGCTTTCAGAGTAGCTTCGATGTCATCGGCCAGGGTGATGATTGCGCCCTTGGCATCAACTTCTTTAACGATACCGCGAACGATAGCGCCTTTGTCGTTGACCATCACGTACTCAGAGAACGGATCGCTTTCCAGTTGCTTGATGCCCAGGGAAATGCGCTCGCGCTCTGGATCTACGGACAGGATAACGGTGTCCAGCTCGTCGCCCTTCTTGAAACGACGTACGGCTTCTTCGCCCACTTCGTTCCAGGAGATGTCGGACAGGTGAACCAGGCCGTCGATGCCGCCGTCCAGACCAATGAAGATACCGAAATCTGTGATCGACTTGATGGTGCCGGAGATTTTATCGCCCTTGTTGAACTGGCCAGAGAAATCTTCCCATGGGTTAGATTTGCACTGCTTGATGCCCAGGGAGATACGACGACGCTCTTCGTCGATGTCCAGAACCATAACTTCCACTTCGTCGCCGACTTGTACGACTTTCGAAGGGTGGATGTTTTTGTTGGTCCAGTCCATTTCGGAAACGTGTACCAGGCCTTCCACGCCTTCTTCCAGCTCTGCGAAGCAGCCGTAGTCGGTCAGGTTGGTTACACGCGCCATTACGCGGGTGCTTTCTGGGTAACGTGCCTTGATAGCAACCCATGGGTCTTCGCCCAGTTGCTTCAGGCCCAGGGAAACACGGTTGCGCTCGCGATCGTATTTCAGAACCTTGACATCGATCTCGTCGCCAACGTTGACGATTTCCGATGGGTGCTTGATACGCTTCCAAGCCATGTCGGTGATGTGCAGCAGGCCATCGACGCCACCCAGATCGACGAATGCGCCGTAATCGGTGAGGTTTTTGACGATACCTTTGACTTGCTGACCTTCCTGCAGGGATTCCAGCAGAGCTTCGCGCTCGGCCGAGTTCTCGGCTTCCAGGACGCTGCGACGGGAAACGACAACGTTGTTGCGCTTCTGGTCCAGCTTGATGACCTTGAATTCGAGCTCTTTACCTTCCAGGTGGGTGGTGTCGCGCACTGGGCGGACATCAACCAGGGAACCAGGCAGGAACGCACGGATGCCGTTAACGTCGACAGTGAAGCCGCCTTTAACCTTACCGTTGATAACGCCCTTGACCACTTCCTCAGCGGCGAAAGCAGCTTCCAGAACAATCCAGCACTCAGCGCGCTTGGCTTTTTCACGGGACAGCTTGGTTTCGCCAAAGCCGTCTTCGACCGCGTCCAGCGCAACGTGAACTTCGTCACCGACCTTGATGGTCAGTTCGCCAGCTTCGTTGTAGAACTGCTCGAGCGGGATGACGCCCTCGGACTTCAGACCGGCGTGGACAGTAACCCAGTCACCGTCGATATCGACAACGATACCGGTGATGATCGCACCTGGTTGAAGGTTGAGGGTTTTCAGGCTTTCTTCAAAGAGTTCCGCAAAGCTTTCGCTCATTTTAATTCCTGTAGATTAGGGCGAAGTAAACGCCCATCAGCCGCACTCCAGACAATGCGGGTTCGTTCAATTAAAAGAAGCAGGCAGGACTATGACTGGTCCCCTGCGCGCTCCTTGGTCACCCGGCGATATCGCGGAGTGCGATCTCGCTCATGATGCGTTGCAACACCTGCTCGATGGACAATTCCGTGGAATCCAGCTGTATGGCGTCAGCCGCCGGCTTGAGCGGGGCTACCGCTCGCTGGGTGTCGCGTTCATCACGCGCACGTATCTCATCTAGCAGACTCGACAGACTAACATCATCGCCGGCGGCCTTCAACTGCAAGTAACGGCGACGGGCACGCTCCTCGGCGCTGGCGGTGAGGAATATTTTCAGCGGGGCGGCTGGGAACACCACGGTACCCATGTCACGCCCATCGGCCACCAGGCCCGGCTGCTCTTGGAACGCGCGCTGGCGCTGCAGCAGGGCCTCGCGCACCGCAGGCAGCGCGGCAACCTGCGAAGCGCCGGCACCGACCCGCTCGTTGCGGATGGCGGTGCTGACGTCGTCGCCCTCAAGAATGATGCGCTGCGGATGACCGTCGGTCGCCGCGATAAACTGCACATCCAGATGAGCGGCAAGCTGCTTGAGCAGCTCTTCGTTGGTCAGGTCTACACCGTGGTTGCCGGCATTGAACGCCAGCAGCCGATAAAGGGCGCCGGAGTCCAGCAGGTTCCAGCCCAACTGCTTGGCCAGGATCCCGGCGATGGTGCCTTTGCCCGAACCGCTTGGCCCATCAATAGTTATTACTGGCGCAACATTCACGACTTGCCCTCTTCAGATACGCGAATCCCGACCTGGCCGCACAAGGCCAGGAAGTTCGGGAAGGAGGTGGCGACATTGGCGCAGTCATGGATGCGAATCGGCGCACTGGCCCGCAGAGCCGCCACGCTGAAGGCCATGGCAATACGGTGATCGCCGTGGCCATGGACTTCACCGCCAGCGATCGGCCCGCCATCGATGACGATGCCGTCTGCCGTTGGTTCGCATTTCACACCCAGTGCCAGCAGGCCGTCGGCCATGACCTGGATACGGTCCGATTCCTTGACCCGCAATTCTTGCGCCCCGCGCAAAATAGTACGGCCTTGCGCGCAGGCCGCAGCGACGAATAGTACAGGGAATTCGTCGATGGCCAGCGGCACAAGCGCCAACGGCATGTCGATGCCCTTGAGGGCCGCAGCCCGCACGTGCAGATCGGCAACCGGTTCGCCCCCTACTTCGCGCGGGTTGACCAGGGTGATGTCAGCGCCCATCAGGCGCAGGATATCGATCACCCCGGTGCGCGTCGGGTTGATGCCCACGTGTTCGAGCACCAGGTCCGAGCCTTCGGCGATCGAGGCCGCCACCAGGAAGAAGGCCGCCGAGGAGATATCCCCCGGCACTTCGATTCGGGTGGCATGCAAGGTGTGCCCGGACTCGACCGACGCGCTCGGGCCAGTGACGCTCACCGGGTAGCCGAACCCACGCAACATGCGCTCGGTATGGTCACGGGTGGGCGCAGGCTCGGTGACGCTGGTGCGGCCTTGGGCATACAAGCCGGCCAGCAGCAGGCAGGATTTGACCTGGGCGCTGGCCATGGGCAGGGTGTAGTTGAAGCCTTTGAGCGCTTGGCCGCCACGGATGGTCAGCGGTGGCCGACCGTCGGCAGCGGTTTCGATGACCGCGCCCATGTCGCGCAGCGGGTTGGCCACGCGATTCATCGGGCGCTTGGACAGCGAGGCATCGCCGGTGAGTACGCTGTCAAACGTTTGTGCGGCCAACAACCCTGCCAGCAGGCGCATCGACGTACCGGAGTTACCCAGGTAGATCGGCCCCGGCGGCGCTTTCAAGCCGTGCAGGCCGACGCCATGGATGGTCACGCGGCCGTGATGCGGGCCCTCGATGACCACGCCCATGTCGCGGAATGCCTGCAGGGTGGCCAGGGCATCTTCACCTTCCAGGAAGCCGTCCACTTCGGTGGTGCCGTCGGCCAGGGCGCCAAGCATGATCGAACGATGGGAAATCGACTTGTCACCGGGCACGCGAACGCGGCCTTTAAGGCTGCCTCCGGGTTGGCCCAGGAAAACCAGGTCGTTCGTGCTCATCTTCTCCACATAGGCCCGGCGGGCCAGGATCTTGCCAAAATGTTCGCGCGCCACCCGCGCACGGGTGAATACACCCAGCAATTGGTGGCCATCCCCCGCATCGACTGCATCGCGCAAGGCGTCCAGGTCGCTGCGGAACGTATCCAGCGTGCGCAACACCGCCTCGCGATTGGCCAGGAAGATGTCGTGCCACATCACCGGGTCGCTGCCGGCGATCCGGGTAAAGTCTCGGAAACCTCCCGCGGCATAGCGGAAGATGTCCAGGTTTTCGTTGCGCTTGGCCAACGAATCGACCAGGCCAAACGCCAGCAGGTGCGGCAGATGGCTGGTGGCTGCCAGCACTTCGTCATGCCGCTGGATCTGCATGTGCTCGACGTCTGCCCCCAGCGCCCGCCACAGGGTATCGACGACCTGCAGGGCAGATGGCTCGGTTTCCGGCAATGGCGTGAGGATGACTTTGTGTCGACGGAACAACTCGGCGTTAGAGGCCTCGACCCCGCTTTGCTCGGACCCGGCAATCGGGTGCCCAGGCACAAAGCGTGCAAGATTATTGCCAAACACCTGGCGTGCCGCGCGCACTACGTTTCCTTTGGCGCTGCCGACGTCAGTGAGAATGGCCGTGCCCAAATCGAGTGCAGCCAGCTTGCCCAGCAGCCTTTCCATGGCCAGGATCGGCACGGCCAGCTGGATCACGTCCGCCCCCTGGCAGGCCAGGGCGAGGTCTTCCTCACAGCGATCGACCACGCCCAATTCAACGGCCAGCAGCCGCGACTGAGGGTCCAGGTCCATCCCCACCACTTCGCGGCACAGCCCGCTTTCGCGTACACCCTTGGCGAATGAACCGCCGATCAGGCCCAGGCCGATTACCACGAGACGGCCGATCATAGGGCCTGCAGATTGCGTAGACATGACATCAACCACAGCTTAAAGCACCGCTTTGGGGTAAGAGCCCAGCACTTTCAGCGCGACGGCTTCCTGGCTGATTTTCTCGAGCACGCCCTTGACCAGCGGGTCGCGGTGGTGGCCGACGAAATCGATGAAGAACACGTAGGTCCATTTGCCGCTGCGCGACGGACGCGTCTCGATACGGGTCAGGTCAATGCCATTGTCGTGGAACGGCACCAACAGCTCGTGCAGGGCGCCCGGGCGGTTGCTCATGGAGACGATGACCGAGGTCTTGTCGTCGCCGGTGGGCGGCACTTCCTGGCTGCCGATGATCAAGAAGCGCGTGGAGTTGTCCGGGCGGTCCTCGATCTTTTCGGCCAGGCGCTGCAGGTCGTACAGGCTGGCAGCCATGTCGCCGGCAATGGCGGCCGAGTTCCACTCGCCCTTCACGCGCTTGGCGGCTTCGGCGTTGCTGGAGACCGCGATGCGTTCCACGTTCGGGTAGTGCGCGTCCAGCCACTTGCGGCACTGGGCCAGGGACTGGGCGTGAGAGTAGATGCGGGTGATGCTGTCGGTCTTGGTGTTTTCACCGATCAGCAAGTGATGGTGAATACGCAGCTCGACTTCGCCGCAGATAACCATGTCGTGTTCCAGGAAGCTGTCCAGGGTGTGGTTGACCGCGCCCTCGGTGGAGTTCTCCACCGGGACCACGCCAAAGTTCACCGCCCCTGCCACCACTTCACGAAACACTTCGTCGATGGCCGCCATCGGCTTGCTGATCACGGCATGGCCGAAGTGCTTCATGGCCGCCGCCTGGGTGAAGGTGCCTTCAGGGCCCAGGTAAGCGACTTTCAGCGGGTTTTCCAGCGCCAGGCACGAAGACATGACTTCGCGGAACAACCGCGCCATCTCTTCGTTACTCAAAGGCCCCTTGTTGCGCTCCATGACGCGCTTGAGCACCTGGGCTTCACGCTCGGGCCGGTAGAACACCGGCACCTCGCCTTCGGCCAGGGATGCCATCTTCACGCGCGCCACTTCTTCGGCGCAGCGGGCTCGATCACTGATCAGCTCGAGGATTTTCTCGTCGAGGGCGTCGATACGGACCCGCAGGGCCTTGAGTTCCTGGTCGGACATCAGGCGTTTTCCTTCTCGAATTCGGCCATGTAGGCCACCAGCGCTTCAACCGCGTCCAGCCCCAGGGCGTTGTAGATGGAGGCACGCATGCCGCCCACTGAACGGTGGCCTTTGAGGTTGAGCAGGCCACGGGCGTCGGCACCGGCCAGGAAGGCCTTGTCCAGGCGCTCGTCGGCCAGGCGGAACGGTATGTTCATCCACGAACGGGCGTTGTGCGCGATCGGGTTGGTGTAGAAGTCGCTGGCGTCGATAAAACCGTACAAACGGTCTTTTTTCGCGCGGTTGCGGATTTCCATGGCCTGGACGCCGCCCTGCTCCTTGAGCCACTCGAACACCAGGCCCGAGAGGTACCAGGAGTAGGTGGCCGGGGTGTTGTACATCGAGCCGTTGTCGGCCGCCACCTTGTAGTCGAGCATGGTCGGGCAACTGCTGCGAGCGCGGCCCAGCAGGTCTTCGCGGATGATCACCACCACCAGGCCGCTCGGGCCGATGTTCTTCTGGGCACCGGCGTAGATCATGCCGAACTGCGACACGTCGCACGGGCGCGAGAGGATGTCGGAGGACATGTCGACCACCAACGGAACGTCACCGGTCTGCGGTACCCAGTCAAATTCCAGGCCGCCGATGGTTTCGTTGGAGGCGTAGTGAACGTAGGCGGCGCCTTCGGTCAGCTTCCACTCGTTCTGACCTGGGATGGCCAGGTAGTCGTAGGGCTTAGCGCTGGCAGCCACGTTGATGCTGCCGTAGCGACGCGCTTCCTCGATGGCCTTCTTCGACCAGATACCGGTTTCGATATAGTCGGCGGTGCCGTTTTCTGGCAACAGGTTGAGCGGGATCTCGGCAAACTGCTGGCTGGCGCCGCCTTGCAGGAAGAGGATCTTGTAGTTGGACGGCACCGACATCAGGTCGCGCAGGTCTTGCTCGGCCTTTTCGGCAATGGCCATGTAGTCGTCGCTGCGATGGCTCATCTCCATGACGGAGAGGCCTTTGCCACGCCAGTTCAACATCTCGGCCTGGGCGCGCTGCAGAACAGCTTCAGGAAGCGCAGCAGGACCTGCGCAGAAGTTAAAGGCTCGGTTGCTCACATCCACTCTCGCTCTGCTTGAATTCTGTGTTGGTAGTACGTGTTCGCGGACAAATCCGCCCCTGTAGGAGCGGATTTATCCGCGAAACAATCACCGCAATATTACTGAATCACTCCTGCGGCAATTCGTCTTCGCCTGCCACATCGCCATCGCCATCGACCTCTACCGCGTCAACGCTTTGCTCACCCTCTTCGCCTTCCAGCAATTCCTCGCCTTCGACTTCGGACGGCTCTTGCACCCGCTCCAGGCCCACCAGCGTCTCGTCGCTGGCCAGCTTGATCAGGGTCACGCCCTGGGTGTTACGGCCCAGGCTTGACACTTCGCCCACGCGGGTACGCACCAGGGTGCCCTGATCGGAGATCAACATGATCTCTTCGCCGTCCAGCACCTGCACCGCGCCGACCAGGCGGCCGTTGCGGTCGTTGCTGACCATGGCGATCACGCCTTGGCCGCCACGCTTGTACTCGGGGAACTCGCTGATGGCGGTGCGCTTGCCATAACCACGGGCGGAAGCCGTGAGGATCTGGCTGCCTTCTTCCGGGATCAGCATGGAAATCAGCTTTTGCCCTTCTGGCAGGCGCATGCCGCGCACACCGCGGGCGGTACGGCCCATGGCACGCACGTCGGATTCCTTGAAGCGCGTGACCTTGCCACCGTCGGAGAACAGCATCACTTCGCGCTCGCCATCGGTGATGGCGGCCGAGATCAGCACGTCGCCTTCGTCCAGCTCAAGGGCGATCAGGCCCACGCTGCGTTGACGGCTGAAGGATTCCAGCGGGGTCTTCTTCACGGTGCCGTTGGCGGTAGCCATGAAGATGAAGTGGCCTTCGGTGTATTCCTCGACCGGCAGCATGGTGGTGATGTACTCGCCATCGTCCAGCGGCAGCAGGTTGACCAGCGGGCGACCACGGGCGGCACGCGAGGCTTCCGGGATCTCGTAGGTCTTGAGCCAGTACACCTTGCCTTTGCTGGAGAACAGCAGCAGCGTGGTGTGGCTGTTAGCAACCAGCAAGTGGGCGATGTAGTCCTCGTCCTTCACGCCGGTCGCCGACTTGCCCTTGCCGCCACGGCGCTGGGCCTGGTAGGCAGCCAACGGCTGGGTCTTGGCGTAGCCGCCGTGGGAGATGGTCACCACGCGCTCTTCTTCCGGGATCATGTCACCCAGGGTCAGGTCCAGGCGCGCATCGAGGATCTCGGTGCGGCGCACGTCGCCGTATTCGGCGCGGATCAGTTCCAGCTCTTCGCGGATCACTTCCATCAGGCGCTCGGCGCTGCTGAGGATGCGGATCAGTTCGCCGATCTGGTTGAGGATCTCCTGGTACTCGGCCAGTAGCTTCTCGTGCTCAAGGCCGGTCAGGCGGTGCAGGCGCAGCTCAAGGATGGCCTGGGCCTGTTCCGGCGACAGGAAGTACTTGCCGTCACGCAGGCCGTATTGTGGGTCCAGGGTTTCCGGACGGCACGAGTCGGCACCGGCGCGCTCGACCATCGCCACCACGGCGCTGGATTCCCACGGCATGTTGATCAGTGCTTCGCGGGCTTCGGACGGGGTTGGCGAAGCCTTGATCAGGGCGATGACCGGGTCGATGTTGGACAGGGCGACCGCCTGGCCTTCAAGGATGTGGCCGCGCTCGCGGGCCTTGCGCAGTTCGAACACGGTACGGCGGGTAACCACTTCGCGACGGTGGCGAACGAAGGCTTCCAGCAGGTCCTTGAGGTTAAGGATGCGTGGGCGGCCGTCGATCAGGGCCACGACGTTGATGCCGAACACGGCCTGCATCTGGGTCTGGGCGTAGAGGTTGTTGAGGATCACCTCTGGCACTTCGCCACGGCGCAGCTCGATCACGATGCGCATGCCGTCCTTGTCGGACTCGTCGCGCAGCTCGGTGATGCCTTCCAGCTTCTTCTCTTTGACCAGCTCCGCGATCTTCTCGATCAAGCGGGCTTTGTTCAGTTGGTACGGAAGCTCGGTGACCACGATCTGCTGGCGGCCGCCGACCTTGTCGATGTCTTCGACCGTGGAGCGGGCGCGCATGTAGATGCGACCGCGACCGGTGCGGTAGGCCTCGACGATACCGGCGCGGCCGTTGATGATCGCGGCAGTCGGGAAGTCGGGGCCGGGGATGAACTGCATCAGCTCATCGATGGTGATGTCGGCGTTGTCGATCAGCGCCAGGCAACCGTCGATGACTTCACCCAGGTTGTGCGGCGGAATGTTGGTGGCCATGCCCACGGCGATGCCGCTGGAGCCGTTGACCAGCAAGTTGGGGATACGGGTGGGCATGACCGCCGGGATCAGCTCGGTGCCGTCGTAGTTGGGCACCCAGTCGACCGTTTCTTTATGCAGGTCGGCCAGCAGTTCGTGGGCCAGCTTGGTCATGCGCACTTCGGTGTATCGCATGGCCGCGGCGTTGTCGCCGTCCACCGAACCGAAGTTGCCCTGGCCGTCGACCAGCAGGTAGCGCAGCGAGAAAGGCTGGGCCATACGTACGATGGTGTCGTACACCGCGGTATCACCGTGCGGGTGATACTTACCGATCACGTCACCGACCACACGAGCGGATTTCTTGTACGGTTTGTTCCAGTCGTTACCCAGTTCGCTCATTGCGAACAGAACACGGCGATGCACGGGCTTCAAGCCATCACGCGCATCCGGCAGTGCCCGCCCGACGATCACGCTCATCGCGTAGTCAAGGTAGGACTGTTTCAGCTCGTCTTCGATATTGACCGGGAGGATTTCTTTGGCCAGTTCGCCCATGAGAAGCCTGATTCCTTTTTCTGGTGAAACCCCGTCACATCCATATGGGACGAACGAAGCTCGGCGCCGCAGGCGGTTTGCCATGCAGCGACATACGACAAATCAACGAGTTAAACCACGGATCTGCGCAATTGAGGCCGCCCCAACGAGCGACCCTGGAAACCGCCGGATATTACCACAATCGCCGTCAGGGACCTATCCCCTGAAAGCCTGGCAAAACCATTAATCGACGGATGATCGCGCTTGTGGGGGCTTTGAGGGGGTTTTGGCGAAAAATCGGCAATTACACACACTGAAACCCATCGTCACGCTGCAGGCGGCCCGAGAGGTATAAATTCCAACCTCCACTCACTGGAGACAATGGAATGCCTCTATACACTGCGAAAAATCTGCGCCAAGGGCGCTTTTCCGAGCATGGCCGCATTCACCTGGTGACCACGGTAATTCAGCACCGAGAAGCGATTTTCAGGGACTGGCAAACCGCCAGAGGGCTAATCGAGGCGCTAAAGCTCGAACACGACGACGGCATCGCCGAATCGAATGCCTGGGTGATCATGCCAGACCACCTGCATTGGCTGGTGCAGTTGCGGGCAGGCACCCTGGGCGATTTGCTGCGACGGATCAAGGCGCACTCCAGCCACAGCATCAACCGCCACCTGGGCCGCAGCGGACCATTGTGGCAAAAGGGATACCATGATCGGGCCTTGCGAAAGGAAGACGACATTAAAGTTGCCGCGAGATACATCATCGCCAACCCATTGCGTGCCGGGCTGGTAAAACACATCGGGGATTACCCCTTATGGGACGCCAAATGGCTGTAGCAGCGGATTTATCCGCGAAGCAAGCACTGAGGTATGCCTGAGCCTGCGCGGTGGGTTTTTCGCGGATGAATCCGCTCCTACAGGAGGGGTGCAGGTGACAATATAGGGATAAGTAGGAGCGGATTTATCCGCGAAGCAAGCACCGAGGTATGCCTGAGCTTGCGCGGTGGGTTTTTCGCGGATGAATCCGCTCCTACAGGAGGGGTGCAGGTGACAATATAGGGATAAGTAGGAGCGGATTTATCCGCGAAGCAAGCACCGAGGTATGCCTGACCCTGCGCGGTGGTTTTTCGCGGATGAATCCGCTCCTACAGGAGGGTGCAGGTGACAATATAGGGATAAGTAGGAGCGGATTTATCCGCGAAGCAAACACCGAGGTATGCCTGACCCTGCGCGGTGGTTTTTCGCGGATGAATGCGCTCCTACAGGAGGGTGCAGGTGACAATATAGGGATAAGTAGGAGCGGATTTATCCGCGAAGCAAGCACTGAGGTATGCCTGACCCTGCGCGGTGGGTTTTTCGCGGATGAATCCGCTCCTACAGGAGGGTGCAGGTGACAATATACGGATAAGTAGGAGCGGATTTATCCGCGAAGCAAGCACTGAGGTATGCCTGACCCTGCGCGGTGGGTTTTTCGCAGATGAATCCGCTCCTACAGGAGGGTGCAGGTGACAATATACGGATAAGTAGGAGCGGATTTATCCGCGAAGCAAGCACTGAGGTATGCCTGACCCTGCGCGGTGGGTTTTTCGCGGATGAATCCGCTCCTACAGGAGGGTGCAGGTGACAATATACGGATAAGTAGGAGCGGATTTATCCGCGAAGCAAGCACTGAGGTATGCCTGAGCCTGCGCGGTGGGTTTTTCGCAGATGAATCCGCTCCTACAGGAGGGTGCAGGTGACAATATACGGATAAGTAGGAGCGGATTTATCCGCGAAGCAAGCACTGAGGTATGCCTGACCCTGCGCGGTGGGTTTTTCGCGGATGAATCCGCTCCTACAGGAGGGTGCAGGTGACAATATAGGCATATGTAGGAGCGGATTTATCCGCGAAGCAAGCACCGAGTCCTGCACTACTTCAAAGCGGGCGGTCAAGAAACAACAAGCGTGCTGCTAGCGCTGCCATCACTGCAGCAAAACCATAAGTTCCCAGACGCGTGGAGATCCCGCCGCTGCCCAGTTTCCCTCTTAGCTGGCCGGCACACATCCCAAGTACGGTATGGAAGATGAGCGCGATCACCGCGAGCAGCGTTCCAAGGAACATTAATTGGAGGCTAACATCGCCATTTGTTGCGCTGACGAATTGAGGCAGGAATACCATAAAGAATAAAAGAGCCTTAGGATTCAATAGGCTGTTGAGGGTGGCTTGAGCGAAGATCTTCCACAGGGAAGCCAACTGAGGTTGAGTGTTTTGAGGCACCGCTGGCGTTTTTAAAGCTTGCCAGGCGATCCATATGAGATAAAACGCCCCGGCTAAGCGCAGTAGTTCAAATGCTGGTGCCCAGCTCATTACCATTGCGCCAATACCTGCGCTGACCAAAGCGGTCATTAGCACGTCAGAAAAGGAAATCCCAAGAGCGGCAGCGAAGCCCGCACGTCGACCATGGGCCAACGCATGGCTCGTCACAAAAGCCATGTTCGGGCCCGGGACGATCAACAGGAGTATGGCGGCGCCAACGAACAGATAGAGATTGGCTGCATCAGGCATGGGCATCACTCCGTAGGATTGAGCGACGACGGTAAGTGAACTATTGATATTGGGGTAGCTACAGTCAGAGCCAATCTAATAACAACAGTCGACTTCCAGGGAGCGAGCTACGCCTGAGCCTGCGCGGTGGGTTTTTCGCGGGTGAATCCGCTCCTACAGTTAGTGCAACCGCTTGCGGCACATCAACAATGCCATTTTGGCGGTATCGGGGCGCTCCACGATGCCTTTTTCGGTCACGATCGCATCGATCAGGTCGGCAGGGGTCACGTCGAACACTGGGTTGAAGGCCTCAACATCCGCCCCTACCCGCTTGCCGCCGATTTCCAGCAATTCACTGCCGTCGCGCTCTTCGATCGGGATCTCTTCGCCGCTGGCCAGGCTCATGTCGATGGTGGAGCTGGGCGCCACGACCATGAAGCGCACGCCATGGTGCATGGCGGTGACGGCCAATTGATAAGTGCCGATTTTGTTGGCCACATCGCCGTTGGCGGTGATGCGGTCGGCGCCGACGATGACCCAGGTGATGCCCTTGGTCTTCATCAGGTGCGCGGCGGCCGAGTCTGCGTTGACGGTGACTGGAATGCCTTCGTTGGCCAACTCCCAGGCCGTCAGGCGCGAGCCCTGCAGCCAAGGGCGGGTTTCGTCGGCGTAAACACGCTCGACCATGCCTTCGAGCCAGGCGCCACGAATCACCCCCAGCGCCGTGCCGAAGCCGCCGGTGGCCAAGGCACCGGTGTTGCAGTGGGTCAGCAGGGCCTGCACGTTGCCCTGGTGCTTGCGAATCAGGTCCACGCCCAATTGCGCCATGGTCAGGTTGGCTTCGCGATCGCTTTCATGGATGGCGATGGCTTCTGCCTCCAAGGCTGCCAACGCGTCATCGGCTGGCTTGAGGCGGTCCAGGCGTTCGCGCAGGCGGTTCAAGGCCCAGAACAGGTTGACGGCCGTGGGGCGCGAGCCGGCCAGTACGCTGAAGTCGGCCTCCAGCGCCGCCTTCCAGTCACCGCCGGCTGCGAAACGTTTGCGCGCGGCCAACACCAAACCATAGGCCGCGCTGATACCGATGGCCGGCGCACCGCGCACCACCATCTGTTTGATCGCTTGTGCCACGCCAGCGGCATCGGTATAGGCCAGCCAGGTTTCTTCAAAAGGCAGAGCGCGCTGATCGAGCAGGTACAGGGCGCCATCACGCCAATCAATGGCTTTTACTTTTTCCGCCGCCAGCAGTCGATCGCGCATGCCCTTCCCCAAACTCTGTATCAAAAGCGGTCGATTATAGCGAGCCCCCGGCCAAGACGCTCGGGTATACTTCGCCATCACCGTTCAAAAGCACCGGATACCAGCCATGCCCAACCGCGCCGCGCCTCTCGACCTTTTGCTCCTGCCGACCTGGCTGGTGCCTGTCGAACCGGCCGGGGTGATACTCAAGGAGCACGCGCTGGGCATCCGTGACGGCATCATCGCCTATATCGGCCCACGCGAGGCTGCCTTGCGCCTTGAGTGCACCGAGGTGCGCGAATTGCCAGGCGTCTTGCTCAGCCCCGGCCTAATCAACGCCCACGGCCATGCCGCGATGACCCTGTTCCGCGGCCTGGCCGACGATCTGCCGCTGATGACCTGGCTGGAAAACCATATCTGGCCGGCCGAAGCGCGCTGGGTGACCGAGGCGTTCGTGCGCGACGGCACGGACCTGGCCATTGCCGAACAGCTCAAGGGCGGCATCACCTGTTTCTCGGACATGTACTTCTACCCCGACGCGGCCGCCGAGCGCGTGCACGAAAGCGGCATGCGCGCACAAATCACCGTGCCGGTACTGGACTTCCCGATCCCTGGCGCCCGCGACGCCGACGAAGCGCTGCACAAGGGCGTTGAGCTGTACAACGACTTGCGCCACCACCCGCGCATTGCCATCGCCTTCGGCCCGCACGCCCCTTATACCGTGGGCGACGAGAACCTGGAAAAAATCCGCGTGTTGGCCGACGAACTGGATGCGGCCATCCACATGCACGTGCACGAAACCGCCTTCGAGGTGCAACAAGCCGTCGAACAGACCGCCGAGCGGCCGCTGCAACGCCTGGCGCGCTTGGGCTTGCTGGGCCCGCGGTTCCAGGCCGTGCACATGACCCAGATCAGCGACGACGACCTGGCGTTGCTGGTGGAAACCAACACCAGCGTGGTGCACTGCCCCGAGTCCAACCTGAAGCTGGCCAGTGGTTTTTGCCCAGTCGAGCGCCTGTGGCAGGCCGGGGTCAACGTCGCCGTGGGTACCGATGGCGCCGCCAGCAACAACGACCTGGACTTGCTGGGCGAAACCCGCACCGCAGCCTTGCTGGCCAAGGCCGTGGCCGGTTCCGCCACCGCCCTGGATGCCCATCGCGCCCTGCGCATGGCCACCTTGAACGGCGCCCGGGCGCTGGGCCTGGAAGCCTGTGTCGGCTCACTGGAACTGGGCAAGGCGGCCGACATCACCGCCTTCGACCTGTCCGGCCTTGCCCAGCAACCGATCTACGACCCGGTGTCGCAATTGATCTACGCCACCGGCCGCGACTGCGTGCAGCACGTGTGGGTGGCCGGCAAGCAGTTGCTCGACAACCGCACCCTGACCCGCATGAACGAAGCCGACCTGATCGCCCGAGCCCAAGCCTGGGGCCAGCGCATTGGCGGCACGAACGAATAATCCATCCGGCTGGGGGTCCAATGCCCATCCAGCCGGCCAGAACCCCGATTTGCAAAGCTTAGAGGACACCCCATGAGCAACGTCGACCACGCTGAAATCGCTAAATTCGAAGCCCTGGCCCACCGCTGGTGGGACCGCGAGAGCGAGTTCAAACCCCTGCACGACATCAACCCGTTGCGCGTCAACTGGATCGATGAGCGCGCCAAGCTCGCCGGCAAAAAGGTGCTGGACGTGGGCTGCGGCGGCGGCATCCTCAGTGAAGCAATGGCCCAGCGCGGCGCCACGGTGACCGGGATCGACATGGGCGAGGCGCCGCTGGCCGTCGCCCAACTGCACCAACTGGAATCTGGCGTGCAGGTCGAGTACCGGCAGATCACCGCCGAGGCCCTGGCCGAAGAAATGCCCGAGCAGTTCGACGTGATCACCTGCCTGGAAATGCTCGAGCACGTGCCCGACCCTTCCTCGGTCATTCGTGCTTGCTACCGCATGGTCAAGCCAGGCGGCCAGGTGTTCTTCTCCACCATCAACCGCAACCCCAAGTCGTACCTGTTCGCGATCATCGGTGCCGAGTACATCCTCAAGCTGATGCCGCGCGGTACCCACGACTTCAAGAAATTCATCCGTCCCTCCGAATTGGGCGCCTGGAGCCGTTCGGCCGGCCTGCAGGTCAAGGACATCATCGGGCTGACCTACAACCCGCTGACCAAGCACTATAAATTGGGCAGCGATGTAGACGTCAACTACATGATCCAGACCCTTCGCGAGGAATAAGCATGCGCTTGAGAGCAGTTCTTTTCGACATGGACGGCACCCTGCTCGACACGGCGCCGGACTTCGTCGCCATCTGCCAGGCCATGCTCGCCGAACGCGGGCTGCCGGCGATCGATGAGCAACTGATTCGCGACGTCATCTCCGGGGGCGCCAAGGCGATGGTCTCGGCCACCTTTGCCATGCCTGCCCAAGCGCCTGGGTTCGAGGAATTGCGCCTGGAGTTCCTGGACCGCTACCAGGACAACTGCGCGGTACACAGCAAGTTGTACGAGGGCATGGCCGAGTTGCTGGACGACATCGAGAAGGCCAACCTGGTGTGGGGCGTGGTGACCAACAAGCCACTGCGCTTCGCCGAGCCGATCATGCAGCAACTGGGCCTGGCCGAGCGCTCGGCGCTGCTGATTTGCCCCGACCACGTGAAAAACAGCAAGCCCGACCCCGAACCGTTGATCCTGGCGTGCAAGATGCTCGACCTGGACCCGGCCAGCGTGCTGTTCGTGGGCGATGACCTGCGCGACATCGAGTCGGGCCGCGACGCGGGCACCCGCACGGCGGCGGTGCGCTACGGGTATATCCACCCAGAGGACAACCCCAACAACTGGGGCGCCGACGTGGTGGTGGATCAGCCGCTGGATTTGCGCAAGGTGCTGGATTCGGCGCTGTGCGGGTGTTGAGCTGATAGTTTTGCAGCGCTTGGTTCGTGAATAAATCCACCTCAATTCCACGAGGCCTGAACATGTTCGACTACACCGCTCGCCCCGACCTGCTCGCCGGCCGGGTCATCCTGGTCACTGGTGCCGGGCGTGGCATCGGTGCCGCCGCGGCAAAAACCTTTGCCGCCCATGGCGCCACGGTATTGCTGCTGGGCAAGACCGAAGCCAACCTGACCGAAGTCTATGACCAGATCGAAGCGGCCGGGCACCCACAGCCGGCGGTGATTCCGTTCAACCTGGAAACCGCCCTGCCCCACCAGTACGATGAACTGGCGGCCATGCTGGAAAACGAGTTCGGGCGCATCGACGGCCTGCTGCACAACGCCTCGATCATTGGCCCGCGCACGCCGCTGGAGCAACTTTCCGGCGAGCACTTCATGCGCGTGATGCACATCAACGTCAACGCGATGTTCATGCTCACCAGCACGCTGCTGCCGCTGCTCAAATTGTCCCAGGACGGGTCGGTGGTGTTCACCTCCAGCAGCGTCGGGCGCAAGGGCCGGGCCTACTGGGGTGCCTATGGGGTGTCGAAGTTCGCCACCGAAGGCCTGATGCAAACCTTGGCCGACGAACTGGACGGCGTGGCCCCGGTGCGCGCCAACAGCATCAACCCGGGCGCTACCCGCACCAGCATGCGTGCCCAGGCCTACCCGGCCGAGGCACCGGAAACCAACCCGCTGCCCGAAGCGATCATGCCGGTGTACCTGTACCTGATGGGGCCGGACAGCACCGGCATCAACGGCCAGGCGTTCAACGCCCAGTAACTCAGTGTTGCGAAGCTGCCGCCGCCGCGACCACTGCGCGCGGGCGGCTGTTGCTGCGCAGGCCCTGCTCCAGCTCCATGCAGCGCTCCAGAAACAGGAACATGTAGTCGTAGCTCTTGCAAATGGCCCGGCGCAGTTCGGCCTGCAAGGCCAGGGTCGGCGAGTTGCCGGCCAGGGTGCAGATGATTTCCAGCGCCTCCCAAGGGTGCGCATCATCGTACTGGGCATGCATGCGCAACCACTTCATCGCCCGCTTGCGCCCCTCTTCCGGGAACGCCTCGGCATACTTGCCGGTGGAGCAGACCAACGCCGACCACTCGCCGGTGGCGCCTTCGATGGCGTAGTTGGTGGCCGCCACGGCAATGATCAACGGGTCGGCGGAACTGGTTTGCCAGCACCAATGGCTCAAGGCCTGCAACTCTGCCGGCACATCCTGCGCCTGCAAGTCGTCCAGGCTCACGCCGTGGGCATTGCACCAGTGCACCCAATAATCGGCATGGTTGAGCTCCACGCGAATATTACGCATCAGCCAGCGCCGGGCCATGTCTTCGCCTGGGTGGCGAGCAAACCGGGTCTTGGTCAGGTTTTGCGCCATGTACAGGGCAAACTGCTCCACCACCGGCCAACCACCCACCAGGTACTGGCGCATGGTTTTGGGGCTCAGGCTGCCATCGCGCAGGTTGCGGTACAGCTCATGCTCCACCACTCGACGCTTGCTTTCGCTGCAGTCGCGAAGCAATTGCTGGGCCCAGCCTGGGTAGCTCGTCGGCTCCATGAGCGGACCGGTCCGGGTAAACGCCTCGATCACTGCCTGACTCCTTGTTATTAGTGATAGTCAAGCCTGCACCCTTAACGAAAGGTGCCAGGCGCCTTGAACAGCAATGGGCGTGAGCGACCTTCGCGACGTTGCAGGCTGTCACAGGTGAACACCTGTGGACGTTCTATCAGATATCCCTGTGCGTAATCCACTCCGATTTCCAACAAAGCCTGCTCGATCAGCGGCGTTTCGACGAATTCGGCGATAGTTTGCTTACCCATCACATGGCCGATGTGGTTGATCACCTCGACCATGGCGCGGTTGACCGGGTCGTCGAGCATGTCCTTGACGAAACTGCCGTCGATCTTCAAGTAGTCCACCGGCAAGTGCTTGAGGTAGGCGAACGAGGACATACCGGCGCAGAAGTCGTCCAAAGAAAACTTGCAGCCCAAACTCTTCAGCTCGTTGATAAAACGGATGGCGCTGCCCAGGTTGGAAATTGCCGCGGTCTCGGTGATCTCGAAGCAGATCAACTGCGGCGCGATGGCAAAGCGCTGGAACTGCTCGCGCAGGTAACCAAGGAACTCGTCGTCGCCGATGCTGATGCCCGACAAGTTGATCGCGCACATGGCCAGTGGCCCCTTGGGGGCTTCGTTCATGCACTGTTGGATGACCTTGAAAACGTTATGCACCACCCAGCGGTCCAGCGCGGTCATCAAGCCGTAGCGCTCGGCCGCCGGAATGAAGCTTTCCGGCAGGATCACCCGGCCGCTTTCATCGTGCAGGCGCAGCAGGATCTCGATGTGCCCACCCTGGTTATCGCTGCGGCCCAGCGCGGCGATTTCCTGGGCGTACAAGCAAAAGCGGTTTTCCTCCAGTGCCATGTGCAAACGCTGCACCCAGGCCATTTCGCCGAAGCGCATGGACAGTTCGGTGTCGTCGGCGTGGTACACCTGCACGCGGTTACGGCCTTTTTCCTTGGCCATGTAGCAGGCCATGTCGGCTGCACGCAGTGACGATTCCAGGGTGGTCGGGGCCTGGGTGATGTGTACCAGGCCAATACTGATGGTGGTGACGAAGGGCCGCCCCTTCCACACGAAATGCAGGTTCTGCACGGTCTGGCGCAGGGTTTCGGCGATTTTCTCTGCGACCTCGGGCGGGCAGTTCTCCAGCAGGATGCCAAATTCGTCGCCACCCAGCCGCGCCAGGGTGTCGCCCTCGCGCAGGCCGGACTGCAGCAAGGTGCAAATATGCCGCAGCAACTCGTCCCCGGCGGCATGCCCGCAGGTATCGTTGACCAGTTTGAACTGGTCCAGGTCCAGGAACATCAGCGAGTGGCGGCCCTGTTGCCGGGCCAGGCTGGCCAGGGTCAGCTCCAGGCGGTATTCGAACTCGCGACGGTTGGCCAGGCCCGTCAAGGCGTCATGTGTGGCCTGCCAGGACAGGTTGGCAATGTACTGGCGCTCTTGGGTCATGTCGTGCAATACCAGCACCGTGCCGCTGATCTTGCCATCGGTGAAGATCGGCGCCCCCACCAGGGTGACCGACACGGTGCTGCCGTCCAGGCGCTGGATCAGCTTGGCATGCTCGCTGCCGCCCTTGAGCTCACCGCCCAGGATGTGCTCGATCAGGGTAAAGCTGTCTTTCTCGGCGTTTTCATCCAGCAGGTTGAACAACGCCGCCAGCGGCAAGCCATTGGCCTGCTGGGCATTCCAGTGGGTGAGCTGTTCGGCGGCCGGGTTCATGTAGGCGATGGCACCGTCGACGTCGGTGGTAATGACCCCATCGCCGATCGACGCCAGGGTGACCTGGGCGCGTTCTTTTTCCACCTGCAGGGCGGTGGCGAACGCATGCCGCTGCGACAACAGCCGCGCCGTCAGCCACAGTGCCAAGGCGATCAGCAGTAGTGCGGTGCCCAGGTTGATCGATACCAACAGGCGCAACAGGAAACGCGAGCCCTCGCCCAACGAGTCGCTGAACGCTTTGGCAGCGGGCGTGACACCGTCGTTGATCGCCTGGATCTGCGCTTTCCAGCGTTCGATGTCTTCGGCGTTGGCCTTGCCACTGGAAATGCCTTGATGCATTTGCTGGGCGACCGAGTCGAGTTGCACCAGGTAGCCGTCACCGACCGTCCAGCGCTCGATGGCCCGCTCCAGGTAACTGAAGTGGCGAAAATTAAGGTACAGCCAGATGATGCTGTTGACGTCGTCGGGGTGGTTGCCACCCTGCAACAGGCCTTTGCGCGCGGCGACCAGATCTGGCTCGGGCTGGTCCAGGGCAATGCGCAGGTCATGCCCGCCTTGCGGCACGGCGATCACCTCAATGTATTTTTTGAAGGCGCGCTCGTCGCGGCTGTCGGCGTACTGGCTGAGGTAGTAAATGGCGTCTTTCTGGCCCTTGGACCACAGGCTTTCGCCGGCCACGTAACCACGCACGGCCGACAGGGCATAAAGGCTGATGCACCCCAGCAATGCCTGGAACAGGACGACGGCGATGAAAGGCCAGACGATGCCCAATAACCGTGGCGTTTCGAGAGTCCGATTTTGCTTCATGAGGTCCCTTGCATCAGCAGCGCCAGACAACCACCCGCGTAAAAACCTGCTCGCATCAGCACAGACTAGGCTAATTTCGAGAAGTACAAAGGGTGCCCGTTTACAGGCATGACTTTTTATTCAGCGCCGCACTTTACAGGCCTATCCAAATGGATAGCTAGAGTTGATTCAAATCTGCTGCAAATGACCATAGAGCCTGGCGTAAAGGCCCCCGTCGGCGATCAGTTGTTGATGATCCCCGTCTTCTGCAATGCGCCCACCGTCGAACACCAACACCCGATCGGCCTGCTTAACCGCAGACAGGCGATGGGCAATGATCAGCGTAGTTCGCCCCTGCAGAAAACGCGCAAGCGCTTGATGCAAATTGTATTCGGTGGCCGCGTCGAGCGCCGAAGTGGCCTCGTCGAGGATCACCACCTTGGGCTCGGCCAACACCATGCGGGCAATCGCCAGGCGCTGGCGCTGCCCGCCCGATAGCCTTACGCCCGAGCGCCCGACCACGCTGTCCAGGCCCTGGGGCAAGGCGCGGATGGTGGCGTCGAGCTGGGCGATGGCCAAGGCATCCCAGCAGGCCTGGTCGCTGCGCTCGCGGCCCATGGACAGGTTGGCGCGCACGGTGTCGTTGAACAGCGACGGGTGCTGCAGCACCACCGCGACGTTTTCACGCAAGGTGTCCAGGCCGATTTCCTGTTGGGTGGAGCCACCGAATCGGATGCTGCCCTGCTCGGCGGTGTACAGCCCCAACAACAGTTGCACCAGGGTGCTTTTGCCGCCGCCACTGGCACCGACGATGGCAACCTTTTCACCCGGGGCGATGGACAGGTTCAACTGGTCGAGCACACGCTCCTCGCCATAGCCGAAACTCAAGTCGTGCACCTGGATGCCCACGGTATCGCGATTCTTGAATGGGTCCACCCCACCCGGGTATTGCGGCTCGTCGGCCCGGGCCAGCAGTTCATTGAGCCGGGTCAACGCCCCGCCTGCAGCGTAATAGGCGTACTGCAGGTTGAGCAGTTGCTCAACCGGGCCGATCATGAACCACAGGTAGCTGAACACCGCGAGCATCTGGCCGATGGACAGGCCGGAGAACAGCACGGTCAGCATCGCTGCGGCGCGGAAGATGTCGATGCCAAATTGAAACAGCAAGCCACTGGCACGCCCGCTGGCATCGCTCTTCCACTGCGAGGCCACGGCATAGTCGCGCACCTCGCGGGCACGCAGGCCCAGACGCCCGAGAAAAAAGCCCTGGCGATTGCTGGCGCGCACTTCCTGGATGGCCTCCAGGGTTTCGGTCAAGGCCTGGGTAAAGCGTGAGGTGCTATCGTTTTCCAGCTTTTTGAGGTGCTTGACCCGCTTGCCCAACTGCACGGTCGCAAAGATCACCAAAGGGTTGAACAGCAAGATCAGCAATGCCAGCTTCCAATGCATCCACATCAGAATGCTGGCGGTGCCAACCAGGGTCAGCACGGCCACCAGGAACTTGCTCAGGGTTTCCCCGACGAACTTGTCCAGGGTGTCCAGGTCGGTGACCAAATGCGTGGTCACGGTGCCGCTGCCCAGGCTTTCGTACTCACTCAGGGAGATGCGCTTGAGCCGCTCGATCAGGCGGATACGCAGGCGATAGACGATGTCTTTGGCCAGCCCGGCAAACAGCCGCGCCTGCACCACGTTGAACAGCAACGCACCGCAGCGCAGGACGAAGGTCACCAGCAGCATCAGGCCGATGTAACCGGCGGCCACTTGGGCACCCGGCGGCAGCACGTGGTTCATGAACTTGAGCGCGGTGTCGCCATGGCCCAGCAGCACTTCGTCGACCAGCAAGGGCAGCAGCAACGGGATCGGCACGCTGCACAGGGTGGCCAGCAGCGCCACGCCGTTGGCGACCCACAGGGATTTGCGGTGCCGCAGGGCCAGTTGCCGAATGTGCGCCCAACTCAAGCGGTCTGGCTGTACCGGCTCCGGGCGCAGTTGAAGGTCCGTGGGGCCGGGTAAATCAAGCATGGGCCGCCCGCTCGAGCCAGCGATGCAGCAAGGGGGCCAGCGCGTCGAGGGGCTGGTAGCCGTTGGTCAACAGCGCCAATTGGCCGTTGCGCTCGGCAAGCAGCGTTGGGAACCCGGCGATGCCCAGGTCCTGCACCCAACTGAAATCAGCCGCGGTGGCTTGCTCCACGTCAGCGCTGTGGAACGCTTGCGCGAATTCGATACGGGGGATGCCGGCGGCTTCGGCCAGTTCCGCCAGCGTCGGTACCTGGGTCACGTCGCGGCCTTGGGTATAGAACGCTTTCTGGATCAATTCGACCAACGCCCCAACGGCGCTCGGGTCGAGCGCCCGGGCGGCGACCACGGCCCGGCAAGCGGGCTCGGTGTCATAGACAAAACCATCGGGCAAAGCCCCTTGCAGCGTGAACGGCTGGCCGGTGGCCTCGGTGACCGCCTGCCAGTGTTCCAGGATGTAGCTGCGCTTGGTGGGGTCCAATGCCGCACCGCTGCCGGTGCGCAAACCGCCCACTACCCAGTGGGTTTGCACGCCTGCCGCGCGCGCCTGCTCGATCAAGGCCTTGGCCACTGGTGCAAACCCCCAGCACCAGGAGCACATCGGGTCCATCACGTAGATCAGGCGGGCGGCATTGGGCATGGCTTAGACCTCGGCAGCTTTGCGGTAATTATGGCCTATGGGGTGCGGTTGGTTGCGTGCCTTGGCCAATTCAATTTGTTTTTGGCGGTCGATGGCGCTCTTGCGGGTTTTCTCGCTCAGGCTGTCCCAGCAATGCGGGCAGCTGATGCCGGCCACGTAATGCTCGGATTGGCGGTCCTGGACGCTGATGGGCGTGCGGCAAGCGTGGCATTGATCGTAATCGCCTTCGCTCAGGTCATGGCGCACGGTGACGCGGTTGTCGAACACGAAGCAGTCGCCCTGCCACTTGCTTTGCTCCTGCGGCACTTCTTCCAGGTACTTGAGAATGCCACCCTTGAGGTGGAATACCTCGCCGTAGCCTTCGCTGAGCATGTAGCTGCTGGCTTTTTCGCAACGGATGCCGCCGGTGCAGAACATCGCGACCTTTTTGTGCACGGCCGGGTTGAAGTTGGCCTTGATGTAATCCGGGAACTCGCGAAACGAGGTGGTCTTGGGGTCGATCGCCCCTTGGAAGGTGCCGATGGACACTTCGTAGTCGTTACGGGTGTCGATCAGCAACACCTCGGGATCATTGATCAGCGCGTTCCAGTCCTGGGGCTCGACGTAGGTACCCACCTTGCGGCTGGGGTCTACGCCGGGCACGCCGAGGGTGACGATTTCTTTCTTGAGCTTGACCTTGGTCCGATAGAACGGCTGCTCGTCGCAGTAGGACTCTTTGTGGTCGATGTCGTCCATGCGCGCATCGTTCTTGAGCCAGGCAAGCAAGCCGTCGATGCCTTCGCGGCTACCAGAGACGGTACCGTTGATGCCTTCTTCGGCGATCAACAGGGTGCCTTTGATGTCGTTGTCGACCATGGCCTGCAACAGGGGCTCGCGCAGGGCGACGTAATCTTCAAGGGTGACGAACTTATACAGTGCCGCCACGACGATTTTCTGAGTCATGGATAAAACGCTCCAGGTGGTCGACCTCGCAAAGGACGGACCGGATTAAATAAACTTCATAAAAAAACGCGCCAACGGAGTGATCCGCTGGCGCGTCGGGATTTTAGCAAAATCCGCAGGCCTTTTGTTGCCGCAGGTCAATGACCGCCGGCACAGGTGGGGGACGCAGGCGCCGCCCCGACCTTAACCCACTCCTCTGGCGTGTAGGTGTGCAGCGCCAGGGCATGGAACTGCCCCATCAGCTCACCCAGAGTGGCGTAGACCTTTTGATGGCGCTTCACGCTGTTGAGGCCGGCGAATTGTTCGCTGACCAGAATGGCCTTGAAGTGCGTTTCCAGGCCCCGGCTGTGCATGTGGCTCTCATCAAGCACTTGCAAATGCTGGGGTGCGAGGGCCACCAGGGCCCCCTCGATACGTTGTTGCATGGGCATGAACGGCTCCGCTTACGGCTTTTTGGCCGGCGCAGCTGGGGTGGCGGCAGGTTTGGCCGGCGCCAGCTCGTTGGTCATGTCAGCCAACAGTTTGTTGACCACAGGCACCGCGCTTTCCAGCTTTTGCTGGGTGATCTGGGCGGATTGCTGGGTCACGGACGGCATTTTCTCCAGGACTTTCTTGCCCAGTGGCGACTGGTAGAACTTGACCAGGTCCTTGAGCTCCTGCTCGGTGAAGGTGTCGGTGTACAGCTTGACCATGTCCGGCTTGAGCTTCGGCCAGCCAATGGCCTGGTCCAGGGCGGCGTTGGCCTTGGCCTGGTAGGTTTCAAGCAGGGCGCGCTTGGAGTCAGGCGCCTTGGTTTGCTCGAAGCGCTGGGCGAACATCTGCTGCACTTGCATGTAGACAGGGGTACCCAGCTTGTCGGCGTGCGCCATCATCAGGAAGCTTTCGGCACTGGCGTTATGGCTGGCGGTATCGGCGAGCACCGAGCCGCTGGCGCAAACCAGAGCAACCGCGGTACAGAGGGCACGAAGACGGGTCATCGAGTTTCCTTAATTTGCAGGCGAGGTAAAACCCCAGAATCGATCATTCTGCGCCCAAGGACGCATTTCGCTCAACCCCGGGCTACGGACGGCACATGAAACCGGTTGAACCCACGCACGCAAACGCGGCCTAAACTGCGGAACCGGACCTTTATAAAGGAGTGTGAGCAGCATGAGCCGTATTGAAACTGACAGCCTCGGGCAGGTCGAAGTTCCTGAAGAGGCCTATTGGGGCGCCCAGACGCAGCGCTCCCTGATCAACTTCGCCATCGGTAACGAACGCATGCCACTGCCCGTGCTGCATGCCCTGGCGCTGATCAAGAAGGCTGCCGCACGGGTCAATGACCGCAACGGCGACCTGCCTGCCGACATCGCCCGGCTGATCGAACAGGCCGCCGACGAAGTGCTGCACGGTCAATTGGATGACCAATTCCCGCTGGTGGTATGGCAAACCGGCAGTGGCACCCAAAGCAACATGAACGCCAACGAGGTGATCGCCGGGCGCGCCAACGAATTGGCCGGCAAGGGCCGCGGCGGCAAATCGCCGGTGCACCCCAACGATCACGTGAACCGCTCGCAAAGCTCCAATGATTGCTTCCCCACCGCCATGAGCATTGCCACCGCGCAGGCCGTGCAGAGCAAATTGCTGCCGGCCATCGCCGAATTGTCGGCGGGGCTTGCCGAACTGTCGGCGCGCCACACGCACCTGGTCAAGACGGGCCGTACCCACATGATGGACGCCACGCCCATCACCTTCGGCCAGGAAGTCTCGGCCTATGTCGCACAGCTGGACTATGCCCAGCGGGCCATCCGTGCAGCACTGCCCGCAGTGTGCGAGCTGGCCCAGGGCGGCACGGCGGTGGGCACCGGGTTGAATGCACCCCATGGGTTTTCCGAGGCGATCGCCGCTGAACTGGCAGCGTTATCCGGCCTTCCGTTTATAACAGCGCCAAACAAGTTTGCCGCCCTGGCTGGCCATGAGCCCCTGGTGACCCTGGCCGGCGCCTTGAAAACCCTGGCCGTGGCCCTGATGAAACTGGCCAACGATTTGCGCCTGCTGGGCTCCGGCCCCCGTGCAGGCCTGGCCGAAATCAAGTTGCCGGCCAACGAGCCCGGCAGCTCGATCATGCCCGGCAAGGTCAACCCCACCCAATGCGAAGCATTGAGCATGCTGGCCTGCCAGGTACTGGGCAACGACGTGACCATCGGCTTTGCCGCCAGCCAAGGCCACTTGCAGTTGAACGTGTACAAACCGGTGATTATTCACAACCTGCTGCAATCAATCACTTTGCTTGCAGACGGCTGCAGCAACTTCCAGGCGCACTGCGTGGCGGGCCTCGTGCCAGATCCCCAGCAAATGGCCGATCACCTGGAACGGGGTTTGATGCTGGTGACGGCGCTCAACCCACACATTGGCTATGACAAATCGGCCGAAATCGCCAAGAAAGCCTATGGCGAAGGCACGACCCTGCGCGAAGCGGCGCTTTCGCTGGGCTACCTGACGGACGAGGAGTTCGATAAGTGGGTTCGGCCGCAGGACATGCTGGGGGTCGGCAAGAACGGCTAGGCCTTTTGCCATTGATCGGCGCGGAACCTCTCCAACTCCGCGCTGGACTAACCTTTATGGCAAAAGGATTAATCCATTCTGGAGAGCAGCAATGTTCGGCAAACGCGCGCAAGATCAAGCCCCCAGCACCCACTTTCGAAGTGACCGGGTAACCCGCGAGAACGGGCTGTTCTTTTTCGTGACCCGGGAACGCACCCAGGAAGGGCCGTATGACAGCCGGGAAGAGGCTGAGCGTGGGTGCGATCAGTATGTGGAGCGCATGCGCAAACGGGCTTGAATGGCGGCGCCTTGATCGCAGGCAAATCCGTCCCTACAGGGACGGGTTGATCCGCGAAAATGGCCCTGCACGGTTACTGCGCGTGCAAACGCCCCAACCCCGGCGGCACGCCGTTGCCGTCGGTAGATTGCCAAGGCCCGTTCGGGCTGGTCGACCAGCTCCAGCCGCCGTCCCAACGGTAGTAGGTACGTTGGCGGTAATACACATCTTCCTGGGTTTCCAGCACGTACACCCCTAACCGCGGGTCCCAATGGCTTGCACCGCCCGGCGGCGGCGCGAAGCTGGCAGAGGTGCGCGGCATTGGCTTGGCGGCAGGCGTGGCCGGGGCGCTGGGCTTGGTGCTTGGCACCGGGGCCGGTACGGGCACCGGCAGTGGCTCGATGGTCGGCCCGGACGGCGCGGCAGGCCGATGGCTGGTACAGGCGCTCAGGGCCACCACCAGGCTCAATAGGGAAAGGCGTACCAAGGTTTTCATGGTTGTGAGTCCGGGCTGTCGATGGTCAGGTTTTGCTGCGCAGTGGTGCTGCTGGCCAGTGGCTGGCTGCGGCCGATCCACTCGCCCTTGGTCGGCTGGCCGGCACGGGAGATGCGCGCAACCAGTTGGACTTCAGGAAAGTTGGACAGTTTCATTTGCGGCATCATGGCGTCGGCATCGGCCAGCTGCACGTCCGCCGGAAGGTCGGCGACAGTCATGCGCTTTACCGCTAGCGGCATGGGTGGGCCGCTGGCGGCGCGGGCGAACACGAACACGCTATCGCCCGGCTGCACCTTGGACTTGAGGTCGGCCCCCAGGGCTACCCGCACTTTCATCAGCGCCGTAGCCGCGGCGGGCTTTTGCGCAAGCGCGCCACCACCGGCCACCAGCTTGTCGGCAGCGCGCTTGATGCCGCCTTCAAGTGCCGCGCGCGACGGGTCATCGGCCGGCAATACCGCCAACAGACGCTGCCAATAATCCACCGCTTCCTGATAGCGCTCACCCTCGAATGCAGCGATGCCGCGCAGGCCCAGGCTGGTGACCTCCTTGGGATCGCCTTGCAAGGCTTCGTCGGTCAGCGACTGCAGCTGCGGGCTCCATTTTTTGTCGCCGGCAAAATACAGCGCCTGGGCCCACTGGCCGAGCACTTCGGGTTGGCGGCCGGCCAGCTTGACGGTGCGCTCGAACAACTGCGCAGCGTCTGCCGGGCGGTTTTGCGACATGTAGGTGCGGCCCAGGAAGAACAACCCTTCTGCCGAGTCCGGTTGGGCCGCCACGGCACGTTCGAGGCGCTGGGTCATGTCGGCCATGGAAGTGGGCGGCTTGGCAAACTCGGTGGTCAGCTCCACCTTGTCCAACGCGCCGTAGTGCAGGTAAAGGCCCAGGGCCAGGACCGGCACCAGCACGGCGGCCACTATCGGCAACGGTTTGCCCAACCGCGAAACCCGGGCACCGTCGGCACCCTCGGTGTCGGCCAGCAGTTCACGAGCCGCTTCGGCCTTGCCAGTGTCCAGTTGGGCGGCGTTCAACACGCCCTCTTCCACCTGGCCTTGCAACTCGGCAATGCGCTCCTGATACAGCGCGACGTTCAAGGCGGTACGGTCTTCTTCCTGTTGGGCACGGCGGCCGCGCAGCACAGGGATCAGCAGAAAGCTCAGGGCAACCAGCAACAGCAACCCCGCAGCGAGCCAGAATTCAATCATGGGCGGTCTTTATCCAGCAAGTTGGCGAGGCGCGCACGCTCATCGGTAGAAAGGTCGGCCGGGGCATCTGCCGCCTGGCCCTTGCGGCGGCGCACGATCACGCCGATCACCACCAGCCCGCCCAGCAGCAGGGCGCCGGGGCCGAACCACAGCAGCCAGGTGCGGGCGCTTAGCGCCGGCTTGTAGCGCACGAACTCACCGTAGCGGTCCACCATGAAGTCGACGATCTGCGGGTTGCTCTTGCCCTCGCCCAGCATGCGGAAGATTTCCCGGCGCAGGTCGGCGGCAATCGGTGCGTTAGAGTCGGCGATGTCCTGGTTCTGGCACTTGGGGCAGCGCAGTTCCTGGGTCAGTTGACGGTAGCGATCCCGTTCGGCGTCGTCCTTGAACTGATAGGTGTCGATGGCCGCATGGGCCACCCCCACCAGGCTCAGGCTTAAACACGCCGCGCTCAACCAACGCTTCATGGCCGCGCCTCATCCACCAGGCCCTGGTACAGCCCGGCCAGTTGCTCACGCCACACCGTCTGGTCGATCACGCCCACGTGCTTGTAGCGGATTACGCCCTTGGCATCGATGAGGAAGGTTTCCGGGGCGCCGTACACGCCCAGGTTCAGGCCCAGGCTGCCCTGCTCGTCGTTGATGTTGAGGGCATAGGGGTTGTGGAAGTCTTGCAGCCATTTCAGGGCGGCGGCGTTGTCATCCTTGTAATTGACCCCGTAGATGACCACGCCCTGCTGGGCCAGTTGGGTCAGCACCGGGTGCTCGACCCGGCAGGAAATGCACCAGGTGCCCCACACGTTGACCAGCGCGGGCTTGCCGATCAGGTCGGCCTGGGTCATGGGCTTGCCGTCCTGCACGGCGGGCAGGCTGAAGGCCGGGAACGGCTTGCCGATCATCGCCGACGGCAACTCGGACGGGTCCAGGTACAGCCCGCGATAGAGGAATACCGCCACCAGCAGAAACAGCGCCAGTGGCACCAACAGAATCCAACGCTTCATGCACCCGCTCCACTCAAGCCCAACACATCCCGCACCTTGGCGCGTACCTTGACCCGATAACGCCGGTCCAGCGCGGCCAACAAACCACCCAGGCCGGTGAGCAGGCCGCCGAACCAGATCCAGCGCACAAACGGCTTGATGTGCACGCGCACTGCCCACGCACCGTTGTCCAGCGGCTCGCCCAGGGCAACGTACAGGTCACGGGTGAAGCCTGCGTCGATGCCAGCTTCGGTCATCATCGACTGCTGCACCGTGTACAGGCGTTTTTCTGGGTGCAGCACGGTCACTTCCTGGCCGTCTTTGCTGACGCGAATGGTGCCGCGATCGGAGGTAAAGTTCGGCCCCTGGTAATGCTGCGCGCCGTCGAAAATGAAGTGGTAACCGCCCAGGTCCATTGCCTCGCCGGGCGCCATGCGCAGGTCGCGCTGGGCGCTGTTGCTGCTCGACAGCACCACGCCCATGGCACACACGGCAATGCCCAGGTGCGCCACCTGCATGCCCCAGTAGCTGCGCGTCAGCGCCCGCACGCCCTTGGCCAGGCCCTTGTGGCGAGTCTTGTCGAAAATATCCCGCACCCCGGCCAACAGCACCCAGGCGGCCAGGGCAAACACGGTCAGCACTTGCCAGTCGAAATCATCGATCAACAGCCCGCCGATGGGCGCCAGCACCACAGCACCGATCAGCACCGGGGTGAGCATGCCGCGTAGCCATTGCACCGGGGTGTCTTTCCAGCGCACCAGCACGCCCACCGCCATCACCACCATCAACAGGCCCATCAACGGCACGAACAGTGCGTTGAAATACGGCGGGCCGACCGACAGCTTGGCCCCGCTGATGGCATCCAGCGCCAACGGGTACAGGGTGCCGAGCAAGATCATCGAGGCGGCTACTACCAGCACCAGGTTGTTGCCCAGCAGCAGGGTTTCGCGCGACCAGAGGTTAAAGCCCACGTGGCTCTTGACCACCGGGGCGCGCAAGGCGAACAGGGTGAGCGAGCCGCCCACCACGAACAGCAAGAAGATCAGGATGAACACGCCGCGCGCAGGGTCCGAGGCGAAGGCATGCACCGACGTCAGCACCCCGGAGCGCACCAGGAAGGTACCCAGCAGGCTCAGGGAAAAGGCGGCGATGGCCAACAACACCGTCCAGCTTTTGAACACGCCGCGCTTCTCGGTCACGGCCAAGGAATGGATCAGCGCGGTGCCCACCAGCCAGGGCATGAACGAGGCGTTTTCGACCGGGTCCCAGAACCACCAGCCACCCCAGCCAAGCTCGTAGTACGCCCACCACGAACCCAAGGTGATGCCGATGCCCAGGAAGCTCCAGGCAACGATGGTCCACGGCCGCGACCAGCGCGCCCAGGCCGCGTCCAACCGCCCGCCCAGCAGGGCGGCGATGGCGAAGGCGAAGGCCACCGAAAAACCCACGTAGCCCATGTATAGCATGGGCGGGTGAATGATCAGGCCAGGGTCTTGCAGCAACGGGTTGAGGTCGGCGCCGTTGCTGGGCACCTGCGGCAAGATCCGCGCGAAGGGGTTGGAGGTCAGGATCAAGAACAGCAGGAAGCCGGTGCTGATCATGCCCATCACCGCCAGCACCCGCGCCAGCATCACTTGCGGCAACTGGCGGGAGAAGATCGACACGGCGAAGGTCCAGCCACCGAGGATCAGCGCCCACAGCAGCAGCGAGCCTTCGTGGGCACCCCACACCGCGCTGAACTTGTAGTACCAGGGCAAGGCGCTGTTGGAGTTGTTGGCCACGTAGCCGACAGAAAAGTCGTCGGTCATGAAGCTGTAGGTCAGGCTGCCAAAGGCAAACAACAAAAAGGCGAACTGGCCCCAGGCGGCCGGCTGCGCCAGGCTCATCCACAGGCGGTCGCCGCGCCAGGCGCCCAGCAGCGGCACGCTGGCCTGGACCAGGGCAAAGCACAGCGCAAGGATCATCGCCAAGTGGCCGAGTTCAGGAACCATCAGTGCGGCGTTCATTGGCTTACCCCGGCTTGGCCACTGTCTTTGAGCGCCTTGGTCACTTCAGGCGGCATGTATTTCTCGTCGTGTTTGGCCAGCACTTCATCGGCCACCACCACGCCATCGGGGTTGATCTTGCCCAGGGCGACGATGCCCTGCCCTTCGCGGAACAGGTCCGGGAGGATGCCACGGTAGGTGATGGTCACGGCCTTGTTGAAATCGGTGACCACGAAGCGCACGTCCAGCGAGTCGGCCGAACGCACCAGCGAGCCTTTTTCCACCATGCCGCCGGCACGGATGCGGGTGTCCTTGGGGGCCTCGCCATTAGCGATCTGGGTAGGGGTGTAGAACAGGTTGATGTTCTGCTGCAGGGCGCTCAGGGCCAGGCCCACCGCCACCGCGACGCCGGCCAGCAGGCCGAGGATGATCAACAGTCGTTTCTTGCGCAGCGGATTCACTTGCCATTCTCCCGGCGCAAACGACGCGCCTCTTCTTGCAGGTAACGGCGGCGGGCCAGCACGGGCACGGCGACGTTGATCGCCAGCACGCTCAGGCAGATGCCGTAGGCCGTCCACACGTACAGGGCGTGATGGCCCATGGCGAGGAAATCGCCGAATGAAGCGAAACTCATGCCTTGCCCTCCAACTCGCTCAGCACTTGGGCCTTGACCCAACTGCTGCGGGCTTCGCGCTTGAGCACTTCCAGGCGCATGCGCATCAACAGCACGGCGCCGAAGAAACAGTAGAAGCCCAGGCCCGTGAACAGCAGCGGCAGCCACATCTCAGAGGGCATCTGCGGCCTTGAGGTAAAGCTGAACGTGTTGCCCTGATGCAGGGTGTTCCACCAGTCCACCGAGTATTTGATGATCGGGATGTTGATGACCCCGACGATAGCCAGCACCGCGCAGGCCTTGGCCGCGCTTTCACGGTTGCTGATGGCCTGGCCCAGGGCAATCAGGCCGAAATACAGGAACAACAGGATCAGCATCGAGGTCAGGCGTGCATCCCACACCCACCAACTGCCCCAGGTCGGTTTGCCCCAGATGGCCCCGGTGACCAGCGCCACGGCGGTCATCCAGGCACCGATGGGCGCGGCGCACTGCACGGCCACATCGGCGATCTTCATCTTCCACACCAGCCCTACCACGCCGGCCAGCGCGATCATCACGTAGCAGGACTGCGCCAGCATGGCCGCCGGCACGTGGATATAGATGATGCGAAAGCTGTTGCCCTGCTGGTAGTCCGGCGGCGCAAACGCCAGGCCCCAGACCACGCCAATGCCGATCAACAACGCGGCGGCGATACTCAGCCAGGGCAGCAAGCGCCCGCTGATACCATAAAACCACTTGGGCGAACCCAACTTGTGAAACCACGTCCAGCTCATCACGCTGCTATTCATCACGGTGCATCCTGGGTCTTTTGCTGGCCCCATGGGGCCAGACCTCATTATTCGCCGACGCTGATCTTCAGGCCAGCGGCTATTGCAAAGGGTGTCAGGGTTACCGCCAAGGCGGTCAGGCTACCCAACCACAGCAGAAAACCGGTCGCCGGCATACCCTGGAGCGCCGCCTGCAAGGCGCCACTGCCCAGGATCAACACCGGGATGTACAAAGGCAAAATCAACAGGGCCAGCAACAGGCCGCCCCGTTTCAAACCTACCGTAAGGGCTGCGCCCACCGCTCCCAGCAAACTCAACACCGGCGTGCCCAACAGCAGCGACGCCAGCAACACCGGCAGGCACGCCGCCGGCAGACCGAGCATCAACGCCAGCAAGGGCGCCAACAGCACCAGTGCCAGGCCGGAAAACAGCCAGTGCGCCAACACTTTGGCCAATACCAGCAGGGGCAGCGGGTGCGGTGAAAGCACCCATTGTTCCAGTGAACCGTCTTCGAAGTCACTGCGAAACAGCCCGTCCAGCGACAACAGCACCGCCAGCAAGGCGGCCACCCACACAAGCCCCGGGGACAGGGTTTTCAACAACTCGCTTTCCGGGCCCACGGCCAGCGGAAACAAAGCAATCACGATGGCGAAAAACACCAGCGGGTTGGCAAGCTCAGCAGGCCTGCGCACCAGCAAGCGCGCTTCACGGCGCAACAACGAGACAAATACCCCACTCATACGGCGTACTGCCCCAGGTCCAGGTCACGATAGCCTGAGGGCAACAGCCCCAGGGTGTGGTGGGTGGTGAGCACCACCATGCCGCCCTGCTCGCAATGGGCGGCCAAGTGCTGCTCCAACTGCGCCACGCCCTGCTTGTCCAAAGCGGTAAACGGCTCGTCTAGGATCCACAGGGGCGGGCTGTTCAAGTAAAGCCGAGCCAGGGCCACGCGACGCTGTTGGCCGGCAGACAATGTGTGACAGGGTACGTCCTCGAAACCGCGCAGGCCCACGGCCGCCAACGCCTGCCAGATGGCCTGGCGCCCGGCTGGCTGGTGCAGGGCACACAGCCAGGCGAGGTTTTCTTCGGCGCTGAGGACGTCCTTGATGCCCGCGGCATGGCCGATCCACAACAGGCTGCGGGCCAACTCACCCTGCTGCTGGCCCAAGGGCTTGCCATTGAGCAGCACCGTGCCTGCGGTCGGCCGCATCAGGCTGGCCAGCAGGCGCAACAGGCTGGTCTTGCCACTGCCGTTGGGGCCGCTGATTTGCAGCATGTCGCCAGGGGCCAGGTGCACATCGAGGTTTTCGAAGAGCATCCGCCCATCGCGCTCGCATGCCAGTGCCTGGGCTTGGAGTTCAAGGGTCAAGGAGTTGCCTTATCAAAATATGACGTTTGCCGCGGCCTTCAAGTAGGCTGTGTTCTGGCCGTTATACTGAGCAACGCCCGCAGTGTTGAATGTATACAAGACTTGGGCAAAGTTGGATCGGCATTATACATGCCAGGTCCGGCGACCATCATGGCAATTTCGATAGGTTGTACAGCGATGACCGGTGAGATCAACAGTATCGTCCCCCAGCTCCCCACCGCGCCCACGCGCGCCGCGGTGAGCAGCGGCGAGGTGCTGAAATTGCTGACCCCGCTCGACAGCCTGCTGGACATTGGCGACAGCGCCAAGGCCGAGGTCGTGGCCATCAAGCAAACGCCCCAGGATTTCCAACTGGCGCTCAAGCTGACCTTGGCCAACGGCCAGCAAACCACCGTGCAGGCCAGCAGCAACCAGGCCTTGCCCCAAGGCACGCAGGTCAGTGTCACGCAATTGCCCGCCGGTACCCTGGCCGTGGTGGTGCAACAGGCCAAGGCCACTGGCGTGGCCACCCTGACCCAGATCGACACGCAAAAGCTGCCCGTGGGCACCCTGGTGCAAGGCAAGGTAGTCAGCAGCCAGGTAATGAGCCAGGGCGGCACATTGCCGCCGGTCTATCGGGCACTGGTGACCTTACTCAACACGGTGCAGGCCGGCAGTACCCTGACCCTGGACAGCCCGCAACCGCTGCGCCCCGGCAGCCTGCTGACCGCCCAGGTGCAAGGCGCGCAGCAATTGAATGTCGTGCCCTTGAGCGGCCGTCTCGATCAACTGGAAGTCAGCCAGCAGTTCAACGCCCAACAAGCGCGCCAGGCTTCTTTGCAAGGGCTGTTCAGCGCCCTGCAGACGTTGGCCGGCAACCCCCAGGTAGCGGACGACCTGCGGGCCAGCGCCAACGCCCTGCTGGCCGGGCTGCCAGACATCCGCCAACTGGCCGACCCCAAGGCCGTGGCCCTGGCGCTGAACAACAGCGGCCTGTTCCTGGAAGCCAACTTACTGACCGATGCCGACCCGCAGGCCAGCCCAGACCTGAAGACCAGCCTGCTGCGCCTGATTGCCCAACTGGTGCCCAGCAACACCGTGTTCAACCCGGCACTCGCCGCCACGACGTTGGGCCAATCGCTGCCAGGCTACGTGCGCAACGCCTTGGGCATGCTTGGCCAGGTCGGCGAAAAGCCCCAGGCCAGCAGCTTTCCACTGGCCGGCAAGGCACTGCCAGGGTTTGACGGCGAAAACGACCTGGACCACCTGCTGCGCCTGGCCGCCGCCGCGGTCTCGCGCCTGCAAAGCCATCAACTGGCGAGCCTTGAGCAAACCGGCACCACCCCTGATGGCCGCCTGCAGACCACCTGGCAACTGGAAATCCCCATGCGCAACCACCAGGACATCGTGCCGTTGCAGGTCAAGGTGCAACGCGAAGACACCCAACAGCAACAAGACACCGAGCGTGAAGAAGCCCGCGAGCAGAAAGAAAAGCTCTGGCGCGTGGAGCTGGCCTTCAACCTCGAGCCCTTGGGCCCGTTGCAAGTTCAGGCGCAACTGCTGGCCGGCAGCCTGACCAGCCAGTTGTGGGCCGAGCGCGCCAGCACCGCCAGCCTGATCGAAAGCCAATTGGGCAGCCTGCGCGAGCGCCTGCTGGCTTCGGGCTTGAACGTGGGTGAATTGAACTGCCACCTGGGCACGCCGCCGCAAGGCCCGCGCACGTCGGTTGAACAACGCTGGGTGGACGAAACAGCATGAAGCACAAAGCGCCCCGCCAGGCCATCGCCCTGACCTACGATGGCCAACAAGCACCGACACTGTCCGCCAAGGGCGACGACGAACTGGCCGAGGCCATTTTGGCCATTGCCCGCCAGTACGAAGTACCGATCTACGAAAACGCCGAGTTGGTGAAGATGTTGGCCAAGCTGGAACTGGGTGACAGCATCCCGCAGGAGCTGTACCTGACCATTGCCGAGATCATCGCGTTTGCGTGGAATCTGAAGGGGAAATACCCGCAAGGGTTCGACCCCTCGCCGGCGCCGGTGGAACGCGACATCACCCCCGGCAGTTGAAAACGCGCAGGCCGCCCATTGAGCAGAACTGGTATTTCTGACAGTTACACTGCCAGAACAATGAGAGTTGAATAGTCCATGGATATTCACTGCACAGGAGCAGCACCATGGACGCATGCGTTACCGCGCTCACCACACTTGAAGATTTCACGCAAAAGGCCGGGTTCGACGGCGCTTCACTAACCTTCAAGCCCGGCAAACCCCGGGTGGTGATGCTCAAGTCCGAGGGCTGCAGCAATTGCCGCGATATGCAGAAAACCCTCGAGAGGTGGGCAAGCGAGCATCAAAATATCGACGTCTATATCTTGAACACTGAGGGTAACGGGGCATTTTTGCGACCCCTGGGAATCACGGCAGTGCCCACCCAGTTATTTATCGACAAGAATGGCTCAATGACCGAGGTCGTCGGTGGCGAAAGTGAACCCAATAACATTGCCCTGCGGGAGTTGAGTCGCTCCCTGTAGGAGCGGATTCATCCGCGAAGAACGCACCGCGGTATACCAGAAGCCCCGCAGCGATCTTTTCGCGGATAAATCCGCTCCTACAGGCCATCGCATTCTGTAGGAGCGGATTCATCCGCGAACAATGCACCGCGGTATACCAGAAGCCCCGCAGCGATCTTTTCGCGGATAAATCCGATCCTACAGGCCATCGCATTCTGTAGGAGCGGATTCATCCGCGAAGAACGCACCGCGGTATACCAGAAGCCCCGCAGCGATCTTTTCGCGGATAAATCCGCTCCTACAGGCCATCGCATTCTGTAGGAGCGGATTCATCCGCGAAGAATGCACCGCGGTATGCCAGAAGCCCCGCAGCGATCTTTTCGCGGATAAATCCGCTCCTACAGGCCATCGCATTCTGTAGGAGCGGATTCATCCGCGAAGAATGCACTGCGGTATACCAGAAGCCTCGCAGCGATCTTTTCGCGGATAAATCCGCTCCTACAGGCCATCGCATTCTGTAGGAGCGGATTCATCCGCGAAGAATGCACCGCAGTATATCAGCAGCCCCGCAGCGATCTTTTCGCGGATAAATCCGCTCCTACAGGCCATCGCATTCTGTAGGAGCGGATACATCCGCGAAGAATGCACCGCGGTATACCAGAAGCCCCGCAGCGATCTTTTCGCGGATAAATCCGCTCCTACGGCAGTGCGGCTAGCCGCGGTGCAGCTTGCTCATCAACTCGGCCTCGGCCTGGGTCAGGCCGCAGGACTGGGTCAACTCGTCGACGCTGGCACCCATGCCCACCAGGCGCGCAGCCTGGGCAAACGACAGGCTGGAAGGGTCGCGCTGCTCGATCTGCGCCAACTTGTCGGGCAACGGCGCTACCACCGCGCGCAACTCGTGCAGGTCTTCCCCCATGCGCACGGTGCCGTTCTGGTAGTCCTCGACCCTGCGCGCCAACTCCTTGATGCGCTGGTCACGCAGCGCATCGCCTTGGGCCTGCTGCTGCGCGATCTGCCGCTGGCCACGGGTGTAGACCATGAACATACCCAAGGTGGCTACCCACAGGATCGCCAGCACAATGACCGCTACCTCGAGAATCAATCAGATGCTCTCCAGCTCGGACCATTCTTCCTCGGTCATCATCTTGTCCAGTTCAACCAGGATCAGCAGTTCGCCGTTCTTGTTGCACACGCCCTGGATGAACTTGGCCGATTCCTCGTTGCCGACGTTCGGTGCGGTTTCCACTTCCGACTGACGCAGGTAGACCACTTCGGCCACGCTGTCGACCAGGATGCCGACCACTTGCTTGTCAGCCTCGATGATGACGATACGGGTGTTGTCGCTGACATCGGCCGGCATCAGGCCGAAGCGCTGGCGGGTGTCGATCACGGTAACCACGTTGCCGCGCAGGTTGATGATACCCAGCACGTAGCTCGGCGCACCCGGTACCGGAGCGATTTCGGTGTAGCGCAGCACTTCCTGTACCTGCATCACGTTGATGCCGTAAGACTCATTGTCCAGGCGAAAGGTTACCCACTGCAGAATAGGATCTTCGGAACCTTGTGCAGACGACTTCTTCATACCCCTAACCCCTCGAGAACCGTCGACGACGGTGTGTGCGTTACAAGGGCGCGCAAGCGCCACTCTTCATTTTTTCGGCTGGGCCGATGGTTTGGCAGATGCCTGTGTGTGCTGCATGTGCTTGACCGCGCCGCTGGCAATCAGCTCGGCAAGTTCGGCCACGTCCAGCAACGCACACATGTGTTCGATCACGGTGCCTGCCAGCCAAGGCCGCTGGCCCCGGTGGCTGCGCCATTTGATTTCATTGGGGTCCAGACGCAACGAGCGGCTGACCTGATGCACGGCCAACCCCCACTCGTAGCCCTGCACCGAAATAACGTATTGCAGGCCCTGCTGGAAGTCGTCGCGGTAGCGGTCGGGCATCACCCAGCGCGCGGTGTCCAGTACCTTCAGGTTACCGGCCTGGCTTGGCAGGATGCCAAGGAACCAGTTGGGCTGACCAAACAATGGGGTCAGCTCCTGGCCGGCCAAGGAATAGATCGAACCCAGGCACACCAACGGTACGGCCAAGGTCAAACCGGCGACATCGAACAGCAGGCATTCGAAGGGTTCAGCGGCCCAGTGCGGGCGGCCATCGCTGGTGACCGCGGGTGGCTGCGCGCCCACGGGCGCTGGCAAGTGTACGTCCACCAACGGCTCGGCCAACGCCACCATGGGCTCCGGCACTGGCGGCGCGACAGGTGCAGGTTCGGGCTCGGGCTCGGGGGCCACGACCGGCAGCGGCACGGGCGTTGCCACTGCCACTGGCACCGGCACCGGCACCGGCGCCAGCCTCACGACCTGCTGCACCGCCGCATCGCGGGCCTGCTCCTCGAGTACGGCCGCCTGGAAGTCATCCAGACCGTCCAGCAGGTCATTGCCGGCATCCAGCTCCTCGGTGGCTTCCTGCAACAAGCCGTCCAGGTAGGACTGCAAGGCCACATGGGGCTTGGTGGCGATATCGACGGGACGATTCATCAGGCCACCTGGCTAACGAGTTGTTGTGCCAGCAAGTGCTTGAGCAAGGCGCGATAGGCGACCACGCCGCGGCTCTTGGGATCAAACTGCGAGGGCGTCTGCCCGGCCCGGCTGGCATCGCGCAGGCGCGTGTCGACGGGTATGTAGCCCTGCCAGAGGTGCTCGGGGTAACCATCCTTCAACACTCGCAAGGTGCCCAGGGAGGCCTGGGTGCGGCGGTCGAACAGGGTGGGCACGATGCTGAACGGCAAGGCCTGCTTGCGCGAGCGATTGATCATTGCCAACGTGCTGACCATGCGTTCCAGGCCTTTGACCGCCAGGTACTCGGTTTGCACCGGGATCACCAACTGCTGGCTGGCAGCCAGGGCATTGACCATCAACACGCCGAGCAACGGCGGGCTGTCGATGATGGCGTAATCGAAATCCTGCCACAGCTGCGCCAGAGTTTTGGCTATCACCAACCCAAGGCCACTTTGGCCGGGCGATTGACGCTCCAGGGTGGCCAACGCCGTGCTCGAAGGCAGCAGCGAAATGCGCTCATCGCTGGTGGGCAACAGCAATTGACCCGGCAGGCCTTCGGGCACCAGGCCCTTGTGCAAAAACAGGTCGTAGCAGCTGTGTTCCAGGGCATCGGGGTTGTGCCCGAAATAACTGGTCATGGAGCCGTGGGGGTCCAGGTCGACCACGACCACGCGCTTGCCCGCCTCGGCCAGCAAGCCGGCCAGGGCGATCGAAGTGGTGGTCTTGCCGACCCCACCTTTTTGGTTGGCTACTGCCCAGACTCTCATAGGGTGATATTCCTCGCGGCACGGCAAACGGGACTTACCGTGGCATGCGACTCACTAAGTTATAAGGCCGGTGACGGGGAATTGACGGCATTGGCCCCCACCGACTGCGTTACGGGCGACGGTGCACTTTGTGTGCCAGCACGCCTCATTGCCGCGTCCGGCGTAGCATTGGCACTTCCAGCACCGGTCAAACTGCGCCGCACCTCCAGGTTGCGCGAAATCACCAGCACCACCCGACGGTTGTGCGCACGCCCCTCGGCGGTTGCGTTGGTGGCCACCGGCTGAAACTCGCCGTAGCCCACCGACGCCATGCGCCCTGGGTTGATCCCTTCCATGGCCAGCATGCGCACGATGCTCGACGCCCGCGCCGAAGACAGCTCCCAGTTGGTGGGGTACTGCGCGGTGCGGATCGGCTGGTCGTCGGTAAACCCTTCGACGTGCACTGGGTTGGCGTAGGGCTTGAGGATCTTCGCCACTTTTTCGATGATCGAGAACGCCTTGTCGCTGGGGATGGCATCGCCGCTGCCGAACAGCAGGCCGGACTTGAGTTCTATCTCGATCCACAACTCGTTGCCGCGCACGGTCAACTGGTTGGACTTGATCAGGTCGCCGAAACCGTCGCGCACCTCGTTGGCAATGGTTTGCAGCGGGTTGTCGGCGTTTTGCGCGATACCGGCATCGACCTCCTCGCTGTCCTTGACCAGGGGCTCGGAAGGCTTGACCGTGAGCGGCTTTTCGTCGCCGATCGGGATCGGCCGCAAGCTATTTGTCGGGGTCATTGAACACCCCGATCAGCGCCTGGGACAGCACCTTGTACTTGCCTTCGTTGATCGAGGAGATGGAATACATCACCACGAAAAAGGCGAACAGCAGGGTGATGAAGTCGGCATAGGACACCAGCCAGCGCTCGTGGTTTTCATGCTCTTCGTGTTGCTGGCGGCGATGACGACGGGCCATGGTCTACTCCATCAATCCATGAAGCCTTGCAGCTTCAATTCGATTGAACGCGGGTTCTCGCCTTCGGCGATCGACAAGATCCCCTCCAGCAGCATTTCCCGGTAGCGGGACTGGCGAATGGCGATGGCCTTGAGCTTGTTGGCCACCGGCAGCAGGATCAGGTTGGCCGTGGCCACGCCGTAGATGGTGGCAACGAAGGCCACGGCAATGCCACCGCCCAGTTGCGAGGGGTCGGCCAGGTTACCCATCACATGGATAAGGCCCATCACCGCACCGATGATACCGATGGTGGGCGCGTAGCCGCCCATGCACTCGAACACCTTGGCGGCCTGGATATCGCGGCTTTCCTGGGTCACGAAATCCACTTCGAGAATGCTGCGGATGGCCTCGGGCTCGGCGCCGTCCACCAGCAACTGCAAACCTTTGCGGGCATAGGTGTCAGGCTCGGTATCGGCCACGCTTTCCAGGCCCAGCAGGCCCTCCTTGCGCGCCGTGAGGCTCCAGTTGACCACCCGGTCGATGCCGCCGGCCAGGTCGATGCGCGGCGGGAACAGAATCCACACGGCGATCTGCATGGCCCGCTTGAACGCGCTGATGGGCGACTGCAACAGGCAGGCGGCCAAGGTGCCGCCGATCACGATCAGCGCCGCCGGGCCATTGAGCAGCGCGGACAAATGCCCGCCCTCCAGGAAGTTACCGCCAATGATGGCGACAAAAGCCAGGATGATCCCTATCAGGCTCAATACATCCATCAGACACACGCCTCCACCAGGTGACGGCCGATGTCATCCAGGCCATACACCGCGTCGGCGAGGTTGGCTTTGACGATGGCCATGGGCATACCGTAGATGACACAGCTGGCCTCATCCTGGGCCCAGATCTGGCTGCCGCCCTGCTTGAGCAGGCGCGCGCCTTCACGCCCGTCGGCGCCCATGCCGGTCAGCACCACGGCCAGCACTTTGTCGCCATAGGACTTGGCCGCCGAACCAAAGGTAATGTCCACGCAGGGCTTGTAATTGAGGCGCTCGTCGCCAGGCAGGATTTTCACCGTGCCCCGCCCGTCCACCATCATCTGTTTGCCACCTGGCGCCAACAGTGCCAGGCCCGGGCGCAGCACATCGCCGTCCTCGGCTTCTTTGACACTGATGCGGCACAGCTTGTCCAGGCGCTCGGCGAAGGCCTTGGTGAAGGCCGCCGGCATGTGCTGGATCAGCACGATCGGTGCCGCAAAGTTGGCCGGCAATTGGGTCAGCACCCGCTGCAGCGCCACTGGGCCACCGGTGGACGTGCCTATGGCGACCAATTTGTAGTGCTTGCGCTTGGGCGCCGGCGAATGGCTGGCCGGGGCGTGCGCGGGAGCTGCTGCCGGCGCGCGCGCCGCCAGGGTGCGGGCCGGCGCTTGCAGCCCACTGGCCGCTGGGGCTGACGCCGGTGCATGCGCAGCCGGCGCAGGGGCTGCGTAGGAGCTCAGGCGGCGGTTGCTGCGCGAGATGGTGTGAACCTTCTCGCAGAGCATCTGCTTGACCTTCTCGGGGTTGCGCGAGATGTCTTCGAAATTCTTCGGCAGGTAATCCACGGCACCGGCGTCCAGCGCATCCAGGGTAACCCGGGCGCCTTCATGGGTGAGCGAGGAGAACATCAGCACCGGCGTCGGGCAACGCTGCATGATGTGCCGCACGGCCGTGATGCCGTCCATCATGGGCATTTCGTAGTCCATGGTGATCACGTCCGGCTTGAGCGATTGAGCCAGGTCAATCGCCTCCTTGCCATTGGTCGCGGTACCGACTACCTGAATATTCGGATCCGAGGAAAGGATTTCCGAAACGCGGCGGCGGAAGAAACCCGAATCATCCACCACCAGGACCTTGACTGCCATAAACACTCCATTAAGCGGTGCGCACCAGGCGCACCGCCAAAGATCAGATACGCCGCGCCGCGTAGCGCTTGAGCATGCTCGGAACATCGAGAATCAGTGCGATGCGACCGTCACCGGTAATGGTGGCGCCCGACATGCCTGGCGTACCCTGGAGCATCTTGCCCAAAGGCTTGATCACCACTTCTTCCTGGCCCACCAACTGGTCGACCACGAAACCGATGCGCTGGGTGCCCACCGAGAGGATCACCACGTGGCCTTCGCGCTGCTCTTCGTGGGCAGCCGAACTGACCAGCCAGCGCTTGAGATAGAACAACGGCAGCGCCTTGTCGCGCACGATCACCACTTCCTGGCCGTCGACCACGTTGGTGCGCGACAGGTCCAGGTGGAAGATCTCGTTGACGTTGACCAGCGGGAAGGCGAACGCCTGGTTGCCCAGCATCACCATCAGGGTGGGCATGATCGCCAGGGTCAAAGGCACCTTGATGACGATCTTCGAGCCCTGGCCCTTGACCGAGTAGATGTTGATAGAGCCGTTGAGCTGGGAGATCTTGGTCTTGACCACGTCCATGCCGACACCACGGCCCGACACGTCGCTGATCTCGGTCTTGGTCGAAAAGCCCGGGGCGAAGATGAGGTTGTAGCAGTCGGTTTCGCTCAGGCGGTCGGCGGCGTCCTTGTCCATCAGGCCTTTTTCCACGGCCTTGGCGCGCAACACGTTGGGGTCCATGCCCTTGCCGTCGTCAGAGATCGACAGCAAGATGTGGTCGCCTTCCTGTTCGGCCGAGAGGACTACCTTGCCGTTGCGCGACTTGCCACTGGCTTCGCGCTCTTCAGGGGTTTCGATGCCGTGGTCGACTGCGTTGCGCACCAAGTGCACCAGCGGGTCGGCGAGGGCCTCGACCAGGTTTTTATCAAGGTCGGTCTCTTCGCCGACCAGCTCCAGGTTGATCTCTTTCTTGAGCTGGCGGGCCAGGTCGCGAACCTGGCGCGGGAAGCGCCCGAAGACCTTCTTGATCGGCTGCATGCGGGTCTTCATGACCGCGGTCTGCAGGTCGGCGGTAACCACGTCGAGGTTGGACACCGCCTTGGACATGGCTTCGTCGGCGCTGTTGGCCCCCAGGCGTACCAGGCGGTTACGCACCAGCACCAGTTCGCCGACCATGTTCATGATTTCGTCCAAGCGCGCGGTATCGACCCGCACGGTGGTTTCTGCTTCGCTGGCAGGCGGCTTTTCTGCTGCCGGGGCTGCCGCTCGGGCGGGTGCCGCGCGCTCAGCAGGCTTGGCGACAGGGGCCGGTGCCGGTTTGGCGACGGCCGCCGGGGCGGCTGCAACCGCAGTGGCCGCGGCCGGCGCTTCGCTGAACTTACCCTTGCCGTGCAGATCATCCAGCAGGGATTCGAACTCGTCGTCGGTGATGTGATCGCTGCTGGCAGGCGCCGCTGCAACCGCTGGCTTGGCAGGGGCCACTGCGTCGGCGGCAAAGCTGCCCTTGCCGTGCAACTGGTCGAGCAGGGCTTCGAATTCGTCGTCGGTGATTTCATCGCTGGCTGGCGCACCGCTCGACACCGCGACAGCCGCCACCGGCGCCACGGCCTCGGTGGTGAACTGGCCTTTGCCGTGCAATTGATCGAGCAGCGATTCGAATTCGTCGTCGGTGATTTCATCGCCTGCAACGGCGGCAGGTTCTGGCGCTTGTGCCTGCGCCTTGACCGCGTTCAACGAGTCGAGCAACTGCTCGAACTCGCTGTCGGTGATGTCGCCGGAGTCAGCCACTGGCGCTGGCTCGGCCATGGCCACAGGTGCGGGTACGTCTTCGGCGCTGGCAGGCTCTGCCAGGCGCGAAAGGGCGGCAAGCAACTGGGGGGTGGCCGGGGTGATGTCGGTGCGCTCACGGACTTCGCTGAACATGCCGTTCACCGCGTCGAGTGCCTCGAGCACCACGTCCATCAGCTCCGCATCGACGCGACGCTCACCCTTGCGCAGGATGTCGAACACGTTCTCGGCGATGTGGCAGCACTCCACCAGCTCATTGAGCTGGAGGAAGCCGGCGCCCCCTTTTACAGTGTGAAAACCGCGAAAAATTGCATTGAGCAGGTCGGCGTCATCTGGGCGGCTTTCCAGCTCGACCAGTTGCTCGGACAGCAACTCAAGAATTTCACCGGCTTCTACCAGAAAATCCTGAAGGATTTCTTCGTCGGCGCCGAAGCTCATATGTGCCCCTTAAAAACCAAGAACGTCTTTAGAAACCAAGACTGGATAGCAGATCGTCGACATCGTCCTGACCGGACACAACGTCTTCACGCTTATCGGCATGAATCTGCGGACCTTCACCCCGAGTTGGATGTTTTTCCTGATTTTTTTCTTCGCGCAGCTGTGCGTGGTCGTGTTCGATACCGGCAAAGCGGTCTACCTGGCTGGCCATGAGCACCAGCTTGAGCAGGTTGCTCTCCACTTCGGTCACCAACTGCGTCACGCGCTTGATCACCTGGCCGGTGAGGTCCTGGTAGTCCTGGGCCAGCAGGATATCGTTCAGCGCGCCGGACACCTGACGGTTGCCCTGCTCGCTCTTGACCAGGAAACTGTCGACCCGTTGCACCAGTTCGCGAAACTCCGGCGCAGCGATTTCCTTGCGCATGAAGCGCTGCCAGTCGACCCGCAGGCTCATGGCCTCGGCGCTGAGCTCATTGACCACCGGCGTGCTTTGCTCGACCAGGTCCATGGTGCGGTTGGCCGCACCCTCGGTGAGCCTGACCACGTAGGACAGGCGCTCGGTGGCATCGGTGATCTGCGAGACTTCCTCGGCTTGCGGCATGTGCGGGTCAATCTGAAAATTGACGATCGCACTGTGCAGCTCGCGGGTCAGCTTGCCGACTTCCTGATACAGGCCACGATCACGGGTCTGGTTCAGCTCATGGATCAGTTGCACAGCGTCGCCGAACTTGCCTTTTTCAAGGCTTTCGACCAACTGCTGGGCGTGTTTCTTCAGGGTCGACTCAAAGTCGCCCAAAGATGAATTGTTATGCTCCATAGCACCCCCGTGGCGGACATCAGCTATTGACGCGCTCAAAGATCTTTTCGATCTTCTCTTTCAGCACTTGTGCGGTGAATGGCTTGACCACGTAGCCGTTGACGCCGGCCTGGGCCGCTTCGATGATTTGCTCGCGCTTGGCTTCAGCAGTCACCATCAACACCGGGAGGTGCTTGAGGCGATCGTCGGCACGCACTTGGCGCAGCAGGTCGATACCCGACATGCCTGGCATGTTCCAGTCGGTCACCAGGAAGTCGAAGGCACCGCTGTGCAGCATTGGCAGCGCGGTGTTGCCATCGTCGGCTTCCTGGGTATTGGTGAAGCCCAGGTCACGCAACAGGTTCTTGATGATCCGCCGCATCGTCGAGAAGTCGTCAACGATGAGGATTTTCATGTTCTTGTCCAATTAGACCTCCAAGCAGTCTTTAACCCGTCCGAACTGCGGACGGGCACTCAATCAAATCTGGCTTGCGCCCCACACCACTCGCAGCGCACCGAACAGCGCACGCCACGCCCCTAAACTCTATGACCCTGCACACACAACAGCGGGCTCCTACAGAGCCCGCTTCTGCACAACCGCAACCTGCTCAGCGCGCGCGCCATTCCCCCAGGCGCCCTCGCAACCGCGCAGCACACTGGCTGTGCAACTGGCTGACGCGAGACTCACTCACGCCCAGCACTTCGCCAATCTCCTTGAGGTTCAGCTCCTCGTCGTAATAGAGGGCCAATACCAGGCGCTCACGCTCCGGAAGGTTGGCGATCGCGTCGGCCAAGGCTGCCTGGAAGCGCTCGTCTTCCAGGTCCCGCGAGGGCTCCAGGCCCGCGCTGGCACCATCCTCATGCAGGCCTTCGTGCTCGCCGTCCTGCAACAGGTCGTCGAAACTGAAAAGGCGGCTGCCCAAGGTGTCGTTCAAAATCCCGTAATAATCATCCAGGCTTAATTGGAGTTCGGCCGCAACCTCGTGATCTTTAGCGTCACGCCCGGTTTTTGACTCGATTGCCCGGATTGCGTCACTGACCATGCGCGTATTGCGGTGCACCGAGCGCGGTGCCCAATCGCCCTTGCGCACTTCATCGAGCATGGCCCCGCGGATACGAATGCCGGCATAGGTCTCAAAGCTCGCGCCCTTGGTGGAGTCGTACTTGGTCGACACTTCGAGCAAGCCGATCATGCCCGCCTGGATCAGGTCTTCGACCTGGACGCTGGCTGGCAAGCGCGCCAGCAAGTGGTAGGCAATGCGCTTGACCAGGGGCGCATAGCGCTCGATCAATTCGTACTGCTGAGACTCGCGGGAGGCCTTGCTGTACATCCGGTAGCCGCTGGCGCTCATGAGACGGGCCCTGCGCTGGTTTGCTGCACCAGGCGTTCGACAAAGAACTCCAGATGCCCACGTGGGTTGGCTGGCAACGGCCAGGTGTCGACCTTCTGCGCGATGGCCTTGAACGCCAGGGCGCATTTGGAACGCGGGAACGCCTCGTACACGGCGCGCTGCTTTTGCACCGCCTTGCGCACGCACTCGTCATAAGGCACGGCGCCCACGTACTGCAGGGCAACGTCGAGGAAGCGGTCGGTAACCTTGGTCAACTTGGCGAACAGGTTGCGACCTTCCTGCGGGCTCTGCGCCATGTTGGCCAGCACCCGGAAACGGTTCATGCCGTAGTCGCGGTTAAGCAACTTGATCAACGCGTAGGCGTCGGTGATGGACGTGGGCTCATCGCACACCACCAGCAATACTTCTTGCGCGGCGCGGACGAAACTGACCACCGAGTCACCAATGCCGGCAGCGGTGTCGATCACCAGCACATCGAGGTTGTCGCCAATGTCGCTGAACGCCTGGATCAGGCCTGCGTGCTGCGCCGGCGTGAGGTGCACCATGCTCTGGGTACCGGAAGCGGCCGGCACGATGCGGATGCCACCCGGCCCCTGCAACAGTACGTCGCGCAGCTCGCAGCGCCCTTCGATCACGTCGGCCAGGGTTCGCTTGGGCGTCAGGCCCAGCAGGACGTCGACGTTCGCCAGCCCCAGGTCGGCGTCCAGCAGCATGACCCGACGGCCAAGCTCTGCCAGGGCCAGGGACAAGTTCACTGACACGTTAGTCTTGCCGACGCCACCTTTGCCGCCGGTCACCGCGATCACCTGTACGGGATGCATGCTGCCCATGTTTGTTCTTTACCTTGTCTTACTTAGACCGAGGCCACACGATTTGCTGCGCTTTCATCAACTGAAAAATACTTGGCAGTCCATCAATGTAGGTAGATTGCAACGTCTTGTTACCACTCACCTCAGCCAACACGTTTACTCGGGCTGTGGTAGAGATCAGCGAACATATCGGCCATGGCCTCTTCACTGGGCTCATCCTGCATTTGCACGTTGACCGCACGGCTGACCAACTGATGCCGGCGCGGCAGGTGCAAATCGTCCGGAATACGTGGCCCATCGGTGAGATAGGCCACTGGTAATTCATGACTGATCGCCAGGCTCAGCACTTCGCCGAGGCTGGCACTTTCATCCAGCTTGGTCAGAATACATCCAGCCAGGCCGCAACGCTTGTAACTGTGATACGCCGCGGTCAATACCTGCTTTTGACTGGTTGTAGCCAGTACCAGGTAATTGCGTGCGCGGATGCCCCGGCCTGCCAGGCTTTCCAGCTGCATGCGCAGGGCCGGGTCGCTGGCTTGCAAGCCCGCGGTGTCGATCAACACCACACGCTTGCGCAGCAACGGCTCCAGCGCCTGGGCCAGTGACTGGCCGGGGTCTACATGGGTCACCGACACATTGAGAATACGCCCCAGGGTCTTGAGTTGCTCCTGGGCACCAATGCGAAAGCTGTCCATGCTCACCAGTGCGATGTTCTGCGCACCGTACTTGAGTACGTAACGGGCAGCCAGCTTGGCCAGCGTCGTGGTCTTGCCCATGCCTGCCGGGCCGACCATGGCGATCACCCCGCCCTCCTCCAAAGGCTCTGCCTCGGGGGTCATAATCATACGCGCCAAGTGCGCCAGAAGCATCCGCCACGCTTGGCGCGGCTCTTCGATGTCGCCCACCATGGCCAGCAGCTCGCGTGACAGCGGGCCCGACAGGCCGATGCGCTGCAGGCGACGCCACAGGTTGGCCTGCTGCGGCTTGCTGCCTTGCAGTTGCGTCCAGGCCAGGGAGCCCAATTGCACTTCCAGCAGCTCGCGCAAACCATTGAGTTCCGAGCGCATGGAGTCGAACAGCCGCTGGTCTACCGTCGCCTGCGCCGGTGGCGCGACGTAAGGGCGCGCAGGCTCCTCGAAGTGTGGCTCCACCAAAGGCTCCGACGCCGTCAGCGGCAAGCCGGCGAACAACTGGCGATTGGTAGTGGCTTCGCTTTCGCTGCCGGCACCCAGGCCTGCTTGCGCAGTGACGATGCGCGACTGGGTCTTGCGCAGCTCATCCTCGAGTTCGATGTTTGGTACCCGTGGCGCCAGCGCGGACAGTTTGTAGTCCAGCGCAGCCGTGAGCTCGACACCGCCGGCGATCCGACGGTTGCCGATGATCGCGGCATCGGCGCCCAGCTCATCGCGGACCAGTTTCATGGCCTGACGCATATCGGCGGCGAAAAAACGCTTAACTTGCATAACCCACTACCTCAGCCGTTGGGCCCTACTGTCGCCACGATGGTGACTTGCTTGTTATCAGGGATTTCCTGATAAGCCAATACATGTAAATTCGGTACCGCCAGGCGACCAAACCGCGACAACATCGCGCGGATCGGACCGGCCACCAGCAGGATCACCGGCTGGCCTTGCATTTCTTGGCGCTGGGCCGCGTCGATCAGTGAACGCTGGAGCTTCTCGGCCATGCTTGGCTCGAGTAGAACGCCTTCTTCCTGACCTTGACCACCCTTCTGCAAACTACTGAGCAAAATCTGTTCCAACCTTGGCTCCAAGGTGATCACAGGCAGCTCAGACTCAACGCCTACAATGCTTTGGACGATGGCGCGGGACAAACCGACCCGAACGGCCTGCACCAGCGCGGCAGTATCTTGACTCTTGACGGCATTGTTGGCGATGGCTTCGGCAATGCTGCGGATGTCGCGCACCGGCACCTGTTCGGCCAGCAGCGCCTGCAACACCTTAAGCAAATTGGACAGCGACAGCACGCCGGGCACCAACTCTTCGGCAAGCTTTGGCGAGCCTTTTGCCAATACCGCCAGCAATTGCTGGACTTCCTCGTGGCCGATCAGTTCGTGGGCGTGCTTTTGCAGGATCTGGTTCAAGTGCGTGGCGACAACCGTACTGGCATCCACCACCGTGTAGCCCAGCGACTGGGCCTGGGACCGGTGGCTGAGTTCGATCCACACCGCCTCCAGGCCAAAAGCCGGATCCTTGGCGGTAATGCCCTGCAAGGTGCCAAACACCTGGCCCGGGTTGATCGCCAACTCTCGGTCAGGGTAAATCTCGGCCTCCGCCAGGATCACCCCCATCAGGGTGAGCCGGTAGGCACTGGGGGCCAGGTCGAGGTTGTCGCGTATATGCACGGTGGGCATCAGGAAGCCCAGGTCCTGGGAGAGCTTCTTGCGCACCCCCTTGATCCGCGCCAGCAATTGCCCACCCTGGTTGCGGTCCACCAGCGGGATCAGGCGGTAGCCGACCTCAAGGCCGATCATGTCGATCGGCGTGACATCGTCCCAGCCCAGCTCCTTGGTGTCCTGGGCGCGGGTTGGCGACGGCAGCAGGTCTTGCTGGCGCTGCACTTCGGCGAGGGCCACGGCCTTGATCTGATTTTGCTTCTTGAACACCAGGTAAGCCGCGCCACCTGCCATCAGCGCCAGGCTGAGGAACGACACATGGGGCATGCCCGGTACCAGGCCCATCACCGCCATCAAGCCGGCCGATACGGCCAGGGCCTTGGGCGAGGCAAACATTTGCCGGCTGATCTGCTTGCCCATCTCTTCGGAGCCCGATGCGCGGGTCACCATGATCGCCGCCGCCGTGGACAACAGCAGTGATGGCAATTGCGCCACCAAACCGTCACCGATGGTCAGCAAGGCGTAGATCTTGCCGGCTTCGCTGAAGCTCAGGTTGTGCTGGAAGATGCCGATGGCCATGCCGCCCAGCAGGTTGATAAACAGGATCAACAGGCCGGCGATGGCGTCGCCACGCACGAACTTGCTGGCACCGTCCATGGAGCCGTAGAACTCGGCTTCCTGAGCCACTTCGGCACGGCGCAGCTTGGCCTGGGCCTGATCGATGAGGCCGGCGTTGAGGTCGGCGTCGATGGCCATCTGCTTGCCGGGCATGGCGTCGAGGGTGAAACGCGCGCTCACTTCGGAGATACGCCCGGCACCCTTGGTGACCACCACGAAGTTGATGATCATGAGGATGGCGAACACCACCACGCCGACCACGTAGTTGCCGCCGATCACCACCTCGCCGAACGCCTGGATCACCTTGCCTGCCGCGGCATGGCCTTCCTGGCCATGCAGCATGACCACCCGCGTGGACGCCACGTTCAGCGCCAGGCGCATCAGCGTGGCCACCAGCAGGATGGTCGGGAATACGGCAAAGTCCAGCGGCCGCAGGGCGTACACGCACACCAACAGCACCACGATCGACAAGGCAATGTTGAAGGTGAAGAACACGTCGAGCAAAAACGGCGGCACTGGCAACATCATCATTGCCAGCATGACCAACAGCAACAGCGGCACACCCAGGTTGCCTCGGCCCAGGCCGACCAGGTTACTGCGAGCGGTGTTGATTAACTGTGAACGATCCACCGATATCCCTCGTGATCTCAAGCAAACTTTTGACGCCAAAACGCGCCTTGGGCATGCCTTTGCAAAAAGCTGTCCAACTTTGCTAATCGAGGTCGTAGGAGCGGCGGCCCGGTGCCACGGTTCATACGCGAAAGGCGTGCTGCGGCCTACCTGATGTTTTCGCGGCGCTTTTTTCGCGGATTAATCCGCGACTACGCGGCCGAGTTGCCATGTAGGGCCAGCAAAAACACCGGTTATTGATCGCGACGTAAATCAGGCGGTATCGGCAAGTCACCCAGCGGCGTTGGCCGCTTGGCCATACCCTTGCGGTACTGGCGGATCTGATAGACGTAGGCCAGTACTTGCGCCACGGCCAGGTACAAGCCGGCCGGGATCTGCTGCTCAAGTTCGGTGGAGTAGTAGATCGAACGCGCCAGGGCCGGCGACTCGAGTACCTGGATTTTGTGCTCGTTGGCGATCTCGCGGATTTTCAACGCGATGAAATCGGCGCCCTTGGCCAGCAGCATCGGCGCGCCGCCCTTCTGCGGGTCATACTTGAGCGCAACGGCGTAGTGCGTCGGGTTGGTGATGATCACGTCGGCCGTGGGGATGGCCGCCATCATGCGCCGCTGGGACATTTCGCGCTGCAGTTGGCGAATGCGTTGCTTGACCTCGGGCCGGCCTTCGCTGTCCTTGTGCTCGTCGCGCACTTCCTGCTTGGTCATCAACAGCTTCTGGCGGCCCTGGTACATCTGGATCGGTACGTCCACCGCAGCGATCAGCAGCAGGCCCACGGCCATCCACAATGCGCTCCAGCCCACCACTTGCACGCTATGGATGATGGCGCTTTCCAGCGGTTCCTGGGCGATGCGCAACAGGTCATCACGGTCCTTGTTCAGCACCACTAGCGCCACGGCCAGCGTCACCAGGAACTTGGCGAAGGCTTTGAGCAACTCCGCCAGGGCATGGGTGGAGAACATGCGTTTCAAGCCGCTCAAGGGGTTCATGCGGCTGAACTTGGGCGCCAACGAGCCTGCGGCAAACAGCCAGCCGCCCAGCGAGATCGGCCCCACCAGCGCGGCGATCACCAGCACCAGCAAAATCGGCTGCACGGCCATGATCGCCATCTTGCCGGAGATCAGCAGGAACACACCCATCTGCTTTTCATCGGTGATCACTTCGCGGGTCAGCGAGAAGTTCATGCGCATGAGTTCCAGCAGCGTCTCGGCCAGGTGGCCGCCATACGCCAACAGCCCGCCGGTGCCGGCCAGCATCACGATGAAGGTGTTCAACTCCTTGGACCGCGCGACCTCACCCTTTTCCCGTGATTCGCGCCGACGTTTGTCCGTGGGGTCTTCTGTCTTGTCCTGACCGCTCTCGCTTTCTGCCATGGTTCAGCGCGCCCGTGCCAATTCACGCAGCCACTGCAAGGCCTGGGAGGCCAGTGGCTGATACTGGTTGAGAATGTCCGCCATGCTGATCCACAGGATCACCATGCCCAATACCAGGGTCAAGGGGAAGCCGATGGAAAAGATATTCAATTGCGGCGCCGCGCGGGTCATCACGCCAAAAGCCACGTTGACCACTAGCAAGGCCGTGATGGCCGGCAATACCAGCAGCACCGCGGCGCCGAACACCCAACCCATGTGGGTGACCAGCTCCCAGAAATGATTGACCAGCAAGGCATTGCCCACCGGCAGCGTGGTGAAGCTCTCAGTCAATACTTCAAACACCACCAGGTGGGCGTTCATGCCCAAAAACAGCAAGGTCACCAGCATGGTGAAGAATTGCCCCACCACCGCCACCGACACGCCATTGGTAGGGTCGACCATGGACGCGAAGCCCATGCCCATCTGCACCGCGATGATCTGCCCGGCCACCACGAACGCCTGGAACAACAACTGTAGCGAGAACCCCAGCAACGCGCCGATGATGATCTGCTCGCCCACCAGCAACAGCGCCCTCAGGTTCAACGCATCCACCACCGGCATGGGCGGCAGCCCGGGCACGATCACCACGGTGATCGCCAGGGCCATATACAGGCGCACGCGCTTGGGTACCAGGGTGGTACCGAAGATCGGCATGGTCATCAACACGGCCATGACCCGGAACAGTGGCAGCACGAAGCTGGCCACCCAGGCACCGATCTGGGCGTCGGTGAGTTGCAGGAGAGGGTTCATCCGATCAGCTGCGGGATACTGGTGTACAGGTTGGTGATGTACTCCATGAACACCCGGACCAGCCAAGGCCCGATCACGATCAGGGTAATGAGCATCACCAGCAGGCGCGGCAGGAAACTCAAGGTTTGTTCGTTGATTTGCGTGGCGGCCTGAAACATCGCCACCAGCAGGCCCACCAACAAGCTCGGCACCACCAGGATGGCCACCATCATGGTGGTCAGCCACAGGGCATCGCGAAACAGATCGACGGCGACTTCAGGCGTCATGACGAACCTCCCTCATAGGGGCACTCATACCCCACCGAAACTGCTGGCCAGGGTGCCGATGATCAGCGCCCAACCGTCCACCAGCACGAACAGCATGATCTTGAACGGCAGCGAAATGATCAGCGGCGAAAGCATCATCATACCCATCGCCATCAGCACGCTGGCAACCACCAGGTCGATGATCAGGAACGGGATGAAGATCATGAAGCCGATCTGGAAGGCCGTCTTCAACTCCGAGGTGACGAAGGCCGGCACCACGATGGTCAGCGGCGTCTGGTCGGGCCCGGCGATGTCGGTGCGCTTGGACAGGCGGATAAACAGGTCCAGGTCGCTTTGCCGGGTTTGCGCCAACATGAAGTCCTTGATCGGCCCTTCGGCCTTGAGCACCGCATCCTGGGCCGTCATCTTCTCGGCCAGGTACGGTTGCAGGGCTTGCTGGTTCACCTTGTCGAACACCGGCGCCATGATGAACATGGTGAGGAACAGTGCCATGCCCGTGAGGATCTGGTTGGACGGCGTGGACTGCAGGCCCAGGGCCTGACGCAGGATCGAGAACACGATGATGATGCGGGTAAAGCTGGTCATCAGCATGACGAATGCCGGGATGAAACTCAGCGCGGTCATGATCAGCAGGATCTGCAGGCTGACCGAGTATTCCTGCTGGCCGTTGGCACCGGTGCCCAGCGAAATCGCCGGGATCGACAGCGGGTCGGCCGCCAGCGCCAAGGGTGCGGCGAACGCCAGCAGCAGCGTCAAGACAATGCGCAGCGCGCCCATCAGTGCTTATCCTTATGGTCCTTGCCCATCAGCTCCATCAGGCGCTGGGCAAATTCGGGGGTGGCCGGGGTGGCTTTTTCAGGCACCACGATCGGCTCCTTGAGCACATGCAGCGGCGCGATGCGGCCAGGGCTCAAGCCCAGCAGGATCTGCTCGTTGCCCACCTGCACCAGCACCAGCCGATCACGCGGGCCCAGGGCGCGCGAACCCAGCAGCTCGATCACCTGACCACTGCGTGGCCCGGCCGACTGCACGCGGCGCATCAACCAGGCCAACAGGAAAATCAGCCCGATCACCAGCAACAGGCCCAGTACCAGTTGCGTCAACTGCCCGGCCATGCCGCTGCCCAGGGTCGGCGCCACCGCCGAGCCAACCGCGGCCGAAGGCGCGGGGGCGGCACCGGATGGCGGCGACAACGCGGGGTCGGCGGCCAGCACTTCGGCCGGCAAGGCCAACAACACGGCGAGGTACCTGTTCACTCAGCGCAGCTTCTTGATGCGTTCGCTTGGGCTGATCACGTCAGTCAGGCGGATGCCAAACTTTTCGTTGACCACCACCACCTCGCCGTGGGCGATCAGCGTGCCGTTGACCAGCACGTCCAGCGGCTCACCCGCCAGGCGATCGAGCTCGATGACCGAACCCTGGTTGAGTTGCAGCAGGTTGCGAATGTTAATGTCGGTGGCGCCCACCTCCATGGAAATGGTCACCGGGATGTCCAGGATCACATCCAGGTTGGGGCCTTCCAGGGTGACGTGCTTGTCGTTCTGCTTGGGCGATGCGCCAAACTCTTCCATTGCCAGGCGCGAGCCCGACGACGAAGCGCCAGCATCTGCCGCCAGCAGCGCGTCGATATCATCCTGGCCACCGTCACCGCTCTCACCCAGGGCCGCGGCCCATTCATCGGCCAGGGCCTGGTCTTCAGCAGAAGTTATTTCGTGTTCGTCAGCCATCAGGGTTTCCTCGACGGGCAATTAAATCAGGGTTGGGGCTTGTTCAATGAAACGCCGCTCAACGGCGCTCGATCGGCTCGATCACTTGCAGTGCCAGGTGGCCCTTGTGGGAACCGAGCTTGGCCTTGAAGGCCGGCACGCCGTTGGCGCGCATGATCAATTCTTCCGGCAACTCCACCGGGATCACATCGCCCGGCTGCATGTGCAGGATGTCGCGCAGGCACAACTGTCGGCGGGCCACGGTAGCGGTCAACGGCACGCTGACGTCCAGCACGTCTTCGCGCAGGGCCTTGCTCCAGCGCTCGTCCTGGTCGTCCAGGTCGGACTGGAAACCGGCGTCGAGCATCTCGCGCACCGGCTCGATCATCGAGTAAGGCATGGTCACGTGCAGGTCACCGCCACCGCCATCGAGTTCGATGTGGAAGGTGGACACCACCACCGCTTCGCTCGGGCCGACGATGTTGGCCATGGCCGGGTTCACTTCGGAGTTGATGTACTCGAAGTTCACTTCCATGATCGCCTGCCAGGCCTCTTTCAGGTCGATGAACGCCTGGTCAAGCACCATGCGCACCACACGCAACTCGGTAGGGGTGAATTCACGCCCCTCGATCTTGGCGTGGCGGCCATCGCCGCCGAAGAAGTTGTCGACCAGCTTGAACACCAGCTTGGCGTCCAGGATAAACAGGCCGGTGCCGCGCAACGGCTTGATCTTGACCAGGTTGAGGCTGGTGGGCACGTACAGCGAGTGTACGTACTCGCCGAATTTCATCACCTGTACGCCACCCACCGCCACGTCCGCCGAACGACGCAACATGTTGAACATGCTGATACGGGTGTAACGGGCAAACCGCTCGTTGATCATTTCCAACGTCGGCATGCGGCCGCGCACGATGCGGTCCTGGCTGGTCAGGTCATAACTTTTGACGCTGCCCGGCTCACCGTTGCTTTCAGTCTGAACCAGCCCATCGTCGACGCCATGCAGCAGCGCGTCGATTTCATCCTGGGACAGCAGGTCTTGCACGGCCATGTCGTGTTCCTACTGCAATACGAAGTTAGTGAAAAGCAACTGATCGATAACCGGCTTGCCGACTTCTTTCTGAGCCACTTCCTGTACGCTGGCGGTCGCTTTCTGCCGCAGCATTTCGATCCCGACCGGCGTTGCGAGGGCGGTGAAATCCTGACCGGAGAACATCATCACCAGATTGTTGCGAATCACCGGCATGTGCACTTTCAAGGCTTCCAGGTCGGCCTTGTCGCGGGCCTGGAGGGTCACGCTGACCTGCATGTAGCGATCGCGGCCATCCTGCTTGAAATTGACCACGAAGGCTGGGTTGAGTGGTTCATACAGCGCTGGCTGCTTGCCCGCATCTGCGGCAGGCACTTCGGCGGGTTTGCTTTCGGCCCGGTGCATGAAGAACCAGGTAGCGCCCACGGACAAGCCGATCGCCAGCAGCAAGGCCACCACGAAAATAATGATCAGCTTGAGTTTGCCTTTGCTTGCGGGGTCTTTCACTGCTTCGGTATTCGCCATGCCAATAATCCGTCACTAATCGGGTTTTCACAGTCGCCTGCCATGGCAAGAGCAAGTGTTATGCCAGATTGGGTCGGGGGAGCGAACACGCCCCGTGGGAACGGATAAATCCGCGCCACGGGGTACAGGACTCAAGCGTAGTAATCGATCGCGCTGGTGCCGATCATCACTTGCTGCACGTTGGCCGCCTGGGCCACGGGGGTGAGGGTGTTGTCATCGCTGCCATCCAGGCTGAAACGGCTGCCCGAGGTACTCTGACCTTGTTGAGTCTGTTGCTGGTTCTGCGAATTGCGCGACTGGTCAGACACGTTCACGTCGAGCTGGCCCATGCCCTGCTCGGCGAACATGTCACGCAGCTTGCCTTGCTGGCTCTCCAGCGCTTCGCGCACGCCGACATGGGCACTGGTAAAGGTGATTTGAGTGGCCTGGTCCGTCGCCATGTTGACGCGGATGTCCAGACGCCCCAATTCTGCCGGGGTCAGCTGGATATCGGCCGACTTGAGGTTTTGGCTCGACATGTACATCACCCGGTTCACCAGGCCCTCGCTCCAGCCGGCCTGGGTCATGGCCAGCGGCTGGGTGGGCACCGCCACCGCATTGGCGGTTTTTGGCGTGGCCGCCTGGGTCAGTGCGCTCAAGCGGTTGGCAAAGTCGTCGATGCGGGTATCGCTGTCGGCGCTCTTGATGTCTTTGAGGCCCGCCTCGATCTGGCCGGTAAAGGCCTTGCCATCGGGCTCGCCATCGGTACCGGCCGGCTGTTGCTGGTCAACGATGGCGGCAAGGCCGCTGGCAAAACTCTGATCAGCAGTCAGGTTGTTCTGGTTATTGCCAGTTTTCTGGCTGCCGTTGCCGGTCTCGGTGCTCGCGTGGGCAGAGGTGGTGCCCTGGGCCTTGGCATTTTGCTCAAGGGCCATGCGTATGACCGGCAAGCCGGCCAGCGCGTCATCGGTAGCCGGGTCGAAGGTTTCGGCCGCCGGTTGCGCAGCGGGCTGCGCGGCCGGGGTAGTCGCGGCGGTCAACGCCGGGTCAGGCTGGACGAGCGCAGGGTCTACCGGCGGGGTTGCCGCAGGGTCTGCCTGGGCGACCACCGGTTGCGGGTCGAGCACTGGAGCGGGCGCGTCACTGGCGTCCGTCACAGCGTTGACGGCCGCTGGGTCTTTGTCGTCCTTGCTGTCGTCGTCGGCCTTGGCGTTGGCCTTGTCGGCCTTGGTCGCCGAATGGGCTGGCAAGCTTTTGCCGCTATCGGCAACGGCCGGCTTGCTGGCGGCAGAGTTCTTGTCGTCGCCGGCCTTGCTTTTGGCCGCCACCGACGGTTTATCGTCGCCAGCCTTCAGCCCGCTGTCGGTCGCCTTGGCAACCTTCGCCGGGGCGGCCGTGGCCTGCTTGGCGTACACCTGCGAGAACTGCGAAGACGTGTCCTTGCTGACTTGCGAGGCTTTGGCCAAGGTGCTTGAGGTGCTGGCTTGCGCCTTGCTTACCGAGGTGGCTTGCAACAAGGGGTTGGTAACAACTGGCATGAACGGTCTCCGCTGCACTGGGAACGTGGGTACAGTGCAGGAGATACAGCAAAAGTCAGGCCAACAGCTGAATCAGCAAGGAAAGCGTTGCCGTTCGTCACGATAAAGTCGGCGAACCGTGGCAAATTCGCCGTCGATTCGATTGATCAGCTCTTCGATATCCAGCAACGGGGGGCGCTTGGCGCGCTCCTCAAGCTCATGGCACAACTCGGCCAGTTGCAAGGCACCCATGTTGCTGCTGCTGCCCTTGAAGCTATGGGCTGCCAAGGCCAACGCGCCGGCATGGGTGGCGTTGCGCAGTTCGCCCAAGCGGGTTTCGGAATCGTTGATAAACGTATCCAGCAACAACGGGTAGTCGCTTTCCATGACTTCCTGCAATGCACTGAGTACGTCGTAATCGAGATGCTGTTTCACTTGTTCACTCCTTGATCAAGCGGGATTATGCCTGAGCCCCCCAGGAAAATTCCACGCAGGCGCTGCGCCCATCATCCGACCACCGAGCGTCATGGCTCAATTGCCGGATAAGCCTGAGACCTCGCCCGGACAGACCTTGTACCACCAACGGCCTGGCCAGTACCCGGCGCGCATCGAAACCATGACCGCTGTCTTCGACTTCGATCGTCAGCCGACCGCCGTCGCCCACGGGCCTGACCTGCAGGCGCAGGCGTACATAACCGCCGCGCAAGGCGCTCAAACGGGTGTTGCGCTGCTCGTAGTATTGCGCAAATCCGGGCGCATCGCGCTTTAAACTTGAGTCCAGGCCGAGCACGCCATGCTCCAGGGCATTGGAATAAAGCTCCGACAGTACACTGTAGAGCGCCCCGCTCTGGGCCCGCAAGCCATGGATTTCCTGCAGCAACTGCAGCAAGTAAGGCAACGGATTGAAGCGTTTGAGGGTGTCGTCGCGAAATTCAAAGCTCAGCGACCAGTCCAGCGGACTCGACTCGCCGCTGTCCGAATACACCAAGGCTGGCTGCACCAGGCAATCGGGCTCGACCACGCCGACCTGGACCATGCTGACATCATCGCGTGACTCGCCGCGAAAATCCTTCAGCGCTTGCAGAATGTCGTCGAACAACTGGTCTGGGTGAGCGTTATGGGCAAACACCTGCTGCAAGCGTTCCACCCCAAAAAGCTGTTCATCGCCGTCGGCGGTGTCGATCACCCCATCGGACAGCAAGAACAGCTGATCGCCCAAGCCAACCGGGTAGACCTCGGTCTTGTCGTCGAAGCGCTCGGGCGCCAACACCCCCAGCGGCAGGTGCCGCGACACCAGCGGCACGCGCTCGCCGCAGCCGACGCGGTGCAGGTAGCCGTCCGGCATGCCGCCGTTCCACACCTCGACGCTGCGGCGCTGGAAGCTCAGGCTGAGAATAGTGGCGCAACAGAACATGTCCACCGGCAGGATGCGCTTGAGCTTGGCATTCATCTCCCGCAGGATTTCGGTCAGGCCGTAGCCTTTGGCGGTCATGCCATAAAACACTTCCGCCAAGGGCATGGCACCGACTGCCGCCGGCAAGCCATGGCCGGTGAAGTCGCCAAGCATCAAGTGAATGTCGCCCGAGGGGGTGAACGCGGCCAGCAACAGGTCACCGTTGAACAGCGCGTAAGGCGACTGCAGGTAGCGGATATTCGGTGAACTGAGGCAACCGGAATGGGCCACCTGGTCAAACACCGCCTTGGCCACCCGCTGCTCGTTAAGCAGGTAGCCGTGGTGGCGGGCGATCTGGTCGCGCTGCTCAAGCACGGTCGCCTGCAGGCGTCGCAGGCGGTCCATCGCCTTGATCTTCGCCGCCAATATCACCTGGTTATAGGGTTTGGCGAGGAAGTCGTCACCCCCCGCCTCCAGGCAACGCACCAGCGCCTCTTCTTCGGTCAGCGACGTCAGGAAAATGATCGGCACATGCTCTTCGCCAGCCAATTGCTTAATCTGCCGCGCCGCGCCAAAACCATCGAGTACCGGCATCAGCGCGTCCAGCAAGACCAATTGCGGTCGTTCGCGGGCAAACGCCTCGACGGCCTCCTGGCCATTGCTGGCCGTGAGCACCTGATGGCCTTGGCGGCGCACGATACCGGAGAGCAGCATGCGGTCGGTCATGTTGTCGTCAGCGATCAGTACCGTCAGCGACTCGCTGGCGCGCAGCATCAGTTGAGCTCGAAGAGTTTTTCGAAATTGGAGATGGCGAGGATTTTCTTCACGTCGGCGTTGCTGTTGGACAGCTTGATCTGCGCATGGTCGCCGCCGGCGTGGTCACGCAGCAGCAGCAACATGCCCAAGGCAGAACTGTCCAGGTAAGTGGTGTCTTTCAAATCGATGATGTAGGACTTGGGCGAGCCGTCCACGCGCTCGTAGGCTTCACGAAAATTCTGATGGGCACCAAAGTCGAAACGACCGTTGATCTTGATGGTCAATTCCTTCCCATCCGAAGACAGATCTGCTTTTACGGCCATGTTTGAAGCTCCTTGAGTGAACGATCCCAGACAAGGTTTAGCACCGCGCAAAGCGTGTTACAACCTGGCCTGTAACAAAATATAGATTAGAACGCCGCGTGCCGTGGCAAACGCTGGGACAACTCGTCCAGCAACTTCTGCTCACGCTTGTCTTCCAACTGCCGCGCTTCGTCGATGTAGCGCTGCACCAACTTGCGCAGGCCTTCGACGCGCGCGTAGGCCTGTTGCCAGACGCCGCGGGCGTTTTCCAGGTTGTTCTGGTGCCAGGCCAGGCTTTGCTTCTGCTGCGCCACGGCGGTTTCCAATTGGTTGAGGAAGCGCTGGTAGTTCATCAGCCACTGCCCGGACACGCCCTTGCTGCCGTAGGAAATCCACTGCTGCTGGTAATCGTGGCGAAAGCGGTCCAACTCCGCCAGTTTGGCTTCGGCCAGGCGTACCTGGCCCTGAAAATGACCCAAGCGCTGCACCGCCGTGCGCTCGACTTTTTCTGCCATTTCAACTACAGGCGCCAGGCGCGCCGAACGGGACTGGGCCATGGCCAATCAACCCGGCGCCACAGGGGTGAAAATTGCGGCCAGATGGTCGCTGCTGCGCTGCAGGCTCTCGTTGTCGTTGAGCCCTTGGCGCAGGTAACGCACCAGCTTGGGTTGCAGGTTGATGGCCAGGTCCGTCTCGCGATCGCCGCCTGGCACATAGGCACCCACGCTGATCAGGTCGCGGCTTTGCTGGTAGCGCGACCACAATTGCTTGAACTGCTGGGCCTGGACCATGTGCTCGGGGCTGACCACCTGTGGCATGACCCGGCTGATGGAAGCCTCGATATCGATCGCCGGGTAATGCCCCTCCTCCGCCAGCCGCCGCGACAACACGATGTGACCGTCGAGCACGCCCCGGGCCGAGTCGGCGATGGGGTCCTGCTGGTCATCGCCCTCGGACAACACGGTATAGAACGCGGTGATCGAGCCACCACCGGCCTCGGCATTGCCCGCACGTTCCACCAGCTTGGGCAGCTTGGCGAACACTGAAGGCGGGTAACCCTTGGTGGCCGGCGGCTCGCCAATGGCCAGGGCGATTTCACGCTGGGCCTGGGCGAAACGGGTGAGCGAGTCCATCAGCAACAGGACGTTCTTGCCCTTGTCGCGAAAGTATTCAGCGATACGCGTGCAGTACATGGCCGCACGCAAGCGCATCAGTGGCGCTTCGTCGGCGGGGGATGCCACCACCACCGAGCGCTTCAGGCCCTCCTCACCGAGAATGTGCTCGATGAACTCCTTGACCTCGCGCCCCCGCTCACCGATCAGCCCGACCACAATGATGTCGGCCTCGGTAAAACGGGTCATCATGCCCAGCAACACGCTCTTGCCCACGCCGGTACCGGCGAACAGGCCCAGGCGCTGGCCGCGACCCACGGTCAACAGGCCATTGATGCAACGGATGCCCACGTCCAGCGGCTGGCTGATCGGGTCGCGCTTGAGCGGGTTGATGGCCGGGCCGTCCATCGGCACCCAATCCTCGGCCTTCATGCCGCCCTTGCCGTCCAAGGCGCGGCCGGCACCGTCAAGAATCCGCCCAAGCATGCTCATGCCCATGGGCAGCCGCCCGGTATCGGCCAGTGGCACCACCCGGGCGCCGGGCGCAATACCGGCCACGCTGCCGACCGGCATCAAAAACACCTTGGTACCGGAAAAGCCCATGACTTCGGCCTCTACCTGTACCGGGTGATAGCTGTCGTCGTTGATCACCACGCAACGGCTGCCCATGGCCGCGCGCAAGCCTTCGGCCTCCAGGGTCAGGCCGACCATGCGCAGCAGGCGCCCTTCCAGCACCGGTTGCACTGGCAGGTTGATCGCCTCGGCATAGGTGCCCAGGCGCTTGCCGAAACTGGTGCGGTCAAGGCGCATCGGCGGCGCCCAGTTCAACACTGACATCCGGCTCGGCCGGGTGCAGCGCCTGTTCATGCAGTTGGTCGAACAACTGGCCGATGGCCTGGGTAATGCGGGTTTCCATGGTCGCATCGATACGGCTGTGCTCCGACTCCACGCGGCAACCGCCAGGCTGCAGGGCGTCGTCCTCGACGATACGCCACGTTTCCTCGTGCTTGTCGCGCAGGGCCTTGACCAGTTCGAAGTCTTGCGGGTTGATGAAAATCCGCACATTGCCGGCGCCCATGGGCAGCAGCTTCAACGCTTCGCGCAGCACTTGTTCGATCTGGCTGGAATCCATTTTCAGTTCACGCTGGATTACCTGGCGGCTGATATGCCCCACCAGTTCCACCAAGGACTTTTCAATCTGGCTGTCCTGGTCGGCAATCGGTTGCATCAGGTGGCCCATCAGCACTTCAAGGCCTTGCAGTTTTACTGCCAAAGCGGCCTCGGCCTCCTGGCGTACCTTGAGCTGAGTGCTGTGGAAACCGTCCTTTTCGCCGGCACTGAAGCCTTCGTTGTAGGCTTCCTGGCGAATGCTTTCGAGCTCTTCGAGGGTCAGCGGCTGCACTTCATCGAGCGGCACCTCCTCGATTTCCTCGACGATGGGCTCAGGCTCTGGCTCAGGCTCCGGAACTTGCGGGTCGAAACTGGGTAGCGCCCACAGGTCGACGGCCTTGAGGTCTTCGGCACGGATCAGTTCGCTGGCGGGTTCTTGGTTGGCGCGGGACATGGGCACTTCCTGGAATCGGTGGGGGCCGTTTCGCGGTTAAATGCGCTCCTGACGGCTGTAGGAGCGAATTTACCCGCGAAGGGTTCATGAAAATCTGACCCCGTTAGATCATCTCTTCGCCGCCCTTGCCGCCCAGCACGATTTCGCCGGCCTCGGCCATGCGGCGGGCAATGGTGAGGATTTCCTTCTGCGCGGTTTCGACGTCGCTGACGCGCACCGGCCCCTTGGCTTCCAGGTCGTCGCGCAACAACTCGGCCGCACGCTTGGACATGTTCTTGAAGATCTTTTCCTTGACGCCTTCGTCCGAGCCCTTGAGTGCCAGCACCAGCACGTCGGAGGACACCTCGCGCAACAGTGCCTGGATACCGCGGTCGTCGACATCGGCCAGGTTGTTGAACACGAACATAAGGTCTTCGATCTGACCGGACAGGTCTTCGTCGATCTCGCGGATGGAGTCCATGAGCGCACCTTCGACCGAACTGTCGAGGAAGTTCATGATGTCTGCCGCGCGCTTGATGCCGCCCAAGGTGGTACGTGCGGCATTGGAGTTGCCCGAGAACTGCTTCTCCAGAATGGTGTTCAGCTCTTTCAGAGCGGCCGGCTGCACGGTATTCAACGACGAGACGCGCAGGATGATGTCCAGGCGCACCTTGTGGTCGAAGTGCCCGAGCACTTCACCGGCCTGGTCGGCATCAAGATAAGCCACCACGATCGCCTGGATCTGTGGGTGCTCGAAGCGGATCACATCGGCCACGGCACGCGGTTCCATCCACTTGAGGCTGTCCAGGCCGCTGGTGTTGCCACCCAGCAGGATGCGGTCGATCAGGCCGTTGGCCTTGTCTTCACCCAATGCCGAGGTGAGCATCTTGCGGATGTAAGTGTCGGAGCCGACGCCCAGGCTGGTCTGGTCGCCGACGATCTCGACGAACTCGCTCATTACCTGCTCGACCTGCTCGCGGTGCACGTTGCGCATTTGCGCCATGGCCACGCCCACCCGCTGCACTTCCTTGGGCCCCATGTGCCGCAGCACCTGGGCAGCATCGGTCTCGCCCAGGGACAGCAGCAGGATGGCGGCCTTGTCGACCTTGGTCAGTTTGGCGGCAAGCGCTTGGTTATTACTCATCGGCGTTGATCCACTCTTTCACGACCTGGGCCACGCGACCCGGGTCTTCTGCCACCAGACTCTTGATGGCGTTCAACTGAGCGTCGTAGCCTTCGCTCGGGCTTGGCAACAGAATACTCTGCGGCCCGCCCAGGCTGACGCGGTCGTTGGCCAGTTCGCCATCAAGGCCACCCATGCCGCCCAGCTCGACGTCGCCGTCCAGGCCGGCCAGTTGCTTGCCCTTGCCATTGCCGGTGATGTTGTTAAGCACAGGGCGCAGTACCCCGAACACCAACAGCAGGATAAACAGCACGCCCAGCACTTGCTTGACGATGTCCCAGAACCACGGCTGCTGGTAGAAGGCGATTTCCGGAATCACCTCGCCACGCTCAGCCGAGAACGGTGCATTGATGACCGTCACGCTGTCGCCACGGCTGGCGTCGAAGCCCACGGCGTCTTGTACCAGACGGGTAAAGCGCGCCAATTCGTCGGCGTTCCACGGGGTACGGGTAACCTCGCCATTGGCGGCGTTGGTCTTGACCTGGTCATCCACCACCACCGCGACCGACAGGCGAGTCAGGCGACCCTGCTGCTGCTTGGTGTGGCTGATGGAACGGTCCAGCTCGAAGTTCTTGGTCGACTGGTTACGCTTGTCGGCCGGGTATGGCGCCAGCATCGGCTGGCCGGTGGCCGGGTCCATGATCTGCTGACCATTGGCGTCCAGCAACGGCTGACCTGGCGGCACGGCAGTCGGCGCACCGGGCGCGGCGGCCTGGCCGGTTTTCTGCGGCGCGGTGGCCGGGCCTGGCGGCTGGTTGCTGAGGGCACCGGGCACGCCACTGGGCCCGCTGCCGCTGGAGCGCTGCTCGGTGACCGACTGCTCGCTGCGCAGGGCTGGCTGGTCGGGGTTGAACTGCTCGGAGGTGGACTCCACGGCACTGAAGTCTACGTCGGCCGATACTTCGGCCTTGTAGCGGTCATTGCCCAGCACCGGCTCCAGGATGTTGTGCACGCGCTGGGTAAGCATGCTTTCCATCTTGCGGCTGTAGTCGAACTGCTTGCCGGCCATGGTCAGTTCGGAATCCTGTGCCTGGTCAGACAGCAGGTTGCCCTTCTGGTCCACGACCGAGACGCCGGATTTTTCCAGTTCCGGGACGCTGGTGGCGACCAGGTTGATAATGGCCAGCACTTGGCCTGGTTCCAGGTTGCGACCCGGGAACATCTCGACCAGCACCGAAGCGGTGGGCTTGCGATCGTCGCGCACGAACACCGAGCTTTTCGGAATGGCCAGGTGCACGCGGGCACCCTTGACGTTGTTCAGGCTGGAAATGGTGCGCGCCAGTTCGCCTTCCAGGCCACGGCGGTAGCGGGTGGCTTCCATGAACTGGCTGGTACCCAGGCCTTGGTCCTTGTCCATGATTTCGTAGCCAACGTTGCCGTCGCTAGGCGCCACGCCGGCGGCGGCGAGCTTCATGCGGGCACGGGCGATGTCATCGGACTTGACCAGCAAGGCACCGGAGTTCGGCTCCACGGTGTAGGGGATGTCGGCGGCGCCCAGGGTTTCCATGACCTGCTTGGTGTCCATGCCCGACAGGCTGCCGTACAACGGCCGGTAGTCGGGCTGCTGGGACCACAGCACCACGGCAAAACCAATCGCGACACTGGCCGCCAGCCCCACCAACAGGCCAACCTGACGCAGCACCGTCATCTGGGAAAGGTTTTCCAGGAAAGACAGGCCCAACAGCGGTGGCTTGCCACCTGCTGGGGCACCGCTCTTGGCCGGCACGTTATCCACGACTGCTTCTGCCATGACTCAATCTCGTCCTTATACCGGCATCTGCATGATGTCTTGGTACGCCTGTGTCAGCTTGTTACGTACCTGTGTCAGTGCCTGGAACGACACACTGGCTTTCTGCGAGGCAACCATCACGTCGGTGAGGTCCACGCCGCTGGTGCCGATCTCGAAGGCATTGGCCAATTGGTCAGAGGCTTTCTGGGTATCAGCCACTTTGTTGACAGCCTGGCCCAGCAGGTCGGCAAAGCTGCCGCCGGAAGCCTCAGGCGTCGCGGCGATGCTTTTCGACTGGCCCATGGCGTCGGCCTGCATGGCCCGCATGTCCATTATCAAACGATTGAATTCAACACCTTGGCTCATGGATCACTCTCTCCAGCGGCACGCAAATTTTTGACACTGTTTCAACGAATACACAGCAGGTAGCAACAAGGGTGCCAGCTGACCGTGAATCCATCACAAAATTCATACAAACGTTTTGGCCGGTCACTCATCTTCGCGGATCAATCCGCCCTACAGACCGTAGGCACGGGACTGTTCACCCAAAAATGCCGCGCAATTAGTTAGCAAGCTATTGAATCAGCTCGCGTACAAACACCCTTCGACATCCATCCCGGCGTCGCGCATCTGTGCCAGTTTGTACCGCAGGGTGCGGGGGCTGATGCCCAGGCGTTCTGCCGCCTCCTTGCGCCGGCCCCGCTCGGTGCGCAGGGTGTCGATGATCATCTGGTATTCGCGCCGGCGCAGGTCGTCGCCCAGCGCACCGGCACCTTCACCGTCGGTTTCGACGGGCGCCGGCTGTGCCCGGATCGGCACCACCGGCGAGAGGGCGGCCACCGGCAGGCTGCCTATGGGCCCTGCCAGGCAGAAGTCTTCGGCCTGGATAAGCCCGCCCTGTTGCAGGATCAGCGCACGCTGGATTGCGTTGTCCAGCTCGCGCACATTGCCGGGCCACGGGTAACTCACCAGGCATGCCTGGGCCACGGGTGCCAGGCGCACGGGGGCATGCTTCATTTTATTGACGTGTTTGGCCAACAGCCGCTCGGCCAACGGCAAGATATCGGCGGTCCGTTGACGCAGCGGCCGCCAGGCCAACGGGAAAACCGAGAGCCTGTAATAGAGGTCTTCACGGAAGCGCCCGGCCGCCACTTCGCCAGCCAGGTCGCGGTTGGTGGTGGCCACCACGCGGATGTCCAAGGCGATGGGTTTGCGCGCACCCACCCGCTCTACTTCGCGCTCCTGCAATACCCGAAGTAATTTGGCTTGCAGGCCCAACGGCATTTCAGAAATTTCATCGAGCAGCAACGTACCGCCGTCGGCCTGCTCGAACTTGCCGGCCTGGGCAGCGATGGCGCCGGTGAACGAGCCTTTTTCATGGCCAAACAGCGTGGCCTCGAGCATGTTGTCGGGGATGGCTGCGCAGTTGATGGCAATGAAGGGGCCACTGGCACGCCCGGACTGCTGATGAATGAAGCGCGCCAACACTTCCTTGCCCGTGCCCGACTCGCCTGAGATCAATACGGTAGAGTCACTGCGTGCAACCCGGGCTGCCAACTCCAGCAACTGCTGGCTGGCCGGCTCGATGGCCACCGGCCCTTGCTTGTCCAGCGAGGCCAGGCTGCCAGCGGCATGCCGTGCCACCAGATCGAGCAGCGCCTTGGGCAGGAACGGCTTGACCAGGTAGTCCACCGCGCCTTGCCGCATGGCATCCACGGCCCGCTCTACCGCGCCGTGGGCAGTCATCAACAGCACGGGCAACTGCGGCAGGCGGGCGCGCAGTTGGCCAAGCAACTGATGGCCACACATGCCCGGCATGTTGACGTCACTGATGACCAGGCTGAAGGGTTCCTTGCCGACCAGCTCCAATGCCTCTTCGGCCGAGCCTACGGCACGGTAGGCGTAGCCGCCCAATTCCAGGGTGTCACCCAGCGCTTCACGCAGGGCGCGGTCGTCCTCGACCAGCAGCACATTAATGGGCATGGCTTGGCTCCTCCATGGTGGGCCCGGCAAGCAATGGCAGCACTACCCGCGCGCAGGTACCGCGACCGACGCGCGAGCGCAAATTCAATTCACCCCGGTGCGCCCGAGCCACGGCCTTGACCACTGCCAGGCCCAGGCCAGTGCCGGTGGTCTTGGTGGTGAAAAACGGCTCCCCCAAGCGCGACAGGATCTGCGGGGCGATGCCGCTGCCGTTGTCGCTGACACACAGGTGCACGGCGTTGTCGCGGGTAAACATGTGCACCTTCAGGCGGACCTTCTCGCGACTGGCCTGCAGGGCGTTCTCCACCAGGTTGAGCAAGGTACCGACCAAGGTGTCGCGGTTGCACAGCAACTCGCCGTGGTGGCTGTCGCACTGCCAGCGCACAGGGTGCTCCTGCACTTGGGTATGAGCGGCGGCCTGCAGTGCCCTGAACAGCTCGGCCGGCGCCACGCGATCATTGAGCGGCAGTTCGCCGCGGGCAAACACCAGCATGTCGCGCACCTGGTGCTCAAGCTCGTGTAGGCGTTCTTTCAGGCGCCCGGCAAAGCGCTGCTGGGTTTCCACGGGCAACGCCTGCTCGGTCAAATGGCTGGCGTACAGCAAGGCGGCCGACAGCGGCGTGCGAATCTGGTGAGCGAGCGAGGCCACCATGCGCCCCAGCGAAGAGAGGCGCTCGTGACGGGCCAATTGCCCTTGCAGGCGACGGGTTTCCGTCAGGTCGTTGAGCAACACCAACTGGCCAGGCTCGGCATCCAGCGAACGGGTGGCGATGGACAGGCGCCGGCCATCCTTGAGGGAGATTTCATGGCCGTCGTCTTCACGCGGGGCAAAACAGCGAGCGATCACGTGGCGCCACATCTCGCCCTCCAGCGGCTCGCCCAGCAGTTCGAGCGCCGTGGGGTTGGCTTCCCGCACAACGCCTTGGGCGTCGATCACGATGACCCCGCCCGGCAGCAAGTCCAGCAGGTTTTGCAGGCGGTTGGCCAGGCGCTCTTTCTCGGCAAGCTCAGCCATGCGCTGGGCACTGACGATCGCCAACTCGCCCTTGAGCTCCGCAACGCGGGCCTCGAGCATGCCGTAGGAATCGCTGAGCTGCGTCGACATCTGGTTGAACAACGCGAACGCCTGCTCCAGGCCAAGTCGGCTGGCCTGCTCGACGCAGGGGTGGCCCTCAGGTTCAGGGGCACAGGACTGGGGGGCGGCCTGGGGCATGGGGGCTATCTCCGTGGCGAACCGTCATAAAAAGGTATCTGCCAGCAGACATAGCAATCACCGTGCCGAAACATTTCAGTACAGCCGCAAGGGGCTCAAGGGATTGGCATCAGGGTTGTTACAAAGACGGGGGAGGCACGCCAGACAAGGCCTGCGGAGTGTTTCGAAAATGCTAAAAAAACTGTAACAGACCGCGGATTGGCGCTTCCGTTCGCCAATCAGCAAAAATCAGGCGTCAATCATCTGCCTGATCGTCACCTTCCCGGCGGCTCATGCCGTACTTGCGCATTTTTTCCACCAGAGTGGTACGGCGAATGCGCAGGCGTTCGGCGGCGCGCGCGACGATACCGTTGGCATCATCGAGCGCCTGCTGGATCAAGCCCTGCTCCAGCCCACCGAGGTAGTCCTTGAGGTCCAGGCCTTCGGGGGGCAGCATGGCACTGGTGGTGAAGTCGGGCGTATGGCCGTTGATGGCCACGCGCTCTTCCAGGTCCGAACGCAGGCTGTCGACCAGTTGCTCGTCTTCGTCGTCCACGTAGCGGAATTTTTTCGGCAGCTCTGCAACGCCGATCACGCCATAGGGATGCATGATCGCCATGCGCTCCACCAGGTTGGCCAGTTCGCGGACGTTACCCGGCCAGCCATGCCGGCACAGCGACATGATGGCGGCAGAGTTGAAACGGATCGAGCCGCGCTTTTCGTGCTCCATGCGCGAGATCAATTCGTTCATCAGCAACGGAATATCTTCGACGCGCTCGCGCAGCGGCGCCATCTCGATGGGGAATACATTGAGGCGGTAGTACAGGTCTTCGCGGAAGGTCCCGACCTCGATCATGTTTTCCAGGTTCTTGTGCGTGGCGGCAATGATGCGCACGTCGATGCTCTGGGTCTTGTTGCTGCCCACGCGCTCGAAGGTACGCTCCTGCAGCACGCGCAGCAGCTTGACCTGCATCGGCAGCGGCATGTCGCCGATTTCGTCGAGGAACAAGGTACCGCCGTTGGCCAACTCGAAACGCCCGGCGCGGCTGGTGATCGCCCCGGTGAAGGCGCCCTTTTCATGGCCGAACAGTTCGCTTTCCAGCAACTCGGCCGGGATAGCCCCGCAGTTGACCGGCACGAATGGCGCGTCGCGGCGCTTGGAGTGGTAATGCAGGTTGCGCGCAACCACCTCTTTGCCGGTGCCCGACTCGCCCAGGATCAACACGCTGGCGTCGGTGTCGGCAACCTGTTGCATCATCTGGCGCACATGCTGGATGGCGCGGCTGGTGCCTACCAGGCTGCGGAACAGGTTGGGCTCACGCTGGCGACCGCGCTCACGCGCCTGATCGTACATTTCGCGATACACCTGGGCACGGTGCAGGGAATCCAGCAGCTTGCTGTAGCTGGGCGGCATCTCGAGGTTGGACAATACGCGGCGGCGCAAGTCATCTGGCAACTCGGCAGAAGACGTTTCACCTAAAAGTAGCACCGGAAGGAACTCATCCCAGCCCGACACTGTCTTAAGAAGCCCAGGCAGAGCGCCCGGCGAGCTGACAGCGCCCACCAGCACGCAAAGCACTTCGCGGCTGGAGGACAGGGAATCGACCGTCTGCTGCCAGTCGGAGCTGGCGCAGGACAGGTTGTCTTCGCCGAGAAAATTGAGAATCACCGCCAGGTCGCGGCGGCGAACGCTATCGTCATCGATTAGCAGAATTTTGGTTTCACGCCACATGCAATAGCAACTTCCCTAGTCAACTCGATGCCCTCGAAGGGCAAGCTCGACGTAATTTGGCCCGATGTGGCTAATAGACGCCAGGAGAAAGCGAACAGCTACTAGTTAAGTCAAAAAAGCGTACACAGTCAAATTTATGGCGCATCACTTTTCATCAACCGAGCGTTTAACGGAACAGATGGTAAACCTTTGCGGCATTGTGCGCATGTTTCAGTTGCGACATCTCGTCGACAATTGCCGCCCGTTCCCCTCGGCTGACGTCCAGCAGTTGGCGATACACAGCCAACAACCCCTCCAGCTTGTCGCGTAATTGCGTTTCGTCGGCCCGGTCTTCCACTGACAGCGCGTCGACGCAAGCCCGGCATTGGCGGTCGAGTTCGCGAATGGCTTCCCAATCCCGCGCCGCCAGGGCATCGGTCAGGGCGTGGCTGGTGTCTTCAATACGCTGCAGTGCACTCATGTCAACTTCCTCGGACATTGGCCTTACTCGTTGGTCGCGATGGCGTCCCAGCCACTCTTCACGGTAATCAACAGCTTGGCCACCTCATCGATCATTTCCGGATCGTTGGTGCGGTTGGCCTCGCCCAGGCGCTGCATCATGTAAGCATACAACGCGTCGACCTGTTGCAGGCCTTCGGGATCGATACCGTTTTTTTCAGGATCAATACCGGCGCGCAAACCGCCGATGATCTCGATGGCCTTGCTCAGCATGATGCCCTTCTGTGCAATCTGGCCGCGGCTCAACGCACCCTTGGCCTGCGCCAGGCGGTCGAGCCCACCTTCCATGAGCATCTGCACCAAGCGGTGCGGGCTCGCCTCGGAGGTCTGCGCTACGGAGCTGACCTTCTGATATTGGCGAAGGGCTTTCATGGGGTTCATGTTGCTTCCTCGTTACACGTCAACAGTGATGTGCCTTGCATGACCATTATGTCGACTGGCCCGCAAATAACTTTAGGGCGCTTTGGCGCCGGCCTGAAACGACAAGGCCCGGGCCGTCGATTCCGCGACGGGCCCGGGCCTCCGGCAGCTTTCCTGCCAATCAGTCTGAAGATTTGGTGTTCAGGGAGTTAAGCGTAGTCATAACGCTGGTACTGGTCGCGTTGAGCTGGGCTACCAGTGTATCCATCGCCGAATACTTGGCGGTGAGCGTGGTGGTAAGGGTGTCCATCCGGCTGTCCAGGTCAGTTTGCTGGTTGTTCAAGTCGGTGGTGGATGCATCGTAGCTTTTGATGCGTGTTTGCAGGATGCCGCCCGTCTGAGTGTAGGGCGTGATCACCGACGTCAGGCGGCTGAGCAACCCCGAATCGCCGACGAACAAGCCAGCGACGTCGCCAGCGCTGTTGGTCATTGCAGCGGTCCACTTGGTATCGTCCAGCTCAAGGCTACCGTCGCTTTGAGTACTGACGCCCAACTGGGAAATGATGCTCAGGCTGCCGCTGGACCCGGACTTGGTCAACTGCCCCTGGATCGAAGCCAGCAAGTTGCGGATACCAGCATCACCGGTCAACGCGCCAGCGGTAGTGGTTGCCGAGGTACTGGTACTGGCCGTGGCCCCCGAGGCGGTAACCGCTGTCTGCGCATTGATGGTTGTCATCAGTGCGTTATAAGCCGTGACAAAACTCTGCACCGAAGTCTTCAAATCGTCGGTGCTGGAACCCACTGTGATCACGGTGGGTGTGGTACCCGTCGAAGCACCGGTCAGGTTGATGGTCACACCACTGATGGCCGAGTCCAGCGTGTTGCTGGCACTGGTCATGTCCAGGCCGTCGATGCTGTATTTGGCATCCTGCGGGATTTTGCCCAAGTAACCAGCGCCGGTATTGGAGCCCGCCATGCTGCCATCAATGTCCAAGGCTGTGACACCGCTCATGGACAGCCCTGTGTCGGCACCGGTGGTGGTGGAGGACAACACCAGGCGCGAGGCACCAGTGGAGTCGGTCACCAGGTTGGCCGTAATGCCCTTGGACTGCAGTTGGCTATTGATGGCATCGCGAACGCCGGATAGCGTGGTGTTGGCACCCAGGGAGACGCTGTACGAGGTGCCCGTGCCCTGAGAGATACTCAGGGTAGTGGCGGCGGTGGTCATCACGGTGCTTGCGCCGCCCGAAACCGCTGCGGTGGTGACCTTCGAACCTGTCGCCAACTGAGTGACCAACAGGTCGTAAGTACCTGCCGCAGCCTTGTTCGAAGAGGTCGCTGTGGCGACGGACTCATTGGCGGAAGTTGCCGCCAGACCGATGAACTTCGTAGTGTCGTTAAGCGCCGCTATCGCCGTGGTGAACGTGGTCAAGGCCGTGTTCACCGCATCCACGGCCGACTTCTGGGCCGCGACGGTCGATAGCTGGGTGGTGATCTGGGTTTGCTTGGGCGCTTTTTGCGCATTGACCAAGGCCTCGACGATACTCGAGGTATCGATACCCGAACCCACGCCGCTGACGGTGATGCCGCCAGAGCTGCTGACCGAAGTCGTTGCGGTAGTAGTGGTCATGGTTGAACTCCCGTTCTGGCGGCTGTCGGCTTTTTGACAAAACGCCTATCGTAAGCTGATTTCTACAAAGTTAAACAAGTCTCGTGCCAACCACTCAGACTTGCGTATCGAACAGCGTACTATTGCCGTCCTTGAGGCTTTGCGCCAATTTCAAGGCGGTTTCGGACGGAATCTGCCGAACCACCTCGCCACTGTCGGTGGCGATGACCTTGACCACGACCTGGTGGGTCGTATCGTCGATGGAGAACTCCAGGTTGCGCTGCGTCGAGTTGACGAAGTCCTGCATGTCCTTCACCGCTTGTTCCAATTCTGCCTTTTCCGGCTGTCGCGTAACACTGGTTTTATCGCTCGCGGTCGCGGCACTCGTGGCGGCGGTGGCTGGGGCCGCATTGCTGGTGGCCGCCGGTTGCGCCGTCAGCGGCGGGTACGACGCGTTCAATTTAACGCTCATGTCCATTTCCGTGACCTCGGTAAAATGAAAAAAACGAAAGGGCACGCTCAGGCACCCTTCCGTTCAACTAGCCGTTGCTATTACTGAAGCAGCTTCAGTACAGCGGATGGCAGTTGGTTGGCTTGCGACAGGATCGCGGTGGAAGCCGACTGCAGAGTTTGTTGCTTGGTCAGTTCAGCAGTTTCAGCAGCAAAGTCAGCATCCTGAATGGTCGAACGCGAGGAGGTGGCGTTCGAAACAATGTTGTTCAGGTTGGAGATGGTGCTGGAGAAACGGTTTTGCTTGGCACCCAAGTCAGCACGAGCACTGTTGATTTTCGACAGAGCGGCGTCGATTGCCGAGATCGAGGCGTCGACGGCGCTGTGCGCGGTGTCGTTGCTGGTACCCGAAATGGAAGTGCTCGCCAGGCCCAGGCCGCTGGCAGAGAAGTTGCCGGTCAGGGACAGGGAGATGTGCTGGTCGGAGCCAGTCATCGCGCCAACTTGGAATTCCAAGGTCGAAGCCGAACCGTCCAGCAGTTTCATGCCGGTGCCGAAAGTGGTCGAAGTCGAGATACGAGTCAGTTCCTGGCTCATCTGCGAGTATTCGGCGTTCAGCGAGGTACGGTCAGCGGTGCTGTTGGAGTCGTTTCGCGACTGGACGGCCAGTTCACGCATACGCTGCAGAATGTTGGTGGACTCTTGCAGAGCGCCTTCAGCGGTCTGGGCGATCGAGATACCGTCGTTGGCGTTTTTGGTCGCCATGGTCAGGCCGTTGATCTGAGTGGTCAGACGGCTGGCGATTTGCAGGCCAGCGGCGTCGTCTTTTGCGCTGTTGATTTTCAGGCCGGAAGACAGACGAGTCATTGCGGTAGACAGGTTGCTGGAAGCGTTGTTCAGGTTGTTCTGAACAGTCAACGAAGCAATGTTAGTGTTTACTGTTAAAGCCATGACGAATTCCTCATTGGGTGGGTGCAGCGGCTTCCGGCCCTGGCAACCGCCGGGTGTGGCCTAGAGAACCTTCGTAATAGTTATCGTCGTGAGTGGAACTTGCTTGAGGGTTTTTTTTCGAAAAAAATGCCATCAGTGCGCCACCCCTTGTAAACCGGGCCCTCCAGCCCAGCCCACGATAACCTCACGCCCACCACCCAACGTATCGGTTGTGACACAGGTCACATTTTCAGCCCGCCAGCCCCTGCCCCGCCTGCGTCATCAACTCGAGCATTTCATATTCAAGATAGTCGGCCAGCGCCAACCAGTCCTGCCTCTGCTGGCAAGCGAAGACCTGCGCCAACAACACCGACCATTGTTGCCGCACCGATTCAGGCGTAGGCGCGAACAACGGCATCAAGGCACTGATCAGCTCGACCATCGCCAGCGCCGCCTCGACGTCACGCCCTAAGCGAAACAGCTGTGCACAAGCGGCGACTGGCTGTCGGTACGGGGAAAATTCGGTCATGGGCACCACTGCGGATCGAAGCGGGTACCGGCGATCAGCGCGCCAGCCCGGCTGGTGTTGAAGAAAGGCACCTGCGGGTGGCCGGCGATGTAGCGTTCGAGTTCGATCAGGTAGCTGCGAAAATTGAGTTGGGTGCGCACCCGCTGGCCATGCCCATCGAGCACCCAGTGCCGCGCCGCCTGCAATTGCGGGCCAAGCTCGCCATCGCCCCAGCCGGCGTGGGTCTTGCCGCTGGGGAACGCAAAGTCGGCGCCAAACAGGGTCACCCGCCCGGCCCCCATCTTGACGGCCAGGTCCACCGCCGGGTGGATCACGCTGCCGCCCACGTAAAGGCTGCCCTTGGGCTGTTGCTCGCGCAATTGGGCGTACACCGGGCTTGCCGAATACGCCACGTGCCGTGGCCCCTGCCAAGTCTCCAACAGCGCCCGCTCGAGCAACGGCAGATAGACCAGGCCGACGCCTGCAGAACCCTCGGCCGGCAAATGCAGGCTGCTGATGCGCTGATCGATGCTGACCACCAGATCCGGCACGATACCGTGGGCCAGCAACGGCCGGTAGGCGGTGTCGACACAGATGAAAAATGGCCGCTGGGCGCCTGCGCGGACCTGCTTGAGGGCGGCGAAATGCCGTTCCAGGCTGGGGCCGGTGGCAATCACCAGGAACTCGCGACCGGCCTGGCTGCCAAACAACCCGGCCACGTCGCGATCCTGCTGTAACAACGGCAACGCTTGTTGCAGGCGCTGCTGGATGAACGGATCACGGGCATCGAATTCGCGATTGTTGAAGGCCAGGTGCACTTCGCTGATCAGCCGGTCGCGGATCCTGGCGTTGTAGTCGTCGGCCAGCACGGTCTCGGCCGGCAAGGCGAAAAATGGCAAGCAGATTTCGCCGTGATCCCCGGCCATGACCAACTCGACCCGGGGATCTTGCAGCCACGGCGCCTGGTCGAGCAGTTGCACCACCAGGGCGAACAGCGCGGCATTGAGGATGTGCACGGTCAGGCGTTGCAGTGCCGGGCGCGCCAGCAACGCAAGCTGCAAATCGCCCAGGCCGGTGCCATACACGTGCACATGGGCGGCATCGACCTGTAAGGTCGCCGCCTGCAGATGCGCCTCGGCCGTGCGGTCGTGGCGACTGGTCAGTTGCACGCCGTTCACGCTCAAGGTCGAGCCCAGGCCTTCGACCAATTGCGCATCCAGCGACTGAGGGTGTTCCAGAGACAGGCGAGCGTACAGCGACGGCCAGCGCGACTGCAGGATCTGCGCATTGCGCTGGGGGTGGTCGGTCATGGCGGGGGGCCTCACAAGGGATGCAAGATACGCCAGCCGCCACGCCTCAAGGCCGGGGCGGCCTGAGGGCTGCGTGCTCGAATATTACACGCAATGGGCTGCGCCTGCGTAGCTGCAGGCACGGCCCAGGGTGCGATCAAGGGCGGTAAATGATCGCCGAGCCCCACGACAAGCCAACGCCGAAACCGCTCAGCGCGACGCGCTTCCACGGGGCGTCCATGACGTGTTTTTCCAGCAGCAGCGGGATACTCGACGACACCGTATTGCCGGTCTCGACCATGTCCTTGATGAACTTCTCGGGCTCTTCCTCGAAGCGCCGGGCCACGGCATCGACGATCGCCGCGCTGCCCTGGTGAATGCAGAACGCGTCGATATCGGCGGATTTGAGCCCCGACTCGTCGAGCAATTCGTGCAAATGCGCCGGCACTTTCAGCAAAGCAAAGTTGAACACCTGACGGCCGTTCATGAAGAACACGCCGTCGGAAACCTTCAAGTGCGGTGCGCCGGAACCGTCGGTGCCGAACTTGGCCTTGCCCAACTGCCAGGGCGCATCCTCACCCATCCAGGTGGCGGTTGCCGCGTCACCGAACAGCATGGTGGTGTTGCGATCTTCCGGGTCGACGATCTTGGAATACGGGTCAGCCGTGACCAGCAGGCCGTTCTTCAGGCCGGCGGCTTCCATGAAGCCTTTCATGGCATAAATGCCATAGACATAGCCCGAACAGCCCAGGGAAATGTCAAACGCCGCCACGTGGGTTGGCAGGCCGAGTTTGTCCTGGACGATGGCAGCAGTGTGCGGCAAGCCCTCTTCGTCACCGTTCTGGGTGACGACGATCAGCGCATCGATGGATTCGCGCTTGAGCTGCGGATTGTTGGCGAACAAGGCGTTGACGGCTTCCACGCACAGGTCCGACGTTTCCTGGGCCGCGTCTTTGCGCGGCAGGAAGGCGGAGCCGATCTTGCCCAGGATGAATTCTTCATCTTTGGCAAATTTGGCACCCTGGGCGTAGTTATCGAGCCCGGCCGACGGCACGTAACTCGCTATGCTTTTTATGCCAATCATTATGGCTTCCCAATAATAAACAGCTAAATATCACCGCTCGCATGCTCGAGGGGCGCCGACTTGACAGGGACGTCTGCCGCCCGAACGGGGCGCCAGCGGACGTTGCCGGAGGCTTGCACCAAGCCACCCACAGGGCTAAACGCCATCATCACCCACCAATACATTACAGTGGAGATGCGCGTTATGACTCATAGGTCACGCTGATTTAACCTCAATTTCATATTTTGTGACATGCCTTGTGACGATCTCAGTCGACCATTGGCCAATCCAGCGGTGTACCGCGCTTGAGCGGCTGGCGTGCACTGCGGCCCATCAGGCTGTCGAAATGCTTGGGTGCCAGGCCCAGGCCAGGGCGGATGGCGCGCACGTTGTCGGCGCTGAAAGGCTCGCCCCGGGCCATGTCGCGGGTGACGTAGAGCGAGCGGCGGTACACCAAGGATTTGCGCTCGGCGTCGGTAGGGCCGTAGTGCACTTGCCCCAATGCCTGCCAGGCGCGCTCGGTTTCCTGCACCAGGCTGCGCAGTTCGTGCGGCTCTAGAGAGAAGCTCGCGTCGACACCGCCATCCGCACGGCTAAGGGTGAAATGCTTTTCTAGGACCGTGGCGCCCAGGGCGACGGCAGCCACCGCCGCGCCTACGCCCATGGTGTGGTCCGACAGGCCTACTTGGCAACCGAACAGTTCGCGCATATGGGGGATGGTGCGCAGGTGAGTATTGAGTGGCAACGCGGGGTAGGTACTGGTGCACTTGAGCAAGATCAAGTCCTTGCACCCGGCCGCGCGGGCGGCGCGCACGCTTTCATCCAGCTCGGCCACGGTGGCCATGCCGGTGGAGATGATCATCGGCTTGCCGGTGGCGGCCACGCGCCGAATCAACGGCAGGTCGGTGTTCTCAAAGCTGGCGATCTTGTAGGCCGGCACGCCGAGGGTTTCAAGGAAGTCCACCGCGCTTTCATCGAAGGGCGAAGAGAAAGCCTGCATGCCGTGGGCCCGGGCGCGCTCGAAAATCGGTGCGTGCCACTCCCAGGGCGTATGGGCCTGCTGATACAGCGCGTACAGCGAAGTGTCGGCCCACAGGCTGTCCGGGTCGCTGATGCGAAACTCGCCGTCGTCAAGGTCCAGGGTCATGGTGTCGGCAGTGTAGGTCTGCAGCTTCAGCGCATGGGCACCGGCCTTGGCCGCTGCGTCGACGATTGCCAGCGCCGTGTCCAGGGATTGGTTGTGGTTGCCGCTCATCTCGGCAATGACAAAGGGGGGGCAGTCGGCGCCGATGGCACGCGAGCCGATCTTGAATGCAGGCATGGGCTGTTCCTTGAATTATGAGCAGGCGGCCAGCAGGGTAGCGGCCACGCGGCGCGCGCCCTGCCCGTCGACCAACTGCCGGGAATGGGTGGCCAGGGCGCGCCGCGCCGCCGGATCTTGCAGCAGGCTGACGATGGCTTGGCGCAGTTGTTCGGCGCTGACGGTGTCGCAGGGCCCCAGGTAAACCTGCACGCCGGCAGCGGCCAGGCGCTCGGCATTGGCTTGCTGGTTATGCGCCACTGCCAGGCACAGCGTGGGCAGGCCCAGGGCAGCACGCTCCCAACTGGTCCCGCCGCCCGCGCCGACGAACAGGTCGGCCTGGGCCATCAATTGGCCAAACTGCTGGCTGTGAGCCTGCAAGCGCCACGCCGGACGGCCGACGGCCAAGGCCTGCAACTGGGCCCAATCGGGGTTGCCATTGCCTGCGATGAAGTCCACGCTCAGTTGCTGCAGTGGTGCCAGGGCCAGCATCGCCTTGAGCGTTTGCCCGGCGGCGTCCATGCCGCCGAAATTCACCAGCACCCTGTCTGCCTGTTCACGAATGAGGATGGCTCCGGTATTGAACTCCTCGCGAATCAGCGCGAAGTGCGGCCCCAGCAACGCTTGGCAACCGGGCTCAAGCCACGGCGCGTAGCGGTCGGCGCTGGCGTTGTAGTTCTGGTCCAGCAGCAGTTGCGCCGCATGGGGGCGGTTGGCCAGGTCATCGATCACCGCGACACGCGCGGACCATTGGCCAGCGGCGCGCTGCCACTGCGCGTCCAGCCCGTAGTGATCCACGATGATCCAGTCGAAGGCAGCGCCTGCGGGCAGACGTTGTTGCAGGGCGCCAATATCTGCCTGCCAGGGCAATGGCGCTTCGATGTCTGCCCCGCTGCCTTCCTCAGGGTAGTGACTTGGCAGGCAATAGGTTGGCCAGCCCTGCGCCTGCAGGGTAGCGATGCAATGCCCCGGCAACTCGCGACAGGCAAACGCCACCGCCGCGCCCGACTGGCGCAAGGCGCGAGCCAAGGTCAGGCAGCGGGCGACGTGCCCGCTGCCAATGGCCTGGGAGGCATCGGCGCGGATCAACACCTTCACTCAAGCTCTCCGCCGGCCTTGAGGGCCGCATAGAGGTACTCGGCCCGAAGCCAGTCGGCTTCGGTATCGATATCTTGCACCAGGTGGCGCGGCAGGATCAGGGGCAGGCTCTTTTCCGAATACACGGTATCGCCCCGCAGCCAGGCTTCGCTGCGCCCCCAGTAGAACTGCCCGGCGTCCTGATAGGCCGCAGGCAAGTCTTGCGAACGGGTTTGGCGGTGCTCCGGGTACATCGGCGCGAGGGTGCCCTCATCGTTGATCAGCAAGGCACGCTGCACCGGGAAGGCGAAGTCGCACACCGAAAACACGAACGACTGGGCCGGGTGCTGTTTGAGCAACGCCAGGCCCTGGCCCAGATAGCGCGCTTGCAACAGGGGTGCCGTCGCGTAGATGCAGCAGGCGGCATCGTAGTAATGCCCATCGCCCTGCAACGTCGTCAGGGCATGCTGGATGACCGCCGTTGTACCCGTGAAGTCATCGGCCAACGCCGCCGGGCGCAGGAACGGCACTTGGGCACCGTGGGCCTGGGCCACCTCAGCGATTTCCTCGTCGTCCGTGCTGACCACCACTCGCTCGAACAGCCCTGACGCCAACGCCGCGCTAATCGAGCCGACGATCATCGGCGTGCCGTTGAACAGCTTGAGGTTCTTGCGCGGGATGCGCTTGCTGCCACCGCGCGCGGGGATGATGGCGACGGCTTTCAAGAGCGTTTCTCCAAGAGGAACCAGTGGGTGTCATCCATCGGGAAATTGCAGTCACGTCGGTAGAAAAACCCGTAGTCCAACAATGTCAGGTCACTGTAGCGGTCGAGCATCTCGCCGGCGAAATCACGCTTGAACAACTTGCCGCCGTGGCCGCGGTAGCTCACCTCCACCGGCGTGGGGTTGTAATACTCGCAGATCAGGATGTAGCGCTGGCTCAGTTCATAGAGCTGGCCGTAGGCCGCCGGCAGCATCTGCGGCGCCAGATGGATCAGCACACCCTTGCTCAGCGTCAGTTCAAAGGTGCGCTCGCGTGGGTAGTCGAACAGAGAGCCCTGCCATACGTGGGCCACGTTCGCCGCCTGCGCGTGGTGACAGGCCTTGGCGTTGATTTCTGCGCCGTATAGATCACAACCAGGAAGCAGTTGGCGCAAGGCCTTGAGGGCGTTGCCCGAGCCGCTGCCCAGCTCCAGCAGGCTACTGATGGGGCTGGTATTGGCCAGGGCCTTGGCGAACAACACCAGGTTGCTGGCGATATGCGTGTCGCTCTGGTTGCGAACCACGTACTGGTCGCCGAAGTCGCCACTCCAGAAGTGTTCCTGTTCGCTCAATTCACGCATGGTCTTTCTCTTTGCAGCTACACATGAAAATCGCTCAGGCCAACAAATGGCGCAGTTGTGCAATCACCTGATCCTGTTGCTCGTCGCTCAGCGCCGGGAACATCGGCAGGCTGATGGCCTGGGCGTAATAAGCCTCGGCCTCGGGAAAGTCGCCAGGGGCAAAACCCTGGTCGCGGTAATACGGCTGCAGGTGTACTGGAATGTAGTGCAGGTTGACGCCGATGCCAGCGCCACGCAAGGCTTCGAACACCTCCCGGTGGCTGACGTTCAGGCGCTCAAGCTTCAGGCGGACTACGTATAGGTGCCAAGCCGATTGTGCCTGCGGCTGCGCGGCCGGCAAGGTCAAAGGCAAGTCCGCCAACAGCGTGCCATAGCGTTCGGCCAGGTAGCGCCGGCGCGCGATGAAGGCGTCCAGCTTGCCCAATTGCGACAGGCCCAAAGCCGCCTGGATGTCCGTCATGCGGTAATTGAAACCCAGTTCCACCTGCTGGTAATACCACGGGCCGTGGCTGGGCTGGTCCATTTGCGCAGGGTCGCGGGTCATACCATGGCTACGTAGCCGCTGCAGGTGTTCGGCCAGTTCGGGGCGGTTGGTCAGCACCATGCCGCCCTCCCCCGTGGTGATGATTTTCACCGGGTGAAAACTCAATATCGTCATCGCCGCATGGGCACCACAGCCCACCGGCCGACCGGCATAGTCGGCGCCCAAGGCATGGGCCGCGTCTTCGATCAGGGTAAAGCCGTAACGCTCGCCGAGCTTGGCAATGGTGTGCAGATCGCAGCTCTGCCCGGCGAAAGCGACAGCCACTACAACCTTGGGCAAAGTACCGGTTGCCTCGGCCTGCTCCAGTTTGGCAGCCAGACGCCCGGCATCGAGGTTCCAGGTGTGCGGGTCGATGTCGACGAAATCGACCTCGGCACCGCAATAGCGCCCGCAGTTGGCCGACGCCAAGAACGTGTTGGGGCTAGTCCACAGACGGTCGCCCGGGCCCAGGCCCGCCGCCAGGCAAGCAATATGCAGCGCCGCGGTGGCATTGCACACGGCCACCGCGTGCTGCGCCTGGCAACGCTCGGCCACCGCGGCCTCGAAGCGCTCCAGGGTCGGGCCTTGGGTCAGCCAGTCTGAGTGCAATACTTGCAGCACCGCGTCGATGTCGGCCTGGTCGAGGCTTTGGCGACCGTAAGGGATCATGCCGGTAGCTCGCCGTGCAGCTCGCTGATCTGGCCCACGTCAAGAAAGTGCGGGTTGGTGTCGGAGCGATATTCGAAGTCTTCGCTCACCGCACGGCCTTGTTCGCCCAGCCCGTCGACAGCGAAATCGAGGTCGGTGTGGGTGAAACGGATCGACGGCTGGATGGTGAAATGGTCTTCGAACTCCAGGGTCATGCGCGCATCGTCCAGCGGTACCATCAGTTCGTGCAGCTTTTCACCGGGGCGAATGCCCACCAGCTTGTGCGGCAGGGCCGGCGCCATAGCCTGGGCCAGGTCGACCACGCGAATGGAGGGTATTTTCGGCACGAAGATTTCGCCGCCGTGCATGCGCGCAAAGTTGTCGAGCACGAACTGCACGCCATGGTCCAGGGTGATCCAGAAGCGGGTCATGCGTGCATCGGTGATCGGCAACTCGCGAGCGCCTTGCGCCACCAACTTACTGAAGAACGGCACGACCGAGCCGCGCGAGCCGGCGACGTTACCGTAGCGCACCACAGAGAACCGCGTCTGCTGTTCACCGGCAATGTTGTTGGCGGCCACGAACAATTTGTCCGACAGCAGCTTGGTGGCGCCGTACAGGTTGATCGGGCTCGCCGCCTTGTCGGTGGACAGCGCGATCACTTTTTTCACACCATTGTCGATGGCGGCTGCAATCACGTTCTCGGCGCCATTGACGTTGGTGCGGATGCACTCGGTGGGGTTGTACTCGGCGGCCGGCACCTGCTTGAGCGCGGCGGCATGTACCACGTAGTCGATGCCACGCATGGCCACGCGCAGGCGCTCGGCGTCGCGCACGTCACCGATGAAATAGCGCATGCACGGGGCATTGAAGGTTTGCTGCATTTCGTATTGCTTGAGCTCATCGCGCGAGAACACCACCACGCGCTTGGGCTGGTACTGCTCCAGCAGGCGCTGGATGAAGTTGCGACCGAACGAGCCGGTACCACCGGTGATGAAGAGGGATTTGCCGTTGAACATTGTTGTGCCCTGAGTGGTGACGCATTTCTGACCGCGCGCAGCATTAAACAGCAACGCAGCAAAATCTGGGCCACCGTGCGAGCACAAATAACTACTCGGCTTTGTCTACCGCGAAGTCTGGATTGAGCTGCACATCATTCTTGCGATAAAAAACAATATCGCCCTTTTGATACCCGCCCTCTATCGCATCAAGCACAGGCCGGCAGCCCTCCTCGATCGACATCACGTTGGGGTTGACTACACCGGTGCCATGGCGAAACTTGGTGTCGATCGCACCCGGGCAAAGTGTCACCACATCGAACCCGGATTTATGCAGTGTTGCATGCAGTTTGACCACACCGGCCTTTGAAACACAGTACGATGACCAGTTGGTGTAGGCATTGAAGGCTGCCGTGGAAGAAAGCAGACAAAGACGGGCGTCATTATTTTTCAACAACGCTGCCCGCGCCAGCAAATAGGTGCCGATCAGGTTCACGGAAATATCATTGACCCACTGCTCGGGGTCGGACGCCAGGAACTCGCACTCGTACAGCGTGCCTGCGCAATTGAGGACGATATCGAATGAGCGGGTTTCAAAAAACGCTTCCAGCGCGCTGCGCGAGGTGATGTCCAATTCGCTGCGAGACGGCGCAGTAATGTCGTACCTCTGCGAAAGACGTTCGCGTACATAGGACGCCATATCGCTGCCGCCACCCACGATCAACAGGCTTTTGCGCATTTCACTCACCCTTATTGGTGTTGATGCTCGTCCGGGTTTGGAATCGGGTGGCTGTCCACCTCGACCAGCAGTTTCTTGTACTGCTCGTACACACGCTCCTTGAGCGCGCTGGAACTGATGCCCGAACCATAGGGGAAGTAGAACACCTTGACCCCCAACTCTTTCAGGTAGTCGTACTTCGGGTACCAATCGTCACCGATGACAAAAATATCTATATTCAACTTTTTGACGGTGAGGGTATGATCCAGCGTTCGTTGCGGTATGACCAGGTCCGGATATTTCAAGCCGTCGATAATGGCAATTCTTTCTTCGAACGGGATGATCGGTGGCTTCTTATAAGACGATACCAGTTCATCCGTACTGACCCCAACGATCAACGTTTCGCCCAACCCCCTGCCATAACTGATCATCTTTAGATGATTGTTATGGAACAGATCAAAGGTTCCCGACACGTAGACGACAGTCTTCATAGGTTCTTCCCCACTGATCGTTACAGGCTCAAGCCCGTTTCCTGCGTAATAAGTTTCAGCAGGCGCGTTGTGCTGCCAGCGTCGACATAGTCGAAGAACATGCGCCGCTTGTGCTCATACAAATTCCGGGCCTCCAGCTCATCGCCGGCCAGGCCCTTCTCCAGCGCCGCCAGGAAACTGTCGAAGTCACCACAGATGGGGCCGGGAAAAGCCATGTCGAGCGGATAGAACAACCCGCGCTCAACACTTTCATAGCGATCAAGGTCGTAGGCAAAACAGATTTGGGGCTTGCCAGTCAGCATGAAGTCGATAAAGGCGCTGGAATAATCGGTTACCAGCATGTCCGCTTCGCGATACAGCAACTCTATTTCGGAGAAGTGCAGACGGCCCAAATCGAGGGTCGGCATGCCCTCGCCCAGCAGCCGCTTGGAGAAACTTTGCGCGCTGTCAGCCATATGCTCGCGCACCCCCAGCACAGCTCCGTGCTTGAACAGGCAATCGGCCAGGCGCTGACGTTCTTCGTCGCTGACCTGGTAGTAACTGTTGCCCTGGCCATTGCGAAAGGTTGGCGCGAACAGCACCAGGCGTCGCCCGCCCAACAATTGACGCAGGTCTGTCAGCTGTTGCTGAAAGTCCTGTGGCAACAACGCTTCGGCGCACAGCACCACGTCGTTGCGCGGCAACCCCGTCACCCAGATGTTATGGAAATTGAGCGGGTAAAACGCAGAGGCCATCGCCATGCGGTCCACCATCGATGACGCAATGACACTGTGGCAGCTGGCGTGCTCTCGCGTCGTCCACTCTAAGACATTCTGGTTGTCCAGCGAAGCGATGCCGATGCGCTTGAGCGCGATGCCATGCCACAGATTGATGATTCGATGCTGCTTGCTATCGAGCGGAAAAACGGCGTTGACCGTAGGCGAATGCTTGACGAACACGTAGCGGCATTCCATCAGCGCCTGCTGCCCAAGCCTACTATTGAGCGGTAGCACGTGCACGTTGACACCGCCCAGGTCCACGGGAAGGCTACGGGTGAGGATAACCTTGCGAATACCTGGGTTGTTTTTAACTGCTTCGAACACCGCCCGATCGTTACCGGTGAGCAAATGATCGAACGCGCACACCGGAAATGCCCAAGCGGTATCGAGCTTGGGCGTGTAGCCGTCCTGTGCGGCAAACTCCTCCTTGCTCAGCACCGGGAGCTGAGCGCCGCGCTTATGGTCAGCTCGTGCATCTGCCTTGAGGCAGGCGCGTACGACGTAGTCGAGTGGCAAGGCGTCGTTCATCGCACCTTGCGGATCAACACCGGCAAGCTTGGCCATCTCGCCAATTTGTTGAACGAACCCGGCGCCGAACTCGTCCTCCACTGTGCGTGGCCACCCCTCGACCAACTCAAGCCCTGCGCTGTCGAACAGTTCAAGCATGGTTTCGCGGGTGAACCAGCGCAGGTACTCGCGCGACAACAAACCGCTTTGTTCATAACGCAGATCGCCAATGGCAAGCTTGGCCTGCAATGACCAGTGTTGCGCGTTGGGAATGACGGCGACCACGCAACCGTCGGCAGGCAGAACGCCGGCGATCGTCTGCAGCACGGCCCAAGGGTCACGCACTCGTGCCAACGCATCGCCCAGCACCCAGCAATCGCGCTGGCGATGTTCGACGTAGAACTGCACGTCGATCTGGTCGAGATCAAAGGCCTGCTCGCCGCTGCCGTTGTCACCGAAGTATTCGACCTCGGGCCGCTGGGCCGTCAGCGTTTGTGCCTGCGCGCCAGCCTCGCGAGAAACATCGATCAGCGAGACGGCTGTTAAGGGGATAAGGCGCAAAATATCGTTTGCACTGCCATCGTGTTGTTGTGACTCGCTCATCGCCTGCGTCCTACTCAAATACGTTCAAAGAATGCACATCTGACTGGCAAGGGCCAATCAACCTCGCCATGCGTTCAGCCACTGCTTCAAAGCATCCCCGTGCAGCATGAATTTGTCATGCACCACCTGGCGAAGGGCATTGCCTTGTCGTGCGCTGGCATCGAGGTCGGCCAAGTGCATACGTATAGCTTCCAACCACTCGTGAGTGCTGTTGGTCTTGACCAGCGTCACGGGGAAGTTGCCGCGGTAACTACGGGTGTCGGTGCACACCACGGGGAAGCCGCACGCGCCGTATTCCAGCAAGCGCAGGTTACTTTTACAGTCGTTGAAAATATGCTGCTCCAGCGGCGCCAGCGCCAGATCCAAATTCAGGCTGGCCATTTTCTGCGGGTAAACGTCCAAGGGCACCGAAGGATGGTACTCGTGCACGTAGGGGTACAGTTCCGGCGGGCACATGCCCAGGAATACCCACTCCACCTCGTCGGCCAATGCCTTGACCACGTCCTTTATCAGCAACAGGTCGCCGGTGTGGCTGGTGCCACCGCCCCAGCCGACGCGAGGCTTGCGCCCCACGCGGCGCTGGCTCTCAAGGTGTGCCCAGCGATCCGGGGCAAGCATGTTCGGCACCACGACGATGTCACTGTGCATGCTTGCCATGGCTTCGCCCAATGATTCGGTCGATACCACCAATCGGTCACACAGGCCAACGCCCCGCTTGAGGGTTTCGCGGATATCCTTGGCCAGGTAACGGCGGTGTTCGTTCTGCTCGGGCACGTCAAGCAGGTAGTCGTCGATCTCGAACACCCGGAAAGCCTTGGAAAACTCTTTGACCTGCGCGATGCCTTCCACGGGGCCAGCGCTGTAGCGCCCTTGGAAGACAATGGTGTCCGGCGCGATCCGCTCAAGCTCCAGGATCGAAGGCGTACCGAAGTTGATCATGGTGGAGGCAAGCCCCGCTCGCTCCATTTCGATCAGTGGCTGGATCAATCGATAGTGGCCTACGGCGCCCTTGTTGATCGGTAGCCCTAAAATATGCGGCAAGGTGTGCCGAGCGAATGGCTGCCATCCGTTGCGCAAGCCCACGTTCATTGTAAAGCTGGCACCTTGCAGGCTCAGGTTCTGGTTGTAGGCCTGGTCTCGCGCAAGCTTTGGTAACCAACGCTTAAACGCCACGCGCTGAGATTCCCGCCACTGTTGGACCTCGGCCGACGAAGCGGCGTACTCGTGACGTTGCACCTGCAATTGAGCGAAGGGGGTCCATACGGTCAGGTAGCCTGACTCTGCTGCCCGCAGGCACAGATCAACGTCAGCGAAACCATGGCCGAGATCACTCTCGGCCAGGCCGCCCAACTCGCTAAACAGCGCCGTGCCGATCAACAGGCATTGCAGACTGACCGCGCTGTAGTTTTGCACCACCTGCAAGCGGTGCATGTAGCCTGCCGCATTGACTGGCTCGCCTACAAAAACCGAGCCCACCGCACCGCGCAGGCCAAGCACTAGGCCAGCATGTTCGATGGTGCCACCCGGCCCCTGCAAGCGCGCCCCCACGACGCCCACTTCGCTGCGCTGCACGTGTTGCAACATTTCTTGCAACCAACCGGCATCGATCACCGTGCAGTCCTGGCTCAGGGTCAACAGGAATTGCCCCCGCGCCTGAACGGCGCCCAGGTTCAGCATCGCTGGCAAGGCGCTGTCGGCCGGTGCCGGAATGACCCGCAGCTTGGCGCTCCCCACGGCAGCCATGGCCTGCAGCCAATCACCTACCTGGGCAGTCTCATTGGCGCTGCTGACAATCAACACTTCGTACTGACTGTAGGCAGTACGCTCCAGCAAACTTTCCAGACACTGTTGCAAGGCACCCAGGCGGCCTTGGCTGGCAATCACGATGGACACCAGAGGCTGCTCGCGATGGCGATAGCTAACCCTGTTGATCAGGCGGATGTCGGCTGACGTTATCTCATGCTCAAGGCCCAGGCGTTGCAAGTGCAAGCCAACGAGATGAGCATTGCCGTCGCGTACGCTAGGTTCGGCCAACCAGGCGGAAAAATGCGGCACGGCGTGCAGCAACACCTCACCGATGTGTTCGATGCAATCGGTGCCGTGCTGCTCCACCAAGCGGAAAATCAGGTCGTGCGGGCCCAGTTCCAAAAGGCCGGCGGCGAACCCGCCCTGCCCGATCAAGCCCTCACGGCTAAAAGCCAGGCCTCGCCCGACATAAGGGTAGCTGCGCAGCAGGTCCAAGTTGAAGCCTGGACGAAAAACCGGGGCGCGGTGGCCAACCACCTCTAGGGCATCCTCGTCCCAATAACAGGCCTGCATGTCGGCCCGCTCGGCGATGCGCTCCGCCAGCAGCAGCAACGCGTGCTCGCTTAGTCGATCGCCAGCACGCAACAGGCAAAACCAGTCATAACCGTCAAGTTCCGGCAGCAGGCCGTTGAGCTGCAACGGCCAATCGGACTGCAGCGGTACGCTCAACACGTTACCAACGACGGTCGGCTCCTGCGCGGTGCTCGACAGCACCACGATAGCCTCGGTCGACCAGATTTGTGCCGCCAGGCTATCCAGGGTCGCCTGTAGCGAATGGTCACCCAGGCTGTCGACCACAATGGTAACGATCTTGGCTTGGCGTGCCCAGTGCTCAACCCGTGCAGGCAGATGCTGGCGTTGATCGGCACTGAAGTCTCGGCACGCCAGCCACTGCTCGTAAACTGCGTCGTAATCATCGCAATCCACACCCACGTATTCACGCATGGTATCGGCCTGCACACCAAACATGCGCCCCAGGGCCACTTCCTTCCACTCAGGGTCGGCCTCTGCACCGAGCATGAGGCTGTGGCGTACGCCACCGACCTTTTCCGCACGCTCGCAGTCGCGGCCGGCCAGCAACTGCAACATGCCCTCCAGCTCATCCTTACGGGTGGTGGCGTAGTCGGCGATGTCGGCGTGGCGCAGTGGCGAAAGGCGCTCCACCGCCAGGAATTTGTCGACGATCGCCAGGTTGCCCTGGCGCAGCAGCAAGCTGTACAAGGTCATGTCCAGCAGCGCCTCGAACGCCGCCTGCGGGTTGGTCAACGCCGGCATGTACCGGGCGACGTCGACCCGGCGCAGCAACACGCTGCTCAAGGTGCCGATGAAGTTGGTGGGCCACACCTCGAACATCGACAACAGGTCGAAACCATTGAAGCGCGCATCACCGGACACGTAGCCGAAGTTTTCCATGCGGTTGGGCATGATGCGATTTTCGGCATCGGAGAGGTAATGCTGGGTGGCCGCGACACTGACGTCCGGGTAACGCACCAGAACCTCCACCAGCAACGGCGTGTGCTCGGGCATCAACCAGTCTTCATCGAACAAGACCTTGATGAACTCACCCTTGGCTAGGCGCACGCACTGCTCGATATTGGCGGTGCGCCCCAACGCCCGGGCGTTGCGCACATAGCGCAGGGTGACATTGGTACCCAGCCCGGCACGGACGCTTTCAACCGCCTCGCGCACTTCATCGCCCACCGTGTCATCGCACACCAGCACTTGCAGGTGCGGGTAATTCTGGTTCACGGCGCTTTTCAAGGCCCGAGGGAAGTTCTTCGGGTCGTGGGCGGGAATGGCGATGCTGACTAGGGGGGTGGATTTCATGCCACGGGACTCGACGTTCGATTGCCAAAGGCAACCGGGGTGCGGATAAAAAAGCGGCGCCAGGCTCAGCCCCCTGAAGGGCCGTGAATGGCGCCGCGAAAAGGCTTAGATCTTGTTGAACAGGCTCAACTGGGCAATCTTGGCGAAGGCAGCCTGGGATGCCTCCAACATGGTCTGCTGAAGGGTCAGGTTGATCGAGGCCGTGGCCATGTCGGTGTCGCCGATGTCCGACTGGGTGGTCTTGTTCGCCAGGCCCAGCGAAGTGTTCTCGGTGGTCTGGATAGTGATCGCATTGCCGGTGGCGCCGATCACGCCGCGAGCCTTGTCCACCTGCTCGCTGGCCTTGGACAGGTTGGCGATGGCCGAGGTGACCGAGTTTTGCATGGCCAGCAACTGAGTATTGTCACCGTTGATGGGGGTGTTCAACGCCGTCGCCAATTGGGACAGGGTGTCCAACACGCTCTGGGTCTTGTGCGCGTTGACCGAGACCTGGAAGGTGTCGCCGGACTTGGCCGTGCCGCTGATATCGAAGCTGGCGCCGGCCGCCGTGACCGTGCCGCCGGTGCCGCCGGTGTTGCCGGTGGCGATGGCCTTGCTGTCGGTGGTGTAGGGCTGGGCATACACCGAGTAGTCGCCGGTGTCGCTGGTGAACTTGATCACCGCACCCGAGCTTGGGAAGGCACTGTTGTAGGCGGCCTGGTTGGTGATCGAGCTGCTGGTGATCTGCGCCGTCGAGCCGTTCACCGCGCTGCGCGTTGCCGTCAACGTGTCCGGGGTGCTTTGCAGGGTGATCGAGTGGCCCGCCGTGGTGCCGGTGTTCGCGCTGTCGACCTTGAGGGTGAAATCCACGCCACGCAGGCTGATGGTGCTGCCGCCTTCGGCCGTGGGGTCGAAGGTGCCGTTGCCCGCGACCTCGGAGGTGATGTTGTTGCCCCCGGTATCGGTGATGGTGTAGGTGGTGTCGCTGGTGAAGTTGACGGTGTAGGGTTCGCCCTTGGTGAACGACTTGTTGTAGCTCGCCTCGGAGTCCATCTGGCCCGGGGAGATGGAGACCTTGTTGTCGTTCACCGCCGGCGACGTCACGGTCGACTGGGTGCGACTGGTATTGGTGGCCTGCTCGAAGGCGCTGTAGCCAGTCACGCCGGTGGGCAGGCTGAGCGTATCGGACACCTGCAGGCTCAGCGCGGTCTGGTCGCCCTGGTAGGTGTAGCTGCCGTCGCTGTTCTTGACGTACGGCGGTGTAGTGCTCTTGGAGCCGGAGAACATGTAGTAGCCCGAGGCATCCTTGGTGTTGAGCAGGCCCAGCACCTGGTCTTGCAGCTGGCTGATCTCGGCGCCGATGGATTGGCGGTCGGCGTCGGTCAGCGAGCCGTCACCAGCGTTCACGGCCAGCTCCTGTGCGCGCTGCAGGGCGTTGTTGACCGAACTCAACACGCTTTCCTGGTTGTTCAGCGAGTTGGTGGTGGTGCTCATGTTGGTGCTGTACTGGGTCAGCAGGCTGCTCTGCTGTTGCAGTTGCAACAGCTTGGCCGCACCGACCGGATCATCGCCGGCGGTCTTGATGCGCACGCCCGAGCTGATCTGCTCCTGGGTCTTGGCGGTTTGGGCGAAGGCCGAGGAATAGTTGGACGCGCTGGTCTCGAAATATTGAGAAGTGGAAATACGCATGGTCGACTAATCCTCAGAGGGCGTTGAGCAAAGTGGTGAACGTGTCTTGCGCGGTCTTGATGATTTGCGACGACGCCGTGTAGTACTGCTGGAACTTGACCAGGGCCGCAGCCTCGTCGTCCAGGTTCACGCCCGAGACCGAGTCGCGGTTGGACTTGGCCGTGGCCAGCACCGCCGAGGTAGCGCTGGCGTCGGTGGTGGCCTGGGACGCCTGGGCGCCCACGCCGGAGACCAGCGAGGCATAGGCGCTGGTGAAGCTCACGCCACCGGTGGCGGCACTGGTGCCGACCGTGGCCGAGGTTTGCAGGCCCAGCAGCGCGGTGGCGTTGCGGTTGTCGGACTTACCCGTGGTGTTGAACGCCACGCTGTAGCTGTCGTTGGTGGCTGGGCTGCCGCTGACGGTGGTGGCGAAACTGAAGCTCAGTGCGTTGCCACTACCGTCGGTCACGGCATTGCCGCTGCTGTCGAGCATCGGCACATTGATGCTCAGATTGTTGTCCTGGCCGGGCACGATGCTGCCGCTACCGATGTTGTTGCCCTTGGCGTCGTAGACGGTGTAGGCCTGGGTGCCACTGGCGGCGGCATCGAACACCAGCTTGACCGGCGTCGAGTTCTCCAGGCCGCTTTGCAGCGTGGCCTTAGACGTACTGTCGTAGATGTCGACGCTGCTGGTCAGCGATGGCTGGGTAAAGCTTGCGGTGCCCGAGTTGCTGGCACTGGCGGTACCGGTCAACGGGCCGGAAAACGCCAGCGTGCTGGTGTCGGTCATGGTGGTGCTGATGGCGCTGGCCGCGTTGCGGGTCGGGATGACCTTGAAGGTATCGCCGGTGCTCAGGTCATTGCCGTTGAGCGACAGGGTAAAGCCGTCGATTACCGGCGCAGGGTCGTCGCCCAAGTCGTAGCTGCCCATCGCGGTGCCATCCGAGCGGGTGACGCTGTAGGCGGTGGGGCTGGTGAAGGTGACCTGGTAGTCGTTGTTGGTCAACGCACCGGTGTCGGCTATGGTCACGTCCAGGTTGCCGGAGCCGGTGCTGTTGCTCGACGACGCCAGGCTGCGCTGGGCAATAGCCGTGGCGCTATTGATGCTGGAGAACAGGTTGGAACCCAGGTTGCCGTTGTTGTCCACGCCTTGGGCCAACTGGCTGTTGATGCTGTCGGACACGGTCAGGGCGATCTGCCCCAGGCTGTTTTGCGCCGGGTCCAGTACGTCGCTGCGGTAGCGCAGCAGGCCACCGATGGTGCCGCCCGAGACCACCGAGGTGACATCGGAACTGTAATTGCCGTAGTTGACCGTGAGGTTGTACTGGCTCTTGTCGGTGGTGCCGGGCGCGGCCGTCAGGGTGTTCGAGGTATTGCCGCTGACCAGCGCCTGGCCGGTGCCCAGGTACACGTCGTAAGCGCCGCTGCCGTTTTGCTGAACGGTCACGCCGACCAGTTCATTGAGCGAGCGCACCGCTTCGTTGCGCGTATCCATCAAGCTGTTGGGCGTGTTGCCCGAGGCCGACAGGGTGGTGATCTGCTGGTTCAGCGAGGCGATCTGCTTGGTCAGGTCGTTGACTTGGCCGGTCAGCGTGCTCAGCTGCGAGTTGATCCCAGTGTTCTGCGACGAGATCTGCGTGGAAATCGAATTGAACCGGTTGCTCAGGGTTTGTGCCGAGGTCAGCAGCAACTGCCGGGACGAGGTGTCGGTCGGGTTCGACGACGCGGTCTGCAGGGCTGCGAAGAAACTGGTCAGGGTGGAGCTGATGCCGGTGGCGCTGTCCGACAGCAGGCTGTCCAGGGTATTGACCTGGCTGCTGTAGGCGGCGGCGTCGGAGCTCAGCGCCGTGGTGGTTTGCAACTGGCTGTCCATGTAGCTGTTGTAGATACGGCGCACGTCGGAAATCGTCGTGCCGGTACCCACGAAACCCACGCCGATGTTCTGCACCGCGCTGGACGCGGACAGGGCCGACTGGCGCGAGTAACCCGCCGTCGAGACGTTGGTGATGTTGTTACTGGTGACCGTCAAGGCCGTCTGGCTGGCGTTAAGCCCGGAAAGCCCGATTGAAATCAGCGACATGGTTCAGCCCTTATAAATTCGTTGAAGAACTACCGGTGGCATAGTTCTGGTAGCCCTTCATCTGCTTGGCTATCTGCGAGATCTTGCTGGCATAGTCCGGATCGGTGGCGTACCCGGCCTTCTGCAATTCTTTTACAAACTGTTCTGGGTTATCGGCGGACTTGACCACATCTTGATAGCGATTGTTGCCCTGCAACAGGCTGACCAGGTCGTGGAAACTGTCGGCGTAGGAGTCGTAGGAGCGGAACTGCGCCGTCTCCTTGACCATCTTGCCGTCACGGAACTCACTGGTGATGGCGCGTGCCTGGTCACCCTGCCAATTGCCGCTGGCCTTGATGCCGAACAGGTTGTGGCTGCTCTTGCCGTTGTCGTCACGCATCACCGATTTGCCCCAGCCGGTTTCCAGCGCGGCCTGGGCCACCAGCACGGTCGGATCGACGCCGATACGCGCCGCCGCATCTTTGGCCAATGGCAGCATGGTGGCGACGAAATCATCCGCCGAACTGAAGGCTTTTTTCGCCGGCGCCAGCGGGATCTGCGCCACGCTGCGGCCATGGATCACCCAGTTGCCGGTATCGCCATTGACCACGCCACTGCTCAGTGCCGACTTCCAGTTGCCCGGCAAATCACTGTTGTCGGCCGCCGTGTTGAGGCGGTTTTTCGCAGTGACCTGCACGCTGGCATCGGTGGCTGCGGACGGCACGATGCCTGCCAGCAGGCGGTCGGCCAGCTTGGTGGGCAGCGCCAGGCGACGCTGGTTGAGCATCGCCATGTCGTTGCGCAATGTCGGCTGGGCCTGCTCGGCCTTGGCGTCGGCGGCGCCGGAACGCAGCGCACCCAACGTCTGCTTGGTGGTGTCGGCGCCCCGGGCGGCAAACGGGTTGTCCTGGGTGTGCACCGCAGGCTTGGTCTTGGACAGTTGGCGCATCAGCACATCTTGCAGGCCGATGCCGTTGCCACGTCGCGACAGGGTCACGGCCAACTGCTGGTCGTACATTTCCTGGTACTGCTTGGTGGTCTCGGTGTTCATCGGGTTGTCCTTGGCCAGGACATCGTTGGCCTTGCGCATGGACTTGAGCATCTCGCCAACGAACAGCGACTCGAATTCCTGGGCAACCTTCTTGAGGTTGGCGTCACTGTCGCGATCACCCACCTTCAAGGCACTCAGGCGATTGAGGTCGGTGTACGCACCACTGTCGGCGGGGGCGCTGACGCCCCCCTTGGGCAGGTCCATGGCCAGGTCCTTAAATAACGATCAGGTCGGCTTGCAACGCGCCGGCCTGCTTCAAGGCTTCCAGGATGGCCATCAGGTCACCTGGGGCTGCGCCCACCTGATTGACCGCACGCACGATCTCGTCAAGCGTGGTACCCGGGCCAAACTTGAACATTGGCTTGGCTTCTTGCTGCGCGTTGATCTTGGAGCGCGGCACCACGGCGGTCTGGCCGTTGGACAGAGGACCCGGCTGGCTGACGATCGGGTCTTCGGTGATGGTTACGGTCAGGCTGCCGTGGGTGACGGCGGCAGGCGACACCTTGACGTTCTGGCCGATCACGATGGTGCCGGTGCGCGAGTTGATGATGACCTTGGCCACGGCCTGGCCGGGGTCGATCTCCAGGTTTTCGAGCAGCGACACGTAGTCGACCCGCTGGCTGGGATCGATGGGCGCGGTGACGCGCACCGAGCCGCCGTCCAGCGCCTGGGCGACGCCTGGGCCGAGCAGGTCGTTGATCTTGTCGACGATGTGCTTGGCGGTGGTGAAGTCGGAACGGTTGAGGTCCAGGGTCAGGCTGTTGCCTTGGTTGAAGCCGCTGGGCACGGCACGCTCGACACTGGCACCGCCGGGAATACGGCCGGCCGACGGCACGTTGACGGTGATCTTGGAACCATCACGGCCCTCGGCATCGAAGCCGCCCACCACCAGGTTGCCCTGGGCGATGGCGTAGACGTTGCCGTCGATACCCTTGAGCGGGGTCATCAGCAGACTGCCGCCGCGCAGGCTCTTGGAGTTGCCGATGGAGGACACGGTTATGTCGATCTGCTGGCCGGGCTTGGCGAACGCCGGCAGGTCGGCGTGTATCGACACCGCCGCGACGTTTTTGAGCTGCACGTTGCCGGAGTTGGCCGGCACCTTGATGCCGAACTGCGACAGCATGTTGTTGAAGGTTTGCAGGGTGAACGGGGTCTGGGTGGTCTGGTCACCCGTGCCGTTGAGCCCCACCACCAGCCCGTAGCCGATCAACTGGTTGGTACGCACGCCGGAAATGCTGGCGATGTCCTTCAGGCGCTCGGCATGGGCGCCGAACGCCGTGGCCAGCAACAGCGTCGCCGCAATCAGGTGCTTGAACTTGAGCATGATCATCCGAACCTAAAAGGGCCAATACGGGCTGAGGAAGAAGCGGTCCAGCCAACCCGGCTGACTCGCATCGGCAAACGAACCGGTACCCGAGTACGTGATGCGCGCATCGGCGACACGGGTCGACGACACGGTGTTGTCGGTGGCAATGTCATCGGCACGCACCAGGCCTGCGATGCGCACCAGCTCTTCGCCGGTGTTGAGCGTCATCCACTTCTCGCCGCGCACGGCGATAATGCCGTTGGGCAGCACGTCGGCCACGGTCACGGTGATGGAGCCGGTCAGGCTGTTGCCCTGGGCCGCCTTGCTGTCGCCGTTGGTGGCGCGATCACCGGTGTAGCCGGCGTTGAGGTTGGCGTTGCCGGAGGTGACACTGCTGCCGAACAACGAGGTCAGGCTCATGGTGGTATCGCTGGTCTTGGACACCTTGGAGTTCGCCGTCTTGCTGGCCGAGGTTTTCTCGTTCAGCGTGATGGTGATGATGTCACCTACGCGAAAGGCCTTGCGGTCGCTGTAGAGGCCCTGTTCGAAACCGGCCTGGTAGATCGAACCGTTATTGGCGGCAGCCGGCAACGGCGTGCGCGGCAATACCGGCGCGTAGTACGGATCGTTGGGTTTGGCCACGGGGCCCAGGCACCCGGACAACAGGGCGGCCCCGCCCAGGGCAAGAACTCTTAACAAGCGACTCATGACACTGACCTCACGGTGTTGCTGGCGCCCAAGGCGCCGTGTGGCTGAATTACAGATTCTGCGTTACGTACTGGAGCATCTGGTCCGCGGTGGAGATCACCTTGGAGTTCATCTCGTAGGCGCGCTGGGTGGTGATCATGTTGACCAGCTCTTCAACGGTGCTCACGTTGGAGTTTTCCAGGGTGTTCTGCAGCGTGGTACCCAAGCCGTTCAGGCCAGGGGTACCGACTTGCGGCGCGCCGCTGGCAGCGGTCTCCAGGAACAGGTTGCTGCCGATGGCTTGCAGGCCGGCCGGGTTGATGAAGTCGGCGGTTTGCAGGTTGCCGATCACCTGGGACGCGGCGTTGCCGGCGGTGGTGATCGACACGGTGCCGTCGGTGCCCACGGTGAAGGTTTGCGCGTCGGTCGGCACCACGATGGCCGGGTCCAGGGCCTGGCCACTGGCGGTCACGATCTGGCCGGTGGAGTCCAGGTGGAAGGTGCCGTCACGGGTGTAGGCGGTAGTGCCGTCGGCCTGGGTGATCTGGAAGAAACCGCGGCCGTTGACGGCCAGGTCCAGCGGCTGATCGGTGGTTTGCAGGCTGCCGGCGGTGAAGTTCTTCTGGGTGCCGACGATGCGCACGCCGGTACCCAGTTGCAACCCGGAGGGCAGCTCGGTATCGGTGGTCGAGTTGGCGCCTGGCTGGCGTTTGGTCTGGTACAGCAAGTCCTGGAACTCGGCGCGGTCGCTTTTGAAACCGGTGGTGGACACGTTCGCCAGGTTGTTGGAAATGGTGGTCAGGTTCATGTCCTGAGCCGCAAGACCGGTCTTGGCCACATAAAGTGCAGGTAGCATGGTGTTCTCCTATGTGCGCGCCTGTTTTACGCCGCGCCGGAATCGATAATCAGGTGTTCTGCAAGACCCGCGCCATGGACTCATCATCTTCTTTGGCGGTGGTCATCATCTTGATGTGCAACTCGAACTGCTTTGACAGTGCCAGCACCGAGGTCATCTCTTCGACGGCATTGACGTTGCTGGCCTGCAGGAAGCCCGAGTTCAGCGTGGAGTTGGCGTCTGCCGCGGCTGGCTGGCCGTCCTTGGTGTGGATCAGGCCATCGCTGCCCTTGGTCAGGTTGCCGATGTCAGGCTTGACGAGCTTGATGCGGTCCACCTGGGCAATCACCGAAGGGCCAGTGCCCTGAGAGCGAATGCTGATGGTGCCGTCCGCGCCGATCTCGATTTTTTCATCCGGCGGCACGGCAATCGGCCCGCCATTGCCCATGACCGGCAAACCGTTGCCGTCACGCAAGATGCCCAGGGCGTCGACGTTCATGCTGGCGGTACGCACGTAGGCTTCGCTGCCGTCCGGTGCCTGCACGGCGATGTAGCTGTCCTGGCCTGCGGTCACGTCCAGGTCGCGACCCGTCGCTTCCATGGCGCCCGGGGTGAAATCGGTGCCGGGGTTTTCCGTCATGGCATAGGCCCGCGACGGGAATACGTCACCGAACACCGGCATCGAACGGGCCTGCTCCAGGTCCCGTTGGAAACCGTTGGTGGTCACGTTGGCCAGGTTGTTGGCATGCGACTTTTGCGCCAGCGCGTTTTGGCTGGCGCCGGTCATTGCCACGTAAAGCATCTTGTCCAAGCTGGGTCTCCCATGACGGGCTAATGCCGCCGGCGGCTGTTCTGACAGGGAGAAAGCAACAAGCGGGCCAAAGTTGCAAAAGCCTTTGTACGCCCGGTGTTACAGGGGGTTTGCCACGTTTTGCGCCCTGCCCGGCGAATGCGCGAGTCGGAAAAACGGCGCGCATCTGCCGCCGCGCGGCAAACACCTGGCAATGGCGCCAGAAAAGCAAAGGCCCCAGTCTCGCGACCAGGGCCTTGGGTAACGCCTGCAACAACTATCACGTCATCTGGATAGTGGTCTGCATGATGGTGCTTTCGGTGGAGATGGTCTTGGCGTTGGCCTGGTAGTTGGACTGCGCCTTGATCAGGTTCACCAGCTCCTGGGTCAGGTCGACGTTGGAGTCTTCCAGGGACGAGGCGGTCAGCGAACCCATGGTGCCGCTGTTTGGCGTGCCGATCACCGGTACACCCGAGGCGTAGGTTTCGCGCCAGGCGGTACCGCCGGCCGGGCTCAGGCCCTGGGTGTTGGCGAAGTTGGCCAAGGCCACCTGGCCAACGATGTTGGTCTTGCCGTTGTTGAAGGTGGCAGTCAATTGACCGGTGTCGCTGACCGACAGGGCGGTCAGCTCGCCGGTGGCATAACCGTCCTGATCCTTGGCGGTGGTGGCCGAGGTGGCGTTGTATTGGGTGATGTTGGTCAGGTCCAGGTTGATCGCCGCAGTGGCGGACGAACCGTTGGATGCCCAGGTACCATCGGTTGCTTCAGACGCAGGCACCCAGTTGTCCAGGCTGAACGTGCCGTCGGCATTCACACCAAGCGAGGTGGAGGTGGCGGCTGCGGCCGTGTAGCTGTACGAACCATCGGAATTGAAGTTGATGGTGTTGGCCAGCGGCGTGGCACCGGCATCGACCTGGGTGGTGGCATCGATATTGGTTGCCGGCGATTGCGGGTTGCGGCCATCGATCGTCGAGTACATGGTCCAGGTATTGGACGCGGAATCCTTGACGAAATACTGGTTCAGCTGGTGGGCATTGCCTTGGCTGTCGTAGACGTCGGTGTTGAAGGTGTAGTTGTACGAGTCAACGTTGGAGGCGCTGAACGGCGTGACGGTCGGCGCGGTGGCGCTGGAGTTCAGGTTGACCGTTTCCGAGACCGTGGAGGTCGCCTTGGGGGCCAGGTTCGAGGTATCGATGGCCAGGTTCGACAGCACGCCGGAGGTCAGCTTGCCAGTGGAGTCGGTGGTGTAGCCCTGCAGGTTGTTGCCGCTGGCGTCGACGATGTTGCCCGACTTGTCGCTGTAGAAGGCGCCGGCACGGGTATACAGCTTGGAGCCGTTGTCACTCATGACAAAGAAGCCGTTGCCGTTGATGGCCATGTCCAGGCTGTTGCCGGTGGACTCGATGTTGCCCTGGGTGAACTGCTGGGAAACAGCCGCGGTGGTCACGCCGCTACCGACCGTGGTCTTGCCCGAAGTGCCACGGATCGATTGCGCGTACTGGTCGGCGAACTCGGTGCGCGACGACTTGAAACCGGTGGTGGCGACGTTGGCAATGTTGTTGCCGGTGACGTCCAGTGCTTTGTTGGCTGCTGCCAGGCCACTGAGGCCGACGTTGAAAGACATAGTTTCACTCCTGCGCCGTAGCCGGCATTAAATTCCGATGGTTTGCACAGACGACAGGCCGACACTGCTACCCGTTGCCAGATTGAGCGTCATTTCACCGCCGCTGGTGGTCGCCATGGTCACGCTGTTGACCGTGGTCGGCAGGTTGGTGGTCATGACCGTGGAAGTACCGTCGACCGTGGCCACTGCCTTGAAGGTGTAGTTACCCGAGTCCACGGCATTGCCATCGCCGTCCTTGCCGTCCCAGGTAAAGCTGTAGGTGCCGGCAGCCTGGGTACCCATGTCCAGCGTGCGCACCAGGGTGCCGTCACTGTTGTAGACGCCCACGGTGTTGCTGGTGCTGGAGTCGGTCAGGTTGACCGAACCTGTCAGGCCCTTGCTGGTGTCGACGTCGGCGGTGGTGCCGGTGACGATCACCGAGTGGCCCACCAGCGACGAGGCTTGCAGGGCTTGCGAAGACTGGTACGAGGTGAGGATGGTGCTCACCGAGTCGTTGAGGCTCTGCATGCTCTCCAGGCTGCTGAACTGCGCCAGCTGCGAAACGAATTCGCTGTTGTCCTGGGGGTCCAGCGGGTTCTGGTTCTGCATCTGGGTGACCAGCAATTGCAGGAACGCGTCCTTGCCCAACGCGCTGCCGGCGGTGCCGGTGGAGCTGTCGGTGGTGCTGGTGGTTTTTTGCAGGGCCGTGAGGACGGACGAAGCAGAAGTGCTGTCAGTTGTAGTTGTCATGCGTGTGCGCCCCTATCACTGACCCAGTGTCAGTACTTTCTGCATCATGGTTTTCGCGGTATTCATGATGTCCGCGTTGGTCTGGAACGAACGGCTGGCAGAGATCATGTCGGCCATTTCCTCAACGACGTTGACGTTGGGGTAATAGACATAGCCGTCCTTGTTGGCTGCCGGGTTCTTGGGCTCGTAGCGGGCTTCCAGGTTGCTCTGGTCCTCGACGATGCCAGCCACCTGCACGCCGCTGCCGGCAGCGTCCTGGTCCTGGAACAGCGAGCCGCTGTCGCCGGTGGCGGCGCTGGCCTGATCGAACATGGTGGAAAACACCGGGTGCCGGGCGCGGTAGGTCTGGTCGATGCTCGAGGAGACCGTCTCGGCGTTGGCGATGTTACTGGCGACGGTGTTCAGACGCGTGGTTTGCGCGCTCATGCCGGTGCCGGCGATGTTGAAAACGTTGGCAAGAGACATGGCTTACTCTCCGCGAATGGCTGATACCAGCCCTTTGAATTTGCTGTTGAGCAGGGTGAAGCTGGCCTGGAAGTTCACCGAGTTCTGCGCGTAGTTCGCTTGTTCGATCTGCGCATCGACGGTGTTCTGGTCCAGGGAGGGCTGGGACGGGGTGCGGTACAGCAACTCCTCGTCACCGGTCCCCAGGCCATCGGCTTCAATGTGTTTGGCGTTGGTTCGCTCCAGGGCGAACGTACCGTTCTTGGTCTTGTCGCTCTGGTTGGCCAGCACGGCAGCAAAGTCCAGGTCCCGAGCCTTGTAGTTCGGGGTGTCGGCGTTGGCCAGGTTGTTGGCCAATACCTCGGCCCGCTCTGCGCGAAAGCTCAGGGCTTGCTGGTGGATGCCCAGCGCTTTGTCGAAACTGATGCTCATGTCGGTAACCTTTGGCGGCAGACCAGATGTTCGTGACAGAGCTATAGCAAGGCCCGTGCCAACTCAAAAATCCCCGATTTACGGGGCTTTGCGGGGAAGCGGCAGGCGGCAATGCCAGAAAAGCGGCAATGGGCTTCCGCTTTTTTGGCGCGAAAGCGGCAATGCCTTTCACTGGCGGGGAACTGCTGGTAAAAAAAAGAGGCCGCGAGGGCCTCTTCTTTTATTTCGCCTGGTAGATGATCCCAGGGCTGCATTGCACCATCTGGTAGTGGTCGGGCAAGCCGTTGAGTGCCTCGGAGGCACCGAGGAACAGATAGCCACCCGGCTTGAGGGTGCCGTGGATGCGCAGCAGGATGTCTTTCTTCACCTGGGCGGAGAAATAGATCAGCACGTTGCGGCAGAACACGATGTCGAACTTGCCCAGCGCCGCGTAGCTGTCCAGCAAGTTAAAGGAGCGGAACTCCACCCGGCTGCGGATCGGCGCCTTGATCGCCCAGCGGCCCGGCCCCTTGGGATCGAAATAACGCTGCAGGCGCTCCGGCGACAGGCCGCGGCCGATGGCCAGGCTGTCGTACTCGCCGCTTTTGCAGTTGGTCAGCATCAGGCTCGACAAGTCGGTGGCCACGATGCTGGCCCCACCCTTGAGCTGGCCAAGATTGGTACGCTCGAATTCATCGATGGCCATCGACAGCGAATAGGGCTCCTGCCCCGACGAGCAGGCCGCCGACCAGATGCGCAGGCGCTGGCCGGGGCTGGCCTTGATCTGCTCGGGCAGTACCTTGTTCTTCAACACTTCGAAGGGGTACGTGTCGCGAAACCACAGGGTTTCGTTGGTGGTCATCGCATCCACTACCTGCTCGCGCAAACCGCTGCGTGGCTGCGCCTGGATGCGCTGCACCAACTCGCTCAAGGACTTGATGCCCTGCTGCTCCATCAGCTTGTTGAGGCGGCTGGACACCAGATACTGCTTGTTCTCCCCCAACAGAATGCCACAGGCTTTTTCCAGGAAGACCCGGAACTGTTCGAAATCCAAATTACCCGTAGACAATGGTGCCGCCTCTTTAATCGTCAGTACTGCCGGGGGCGCAGGCCCCTAGCCGTTATCCGTTGCCTTGATCCGGTCGACCACCCGGGATGCCAGGTCATCGGGCCGGAATTTCGCGAGAAAATCGTCCGCGCCAACTTTCTTTACCATCGCCTGGTTGAACACGCCCGACAGGGACGTGTGCAGGATGATGTGCAACTTTTGCATGCGCGGGTCGCTGCGGATCTCCGCCGTCAGGGTGTAGCCATCCATTTCGGGCATTTCGATGTCGGAAATCATCATCAGAAATTCCTCTTCCGGCTTCTTGCCCTCATCGACCAGCTTGCGCAAGTAGTCTAGCGCCTGTCGCCCATCATTCAATGCCACCACTTCCACGCCAACCGTCTGCAGGCAACGGGTGACCTGCTTGCGCGCCACCGACGAATCGTCGACGGTCAGCACCCGCAGTGAAACCGCCTTGTCCTGGGTAGCCTGATCGACCACGCCCACCGAAATGGACTCGGAGGTGGGCGCCACTTCAGCGAGGATTTTCTCCACGTCAATGATTTCGACGAGCTGATTGTCCACTCGAGTCACGGCCGTCAGGTAATGATCACGACCCGTGCCCTTGGGTGGCGGATGGATCTCTTCCCAGTTCATGTTGACGATGCGCTCCACCGAGTGCACCAGGAAGCCTTGGATCTTGGTGTTGTATTCCGTGATGATCACGAAGGTGTTTTCAATTTTTTGCAGGCCCGGCGCACCGGTTGCCATCGCCAGATCCAGGATCGGAATGGTTGCCCCACGAATATTCGCGACACCGCGTACCACCGGGTTGGATTTGGGCATCACCGTCAGTTTGGGGCATTGCAGCACCTCCCTGACCTTGAATACGTTGATCCCGTACAACTGCGGGCCGTTCAGACGGAACAGCAGCAGCTCGAGGCGGTTCTGCCCCACCAGTTGCGTACGCTGGTTCACCGAATCCATTACACCAGCCATGCCCTGACTCCTTCACTGTCACAATGATCCGTGCCCGACACTGCATAGTCGGCACGGCCCTTGCTTTTTTAAGTGTATGAACGCAAAAACGACATTTTCCCGACGCATGACACGCAGCTTACGCTGCGTACTCACTGCTCTGTGCATTTTTGGATTCGGCGCTGCCTCCCAGGCCGAAGAATTCACAGCTCCTGAACAGCTTATCGGTGTGACCCAGGGGTTTCTTGAATTTACCGTCGAAGATTATCTGGCCACCGCCCAAATCGAAGGGCGCTATGAAATCCAGGTCAACCCGCTCGACCCACGGCTGCGCCTGGGGCAGTGCGACAAGGAATTGACAGCCAAGCTGGAAAGCCCGGCCACGCCGCTGGGCCGGGTGATCGTCAAGATACGCTGTGAAGGCGCCGCGCCTTGGACGGTATTCGTGCCGGCCCAGGTCAAACTGTTCCGTGACGTGGTCACGGTCACCCGCCCCATGAAGCGCGAGGCGGTGGTAGGCGCGGACGATGTTGCCCTGCGCGAACGTGATGTCAGCACCCTGACCCAGGGCTACCTGATCTCGCTGGACCAGGCCGTCGGCTACAAGACCTTGCGACCAACGGTCATGGACCAGGTGCTCACCCCGGCCCACCTGGAGGCGCCCCAGGCGGTCATCAAGGGTGACCACGTGGTGATCATCGCGCGCAGCGGCACCCTGAGCGTGCGCATGCCCGGTGAAGCCTTGAGCAACGGCAGCGAAAACGAACAGATCCGAGTGCGCAACCTCAACTCCCAAAGGGTGGTCAAGGCCCGGGTCACAGGGCCAGGCCAGGTAGAGGTAGCGATGTAAATGCTGGCGGTCAGGTTCAAGTTTTCCTAGACTGTGGTGTGATGCGCGTCACAGCCTTGATGTGCGGCCAATTGTATCAATTGGCCTAAAGTTATTCGGGGTTTGGCCGAAAACAAGGCAAGCGTCCAAATACCCAGAGGTTTCAATCATGGTTATCGACTTCAGTCGTTTGAACAATTCACCCACGGTGACGGGCACTACCCGCACCGCCAGCGCCAAGGAAACCGAGACGTCGGCGGCCACTGACAGCGCTGTTGGGCAAACCGCCAGCACCCAGAGTGGCGAATCCGTGCAATTGAGTTCCCAGGCTCAGCAGTTGCAAAAGATCACTGACAAGCTCAACGAGCAACCTGTTGTCGACAGCAGCCGCGTGGCGCAGTTGAAACAGGCGATTGCCGATGGCAGCTATCAAGTGGACAGCAACCGCGTCGCCAGCAAAATGATCAACTTCGAAGCCCAGCGCTAGGGCCAACGCCCGCGCAGAGGCTTCTGGACGCTGAAAATCAGAGCCAGCCATGCACGACAGAAGCTTATTGCTGTTAATTGAAGAAGATATCGCCCCTGCCCAGCAGTTGCTTGAACTGCTCCAGCACGAGGCGCTGGCCCTGCATGGCCGCGACATGCCGCTGCTGGAAAACATCCTGGCGCAAAAACAGTCGCTGATCGTTTTGCTCGAGCAGCATGGCCGCAAACGCAGCCAGATACTGCAGGGCCTCAAGCTGACCGCCGACCGCAACGGCCTGGTCACCTTGGCGCAACACTCAAGCCTTGGCAACGACCTGCTGGCTCGCGGTGACTTGCTCACCGGGCTTCTGGCCGAATGCCAGGCAATCAACGAGCAGAACGGCAGGTTGATCCGGGTGCAGCAAATGAGCACCGTCAACCAAATGCGCATCCTCATGGGCGGTGAGCCGCCTTCGCTCTATGATGCACGAGGCTCCACTTCAAAGCTGGCCAAGCCTCGCCCGCTCAGTCAGGCTTGACCTGCCCTGTAAAGGCGCGGAACATGCCAGCATAATGCCAGCACCTGCGTGTGTCTTTTTTGCCCGGAGATAAATAGACCGTGTTCAATGCCTCAAACGCGGAAGATGCTCCGCAGCCGCCAAAGGTGCTTACCACGCCCCTGGAAATCGCCGCCAACCTGCGTTTGCTGCTAGAGAGCCATGATCCATTGATCATCACCTTTCACGAGCGCAGCCAACGCTTCCAGACCTACCTGGTGGAATTGGATCGCGACAGCAACCTGCTGGCGTTCGACGAGATGATCCCCCGTGACGGTGAGCGCTTCCTGGAGGCCGGCGAGCCCTTCCGTGTCGAAGGTTTCCACGATGGCGTGCGCATTGCCTGGGATGTCGAGCAAAAACTGACCATTGATGACAACGACAACGGTCGGGTCTATCACGGCGTGCTGCCCACCGAAGTGGTGTACCACCAGCGTCGCAACGCTTTCCGCGCCGCCTTGAAACTGTCGCAACTGGTCGACGTGGACCTGGCAGGCGAAAAGCTCAAGGGCGAGTTCCGTGGCAAGTTGCTGGACATCTCCGCCACCGGTTGCAAGCTGCGCTTTGAGGGCGATATTTCCGAGCGCCTGCAACTGGGCCAGGTATACGATCGCTTCCTGGCCAACCTACCCTTCGGGAAAATGACCGCACCGGTGGAGTTGCGCTACCTGCACTTCGAAGAGCGCCTGAACATCACCTTTGCCGGCGTGCGCTTTCACAACATGAGCGGGCTGGTGCAGCGCCAGGTAGAGCGCTTTGTCTTCGACCTGCAGCGCGAAGCTCGCCGGTTCGACAAAGACGACTTCTTCTAGCCAAACAGCCGGGCCCGGCTCGCGACACCGTCGCGACCGGGCCCGGCACGTTTTACTGCTCTTCCTCGCTGCGCCCCAACGGCGTCTTGCCGTCACCCATCTCCAGCGCCTCGTCCACCTCGTCAGCCAACGGCTCGCCTTCTGGCGCCACGGGCGCGGCGGTATGCATCTGCTCGTGCACCACGTGCTCGTCCACGCGCGGGTCGAGGGCCGCCACCAATGGCGAACTGGTCATGCTGTCGGGCATGGCCACGTGGTGCAGCGGCGCGTCGTCCACCTGGTGCAGGTTGGTGACCGCCTTGGGCCGAATGCGCCACACCAGCACCAATGCAAAGAAACTGAAAAACGCATACAGGGACTGGCTGCCGAACTGCTTCATCAGCACACCGGCCGCCAAAGGCCCGATGCTGGCGCCCACGCCGTAGGTCATCAATAACATGGCCGTGAGGGAAACGCGGCGCTCACCCTCGACGTGGTCGTTGGAAAACGCGACGGCCAGCGGGTACAGGCAGAACTGCAGCAGCGAGACGATAAAGCCGGCAGCGAACAACACCTCCAGCGGCACGCTTGGGAAAATCGCCAGCGGCAAGGCGGCAATCGCCAGGCACATGGCGGCGCTACGGATCAGCACCGCGCGGTCATAGCGGTCGGACAGCCAACCCAGCGGCCATTGCACCAACAGCCCGGCAAAAATGCAGCACCCCATGAACAGACCGATCTGCTCGGTGCTCAAGCCTTGCTGCGCGGCATACAGGGGCGCCAGGCCGTAGAACGAGCCGACGATCAAGCCCGACCCCAGCACCGTGCTCAGCGATTGCGGCACCCGCTTGAGAAAGAACCGCGGCTCCAGGGGCGCGGGGTGCAAAGGCGCAGGGTGAATGCGCCGGGTCATGGCCACCGGCACCAGGCACAGGGCAAAGCACAGCGCCACCAGCATCAGCAATTCCAAGCCCAGTTGCGGGTGCAAGACCAGAATCAGCTGGCCCAGCACCAGGCCCAGGTATGAGGCGATCATGTAGCCGCTGAACACCAGGCCACGCTGCTTGGCATCGGCCTGCTCGTTAAGCCAACTCTCGATCACCATGTATTGGCACATCATGCCAAGGCCCACGATCATCCGCAGGAACAGCCAGGCCGGCAAATAATCCACCAGGCCATGGCCCAGCACCGCCGCACAGACAATCCCGGCACAGGTGGTGTAGGCGCGAATATGCCCCACGCGGGCAATCAGCCGATGGCCTATCTTGCCGCCCAGCACCAGGCCGAAATAGTTGGCGGCCATCAGCGCACCCACCCACAGGCCATCGACCTGTTCGGCGGCCAGACGCAACGCCAGGTAGGTGCTCAACAGACCCGAGCCGATCAACATCATCAGCGAGGCAAAATACAGACCGCGGAAAGACTTCCAGATTTGGCGCATCGGCGTTCCGAGCGGCTCCTTGCATCAGATTGAACAGCAGGTGAAGGGTAGGAGCAGGTCGGCCGCCATACAAGTCAACCGATGACGCTACCGCGCTTCCATTATGCCTGAGCGGCCGCTACGCGCCGTATCCATCGAGGGGATTTAGTCGAGCAAAATTGATCGGGGGCAGCGGGCAGCATGGCAACGTAGGCTTCGATGAGTGGCAGGGGGAACAGTTCCCCGGCCTATCGCTGACGCACAGGCGCATTTTGGTTCTGGTTTAAGTATTGAGGGCGTACGGGGTAGATCTTAAAGTGGTGTCCCAGGGCAGGTTCGAACTGCCAACCTTCCCCTTAGGAGGGGGATGCTCTATCCAATTGAGCTACTGAGACACTGAGTGGCGCCAGGCGATTGCCTGCGCGATGGACGGCGAGCATGGTAACCAGCAGGGCCGCGTTTGTCATGTCATCCGTGAGCTTTTTCCCTGTAGCCGTTGTCGGCACGGGGAGACCGCTCTAAACCGCCTGACAGGGGCCGGTCGTGCATTTTGCACGCACCGTGATGGCCACCCTTGCAGTTTGCAACCCTCTAGCGCCTAAAGTCGCCTACAAATCGTTGAAAAATAAGGATATTATTGGGCTTTCCGAGTTGGCATGAGCCCTGCTATAGCTTTGTGCATAACAAGCGGCTTGGCAGCCGATTCCGCGGAGAAGTCGAATGAACAGCGCCCTCTACCTACTTAATGCATTGGCCTTGGTGGCCGTGCTGGCATTTCATTTCCAGGGCCAGGGCGCCGACCCGGCGGTGGTGCATGTGCAAGCCGAGCATTTCATGCAACGGCCCGTTGCCCGCCTTGCAGTCATGAATGCCGACAGTGGGCGCATGCAGGTGCGTACTTCGCAGCAGGACGTCGGCACTGCCATGACAGCCGTGCACACTGATCGCTATACCTTTTAAGGTTAAGGAACCCGACATGTCGAAATCAGCATGGGCATTGCTGTTCGTTGCACTGGCAAGTTTTCTGGCCGCCATGAGCCTGCCTCAGGACGCGGCCCAAGGAAGCGCTTTGCTGGGCACATTAAGTGCCGTGAGCGGTACATTGTTCCTGCTGGCGCTGTTCAAGGGCCGCAAGATCAAATTCGATCCTTTGCTGCGCTGATACCATGGCGCGCCAGCAGTGCCAGCAGGCGCTGCACGGCACCTTGCAGATCCGCCGAATTATCCAGCGCCTCGATTCGCACCGCCCCCTCCTCCCACACAGCCGGATCACTCTGCAGCCGCTCGTTGCGTTGCAGGCGCTGGTCGATTTGCTCTGGGGTTTCCCGCCCCCGCGCCTCAAGCCTTAGCCGCAATACCTGCGTGTCCACGGTCAGTAATATCGGCAGCAGTTGCGGATATTGTGTCAATGCCTGCGGCAAGTAGGCCCTGGAGCCATTGACCAGTACAGAGGCGCCTTGGGCCAGGCGCAGATTGATGTCACGCTGGATACCATATTGCAATCCATTGGCGTGCCAGTTCATGGCAAACTCCGCGTCCCGGCGCATACGCTCGAATGCCTGGGGCGACACGCCAATGGCATGCTCACCCACCGACTCGGCCGATCGGGTTATCACCCGCCGCGCCACGTCCACATCAAGGCGGTGAAGCGCGTCACGGGCGGCATCGATCACACTGTCCTTGCCGGAGCCCGAAGGGCCCATCAGGTAGATGAGTCTTGCTGGCATGGGATTGCCTCATGTCGGCTTGTCAGCAAAATTGCCAAATTGCCACTATGCTGTGGGTAGGTTGATTCGCCGGTCATTGTGCACATTTGGCGGTGAGCGAACCAGAGCACCGCCGCCGGTTAACCGGTAAAAGCGGTGAGGCGGCAACGATGAAATTTTCCAACCAGTGCTCATTTCTGACAATTGGTGCTGGCATTAAGCCGGTATTCAGTTCAATATTTGTCACAGAATTGACGCCAAGGATCTGGCGACCTTCAGGCATCATAGGGGCCCTATCCACAATTCAGGTTGAACATTTTGCCGTAGCGACGGTCGTACTCACATCGTGCGGCCAATTTCGAGAACCGCTCCCCCTGAACTAAATCGGTCATATATATGCGCCCAATGAAACAGGCTATTTACTCCAGCCGTACCGCTGACAAATTCGTCGTACGTCTTCCAGACGGTATGCGTGAGCGTATTGCCGAGGTAGCTCGTAATCATCACCGCAGCATGAACTCCGAAATCATCGCACGCCTTGAGCAAAGCCTGATCCAGGAAGGCGCTCTGGGTGATGACCTGAGCATGCGGCTCGATAGCCCAGAGCTATCTTTGCACGAACGCGAGTTGCTCCAGCGTTTCCGTCAGTTGTCCCATCGGCAACAGAATGCCTTGGTGGCTTTGATCGCCCATGATGCGGAAATGGCAGCCGACGCTTCCTGACTTCTGCTACCCGGCCTGAGTCAGGGCCGGGCACAAAAAAACGCTCAATGCACCGCATCGAGCGTTTTTTTATGCCTTGAATTCCATTCAAGCCAGTGAACAGGTCAGGAGCAGCCCTTGCCGTTCACACCAAGCCATTGCGTTGGGCCAACTCGATCAGGTCGACCAGTGAGCGAGCATTGAGCTTGAGTAATAACCGGGTTTTGTAAGTGCTGACGGTTTTGTTACTGAGAAACATGCCATCGGCGATTTCCTTGTTGCTCTTGCCCCTGGCTAACTGCTCCAACACCATCATCTCGCGACCTGACAAGCGTTCGACCATATCGGCCTCGCTGGCATTGCCAAGGCTGGTACGCACCGAATGCAGCGCCTGGTTGGGAAAATAGCTGTAGCCGGACAATACCGCCTTGATGGCGCTGAGCAACTCGGTCAGGTCCTGCTCCTTGCACACATAGCCCGCCGCCCCACCTTGCATGCAGCGCATGGAAAAATGCCCCGGCGTCTGCGACGTCAACACCAGCACCTTCATGGGCTGCTGGTTATGCTGGTTGGCCGTCAGCCGGGCGATGACCTCCAATCCGTCAAGCTTGGGTATCTTGATATCGAGTATGACGATATCCGGTTCATGCTCACGAGCAAGCTGCAAGGCATCCACACCATTGTCCGTCTCTGCAATCACCTGATAACCATGACGCTCCATCAGCATGCGTACAGCAAGGCGAATGATGGGATGATCATCCACGATCAGCACTTTATTCATGGGCAAATCCAATTTTCGCTGTTCGAATTTTTAGAGCCCGCACAATAGCCTAGTCCTTGGCCACTTTGCATTGGGCTCCCTCCAACCACCAACAGGCAAAGACCTTCCCTACAACCAAGCAAGAATAGTCCTACAAAGACCTCAGTTCAGGACCTTTCACCAGATATTTCAGACAACCGGTGGCTCCACATTTGCACTCTTTACCTGCGCCAAAGCATTGCACACTCTGACAAGTGACATCAAACATGAAGGGTGCCTCAACCCGTTCAACCTGTTTCACACAAGCCACCGGATAAATTATGGCGCTGCGCCTGCAGGTGGCAAGCGGATCGTCACGTATTGGTTCCCTATTGATCTGAACAGCCCAAAGACCGACTTTTAGCCATGCCCCCGATCAAAGGGTAAAAATATTTATTCATACATCATGAAACGAACAAGAACTTACAATTGAAATTTATCGTTACTGAATGGCGCCTCTTGCGAAAGGAATCACCCCATGCCCGACCTCCCCAAAAGCACCAAGAGCCCCCTGACCATCATCGCCATCTTCGCCGCGATCGTAGAAGCTTCGGCGCTGGCCTCCCTGCCCTTCCTCAAAGAGCAAAGCCAGGACATTTATACGTGGTTCCTGGTGGGCTTCCCGCCCTTCTTGACACTGCTTTTTTTCATCACCTTAAACTTCAACTACAAAGTATTCTATTCACCGTCGGACTTCAGTAATGAAACAGACTTCCTGACTATTTATGACAAGGCATTGCACAATGATGCGCCCAAACACAATCAACCGGCACCAGAGAATACCGCCAGCGACCCACCAATCAATAGCCCACCAAACCCTTTGATATCGGCGGTGCGGCCGACTGTACAGATTGAAGCCCCAACGCAGGACAAACCGTACTTCTCATTTATCGCCACGCAGACTTACCTGCTCGATTGCAATAACGTTGAGTCAGAAGAGCAGGCGATGGAGGTCATCGAATATATTCTTGCACAACCATCAGCAAAACACACAAGTGACTCAACGCTGCCGAAAGCCTTGATTTTATTGATTGCCGGAGAACAAGCGGAACAACGAATTAGAAACATGCTGACTCAACAATTGACGCCTGGCAGCCCCTACTTGGCCGACTACGTTATCTCTGCTTATAACCTCAACACTCGGACATTGGTTTCCCTGACCCGCAAAACCCTGACACCCTGAAAACAAAAGCCCCGGCAATGCCGGGGCTCTGTTTGACTTCAAGCGCGATCAGAACAGCTTGCGGCCCTTGTTGGCCGCGATGCGCATGCGCAGTGCGTTCAACTTGATAAAGCCCGCTGCGTCGGCCTGATTGTAGGCACCGCCGTCTTCTTCGAACGTCGCGATGTTCGCATCGAACAGCGAATCGTCCGATTTGCGACCGGTCACGATCACGTTACCCTTGTACAGTTTCAGGCGAACAACACCGTTCACGCTGGCTTGGGAGGCATCGATCATCTGTTGCAGCATCAGACGCTCAGGGCTCCACCAGTAGCCGGTGTAGATGAGGCTGGCGTACTTGGGCATCAACTCGTCTTTGAGGTGAGCCACTTCGCGGTCCAGGGTGATGGACTCGATGGCGCGGTGGGCGCGCAGCATGATGGTGCCGCCCGGGGTTTCGTAGCAACCACGGGACTTCATGCCCACGTAACGGTTCTCGACGATGTCGAGGCGGCCGATACCGTGTTCACCACCGATACGGTTCAGGGTCGCCAAAACGGTGGCCGGGCTCATTTCGACGCCGTCCAGCGCGACGATATCACCGTTGCGGTAGGTCAATTCCAGGTATTGCGGTTTGTCAGGCGCGTTCTCCGGGGAGACGGTCCAACGCCACATGTCTTCTTCGTGCTCAGTCCAGGTGTCTTCCAGCACGCCGCCTTCATAGGAGATGTGCAGCAAGTTGGCGTCCATCGAGTACGGGGACTTCTTCTTGCCGTGACGCTCGATCGGGATCGCATGCTTTTCGGCGTAGTCCATCAGTTTCTCGCGCGACAGCAGGTCCCACTCACGCCACGGGGCGATCACTTTCACGCCTGGCTTGAGTGCGTAGGCACCCAGTTCGAAGCGGACCTGGTCGTTGCCCTTGCCGGTAGCACCGTGGGAAATGGCATCAGCGCCGGTTTCGTTGGCAATTTCGATCAGGCGTTTGGCAATCAACGGACGTGCGATGGAGGTACCCAGCAGGTACTCGCCTTCGTAGACGGTGTTGGCGCGGAACATTGGGAAGACGAAGTCACGCACGAACTCTTCGCGCAGGTCATCGATGTAAATCTCTTTCACGCCCATGGCTTGCGCCTTGGCACGTGCAGGCTCGACCTCTTCGCCCTGCCCCAGATCGGCGGTGAACGTCACCACTTCACAGTTATAAGTATCCTGCAGCCACTTGAGGATCACCGAAGTGTCCAGGCCGCCGGAATACGCCAGAACGACCTTGTTTACGTCCGCCATGCCATCACTCCACGGGGTTCTACGGAAAGCCGATTATTCTACCGCTCAAACCCACGAATTTACAGGGGCGCGACAGTGAATGACGATGAAGCGATAATTATTGTCGATCCCGCGACGGCCAGGTGCCACTCAGGACACCGCTGCCGGCTTGCCGGCAGGCGCCTGGGGTGCCGCGGCTGGTTCAGGCGCGGGCACCGGTGCGGTGGGTGCCGGCGCCGCTGTCACGCGCTCCAGGTGGATATTGACCCGACGGTTGGTGGCGCGATTGGCCTTGGTGGTATTGGGCACTAGCGGGTAGCGCTCGCCATGGAAGCGCATCGTGATCTGCGCCTCGGGCACGCCATTGGCTTTGAGGTAGTCCATCACGGCCAAGGCGCGACGGCGCGACATGTCGCGGTTGGTCAGGCGATTGCCACTGTTGTCGGAGTGGCCGTCGAGCTCCACGTGATTGACCGAAGGATCTGCCTTTATGAACGCCAGCACGGTGTCCAGGCGGCGCTTGGCGGCCGCATCCAGGTCTGGACCTGCACCCGGGAACCCGACCTGGGTCTGGCTGACCTGGTCGAAATTCATCGGCAACAGTTTGGCCGCACAGCCCTGATAGTCATTCCAGGCCTGGTTGAACTTAACCGGCAACAAGCGGACCTCGGTGGGCCTGCCGATCTCGCCGGAAAAATTGCGTACCACCGTGCTGCGCCCCTCCATCAAGCCGCCGATCAAGCGGCTGGCCTGGCCTTGGGACGTCGTGAACAGGGTGCCGCCACCTGCCAGGCGAACGGACCCCAGGTTGATGTCGGCCCGGCCGGGCTGCCAGGGTGCGGCGGCGGCCAACAGCGTCGCGGAGCCGGCACCCAACACGTTGCTATGGGATTTGAGACGGAAAATCGCCTGCTCGCCGGCGCGGCGCACGAATTCGCCCGAACCGAAATCGGTAATCGGCTGGATCAGCCGGCACTCGAATTGATCACCCTCCACCTTCCACTCGACGTTCTCCAGACGGGTCTGGAAAGTCAGGGCCATGGCGGGAAGGCTGGCAAACATACTGAGCAAGGCAAGGTAACGCTGGCGCACGGGAGGCTCCACTGGTTCTACGGCATACCTCCGGGCTATCGGTCACTGGTCGCAAAACTTGATAGCGAGTGCCCCGATGAGTCTTTTCCGGTAGCATTCTCCCGAGTTCGAACCGCCTGGAATCCCCAATGTCCGACCGCCTGACCCTCCTGCGTCCCGACGACTGGCACATCCATCTTCGAGATGGCGCTGTTTTGCCGCACACCGTCGCCGACGTAGCGCGTACCTTTGGCCGCGCAATCATCATGCCCAACCTGGTCCCACCGGTGCGCACTGCCGAGGAAGCCGACGCCTATCGCCAGCGCATTCTCGCCGCGCGCCCGGCCGGTAGCCGCTTCGAGCCGCTGATGGTGCTGTACCTCACCGATCGCACCGAGCCTGCCGACATCCATGCGGCCAAGGCCTGTGGCTTCGTGCATGCCGCCAAGCTGTACCCGGCCGGCGCGACCACTAACTCGGACTCGGGCGTCACCAGCATCGACAAGATCTTCCCGGTGCTCGAAGCCATGGCCGACGTCGGCATGCCGTTGCTGGTACACGGTGAAGTCACCCGCGGCGACGTCGACGTGTTCGACCGCGAGAAGCTGTTCATCGACGAGCACATGCGCCGCGTGGTCGAACGCTTCCCGACGCTCAAAGTGGTGTTCGAACACATCACCACCGCCGACGCCGTGCAGTTCGTCAACGAAGCATCGAGCAACGTGGCCGCGACCATCACCGCGCACCACCTGCTGTACAACCGCAACCACATGCTGGTGGGCGGCATTCGCCCGCACTTCTACTGCCTGCCGATCCTCAAGCGCAACACCCACCAGGTTGCCCTGCTGGATGCGGCCACCAGTGGCAGCAGCAAGTTTTTCCTCGGCACCGACTCCGCGCCCCACGCCCAGCATGCCAAGGAAGCGGCCTGCGGTTGCGCCGGTTGCTACACCGCCTACGCGGCCATCGAGCTGTACGCCGAGGCGTTCGAACAACGCAACGCGCTGGACAAACTCGAAGGTTTCGCCAGCCTCAACGGCCCGGCCTTCTATGGCCTGCCGGTGAGCACCGAGAGCATCACCCTGGTCCGCGAAGAGTGGACTGCCCCGGCCACCCTGCCTTTTGGCGAGTTGACCGTCATCCCGCTGCGCGCCGGTGAAAAACTGCGCTGGCGTCTGCTGGAGCAAAATGCGTGAGTGAAGATCATTTCGACGAAGACCAGGAAGGTCAAGGTGGCACCGGTTCGCGCCATCCCATGGCAGCCCGCTTTCGCGGTTACCTGCCGGTAGTCGTGGATGTCGAGACCGGTGGCTTCAACAGCGCCACCGACGCACTGCTGGAAATCGCCGCCACCACCATTGGCATGGACGACAAAGGCTTCCTGTTCCCGGAGCACACGCTGTTCTTTCGAGTAGAGCCGTTCGAAGGCGCCAACATCGAACAAGCCGCCCTTGAGTTCACCGGGATCAAGCTCGACCATCCGCTGCGCATGGCCGTGAGTGAAGAAAGCGCCCTGACCGATATTTTCCGCAGCATCCGCAAATCGTTGAAATCCAACGGCTGCAAGCGTGCGGTACTGGTGGGCCACAACGCCAGCTTCGACCTGGGCTTCCTCAATGCCGCCGTGGCGCGCAATGACATGAAGCGCAACCCGTTCCACCCCTTCTCCAGTTTCGACACCGCCACCCTGGCAGGCCTGGCCTATGGCCAAACCGTGCTGGCCAAGGCCTGCCAGGCAGCCGACATCGACTTCGACGGCCGTGAAGCGCACTCCGCGCGCTACGACACCGAGAAGACCGCCGAGCTGTTCTGCGGCATCGTCAACCGCTGGAAAGAAATGGGCGGCTGGGCTGATTTCGACGATTGATCGTTTTCCACGCCCATAAAAAAACCGGCCACCTGGGCCGGTTTTTTTATGCGTGGCGCTTACAGCTTGCCAGCGTTCTCGCTCAGGTAGGCGGCAACGCCTTCTGGCGATGCGGTCATGCCTTTGTCGCCTTTTTTCCAGTTGGCCGGGCACACTTCGCCGTGCTCTTCGTGGAATTGCAGGGCGTCGACCAGGCGCAGCAGTTCGTCCATGTTACGGCCCAGTGGCAGGTCGTTGACGATCTGCGAGCGCACGACACCGTTGGTGTCGATCAGGAACGCGCCACGGAAGGCCACGCCGCCTTCGGACTCGACGTCGTAGGCCTTGCAGATCTCGTGCTTGGTGTCGGCAGCCAGGGTGTACTGGACCTGGCCAATGCCGCCGGCGTTGATCGGGGTGTTGCGCCAGGCGTTGTGGGTGAAGTGCGAGTCGATCGACACGCCGATCACTTCCACGTTGCGGGCCTTGAAGTCAGGGATGCGGTGGTCCAGGGCGATCAGCTCGGACGGGCAGACGAAGGTGAAGTCCAGTGGGTAGAAAAACACCAGGCCGAATTTGCCCTTGATTGCGTCGGACAGCTTGAAGCTATCAACGATCTCACCATTGCCCAGTACGGCTGCAACGTCGAAGTCCGGGGCTTTCTTACCTACGAGTACGCTCATTCGATATTTCCTGATTTCTGTGGAATGAAAGGCCGTCATCATACACGTTCATGCCCGGCGTTCGACCGTTCATCACTCGTCATAAATAGCAGGCAACCTTGCTTTGACAAGCATTCTCATTAACATTAAGATCCATCGCATCGAGACTTAACAGCGACGGTTTTTTCTTATGTATGTTTGCCTCTGCACTGGTGTGACCGACGGTCAAATCCGCGACGCGATCTATGAAGGATGCTGCAGCTACAAGGACGTTCGCAACACCCTAGGTGTCGGCACCCAATGCGGCAAATGCGCTTGCCTGGCCAAGGAAGTGGTCCGCGAAACCCTCACCAAGCTGCAAACCGCCCAAGCCGCCCTGCCCTACCCGGTAGAATTTACGGCCGCCTGAAACCAAGTATTTGAAGAACCGGACCCCGTGTCCGGTTTTTTTATGCCCACAATTCAACAAGTTAGCCACGGGATGCGGAACTCAAACATTCTTATTCCGATTAATTTTCATATATTATTCAATAACTTAGGTTTGACAGACCTATAACTCGGGCTCAGACTTATGTTCATCGGCACTCTTTGAACAGGACAGGACCCCACCATGAAAGGCGATATCAGCGTCATCCAGCATCTCAACAAGATCCTCGGGAACGAGCTGGTCGCCATCAACCAATACTTCCTGCATGCGCGCATGTACGAAGACTGGGGCCTGAACAAGCTCGGCAAGCACGAGTACAAGGAATCCATCGATGAGATGAAACACGCTGACAAGCTGATCAAGCGTATTTTGTTTCTCGAAGGCATCCCCAACCTGCAGGAACTGGGCAAGATCCTGATCGGCGAGCACACCAAAGAGATGCTGGAGTGCGACCTGAAGATCGAGCAAAAAGCGCTGATCGACCTGAAAGCCGCCATCGCGCACTGCGAAACCGTAGGCGACTTCGGCAGCCGGGAAATGCTCGAAGATATCCTCGAATCCGAAGAAGAGCACATTGACTGGCTCGAAACCCAACTGGGCCTGATCGACAAAGTGGGTATCGAGAACTACCTGCAGTCGGGCATGGGCGACGAAGAGTAATCGTCGCAACCCCCCGGCCATGAAAAAGCCCCGCACTTGGCGGGGCTTTTTTTTGGCAGCGCGAAAATCAGACGTTTTCGCCGGCCTTGGCTTTTTCAGCAGCAGCCTTGATCAGCGCCTGCAGTTCACCATTGGCGAACATTTCAGCCACGATGTCGCTACCGCCAACCAACTCGCCGCCTACCCACAGCTGTGGGAAAGTCGGCCAGTTGGCGTACTTTGGCAGGTTGGCACGAATTTCCGGGTTCTGCAGGATGTCTACGTAGGCGAATTTCTCGCCGCACTGCATCACAGCCTGAGAGGCTTTGGACGAGAAGCCGCACTGCGGGGCATTCGGCGAGCCTTTCATGTAAAGCAGGATTGTGTTGTTGGCAATCTGCTCTTTGATCGTTTCAATGATATCCATGGAACACCTCGGCTTAGCTTTACGACTCTAGGTCGACACGATGGCGCATTGTAACGGAAACCCGAGCGTGGCGCTCGGCCTTGCCGATCAGCTTCATCTTTGGGCCATCGCCACCTGCACCGGCACGCCGTTGAGCGCTGCATTGCCAGACACCGCATCCATCACCCGCTCATCGGTCAGGTCGTTGGCGCTGGCACCCGGCTGCTGGCGGGCAATTTCCATTTGCACGCCCGCCCGTGCGTGGCCCCAACCGTGCGGCAGGCTGACCACGCCCGGCATCATGTCGCAACTTTGCGCCACTTCAACCTCAATACTGCCAACCCGTGAACTGACCCGTACCCGCTGGCCATCCGCAAGGCCACGACTGAGCAAATCATCCGGGTGCATCAGCAGTTGATGGCGCGGCTTGCCTTTGACCAGCCGGTGATAGTTGTGCATCCAGGAATTGTTACTGCGCACGTGGCGCCTGCCGATCAACAACAATTCGCCGCTCACCGGCAAGGCCTGACCGGCGAAGCGCTGCAGGTCATCGAGTATCGCCTGGGGCGCCGCCTGAATGCGCCCATTGGCGGTTTTCAGGCGCTCGGCCAGGTTGGGCCGCAGGGCGCCCAAGTCGATGCCGTGGGGGAAGTCCGCCAGGGTCTGGATTGACAGCTTGTGCTCGGAGGCGTCGCCATACGGGCCGTGGCGCAAACCCAGGTCGATCATGCTTGCCGGCGGCATCGTGGCTTTCAGCTCCTTGCCAGCCTTGACCGCGAATGCCTGGGCCAAGCCGACGAAGATCTCCCAGTCATGCAGCGCACCGGCAGGCTTGGGCAGGATCGCCCGGTTGAAGCGGCTGACGTTGCGCACCGCAAACAAGTTGAACGTGGTGTCGTAATGATCGTTTTCCAGGGCCGAGGTCGACGGCAGGATCAGGTCGGCGTAACGGGTGGTTTCGTTGATGTACAGGTCGATGCTGACCATGAACTCCAGGCCATCCAGGCCCTGCTCCAGCTGCCGGCCGTTGGGCGTGGACAACACCGGATTGCCCGCCACGGTAATCAACGCCCGCACCTGCCCTTCGCCTTCGGTAAGCATTTCTTCGGCCAACGCCGACACGGGCAACTCGCCGCCGTATTCCGGCAAACCGGACACGCGGCTCTGCCACACGTTGAAATGCCCGCCGCCGGTGGTCGCCACCAGGTCCACGGCCGGCGAAGTGCACAGCGCACCGCCCACCCGGTCCAGGTTGCCGGTGACCAGGTTGATCAACTGCACCAGCCAATGGCAGAGCGTACCGAATGCCTGGGTAGACACCCCCATTCGGCCATAGCAGACGGCCTTGTCGGCGGCGGCAAAATCCCGAGCCAATTGGCGGATCAATGCCGGCTCGATGCCGCACTGCTGGCTCATGGCCTGGGCAGTAAAGGCCTTGATCGATTCACGCACGCGGTCCAGCCCATCCACCGGCAGGTGGCTGGCACGGGTCAGGCCCTCATCGAACAGCGTGTTGAGCACACCAAACAACAAGGCCGCATCACCACCCGGGCGCACGAACAGGTGTTGATCAGCCATGGCCGCCGTCTCACTGCGGCGCGGGTCTACCACCACGACTTTGCCGCCTCGCGCCTGGATCGCCTTCAGGCGCTTCTCGACGTCGGGCACGGTCATGATGCTGCCGTTGGACGCCAAGGGGTTGGCGCCCAATATCAGCATGAAGTCGGTGTGATCGATGTCCGGAATCGGCAACAGCAGGCCATGGCCGTACATCAGGTAGCTGCTCAAGTGATGGGGCAGTTGATCGACCGAGGTCGCCGAGTAGCGGTTGCGGGTTTTCAGCAGGCCCAGGAAGTAATTGCTGTGGGTCATCAACCCATAGTTGTGCACGCTGGGGTTGCCCTGGTAAATCGCCACGGCATTTTGCCCATGGCGCTGCTGGATGTCCCAAAGCCTGGCGGCGACCAGTTCGAACGCCTGGCCCCACTCGATTGGCTGCCACTGGTTGCCACTGCGCAGCATCGGTTGGTGCAGGCGGTCCGGGTCATTCTGGATATCCTGCAGGGCTACCGCCTTGGGGCAGATGTGCCCGCGGCTGAAGGTGTCCAGCGGGTCGCCCTTGATCGAGGTGATCTGCGGCGCCAGGCCCTCGGTGACCGTGGTTTCGATGTTCAACCCGCAGATGGCTTCGCAGAGGTGGCAGGCACGGTGATGGAGGGTCTTGGTCATGGCCAGCCTCATAATTGTTGTCCAGGTGCCCTTGAGGGCCCGAAGACAGCACTATGGTACTAACACAGGCAGCGCGCCATAAAGGTTCGCCCCATGAATCGGCCAGCATCAGGCCAGGCAATGGCCCTTGGGCAGGTTCAATTGAGCGGCATGGCCGGTGGCAGGGCCTGCAACTGGATCTCCGACACGGTTTCGATCTCTTCCTGGGCCACATGCACGCCCGTCAGCTCGCCGATTACCCGCCAGTGCTGGTCCAACTCGCCACTGATGGTAGCCATGCGATCGATCATGCGCTTGCCGGCTGCGCGCGTGACCTCATCGTCGCTGCGCAACAGCTCGAACGACATGGACGTCATCGATGCCGTGAGGTGCGTCAGAGTGCGGGCGGTCAAGCCGAGCAACTCCATCAGTTGCTGTTCTTTCGATTCCATTCCACTTTCTCCGTGTGTCGCCTTGGACACTTATATAGCTCAAGTCGGCATTCTACGAAGGGGCAACCGCACGCTGCAAGCTTCGCGCTGAGGACTTGCAGCTTGAAGCCTGAAGCTGCTCCAATCTATTACAATTCAATACCCTGATTGGCAAGACGCGACATTTAATTATAGGATGGCGTCTTCCCCTAATTTCGTCGCCCCGTGCGGCTTTCGCCGCAGGTCTCCCTCGTTTTTCCGAAAAACCTGGCATCGAGCATCTGCGGTCTGTTGCAAAAAGGTAGTCAATGATGAGCGCAAGGCACTTTCTCTCCCTGATGGATTGCACGCCCGAAGAGCTGGTCAGCGTGATCCGTCGAGGCATCGAGCTCAAGGACCTGCGTAACCGCGGCGTGCTTTTCGAACCTTTGAAGAACCGTGTACTGGGCATGATTTTCGAGAAGTCCTCGACCCGTACCCGCCTGTCCTTCGAAGCCGGCATGATTCAACTGGGTGGCCAGGCGATCTTCCTGTCGCCGCGTGACACCCAACTGGGCCGTGGCGAACCGATCGGTGATTGCGCCATCGTGATGTCACGCATGCTCGATGCCGTGATGATCCGTACCTTTGCCCACAGCACATTGACCGAATTCGCCGCCAACTCGCGGGTACCGGTGATCAACGGCCTGTCCGACGACCTGCACCCCTGCCAGTTGCTGGCCGACATGCAGACCTTCCTGGAGCACCGCGGCGCCATTGCCGGCAAGACCGTGGCGTGGATCGGCGACGGCAACAACATGTGCAACAGTTACATCGAGGCGGCCATCCAATTCGACTTCCAATTGCGCGTGGCCTGCCCGGAAGGCTTCGAACCCAACCCGGCGTTCCTGGCCCAGGCCGGCGATCGCGTGCAGGTGTTCCGTGATCCAAAAGAAGCCGTGCGCGGCGCTCACCTGGTGAGCACCGACGTGTGGACGTCCATGGGCCAGGAAGAAGAAACCGCGCGCCGCCTGAAACTGTTCGCGCCCTACCAGGTAACCCGCGCGCTGCTCGACACCGGCGCCCCTGACGTGCTGTTCATGCACTGCCTGCCGGCCCACCGCGGCGAGGAAATCAGCCTGGACTTGCTGGATGACCCGCGCTCGGTTGCGTGGGACCAGGCCGAAAACCGCCTGCATGCGCAAAAAGCGCTGCTGGAGTTCCTGGTGGCCCCGGCGTACCAGCCGGCATGAGTTCATCCATTTTGCTGAACCTGCACAACCTGGCCTGCGGCTACCAGGACCAGCGCGTGGTGCAGAACCTCAACCTGCATCTCAATGCCGGTGACATAGGCTGCCTGTTGGGCTCCTCCGGTTGTGGCAAAACCACTACCCTGCGCGCCATCGCCGGTTTCGAGCCGGTGCATGAAGGCGAGGTCAAGCTGGGCGGCGAGGTGATTTCGCGCCCAGGCTTCACCCTGGCCCCCGAGAAGCGTCGGATCGGCATGGTGTTCCAGGACTACGCGCTGTTTCCGCACCTGACCGTGGCCGACAACATCGCCTTTGGCATCCGCAAGCACCCGCAGCAGGCCCGCGTGGTCGAAGAGATGCTAGAACTGGTCAAGCTGGGCGGCCTGGGCAAGCGCTTCCCCCACGAACTGTCGGGCGGCCAGCAACAACGCGTGGCCCTGGCTCGGGCCTTGGCCCCGGAACCGCAATTGCTGCTGCTCGACGAGCCGTTTTCCAATCTGGACGTGGAGTTGCGCAGGCGATTGAGCTTTGAAGTGCGCGAGATCCTAAAGAGCCGCGGCACCAGCGCAATCCTGGTCACCCACGACCAGGAGGAAGCCTTTGCCGTCAGCGACCAGGTAGGGGTATTCAAGGAAGGCCGGCTGGAGCAATGGGACACCCCTTTCAACCTTTATCACGAACCACAGACGCCCTTCGTCGCCAGCTTTATCGGCCAGGGCTACTTTATCCGCGGCCAGATGAACAGCCATGATTCGGTGCACACCGAGCTGGGTGAGCTACGCGGCAATCGTGCCTACGCCTGGAACACCGGCAGCGCGGTGGACGTGCTGCTGCGCCCGGATGACATCGTGCACGATGCCAACAGCCCGCTGAAGGCACGCATTGCCGGCAAGAGTTTCCAGGGTGCCGCCACCTTGTACCGCCTGCAACTGAACACCGGCAGCCAGCTGGAAGCCGTGTTCCCCAGCCACCTGGACTACCGCCAGGGTGATGAAGTGGGCATCCGCGTCGCGGCTGAACACCTGGTACTGTTCGCCGCAACCTGAACCCTGCAGGAGCGGCAGCGCGCCGCTCCTGCCCTTCACCCCAACGTCAGGCGCCCGCTGGCCACCAGGGTCGCGAAACCACCGATCTTCACACGATCCCCCTCCAGCCGGCAAAACAACTCCCCTCCCCGTGCCGAGCACTGATAAGCGCTCAAGCTGAGCTTGTTCAGGCGCTGCGACCAATACGGGATCAGGCTGCAATGCGTGGAGCCAGTAACCGGGTCTTCAGGGATACCGATCGCTGGCGCAAAGTAACGCGAGACAAAGTCATGATGGTCGCCGCGCGCCGTCACGATGGCGCCCAGCCAAGGCAACTTGGCCAGCGCCGCCATGTCTGGCGCGCACTCGCGCACCGCCTGCTCCGACGCCAACACCACGAACAATTCGTTACTGCCCAGCACATCGACCACCTCGCAGCCCAGGGCACGTTCCACGTCCAGGGTCACGCCGACTTCAGTGGGCACCAAGGTCGGGAAATCCAGCAACAGGCGGCCGTCTTCACGGCTGACGCTCAAAGGGCCCGACTTGCTGGTGAACTCGATGGCCTCACCGGTTTCGCCATACACCTCGTACAATACGAAGGCGCTGGCCAGGGTGGCGTGGCCACACAAGGGCACTTCAGTGGTGGGGGTAAACCAGCGGATATGCCACGCCAGGCCCTCGCGTACCAAAAAAGCGGTTTCCGCCAGATTGTGTTCGGCGGCAATCTGCTGCATCAGACCATCGGCGAGCCAGGCATCCAACCGATAAACCATCGCGGGGTTGCCGCTGAAGGGGCGCTGGCTGAAGGCGTCGACCTGATAGAAATCCAACTGCATGGCATACCTCTCTTAATGGGAGCCGTTTTATGCTCGGCCGATATCGGCGAATTGCGCGCCGGTATGCTCTGCCAATACCGTGGCCGACAACTCCACTTCCAGCCCACGGCGGCCGGCGCTGACAAAAATGCTGGCCTGCGATTGCGCCGATTGGTCGATAAACGTGCGCAGGCGTTTCTTCTGCCCCAGTGGGCTGATGCCCCCCAGCAAGTAGCCGGTGGAGCGCTGCGCCGCGGCAGGATCGGCCATTTCGCACTTCTTCACCTTGGCAGCCTGGGCCAGGCCTTTCAAATCCAGGGTGCCTGCGACGGGCACCACGGCGACCAGCAACTCGCCCTTCTCACTGCTGGCCAGCAGGGTCTTGAATACCCGCGCAGGTTCCAGCCCCAGCTTTTCGGCAGCTTCCAGGCCATAGGAGGCAGCCTTGGGATCATGCTCGTAACTGTGTATCCGATGGTCGGCGCGAACCTTTTTCAGCAGATCCAATGCGGGGGTCATGGCATTTCCGAGTTTAAGGGGCCAACGCTGGCAATAGGTAATGGCTGACTACTTTAGGGCATTTGCCGGCAAAAGGCGGCAACTTCAGCTGCTGGCGAGCAATTTCGTCCATCGCCACAGACATTTCCCCGGAATTTAAAGACTGATCCCTACCCAATTTCAGCAACGGTCCTACGCACTCTGGTCAGTTTGTGGACTACAGTTCATTTTCGACCTTTGACAGCAGCGTTTCTTGTCTATATTTTTTCGTTTCTGAATATCGCACGATCGTTTCAAAGGTTGTATCGCAGCACACCGGTTTCGGGGGGGCCTGGCTCCGGTGAAAAAATCGAGCGCTGCCACAGCGCCGAACAACAACAAAAAATGGGGTATATCGATGTCCACTGCTCTGCAACAACCATCGTTGTCTGGCCAATGCATGGCCGAATTCCTGGGTACGGCCCTGCTGATCTTCTTCGGCACCGGATGCGTCGCGGCGCTCAAGGTCGCGGGTGCGAGTTTTGGCCTGTGGGAAATCAGCATCATCTGGGGGGTGGGCGTGAGCATGGCCATCTACCTGACCGCCGGCGTGTCCGGTGCGCACCTCAACCCGGCCGTCAGCATTGCGCTGTGCCTGTTCGGCGGCTTTGAAAAACGCAAACTGCCGTTCTACATCATCGCCCAGGTCGCAGGTGCCTTCTGCTCCGCCGCGCTGGTGTACACCCTGTATAAAAACCTGTTCTTCGATTACGAACAGGCGCACCACCTGATCCGTGGCAGCCAGGCGAGCCTGGAACTGGCGTCGGTGTTCACCACGTATCCTAACCCTGCCATCACCGTGGGCCAGGCCTTCCTGGTGGAAGTGATCATCACGGCCATCCTGATGGGTGTGATCATGGCCTTGGGCGACGACAACAACGGGCTGCCCCGTGGCGCCATGGCGCCCTTGCTAATCGGCCTGTTGATTGCCGTGATCGGCAGCTCCATGGGCCCTCTGACGGGCTTTGCGATGAACCCGGCGCGGGATTTCGGGCCTAAGCTGATGACCTTCTTCGCCGGTTGGGGTGAAATGGCCTTCACGGGTGGCCGCGACATCCCCTACTTCCTGGTGCCGATCTTCGCCCCTATTCTGGGCGCCTGCCTGGGTGCGGCCACCTACCGCGGCCTGATTGCCCGGCACCTGCCTGCCGCCGCGCAGCCCGAAGCCAATCGCGACACTCCCCAGGGCAAGGTACAGGCGTCCTAGACCAGCGCCCGCACCCTTGATCAACCCCTGACTTTCAACTCTTAGTGCAAGGCCATCAACATGACAGACACTCAGAACAAGAACTACATCATCGCGCTTGACCAAGGCACCACCAGCTCACGCGCCATCATCTTCGACAAAGACGCGAACGTGGTGGGCACCTCCCAGCGCGAATTTGCCCAGCACTACCCGCAAGCTGGCTGGGTTGAACACGACCCCATGGAAATTTTTGCCACCCAGAGCGCGACCATGGTCGAAGCCCTTGCCCAGGCAGGCCTGAGCCACGATCAGGTGGCAGCCATCGGCATCACCAACCAGCGCGAAACCACCGTGGTGTGGGACAAGGAAAGTGGCCGGCCCATCTACAACGCCATCGTCTGGCAGTGCCGGCGCAGCACCGAAATCTGTGCCCAACTCAAGCGCGATGGCCACGAACAATACATCCGCGAAACCACCGGCCTTGTCACCGACCCGTACTTCTCTGGCACCAAGCTCAAGTGGATTCTGGACAACGTCGAAGGCAGCCGTGAGCGTGCACGCCGTGGCGAATTACTGTTCGGCACCGTGGACAGCTGGCTGATCTGGAAATTTACCGGCGGCAAGACCCACGTCACCGACTACACCAACGCCTCGCGCACCCTGTTGTTCAACATCCACACCCTGCAATGGGATGAGCGGATGCTGGACATCCTCGACATCCCGCGCGAGATGCTACCCGAGGTCAAATCCTCCTCCGAGGTGTACGGGCGCACCAAGAGCGGCATCGCCATCGCCGGTATCGCCGGCGACCAGCAGGCCGCCCTGTTCGGGCAGATGTGCGTGGAGCCAGGCCAGGCCAAGAACACCTACGGCACCGGTTGCTTCCTGTTGATGAACACCGGCGACAAAGCCGTGCAGTCCAAACATGGCATGCTCACCACCATCGCCTGCGGCCCACGCGGCGAAGTCGCCTACGCCCTGGAAGGCGCGGTATTCAACGGCGGCTCGACCGTGCAGTGGCTGCGCGATGAGTTGAAGATCGTCAACGATGCCCTGGACACCGAATACTTCGCCAACAAGGTCAAGGACAGCAACGGCGTGTACCTGGTACCGGCCTTCACGGGCCTGGGCGCTCCCTACTGGGACCCCTACGCACGCGGCGCGCTGTTTGGCCTGACCCGCGGGGTCAAGGTCGACCACATCATCCGCGCGGCGCTGGAGTCCATCGCCTACCAGACTCGCGATGTGCTCGACGCCATGCAACAGGACTCTGGCGAACGCTTGAGCGCCCTGCGCGTGGACGGTGGCGCGGTGGCCAACAACTTCCTGATGCAATTCCAGGCCGACATCCTTGGCACGCAGGTGGAGCGCCCGCAAATGCGTGAAACCACAGCGCTGGGTGCAGCTTACCTGGCGGGCCTGGCCTGCGGTTTCTGGAGCAGCCTGGACGAACTGCGCGGCAAGGCGGTGATTGAACGCCAATTTGCCCCGCAACTGGATGAGGCCGCGAAAGAGAAGCTCTACGCCGGCTGGCAGAAAGCCGTGGACCGCACCCGCGATTGGGAACCGCACGAAGAAGCCTGATAGGGTTTGCAACACTGGCACCGGGCAGTTTCCTGCGGCATCATGGGGAAATTTGCCCGGCAGCCCAAAGGAAACCCAATGAATCTGCCCCCCCGCCAACAACAAATTCTCGAACTGGTCCGTGAACGTGGCTATGTCAGTATCGAGGAAATGGCTCAGCTGTTCGTGGTCACCCCGCAGACCATCCGCCGAGACATCAATCAACTGGCAGAAATGAACTTGCTGCGCCGCTACCATGGTGGCGCGGCGTACGACTCAAGCATCGAAAACACCGCCTACACGATGCGCGCCGACCAGATGCGCGACGAAAAACAGCGCATCGCCGAAGCCATCGCCGCACAGATCCCCGACCACGCCTCGCTGTTCATCAACATCGGCACCACCACCGAATCCATCGCCCGCGCCCTGCTCAACCACAACCAGCTCAAAGTCATCACCAACAACCTGCACGTGGCTTCTATCCTCAGTGCCAAGGATGACTTCGAAGTGCTGCTGGCCGGCGGCAACGTACGCCGGGACGGCGGCGTGGTGGGCCAGGCCAGCGTCGACTTCATCAACCAGTTCAAGGTGGACTACGCCTTGGTGGGCATCAGTGGCATCGACGAAGACGGCAGCCTGCTGGACTTCGACTACCAGGAAGTGCGCGTCAGCCAGGCAATCATCGCCAACGCTCGGCAAGTGATCCTGGCGGCGGACTCGAGCAAGTTCGGCCGTAACGCAATGGTGCGCCTGGGGCCGATCAGCCTGATCGATTGCCTGGTGACGGACCAGGCGCCAGTGCCGGCGCTGGCGCAACTGCTCACCCAGCATAAAATCCGCCTGGAAGTCGTGTAGGTCATTTTCTCTGTAGGAGCATCCGCAAAGGATGCGCCACGGCACTTCAGGTGAACCGCGGCGATCTTTTCGCGGATTAATCCGCATCTACAGTACACGCGGGCAGAAATGTTCGATTATTTTCTTTTACTTTCAATCCCATCAATATTTTCAATCGATATCGACTGGAAGCGGCCCCTTCATTGCGCTACTATTTTCGGAAATGAACATTAATGTTCGAATTCACTTTCGAAAACAAAAGCAGGAGGCCGCATGCCCCACTCCACCTTGCCGACCCCACCCTTGTCCGAGGTTTATGACGTTGCCGTGATCGGCGGCGGCATCAATGGTGTCGGGATCGCGGCGGATGCAGCGGGCCGTGGGCTCTCGGTGTTCCTGTGCGAAAAGGATGACCTGGCCAGCCACACCTCCTCGGCCAGCAGCAAACTGATCCACGGTGGCCTGCGCTACCTCGAACATTACGAATTTCGCCTGGTGCGCGAAGCCTTGGCCGAACGCGAAGTACTGCTGGCCAAGGCCCCGCACATCGTCAAACCCATGCGCTTCGTGCTGCCCCACCGCCCGCACCTGCGCCCGGCGTGGATGATCCGTGCCGGGCTGTTCCTCTACGACCACCTGGGCAAGCGCGAAAAACTTGCGGCCTCGCGCAGCCTGACGTTTGGCGCCGACAGCCCCTTGAAGGCAGAAATCACCCGCGGTTTCGAGTATTCCGATTGCTGGGTGGATGACGCACGCCTGGTGGTGCTCAATGCCATGGCCGCCCGTGAACGCGGCGCGCACGTGCACACCCGCACCCGCTGCCTGAACGCCCGCCGCATCAAAGGCCTGTGGCATGTACACCTGGAACGGGCCGATGGCAGCCTGTTTTCCATCCACGCCAAGGCCTTGGTCAACGCGGCCGGGCCGTGGGTGGCCAAGTTCATCCGCGACGACTTGAAACTTGATTCGCCCTACGGCATTCGCCTGATCCAGGGCAGCCACCTGATTGTGCCCAAGCTGTACGAGGGCGAGCACGCGCATATCTTGCAAAACGAAGACCAACGCATCGTTTTCACCATTCCTTACCTCAACCGTTTTACCTTGATCGGCACCACCGACCGCGAGTACACGGGCGACCCGGCCAAGGTCGCGATCACCGAGGGCGAAACCGACTACCTGCTCAAGGTCGTCAACGCACACTTCAAGCAGCAAGTGAGCAAGGGCGACATCCTGCACAGTTACTCGGGGGTGCGCCCACTGTGCAACGACGAGTCCGACAACCCTTCGGCCGTGACCCGCGACTACACCCTGTCGCTGTCGGGCGCCGCAGGCGAAGCCCCGCTGCTGTCGGTGTTCGGCGGCAAGTTGACCACGTACCGCAAGCTGGCCGAATCGGCCTTGGCGCAACTGGCCCCCTACTTCAAGCACATGTCGGGTAGCTGGACCGCCAGCGCCACCCTGCCGGGCGGGGAACACATGAGCACCCCGCAAGCCCTGGTGCAAACCCTGCTGGCGCGCTACAGCTGGCTTTCGCCCGAGCTGGCCCAGCGCTGGTCGGTGAGCTACGGCAGCCGCACCTTTCGCATGCTCGAAGGCGTCAATAGCCTGGCCGACCTGGGTGAGCTGATCGGCGGTGGCTTGTATACCCGCGAGGTGGACTACCTGTGCAGCGAAGAATGGGCGCATAGCGCCGAGGACATTCTGTGGCGCCGCAGCAAACTGGGGTTATTTACCACGGCGCCGCAGCAGGATTACTTGCAGCACTACCTCGACAAAGTTGAAGTAGAACGCTCGAAAATTCAGGCGGCTTGACTCGCTGCCCCGCCCTGCAAAGGGTGGGGCGCCTTGCTGGTGCGCGCTTTCACATTCGGATTTCCGAACAAAAATCCCACCCCTTATTCGGCCAACCGTCTACCCCCTGCAACATTTCCCCGTCAAAAAACCTTAATCCCCTTCAAAATCAACCCCCTATAGCAATACGCCATGTCTGGCACGACTCATGCTCTACACTCCTTATCGAATCAGCACCCACACGCTGAACGAAAGGGCCGATCCACGGCTCTCATAAAAAAAACAAGGTCGAGGAGAAATTGATGCGTATTGTTCATCACTTGCTGGGCGCAGCCATTGCTGCCGCACTGATCAGCAGCCCTGTCATGGCCGCCGAATTAACCGGCACCCTGAAAAAAATCAAGGACTCGGGCACCATCACCCTGGGCCACCGCGACGCATCCATCCCGTTCTCCTACATCGCGGACGCCTCCGGCAAGCCGGTCGGCTACTCCCATGACATCCAGTTGAAAATCGTCGAAGCCATTAAGAAAGACCTCGACATGCCCAACCTGAACGTCAAGTACAACCTGGTCACCTCGCAAACCCGTATTCCGCTGGTGCAGAACGGCACCGTGGACATCGAGTGCGGCTCCACCACCAACAACGCCGAACGCCAGCAGCAGGTCGATTTCTCGGTGGGTATCTTCGAGATTGGCACCCGTCTGCTGTCCAAGAAAGACTCGCCTTACAAGGACTTCGCTGACCTCAAGGGCAAGAACGTGGTGACCACTGCCGGCACCACCTCCGAGCGCATCCTCAAGTCCATGAACGCCGACAAGCAGATGGGCATGAACGTGATCTCGGCCAAGGACCACGGCGAATCGTTCCAGATGCTGGAATCAGGCCGCGCCGTTGCCTTCATGATGGACGACGCCCTGCTGGCCGGCGAAATGGCCAAGGCCAAGAAGCCTGACGACTGGGCCGTGACCGGCACCGCGCAGTCCCACGAAATCTACGGCTGCATGATCCGCAAGGGCGACGCACCGTTCAAGAAGGCCGTGGATGACGCCATCGTCGCCGTGTACAAGTCGGGCGAGATCAACAACATCTACGCCAAGTGGTTCACCCAGCCGATCCCACCCAAAGGCCTGAACCTGATGTTCCCGGAAAGCGACGAGCTCAAGGCCCTGATCGCCAACCCCAGCGACCAGCCTGCCAAAGACTGACCTGCCCAGTAGCGGCTAACCTTCAAGCACCCGGCCTTGCAACACCCGGGTGGTTGAAGGTGCCTGTGAATCACCAATCCAAGGGGAGACCCTGATGAATTACAACTGGGACTGGAGCGTCTTTTTCAAGTCCACCGGCATTGGCAGCGAGATCTACCTGGACTGGTACCTCACGGGCCTGGGCTGGACGATCGGCATTTCTGTCATCGCCTGGATCATCGCCCTGCTGCTGGGCTCGGTGCTGGGCGTGATGCGTACCGTGCCGAACCGCTGGGTGGCGCTGATCGCGACCACTTACGTGGAAATCTTCCGTAACGTACCGCTGCTGGTGCAACTGTTCATCTGGTACTTCGTGGTGCCGGACCTGATGCCCGAAAGCTTCCAGACATGGTTCAAGCAAGACCTGAACCCCACCACCTCGGCGTTCCTGAGCGTGGTCGTGTGCCTGGGCCTGTTCACCGCTGCCCGCGTGTGCGAGCAGGTGCGCACCGGCATCCAGGCGTTGCCCAAGGGCCAGGAATCGGCCGCACGGGCGATGGGCTTCAAACTGCCGCAGATCTACTCCAACGTACTGCTGCCGCAAGCTTATCGGATCATCATCCCGCCACTCACCTCCGAATTCCTCAACGTGTTCAAGAACTCGTCCGTGGCGTCCCTGATCGGCCTGATGGAGCTGCTCGCGCAGACCAAGCAGACCGCCGAGTTCTCCGCCAATCTGTTCGAAGCCTTCACCTTGGCCACGCTGATCTACTTCACCCTGAACATGAGCCTGATGCTGCTGATGCGCCTGATCGAGAAGAAAGTCGCGGTGCCCGGGCTGATCTCCGTGGGGGGTAAATAATGGACTTCAGTGGAATCATCCCGGCCATCCCGGGGCTCTGGAACGGCATGCTGATGACCTTGCAACTGATGGTCATGGGCATCATCGGCGGCATCGTGCTGGGCACTGTGCTGGCGTTGATGCGCCTGTCGTCGAGCAAGCTGCTGTCACGCGTCGCCGGCGCCTACGTCAATTACTTCCGCTCCATCCCGCTGCTGCTGGTGATCACCTGGTTCTACCTGGCGGTACCCTTCGTGCTGCGCTGGATCACCGGCGAAGACACGCCGGTGGGGGCGTTCACCTCCTGCGTCGTGGCGTTCATGATGTTCGAGGCGGCGTACTTCTGCGAAATCGTGCGCGCCGGCGTGCAGTCGATTTCCAAGGGCCAGATGGGTGCGTCCCAAGCCCTGGGCATGACCTACGGCCAGACCATGCGCCTGATCATCCTGCCCCAGGCCTTTCGCAAGATGACCCCGTTGCTGCTGCAGCAAAGCATCATCCTGTTCCAGGACACTTCGCTGGTGTACACCGTGGGCCTTGTGGACTTCCTGAACGCGGCACGGGCCAATGGCGACATCATCGGCCAGTCCAACGAGTTCCTGCTGTTCGCCGGCCTCGTCTACTTCGTCATCAGCTTCTGCGCCTCGTTGCTGGTCAAGCGTCTGCATAAAAGGTTAGCCGTATGATTTCTATCAAGAATGTCGACAAGTGGTATGGGGACTTCCAGGTGCTGACCGATTGCAGCACCGAGGTCAAAAAAGGTGAAGTGGTGGTGGTGTGCGGGCCCTCGGGTTCGGGCAAGTCCACGCTGATCAAGTGCGTCAACGCGCTGGAGCCGTTCCAGAAGGGTGACATCACCGTGGACGGCACCTCCATCGCCGACCCCAAGACCAACCTGCCCAAACTGCGCTCGCGGGTGGGCATGGTGTTCCAGCATTTCGAGTTGTTCCCGCACCTGACCATCACCGAAAACCTGACCATCGCGCAGATCAAGGTACTGGGCCGTAGCAAGGAAGAGGCCACCACCAAGGGCCTGGCGCTGCTGGAGCGGGTCGGCCTGTCGGAACACGCGCACAAGCACCCGGGGCAATTGTCGGGCGGCCAGCAACAGCGCGTGGCGATTGCCCGCGCCCTGGCCATGGACCCGATCGTGATGCTGTTCGACGAACCCACCTCGGCCCTGGACCCAGAGATGGTCAACGAGGTGCTCGACGTGATGGTGCAACTGGCCCACGAGGGCATGACCATGATGTGCGTAACTCACGAAATGGGCTTTGCCCGTAAGGTCGCCAACCGGGTGATTTTCATGGACAAGGGCCAGATCGTCGAGGACTGCCAGAAGGAAGAGTTCTTCGGTGACGTCAGCGCGCGCTCGGAACGTGCCCAGCACTTCCTGGCCAAGATCCTGCAACATTAAGGCTCGGCTGCCCGGCGTCCGGTTTTCCGGACGCCGGCGGCTGGTCGGCCCTGGCCTACTGTGATGAAATGCTCACCCGCCCCTGACCGCGCTGCCAAGCTGCCCTTCGCCGTGAAACCCCGCCTGATCCGCCAAGTGCTATTGCTGCCCCTGATCCTGTTGCTGACCTTCGGCCTGGGCTATGCCGGCTATCGCGTCAGCGAATACAACGGCATCCGCGCCTTGGGTGAAACCGGTGAGCGGCAACTGGAGCTCAACGGCCGCGCCGTGGAAAGCGAGATCAACAAATACACCTACCTGCCCAGCCTGCTGGAGCTGGAAGACAGCGTGTCGGCGTTGCTCAACGACACCGAAGCCCAAGGCCATCGCGAGGCCGTGAACCAGTACCTGGAGGGCCTGAACCGGCGCAGCAAGAGCCGGGCGATCTACGTGCTGGACACCAGCGGGCGAGTGCAGGCCACCAGCAACTGGCGCGACAGCGACAGCTACCTGGGCGAAGACTTGAGCTTTCGCGCCTACTTCCAGGACGCCGTGCGCGGCCAGGACGGGCGCTTCTATGGCATTGGCACCACCACCGGAGAACCTGGCTACTACCTGGCCCACGGCCTGGAAGAGCACGGCAAAATCATTGGCGTGGCGGTGATCAAGGTACGCATGGAGTCCCTTGAAGAGCGCTGGCAGAAAGCCCGGCTGGAAGCCTTCGTCAGCGACGAGAACGGCATCATCATCTTGTCCAGCGACCCGGCACGCCGGCTCAAATCGGTACGGCCGCTCACCCCCCAGATCAAGGAGCGCCTGGCCCGCAGCCTGCAATATTACTGGTTCCCGCTCAACGAACTGGTGCCGCTGGACCGGGAAACCTTGGCCGAAGGCGTTGAGAAGCTGACCTTCCCCGCCCCCGCCGACCAGAAACAGGGCCCCCACGCAATCAGCTACCTGGCCCAGACCCGCTCGCTCAATGACACACCCTGGCACTTCACCTTGCTCACCTCGTTGCAGGACTTGCGCCGCGAAGCCATGATCCAGGGCATTTTGGTGGCCGTGGCATTCGCCTTGCTGGCGTTCCTGCTGATTGCCTGGAACGAGCGACGCAAAGTGATCGCCGTGCGCCTGGCCGCCCGCGAAGCGCTGGAAGAAGCCAACAACCAGTTGGAGCGGCGTATTGCCGAACGCACCGAAAACCTGCGCGCCAGCAACGACCGGCTCAAGAGCCAGATCCGCGAGCGCCGCCAGGCCGAAGAAACCCTGCGCCGCGCCCAGGATGAACTGGTGCAGGCCGGCAAGTTGGCGGCCATCGGGCAGATGTCTACCAGCATCGCCCACGAGTTGAACCAACCGCTGGCCGCTTTGCGCACCCTGTCGGGCAACACCGTGCGCTTCCTTGAGCGTGGCGCGCTGGACACCGCCAGCACCAACCTGCGCACCATGAACGACTTGATCGACCGCATGGGCCGCATCACCGCCAGCCTGCGCTCGTTCGCAAAGCGCGGCGATGACCAAGGCCAGGCCATGGCAGGCAAGGCCGTGGAAGCCGCCCTCCAAGTGCTGGCCACACGCCTGGACACCACCTGCCTGCAGGTGCACCGCGACTTCACCGATGCAGCCGTGGCCATCGACCAAACCCGCCTGGAGCAGATCCTGGTGAACCTGATCGGCAACGCCCTGGACGCCATGGCGCAACAACCGCTGCCGGTGCTCTGGCTGGAAAGCGAGATCCGCGAAGCGCGCTACTGCCTGCGGGTGCGCGATAATGGCCATGGCATCGATGCCGAGGCGCGCAAGCACCTGTTCGAACCGTTCTTTACCACCAAGCCTGGCGAACACGGCCTGGGCCTTGGGCTGACCCTGTCGGCCAGCCTGGCCGCCGCTGCCGGTGGCAGCCTGAACGTCGAACACCCTACCGCCGGTGGCACAGCCTTCGTGATCAGCCTGCCGCTGCTCAACCCGCCCCTCAATACAGCCGAGCCGTCATGAACCTGCCGCTTACCGTTCTGATCGTTGAAGACGACCCCCACGTGCTGATGGGCTGCCAACAGGCCCTGGCCCTGGAAGACATCGCCAGCGAAGGCGTGGGCAGCGCCGAAGAAGCCCTGGCGCGCATCGGCGATGATTTCGCCGGCATCGTGGTCAGCGACATCCGCCTGCCCGGCATCGACGGGCTGGAACTGCTGACACGCCTCAAGGCCCGCGACGCCAGCCTGCCGGTGGTGTTGATCACCGGCCACGGCGACATCAACATGGCCGTGGGTGCGATGCGCAACGGCGCCTACGACTTCATGGAAAAGCCCTTTTCCCCCGAGCGCCTGGTCGACGTCGTACGCCGCGCCCTGGAGCAACGCGGCCTGGCCCGCGAGGTGTCGTCGCTGCGCCGGCAACTGGCCGAGCGCAACTCCCTGGAGGGGCGCATCATCGGCCGTTCGCCGGCCATGCAGCATTTGCGCGAACTGATCGCCAATGTCGGCGATACCTCGGCCAACGTGCTGATCGAGGGTGAGACCGGCACCGGCAAGGAACTGGTCGCGCGCTGCCTGCACGACTTCAGCCGGCGCCAGCCACAGCCCTTCGTCGCGCTTAATTGCGGCGGCCTGCCAGAGAACCTGTTCGAGAGCGAGATCTTCGGCCACGAAGCCAATGCCTTCACCGGTGCCGGCAAGCGCCGCATCGGCAAGATCGAACACGCCAATGGCGGCACGCTGTTCCTCGACGAAGTGGAGAGCATGCCCATCGCGCTGCAGATCAAACTGCTGAGGGTGTTGCAAGAGCGCACCCTGGAACGCCTGGGCTCCAACCAGAGCATCGCAGTGGACTGCCGGGTGATTGCCGCCACCAAGGCGGACCTGGAGGACCTGAGCCGCAAAAAGGAATTTCGCAGCGACCTGTACTATCGGCTCAACGTGGTGACCCTGGAACTGCCGCCACTGCGCGAGCGGCGCGAAGACATCCTGCAACTGTTCGAACACTTCCTGCAGTTGTCGTCGTTGCGCTTTGACCGCGAGCCGCCGCTGCTGGACAACCAGACCCTGTCACGCCTGATGAGCCACGACTGGCCGGGCAACGTGCGTGAATTGCGCAACGTGGCCGAGCGCTTCGCCCTGGGCCTGCCGGCCTTCAAGAAAGCCGACGCCAGCGTCAACAATGGGCTGGGCTTTGCCGAAGCGGTAGAAGCCTTCGAGCGCCACCTGCTGACCGAAGCCCTGCAACGCAGTGGCGGCAACCTCAGCCAGGCCAGCCTGGAACTGGGACTGGCCAAGACCACCCTGTTCGACAAGGTGAAAAAGTACGGTTTGTCGTAACTTCCAACCCGAACAATCGGCAACAACCCTGCGCGCCTACACATGCCCGATTAAAACTTATACGCCACCGCCGTCTGCGCCTCACCCTGGTTCACCCGGCCCTTGTCCTTGACCAGCGTGCTGCCCGCCGCCGAGTTTTCCAGGTGTATCCAACTCACGTTGCCCAACAGCGACCAATGCGGCCCCAAGGGCACTTCCACGCCCTGGCTGAGGTTCCAGCTTTGCAACCCGCCAGCGGCGTGATACTCGCCGATCCCCGAGGCCTGTGACTCTTCGCGGCTCACGCCAAAAAACGTTTGGCTCTGGCGCTGGTCGGCAAAGTGCGCCTGCAACCCCGTGCTGCCAAACATCCCGAAACCCACCGGGTAATCCAGTTCGCCACCCACCCGGCCGAGCATGCCGCCCTGGCCGTTGGCACCGCCGACCGCCCGGCCGACCTGGGCAAACACCCGCCACCACTCTTCAGGGCTGTACTGCACGAAGCCCCCAACCTGGGCCATGCTCGACACATCGCGCAGGCCACGCAACGGGCCATTGGCCGTGCGCCCATCCACGTAGTTGATAAACGGCCCGGCACTCCAGCCCGTGCCCTTGATTGCGTTCCACGACAGGCCCTCGTCCGAGTCCAGCGTGAAGTCATTCCAGCTCAGGTCCAGGTACGGCATGGGTTTGGTTTCGTAGCGGCTGGCACTGGGGTCGCGCGGTTGGTAGGACAGCCCAAGCCCTGCCTCGCCCTTCAGGTCATCGGCCTGCGCCCAGCCGCTCAAGGCCAGCAGCAGCATCATGCAAATCCTGCGCATCGCACACTCACTCTCAAGGACATATGCGCGCATGAACGCGCAAAGCCCACTGGCCTGGCAAGCACTCATGTTGTTTGTAGCGACCTACAAAAATTGTAGCCCGCCACCCCACTGCCCAGGCCAAAGCCCCATGGATACGGGGCCAAAGCCAGTTGGCACAGTCCCTGCTCTACCCCTTTCGATTGCGCGAAAAGCGCGCCCGACTCATAGGTAACAGCAGATGATGCAATGGCATATCGTGTGCGATTTCGATGGGACCATCACCCCCAGCGATGTCATCGACAACGTCCTCCAGCGGTTCGCCGACCCCAGCTGGGAAACCATTGAACAGCAATGGCTGGCCGGCGAGATCGGCTCGCGTGAATGCCTGAGCCGTCAGCTGTCGCTGGTCAAGGCCACGCCTGCGCAACTGCTCGAGTACTTCGACAGCGTCACCATCGACCCGGCCTTCCCGGCCTTCGTCGAGCAGGTGCTGGAGCGCGGCGCCACCCTGGACGTGGTCAGCGACGGCCTGGAGCAGGCCATCGCCCGCATCCTGTCGCGCAACGGCAGCCCACTGCTGCCGATCATCGCCAACCAGCTGCGCCAGGTCGACCAACACAGCTGGCGCATCGTGTTCCCCCACGCCAGCGACGCCTGCCGCGCGGCCTCCGGCAACTGCAAATGCAAGTCCAGCCCCGGCCCGCAAAAAAGCAACAAACGCATCCTGGTGATCGGTGACGGCAAGTCCGACATGTGCGTGGCCGGCAGCGCCGATTTCGTGTTTGCAAAGGGCAGCCTGGCCGCCCACTGCGAACGCAATGGCATCGCCCACGCCCGCTTCGAATCCTTCGCCGAGCTGCCCGCACTGCTGGCCGCCCTGCCGCAACACAACAGCGCCCCGGCGCCACTCCCTACTTCAGAACAGCAGGAACGTTTCCACCATGTCTAACACGCCGCGTATCACCAGCGAAGAAGATCAGATTCTGCTCGACAAGGAAGCACGCTACTGCTCCTTTGGCGACACTGTTCACTACATCGAACCACCGCGCATTTTCAGCCGCTGCGAAGGCAGCTACGTTTACGACACCAACGACCAGGCCTACCTCGACCTGCAGATGTGGTACTCGGCCGTGAACTTCGGCTACGCCAACCCGCGCCTGAACAACGCTCTGAAGCAACAGATCGACACCCTGCCGCAAATCGCCAGCCAGTACCTGCACAAGGGCAAGATCGAGCTGTCGGAAATGATCGCGGTCGACGCCAAGAAAAAATTCGGCCTGGACGGTCGCGTGCACTTCAACGTCGGCGGCTCGCAGTCCATCGAAGACTCGCTCAAAGTGGTGCGTAACGCCTCCAACGGCAAAAGCATGATGTTCGCCTTCGAAGGCGGCTACCACGGCCGTACCCTGGGCGCGTCCTCGATCACCTCCAGCTACCGCTACCGTCGCCGCTACGGCCACTTCGGCGAGCGCGCGCAGTTCATCCCGTTCCCCTACCACTTCCGCGGCCCCAAAGGCATGAGCAAGGAAGAGTACGGCAGCTACTGCGTGAAACAATTCGCCCGCCTGTTCGAGACCGAATACAACGGCGTGTGGGACCCGAAAGTCGGCCAGTGCGAATACGCCGCCTTCTATGTGGAACCGATCCAGGGCACCGGCGGCTACGTGATCCCGCCGATGAACTTCTACAGCGAGCTCAAGCAGGTCCTGGACCAGCACGGCATCCTGATGGTGGTCGACGAAATCCAGATGGGTTTCTACCGCACCGGCAAACTGTGGTCCATCGAGCACTTCGACGTGAAACCCGACGTGCTGGTGTTCGGCAAGGCACTGACCAATGGCCTGAACCCACTGGGCGGCATCTGGGCCCGTGAAGAGCTGATCAACCCGAAGATCTTCCCACCAGGTTCCACCCACTCCACCTTCGCCTCCAACCCGCTGGGCACTGCCGTGGGCCTGGAAATGTTCAAGATGACCAGCGAAGTGGACTACGGCGCCATGGTCATGGCCAAGGGCAAATACTTCCTGGCCGGCCTGCAGGATTTGCAGAAGCGCTACAAGATCATCGGCGACGTCGACGGCCTGGGCCTGGCCCTGCGCATGGAAATCTGCGGCGAAGACGGCTTCACCCCGGACAAGGCCAAGCTCGATGAAATGGTCGAGGAAGGCATGAAGGGCGACATCGAGATCGACGGCAAGCGCCTGGGCCTGATCCTGGACGTGGGCGGCTACTACAAGAACGTGATCACCTTGGCGCCGTCGCTGGAAATCAGCTACCCGGAAATCGACCTGGCAATCGCCTTGCTTGATCGCCTGCTGCATCGGGTCACTAAAAAGTGAGTGCGGCGCAGATCGATATGGGTGCCGGTGAAGCAGGCTTTATCCTCGGTACCGGCCCCGTGGCCGTGCTGTTGATACATGGCCTGACCGGCACGCCTACCGAACTGCGGCGTGTTGCCCAAGGCCTGGCCCAGCGGGGGTGCACGGTGTACGTGCCCACCCTGGCCGGGCACTGCGGCGACAACGCCGACTTGCAAGCCACCGGCTGGGAAGACTGGTACGCCAGTGCCCTGGCGGCGTTCGAGGGCATCCGCCGCCAGCACGCCCAGGTATTCGTGGGCGGGCTGTCGATGGGCGCGGTGATGTCCATGCACCTAGCCGCGCAACGGCCGGGTGAAGTGGCGGGGTTGTTGTTGTACTCGACCACCCTGCGCTACGACGGCTGGAACATGCCGTGGGTGGCCCGCCTGACACCGTTGATCATGGCGGTGCCGTTTGGCGTGCACCTGTGCCGGTTCAACGAAAAGCCGCCCTATGGCATCAAGAACCCGCGCCTGCGCAGCATCGTCGAGAAACAGATGATGGCCGGTGAAAGCAGCAACGCAGGCCTGTTGACCATGTCCGGTACCAGCGTGCGCGAGCTGCATCGCCTGGTGGCGGTGGTCAAGCGCGGCATGCCGAAGGTCAACGCCCCGGCACTGGTGCTGCACTCCAGTGAAGATGACATCACCAGCCGCTGGAATGCCGACTACATTGAACGGCACCTGGGCGCGCCGGTGACAAAAGTGCTGCTCGACAACTGCTACCACATGATCACCGTGGACCTGCAATACCGCGAGGTGGTCAACCTGAGTGCCGACTTTATTGACGGCTTCATAGAACAACGCGCACAGGCATAATGGGCGCCTGTGCCACGGCCATAAGCGAGCGTCGATGACCCGCCCTCCCGCCCCAAAGGTCACCCCGCAAGGTTTTCGACTGTCGCGCTGGAGCCTGCAACGCCGCCTGGTGCTGGCGTTCTGGCTGGTCAGCGTGATCCCGACCATGATTGCCGCGGAACTGGCGGCCACCACGCTTTCGGAAATTTTCGACAGCAACGTGCGCATCTGGCTGCGCGAGTCGACCAAGATCGTCGAGGACGAGATCAGCGAAATCCTGCGCGACAACGCCCGGGTCGCCCAACTGTTTTTGCGCCATGCCCAACCCGACGCGTTGATCTCGGCCAAGAATGACGCGCTGACCGCCGACATCGCCGACGCCATGGGCATCGACGTGGTGGCGCTGGTACGTGACCGGGACCACAAGGTGATGTACTCCACCGTGCCGGACGACGTGACCCGGCAGATCAGCCTGGCCCCCAACGCAGTGCTGCAAACCCTGCAAAACGGCGGCACGCCGACGGGCACGGTGGTGTCCACCTTCGCCACCCAGCAGCAAGGCGAAGACTACCAACTGGTGGTGGCCACCTACCTGGACAACAGCTTCCTGACCAGCGTGGCAGACGTGCACTCGCTGGACTTGCGCCTGTACCTGTCCACCGGCCAGGCGTTCTCCGAGGTGTTTTCCAGCCAGCGCTTCGAAGACCACCCGCCGCAATTGCCGCCCGACATCGAACGCACCATGCGTGACACCAAGGAGCCAACCGAGCAGTTCACCAACCGCTACAGCGGCGTGTACCGGCCGTTGCTCAATGACAAGGGCGACCTGCAAGGCGTGGTGTTCAGCGGCCTGCTGCGGCACAACAGCCTGATGGGCCTGGTTAACCAGACCAACCTGTTCATGCTGATTTTCCTGCTGGGCTCGGCACTCTCGCTGGGGGTCGGCTCGCTGGTGTCGCGCCGGCTGACCAAGCCGCTGCGGGCCCTGTCCGAAGGCGTACGGGCGGTGACTGCCGGCGACTACAGCCAGCAAATAGCGGTGGTAGGCAGCGATGAGTTGGCAGAGCTGAGCGCCACCTTCAACCACATGACCGCCGGCTTGCGCGAACTACAGCACCTGGAGGCGCAGTTGCGCCGCCGTGATCGGCTGCACACCTTGGGCGAAGTGGCGATGGGCCTGGCCCACGAGATCCGCAACCCGCTGGGCATCATCAAGACCGCGACGCAGCTGCTGCACCGCCGCGCGGCGCTGCCGGAAACCGACATGCGCCACCTGGAATACGTGATTTCCGAGGTCACCCGCATCAATGAGTTGATCACCGAGTTCCTCGAGTTTGCCAAGCCTGCCCCGCCGCAGCGCACCCTGATGCCGGCGCGGCCCTTGCTGGAAGAGCTGCTGGGCTTTTGTGCCCCGGAGCTGGCTACCCACCAGATCCTCGCGCACATTAACGACCAGGCGCCCGGCGCCATGCTCTATGCCGACGGCAGCCAGTTGAAGCAGGCCTGCCTGAACCTGATCCTCAATGCCATCGACGCCATGCCCCATGGCGGCAAGCTCAACCTGGGCATCAGCAGCCTGGGGCCAACCACGCTGATCAGCGTGGCCGACAACGGCGAAGGCATCGCCCCCGAGCTGATGGAGCGTATCTTTACCCCCTTCGTCACCACCAAGGCCTCGGGCACCGGCCTTGGGCTTGCCAAAGTGTTCTCGATCGTGGAAAACCACGATGGACGGGTAGAGTGCCTGAGCACCCCCGGTGCCGGCGCCACCTTCAACCTTTACATGCCAGCCCGCGAAGGAGAGCACGCATGAGCCATACCGTGCTGGTGGTCGACGACGAACCGAAACTCTGCGACCTGCTGGTCTCGGCCCTGAGCAGCGACAGCGTGCAGGTGCTCAGCGCTGGCAATGGCCTGCAAGCCTTGGCGCTGCTGGACAAGGAAGCGGTGGACCTGGTGATCAGTGACTGGCGCATGCCCGGCATGGACGGGCCGCAACTGCTGGCCGAGATCAAGCTGCGTTTCCCGCAGATCCCGGTGATCGTGATGACCGCCTACAGCACGGTGAAAAACGCCGTGCAGTCGATGCGCAACGGCGCCTTCGATTACATCGCCAAGCCGTTCGACATCGACGAGCTGGACATCACCGTGCACAAGGCCCTGCAGTTTCGCGACATCGTGCGCGACAACGCGCGCCTGCGCGCCGAGCTCGACGAACACCAGCAGTTCGACAACCTGGTGGGCGACAGCGCAGCCTTCAAGCGCGTGCTGCAGGCTGTGGATTCGGTGCGCGAAAGCAACGCCACCATCCTGCTGACCGGCGAGAGCGGCACCGGCAAGGAAATGGTCGCCCGCGCCATCCACAAACACGGCAACCGCGCCGCCCAACCGTTCGTGGCGGTCAACTGCGCGGCCATCCCCGAAGGCTTGCTGGAAAGCGAGATGTTCGGCCACCGCAAGGGCGCCTTCACGGGTGCGCTCAGTGATCGCATCGGGCGCTTCCAGCAGGCCGACAAAGGCACGCTGTTCCTCGATGAAATCGGCGACATGCCGCTGGCCTTGCAGGCGAAGATATTGCGCGCCTTGCAGGAGCGGGTGATCGAGCCGGTGGGTGATGGCCGCGAGCGCAAGGTGGACGTGCGGGTAATCGCCGCCACCCACCGCAACCTGCTGGACGCGGTGGCCAACAAAGAGTTTCGCGAAGACCTGTACTACCGCCTGAACGTGTTCCCCATCCCCCTGCCCGCCTTGCGCGAGCGGGCCGAAGACATTGCCCCGCTGGCCCGGCATTTTGCCCACAGCCTGGGCTTGGCCGCCGGCAAACGCATCACCGGTTTCAGCGCCCAGGCCTTGCAGAGCATGGCCAATTACCCGTGGCCGGGCAACATTCGCGAACTGCAGAACTGCGTGGAGCGGGCGACCATCGTGGCCAAGGGCAGCACCATCGAGGCGGGCGACTTGCCCGGCTACTTGCTGGATCGGCCTGCCGACAGCGACCTGCCGGTGAGCGGCGTGCCTGAAGACCTGGATGGCGCCCTGGCGCTGGCCGAAAAGAATTGGATTCTGGCGGCCTTGCAGCAAACCAATGGCGTGCAAGCGGCGGCGGCGCAGTTGTTGGGCGTTTCCGAACGCAGTTTATGGTATCGGTTGAAGAAGTTGCAGATCCAGGTGGACAAGATCGCACGTTAAGGCCTTCGCTTTTGTGGCAGCGCGGTCTACAACCCCGCCACATGGGCATCATCCAACCGCTGCGCGTCCAGATAAGGCAACACCGCCGCCAACAACGGCGCCTTGAACGCCTCCTGAAAACGATGCGCCAACCCCGGGATCAACTTCAACTGGCTGCCCTGGATATGCGCCGCCAGGTGCACCCCGTGCATCACCGGCAACAACGGGTCGGCCGTGCCATGCACCACCAGGGTCGGCACCCGCAGGCGATCAAGCAGCGCCACGCGGCTGGGTTCGGCCAGGATGGCCAATATCTGGCGCTTCACCCCTTCAGGGTTGAACGCCCGGTCATAGGACACCGCCGCCTGGTTCAACAGGCTCTTGCGGTCATCCACCACCTCGGGGCTGCCCAACGCCGCCAACAGGTCGGCCTGTTGCTCGATGGCCACCTCCCGGTTCGGCGCGCCACGCCGGGCCAGCAACTGCATCAGCGCAGGGCTGGGCATCGGCAAGCCTGGGGCGCCAGAGCTGGTCATGATCAAGGTCAGGCTTTCCACCCGCCGGGGCGCCATGTCGGCCAGGTGCTGGGCGATCATGCCGCCCATGCTCGCACCCAACACATGAAAGCGCTGAACGTGCAGGGCGTCCATCAGGCCCAGGCCGTCTTGCGCCATGTCGGTGAGGCTGTAGGGCGCCGACACCGGCAGGCCCAACTTGTAGCGCAACACTTCGAACGTCAGGTTGGCGCTGGTCGGTGGCTGCGTCCAGGTCGACAGCCCCACGTCACGGTTGTCGTAGCGGATCACCCGAAAGCCCTGCTCGCACAGCGCCACCACCACCTCGTCGGGCCAGTGAATCAACTGGCCACCAAGGCCCATCACCAGCAGCAAGGCTGGGTCCGTGGCCCGGCCGATGCTTTGGTAGGCCAGGTTGACGTCGCTCAACTGGGCGTGTTCGGTGGGTACATTGGCATCGCACTGCGACGCGGCAAAAACAGGCAGGCCGCACAGCAGTGCGGCCAGCAGAATGAATAAACGCATGAAAAACACCAAAACGCAGAACCCCAGTAGAGCGCGAGTGTGATGATGTTTGTTCAAGCGCGCTGCCACAGTTGCGTGACAGTTTGATGAAGGGCGCCGAGTGGTCGTTTGAAAACAATACGACCCTCAGGCCAGTTGGGAGCGCAACTGCCGCGCCGCCGCCACCATGTTCACCAACGCCGCCTCGGTCTCGGCCCAGCCGCGGGTCTTCAAGCCGCAGTCGGGGTTCACCCACAACCGCTCGGAGGGGATGCGCTGCACTGCCTTGCTCATCAGCTTGACCATCTCGGCCGTGTCCGGCACCCGTGGCGAGTGGATGTCATACACGCCTGGGCCGATGTCGTTGGGGTAGTCGAACGCCTTGAAGGCTTCCAGCAACTCCATGTCCGAGCGCGAGGTTTCGATGGTGATCACGTCGGCATCCATGGCCGCGATGGCCTGGATCACGTCGTTGAATTCGCTGTAGCACATGTGGGTGTGGATCTGGGTTTCGTCGCGCACGCCGCTGGCGCACAGGCGGAAGGCTTCCACGGCCCAGTCCAGGTAGGCCTGCCAGTCGGCCCTGCGCAGCGGCAGGCCTTCGCGGAAGGCGGCTTCGTCTATCTGCACGATCTTGATGCCGGCTGCTTCCAGGTCCAGCACTTCGTCGCGAATCGCCAGCGCCAGTTGCTGGGCCTGCACCCTGCGCGACACGTCTTCGCGCGCGAAGGACCACATCAGCATGGTCACGGGGCCGGTGAGCATGCCCTTCATCACCTTGTCGGTCAGGCCCTGGGCGTAGCGAATCCACTCCACGGTCATTGCCTTGGGCCGGCTCAGGTCACCGTAGATCACTGCCGGTTTCACGCAACGCGAGCCGTAGCTCTGCACCCAGCCGAAGCGGGTGAACAGGTAGCCGTCCAGTTGTTCGGCGAAATACTCGACCATGTCATTGCGCTCGGCTTCACCGTGCACCAGCACATCCAGGCCCAGGCGCTCCTGGATTTTCACCGCATGGCGGATCTCGCTGTTCATCGCATCAAGGTAGTCGTTGGCCGACAACTTGCCCTGCTTGAAGGCCTGGCGCGCCAGGCGAATGGCCGAGGTTTGCGGGAACGAACCGATGGTTGTCGTCGGGAACGCAGGCAATTGCAGGCGTGCACGCTGGGCCTCGATGCGCTGGGCGAAAGGCGCATGGCGCTGGCTGTCGGCGGGCTTGATCGCCTGCAGACGGGCCTGAACCTGCGGCTTGTGAATGCGCGACGAGGCCTGGCGGCTAGCCTGCACCGCACGGCTCTGGTTGAGCGCGGCCTGCACCTGTGGCGCTTGCGGGTGGTCCAGCGCGGCACCGAGCACGGCGATCTCGTCGCACTTTTGCACGGCAAAGGCCAGCCAGCTTTTAAGCTCGGCATCCAGGCGGTCTTCGCGGCGCAGGTCGACCGGGCTGTGCAGCAACGAGCAGGAACCGGCCACCCAGAGGTTGGCACCGAAACGTTGCTGGGCGGGCTTCAAACGCTCGAGCGCCGCCTCCAATTCGCAACGCCAGACGTTGCGGCCGTTGACCACGCCCACCGACAACACCTTGTAGGTGGGCAGGCGATCCAGCACCGCGGCCAATTGCTCGGGGGCGCGTACCAGATCGATGTGCAGGCCATCCACCGGCAGGCCCGTGGCCAGGCCGAGGTTGTCTTCCAGGCCGCCGAAGTAGGTGGCCACCAGCTTTTTCAGCGGCGAGTACTGCAAGATGTGGTAGGCACGCTCGAAGGCGTTTTTCCACGCCTGCGGCAGGTCCAGGGTCAGGATCGGCTCGTCGATCTGCACCCATTCAACCCCCTGGCGCGCCAGGCGACCGAGGATTTCACCGTACACCGGCAGCAGGCGCTCCAGCAGGTCGAGCGTGTCGAAGCCCTCGCCCTTGGCCTTGCCCAGCCACAGGTAAGTCAGCGGGCCGATCAGCACCGGCTTGACCTTGTGGCCCAGGGCATGGGCTTCGTCGACCTCTTCGAACAGTTGGTCCCAGCTGAGCAGAAAGCGCTGGTCAGCGGTAAATTCCGGGACCAGGTAGTGGTAGTTGGTGTCGAACCATTTGGTCAGCTCCTGGGCATATTGCGCTTCACCGTGGGCACCGCCGCAGCAGGCGCTGGCACCACGGGCCATGGCGAACAGTGTGTCCAGGGTCGGCAAGCCATTGCTGCCGTTGGCCGGCTGGAAGCGCGCGGGGATGGCGCCGAAGGCCACCGAATGGGCCAATACCTGGTCGTACCAGGCGAAGTCGCCGACGGGCAGCAGCTCGATGCCGGCGTCCTTTTGCACTTGCCAGTGCCGGGCACGCAGTTCACGGCCCACTTGGCGCAGGCCGGCTTGGTCCAGATCACCCTTCCAATAGGCTTCCAGGGCTTTTTTCAGTTCGCGATCGGCGCCGATGCGTGGGAAACCGAGGTTGTGGGCCAATGCCATGGGAATGTCGCTCCGTGTAAATGATGGCGCCATTGTCGACATTCCACGCAACATGAGACAAACTCAATATATTCGTGTTGATCACAAGATTTACTCATAGAGAACCCCATGCTCGAAATCCGCCACTTGAAAACCCTGCACGCCTTGCGCGAGGCCGACAGCCTGGTGGAGGCAGCCGAGCGCCTGCACCTGACCCAGTCGGCGCTGTCGCACCAGTTCAAGGAGTTGGAAGAGCGCTTGGGTATGCAGTTGTTCGTGCGCAAGACCAAACCGCTGCGCTTTACCAGCGCAGGCCTGCGCCTGCTGCAACTGGCAGACGCCACCCTGCCCTTGCTGCGCGGCGCCGAGCGCGACCTGGCGCGCCTGGCCGGCGGCACTGCCGGGCGTCTGCATATGGCTATCGAATGCCACAGCTGCTTCCAGTGGCTGATGCCTACCATCGATCAGTTTCGCGATGCCTGGCCCGAGGTGGAACTGGACCTGGCGTCAGGCTTTGCCTTCGCCCCCCTGCCAGCCCTGGCCCGTGGCGACCTGGACCTGGTGGTAACCTCCGACCCGCTGGAGCTGGCCGGCATTACCTACGTGCCGCTGTTCACCTACGAAGCCATGCTGGCGGTAGCCAACCAGCACGCGCTGGCCAGCAAGCCGTTCATCGTGCCCGAAGACCTGATCAAGGAAACCCTGATCACCTACCCGGTGGAACGCGACCGTCTGGACATCTTTACCCGCTTTTTGGAGCCGGCCGATATCGAGCCTGCGCAAGTGCGCACCTCGGAACTGACGGTGATGATGATGCAGTTGGTGGCCAGCGGCCGAGGCGTGTGCGGCATGCCGCACTGGGCGTTGCATGAATACAGCTCGCGCGGCTACGTGAAGGGCAAGCGCCTGGGTGAGAAAGGCTTGTTCGCCACGCTCTATGCTGGCGTGCGCACCGACATGCTGGATGCGCCGTACATGCGCGACTTCTTGCTGACAGCCAAGGACACCTCGTTCTCGACCCTGGATGGGGTCAGCGCGGTACGTTGATGGCGGCCCATGGCCTCATCGCAAGCAAGCTTGCTCCCACAGGTGGCAGCAAGCCTTTTTGCAGGCAAGCTTACCCCACCTGTGGGAGCAAGCTTGCTTGCGAAGAGGCCGTTCAGGGCAACAGATATATCGGCAGGATGTAATCGCGGGTCAACGGCGCAAGCTCTAGCGAACCATGGCTATGGGCATCCACCCACACCGCTTCCTCGATCTCGGCGGCAGGCACCACCGGCCCGTCGAACTGCACGCGAAACAGCTCGCAGTGCACCTGGAAACCTGGCTCGTTGGCCGCCGGTGCACTGAAGGCGCCCAGGTAGGCGGCCTGTGCAGGCTCGATCAGCACGTTGAGTTCTTCGTGCAGCTCGCGGATCAGCGCGTTCACCGGCAACTCGCCGTGCTCGATCTTGCCGCCCGGTTGCATGAAGGCCAGGGTATTACGCTTGCGCACCAGCAACGTCTGGCCGGTGGGGCCGATCAACAGTGCCACTGCGATGTGGATTGTGTTGTTCATGGCGCGCAGGATACACGCGCACTGGCCGACGAACCACCTTGCAACTTGCAGCCGGTGGCGCCATCAATAAGGTATGAACCTACCCGCCCAGGACGACCCGGCCCTGCACGGTTTTCACCCCGCCGTGCGCGCCTGGTTCCAGCATCACTTTCCCGCCGCTACCCCGGCCCAGGCACGCGCCTGGCCGCTGATCAAGGACGGCCAGTCGGTACTGGTGGCCGCGCCCACCGGCTCGGGCAAAACCCTGACCGCTTTTCTGGCCGTGCTCGACGAGCTGGTGCACCTGGGCACCGAGCTGCCCCAGGCAACGCTGGTGGTGTACGTGTCGCCGCTCAAGGCGCTGTCCAACGACATCCAGATCAACCTGCAAAATCCGCTGGGCGGCATCACCGAACAACTGCTGGCCATGGACCTGCCGGCGGTGCCGATCCGCACCGCCGTGCGTACCGGCGACACCCCGCAAAAAGACCGCGCGGCGATGCGCAAGAAGGCCCCGCACATCCTGGTCACCACCCCGGAATCCTTGTACGTGCTGCTGGGCTCGGCCTCGGGCCGTACGATGCTGGCCAGCACGCGCACGGTGATTGTCGACGAAATCCATGCCATCGCCGCCAGCAAGCGCGGCAGCCACCTGGCCCTGACCCTGGAGCGTTTGCAGGCATTGTGCGCCGCACCATTGCGGCGTATCGGCCTGTCGGCCACGCAGAAGCCGATCGAGGCAGTGTCACGCTTTCTGGTAGGCCAGCAGCGCCCTTGCGCCATCGTCGATATCGGCCACGCCCGGCCGCGCGACTTGGGCATAGAGGTGCCACAGGTGCCGCTGGGCGCGGTGATGGCCAACGATGTGTGGGAGCTGGTGTACGAGCGCCTGGCGACATTGGCCCGCGAACACCGCACCACCCTGGTGTTCGTCAACACCCGGCGCCTGGCCGAGCGGGTGGCGCGGCACCTGAGCGAGCGCCTGGGCCGCACGGCGGTGGCCGCGCACCATGGCAGCCTGGCCAAGGAGCAACGCCTTGAGGCCGAACAGCGGCTCAAGCGCGGCGAGTTGCAAGTGCTGGTGGCCACCGCCTCGTTGGAACTGGGCATCGACATCGGCGAGGTCGACCTGGTGTGCCAGATCGCCTCGCCGGGTTCCATCTCGGCGTTTTTGCAGCGGGTGGGTCGCTCCGGGCACCAGGTCGGCGGCACGCCCAAGGGGCGCTTGTTCGCAACCTCGCGCGATGACCTGATCGAGTGCGCCGCCCTGCTCGACTGCGTGCGCCGCGGCGAGTTGGACATCCTGCACATCCCCCGCGCGCCGCTGGACGTGTTGGCCCAGCAGATCATCGCCGAAGTCAGCTGCCAGGAGTGGCACGAGCAGGCGCTGTACGACTGCTTTCGCCAAGCCATGCCCTACGCCTCGCTTGACCCTGCCCATTACCAGGCGCTGTTGCAGATGCTCGCCGAAGGCTACAGCGGCCGCCAAGGCGTGCGCGGCGCTTATGTCCATCGCGATGCGGTCAGCGCCACCCTGCGCGGCCGGCGCGGCAGCCAACTCACCGCGGTGACCAGCGGCGGCACCATCCCCGACAACGCCGACTACAGCGTGATCCTCGACCCACAGGGCCTGAACATCGGCAGCGTGAACGAAGACTTCGCCGTGGAAAGCATCGCCGGTGACGTCTTCCAACTGGGCAACACCTCTTACCGCATCCTGCGGGTGGAAACCGGCAAGGTGCGCGTCGAAGACGCCCAGGGCATGCCGCCGAACATTCCGTTCTGGCTGGGCGAGGCACCGGGGCGCAGCGACGAGTTGTCGTTTGCCGTGGCGCGCCTGCAAGCACAGATCGACAACCTGCTGGGCCAGAGCCCCGGCCAACTGCAACCGGCCTTGAGCTGGCTGCAACAGGTGTTGGGCCTGCACCCGGACAGCGCCGAGCAACTGATCGACTACCTGGCCCGCACCCGCAACGCACTGGGCGCTCTGCCGTCCCAGGACACCCTGGTGATGGAGCGGTTTTTCGATGAGAGCGGCGGCACCCAGTTGATCATCCACACCCCCTTTGGCAGCCGCCTGAACCGTGCGTGGGGGCTGGCGTTGCGCAAGCGCTTTTGCCGCACCTTCAACTTCGAATTGCAGGCGGCAGCCAGCGAAGACGCGATCGTGCTGTCGCTGTCTACCAGCCACAGTTTCGAACTGGACGAGGTGTGGCGTTATCTCAACTCCAACAGCGCCGAGCACCTGCTGATCCAAGCCGTGCTCGACGCCCCGCTGTTTGGCGTGCGCTGGCGTTGGAACGCCGGTGTCGCCCTGGCCATGCCGCGATACAGCGGCGGGCGCAAGGTGGCCCCGCAGGTGCAGCGGATGAAAAGCGAAGACCTGATCGCCACGGTGTTCCCCGACCAGATCGCCTGCCTGGAAAACCTCGCCGGCGAGCGCGAGATCCCCGACCACCCGCTGGTGGAACAAACCCTGGACGACTGCCTGCACGAGGCCATGGACTGCGAAGGTTGGCTGGCCTTGCTGCGGCGCATGGAGCGCGGCGAAGTGCGCCTGCTGAGCTGCGACCTGCCGGCCCCTTCACCGCTGGCGGCAGCCATTTTGAATGCGCGGCCGTATGCGTTTCTTGATGATGCACCGCTAGAGGAGCGCCGCACCCAGGCAGTGCTGAACCGACGCTGGAGCGAGCCCCGGGCCGCCGACGACCTAGGCGCGCTGGATGCCGAGGCGATTGCAGCCGTGGCGGCCGAAGCCTGGCCTGCGCCCAACCAGCGCGATGAAATGCACGAAGCGCTGATGACTCTGGGCGGCATCACCCAGGTCGAGGCCGACGCACACCCACACTGGCAACCTTGGCTGGACGCGCTCGCGGCCAGCGGCCGGGCCACCCTGCTGCAAATGGGTAACGGCCAGGCACTGTGGCTGGCACGCGAGCGCCTGAGCTGCCTGCAAGCGGTGTACCCGGACGCGCGCATGGCGCCGTTGCTCAAGCCGCTGCCCGGTTTCGACGAGCAATGGAGCGCCGACGAGGCGCGCCTGGAATTGGTAAGGGGCCGGCTCAGTGGTTTTGGCCCGCAACTGTTGGGTGACATCAGTGGGCCTTTGAACCTGCCGCCTGTGCAGGTGGAGCAAGCATTAGCGCAGCTTGAGGGCGAAGGCTATGTATTGCGTGGCCAGTTTCGCCCCAACGTGCGCGATACCCAGTGGTGCGAGCGGCACTTGCTGGCACGTATCCATCGCTACACCCTCAAGCGCTTGCGCCGGGAAATCGAGCCGGTGTCGTTGCAGGATTTCATGCGGTTCCTGTTTGACTGGCAGCACTTGGCGCCCCAGGCGCGCTTGCAGGGGCCGGCGGCGCTGAACCAACTGCTGGAGCAATTCGAAGGCTACAGTGCACCCGCCAGCGCCTGGGAAAGTGACCTGTTGCCCGCCCGCCTGAAAGATTACGCCGGTACTTGGCTGGACGACGCCTGCCGC